>NZ_JALQDB010000037.1:0-605383 GCF_023631465.1 Caballeronia sp. GAWG1-1
TTGACGCGAGCGCGCCTCCACAAATACGCAGACGCGAAAACCATGAATGCGGTGCTACAGACCGGTACGGCCCACCAGACAAAGGCTGTATAAGTGGCACTCATCTTGTCAGCCCTCCAGCTTGGGAGCGGGCAAAGGCCATTGTCCCGTTCCACCTGTCGGCGTGGTAAGGTCGTCGTAGATATTGAGCATGCTGGTTACAACCGGAAATGCCAAGACATCTGCCTTCGCGGGTGGGGCGTATCGACTCACAAGTCCAGAAGGTAGGTTTGGTTTGTTCATTTCCTGCTTGATATCTGGAGGCAGGACCCCGCTTGCGAAATACTGCTTCGCATTTGAATCAGGATTATTCGGATGCCGCCAATCGGCTCGCCGTAAGAGTCTCCACCAAAATTTTTCGTCGTCAAAGGCCACGCTCAGTCCGACCGCAATGTCGTAGGCCATGCATTTTTCAATCGTCTCATGATTCAGCGTGATGGCGGAATGCTGCGACCATTCGCCCCGTCGTTGCGCCAGTCTCGAAAGCCCTTCGGCCTTTGTCTCGAAGCGATCCACCATGAGAAGATTGGAACTGCCGCGAACCTGCCATGCCCGCGTGACCTGAAATGGGTAGCCACGTGCTTGTAAGGCAGAGTTGACAACGCTAGCTTGAACGACGTTGGAAGGCGCCTGATTAGCCAACGGGTCACTCTCGACACCGGTTATCGAGTCCACCACTTTCCTGACCGTCTTCGCCCCCTCGGCCGCCAACGCCGTGCCCGCGAGATGTTCTCCTAGGCGATCTGTTCCTGTGAGTATGAAGAACTTGTACGGCTCCGGAATGGGCGGTCCGTTGATCGTTCGCTTGCCTTCATCGCTTGGAATAGGGAATTTCCCATGTGGCACAGTAAATTTTTCGGGAGCTGTGCCTACGATATGCCCGTCGGAGAACACGCGCTGGAGAAAGTTTTGGCCGACGGCTTTCGCCGCTGAATCTTCCACGCCTTGCCATCCCATTCCCTGGATATTAGGCAGACTCACGACAGTATCTTGAGGACAGAAGTAATTGAATACGCTACCGAAGTTATCCCGTGCATGCGCCGTTTTCGACCACGCCGCGGCGTTAGCAACACCCGTACTGACAACTCGCGCAGTGTCCACTGGCCTACGCGCAACCTGCAACATCTTCGAGAAATTCGAAAGGGTTTGCACACGCGCGTCCCGCGATTGATGCCGGCCTGGGTATTCCAACTCGATAGTGGTCGGATCCAAGGCATAGGGTGAATCGAAAAGAATCACGTTATCTACTGGACGCAATCCCGCTTCCCTCACCATAAAATTAGCGAGCATCGTAATCTCGGTACCCTGACTGTGCGCAATGATATTGATCGCATCATTTGCAGCAAGCGGATGTCGTCTAACTTCCAAAATAAGATCCGCCAACCGGCGTGCCGCGTGCACATAGTAAATGCGGTGCGGATTCTTATAGAGTCGCGCCTCCGAGCCCACACCCAACTTCGCGGCGGCCGCGCCGACGTTATACAGACGCCCCCCTACACCGGGTCCCCACATGTCAACCAGATTGGTCGTTGCATTCGGGAATGGGCCGCCGTCCTTCGAATAGCTTTCGCTCAGCCAGTTCTCAAAGTTGTCGCGGCAAGCGTAACCAGCCGCAGGATCGTCGCGGCGGTCGATATAGTACGCGTCATAAGGTAGATCAGGATTGCTATTTTTAGCGTCTAATTGGGCCTTATAACGACGCTGATCGTCCTGATAAAGCTTCTTATCGACCGCCCGGTAACCCCAATGGAACGGAATGACCGGCGAACGCCCCTCTTCCAGAATACAAGGCGATGACGGAAGCGCTCCGGGCGTGAGTTGCGGAAGGTTGTTTTCGGAGCCCTCGGTCCACGTTCCCCATTTATGAGGTGTGAGATCGTCTCGTCCCAACCGTTTGTTTAAACCCGCACAGATATGTTTGTCGACTAACGGCATGCACTGACCGTCATCGTTCACTCCATGAATCACGATGACAATGCAAGGCATCGGCCGTTTGGCAGGCACCTTGCAGGTGAGCATGGCGCCGCTGCCTGAAGGCATCGGCATGGCTTGCTGGCCGTGGCTCGCGTTACGCAGGCCGATCTGACTTTGGTTATTCGACGTATCACTCATGGCTAGCACCCAACACTTCAATACTCAAATTCTCGACATCGTCGCGGTTGAACAATTGACTCGTGCCGTTCGCGTCCGTAACTCCTTCGGTAACCGATCCATCCGGCAGATGAACGCGAAAACGATGATGTCCAAGCGGTGTTTCCGGGTCGCCCTCGGGATGAAGGAAAAACTTGCGTGCGAAAGAACCACTTGCAAACGACGGCATCGCAGCCGATGCGGTCTCGGAACCGGCCTTTGAGATAGAAGGCGTCTTGACTAGAAAATTGCTAGTGCCGCCGACTTGCGGCTGACTGCCGGAAAGCTTGAAGAACGCCCCACCGCCATTAGAGATGAGCACGTCTTCCTGGGCCGCGAACAGTAGGCGCTTTCCCTTGATCAAAACGTCGCCGTTTGCAGTCAATTCGATCGGCCCTGCTTGAGCCTGAATCTGAACCGGTCCTTTAACCGCGAAAAATTTCAGCCCGAGCTTGTGCGCCAGCAGTGATATGGCTTTGCCTGCTGCCACTGTGAACTTCTCGGTCACGCTGAACTCAGCGTTACCACCCGTTGTCGCGCTGATATGTCTGCCGCTGGAGAATTGAATATCAGCCGGCGTTGCCGATACGATTCCGTCCGGTGCGCTGACGAGCACGACAGCTTTCTTCAGTTCAGCATAGTCATTCAAAAGGCGCACTTGTTGTGCCTTGACATCGGCGAGCTCCGCCTGGGCGGCTTGCGCGATCGCAGACAACGAGGTGGCTTGATCTAGCGCTGCCTGTAACTGCTTCATGGCGTCTGGAGCGTCGAGTTGCTTACCCAAAGCGCCCGGCTTTGCCTCGGCGGTGATCAGTACGCCCTTACCGCCCCTGACCGCCACGCGTTCGTCGCTGCGCAATTCCGCGCCTCTGCCTCTCTCCTTGCGATTGCCATCGACCATATGCCCCAGATTCAGTTCGCTGGTCTGAAAAGGCGTGGTCAGGTGGATATGCTCGAAACCTTCTTTATCCTCCATGCGCAGTTCGTTCTGCGCAGCGGTGCGAATAAGATTTCGAGTATTGTTGAGGTTGTTGACGGGATCGGGATTCAGACTGTCGTGTAAAGCTCCAACGATGATTGGCCTGTTCGGATCTTGCGCCGTGAAAATAAGCGCTACCTCCGTCCCGTCGATCAATGGAAAGTGGTGCCCGTAATCCGCCCCTGCGTAGGGCTTCGCCATACGGATCGCACGGCTGCGCCCACCCGGACTCCATTCGTCCAGATCGAACGGCATCTTGGTGACATACAGCCCCGTTTCAGTTAGATAGCTATACTTATATTTCCCTGGCGAATCGATCCGCGCCGGCAAGATGCCTTCGATTTTCGGCCGAACAACCGAGTCGATACTTGTACGCCACTTGCGATTCGCTGGAATCGCCCGAAAGGCACACCAGTACGAAGTTCTCCGCCCGCCGCCGCAACGAACTGAAGTGATGAAAAGCCCATGCGGCGCGTCTTGCGGGTTCACGTCCAACCGGGTCACCTCGCCCGCTTCGAGCGAGAACGGATTACCCCGCCCTCGATAGCTAACTTGCATAGCCAGGTGTTCTTCATGCCGCCGGCGCGCGACTTCTTGCCCCTCTTCGATGGTTTCGTAATGTTCGCCCCAGGTGGAATCCACCCCGTTGGTGCTTTTATCACCCAGTGCAGCATTGGTCTCCACTAGCAGCGACACGTCCGCCTGCCGATGGTTGTAGTCGTTCAGTTGAATCGCTTCGGGCACACGCCGCGTAATCGTACGCAGTGACCGGACGGACTCCGCGCCCGCGCTTTCCAAGCCCGAGTGCGCACGAAATGGCACAGTCCGTTGTTTGCGCGCGTAGCCATCCAGATCGTCACCGAAAATGATTACGGCGCGATCATGCTTCTGCTCGAATCTGAACCACAGACCTTCCTCAGCACAAAGTCTTTGGATAAATGCGAAAGTGGTCTCGTGATATTGAGTGATGTACTCGTGGCGTTTGTACTTGCCACGCAGCCCTTTGAAATCGAAGTCCACACCCAGACGATAGCCATAGTGCCGCAGCGTATCCGTGATAATTTCGACCACGGATTGCTTTTGGAACAGCCGGCTTTTTCGGACACGTGCCAGATCCGAAATCCTAGGCTCGAGCTTGACCCGGTAATGTGTTTCGTCGGCAGATGTACCGAGTACCTCGAAACACGTGATGATCCCGTGCGTCAAATATGGCTTGGGCATCGTGCTGAAGTCTTTCGCCCTGTCGCCAAACATTTTTTCAAGGTATGCCCAGTTCGGATCGATCGGTTCAATCGTGAACGTCGCCGGGCGGCCGACCACCTGATTCATTGGGATGTCGGCAAGCGGACTAGTGAAATCAATCCAATACTCGTATAGCTGACTGATAGCAGCGAGTCCACTGAATTTAAGGACAGAATTTGGACCAGGTTCCGGCTTTAGGCTCAAGCTATACGCTTGACTTGGCAACACCATCGACATTGTTCAGCGTTCTCCAAATTCAAAACATGTATTCGACTGCGACACCGACGTCCGATTGCCTTTCGAATGGGCCCGGCAAACCACACCGCGATGTTACGGATTGGCGTGGTGACTGATATTGAATAGTTGCTGCTGCGGGGCACCCATCGCTCTATTCCAACTACGCCATAAAACAACGCCGGGGCGCTCAACTATGAGAACCCCGGAGGACCACACAGGAAATTACCGCGCGGAAATGACTGTCAACTCTTCGCCTTAGGCATCTGCGAAACCAGCGACAACCCAATATCCATGCCCTCCACCTGGAAGTGCGGCACGATAAAGAGCTTGATGCGGAAGAAGCCGGGATTGTCTTCGATATCCTCGACCATCACCTTCGCCTCGCGCAACGGATGCGACGCTTGCAACTCGTCGCCGGGGTCCTTCATTTCGGTGACGAGACTCTTGATCCAGTTGTTCAGCTCGAGCTCAAGAAGACGACGATCCTTGGTCGTACCGATGTTTTCGCGCTGAATCAGCTTCAGATAATGCGCAATCCGCGAGAGCAGGAAGATGTATGGCAGACGCGAGTTAATGCGACTATTCGCGGTGGCTTCCTTTGTTTCGTACAGCGCCGGCTTCTGTGCCGAGTTAGCCGAGAAGAAGCACGCAAAGTCGTGGTTCTTATAGAACGACAAGGGAATGAACCCGAGGTTGGCAAATTCAAATTCGCGCGTTTCGGGAATCAGCACTTCGGTCGGAATCTTCGGCTGCACACCGGTGCCAAGGTCATACAGATGAACCGGCAGATCTTCCACCTTTCCGCCAGCTTGCGGACCACGAATCTGCACACACCAACCGTTGTTCACGAAGCTACGCGTCATGTTCGCCGCAAACGCAAACGACGCATTCACCCACAGATAACGGTCATGATCAGGACCCTTGACCTGCTCTTCATAGTTGAATGCGCGGACGGGCGTGGTGTCCTTGCCGTACGGCAAACGGCCAAGCACGCGCGGCATGACCAGACCCACATAGCGCGAGTCATCGGTGTCGCGGAAGCTCTTCCATTTCACGTATTCAGCGCGATCAAAGAAGTTTCCGATGTCCTGGATAGCCGCGACTTCTTCCATCGACTTCTTGCCGAAGAACTGCGCGCCAACCGAGCCGATGAAAGGCATATGAGCCGCTGCCGCGACCTTCGAGATATTGCGCAGAAGCGCAACGTCCACCGGCGAGTTGGCGAATTCGAAGTCGCTGACCATCGCGCTGATAGGCTGGCCACCCGGCGTGTCGTATTCTTCGATGTACGTCAGTCGATACAGGCCGCTCTGGATCAGCTCCGGCGCGTCCTCGAAGTCGCGGCTAAGCGCGTCCTTCGACACGTCCAGCACCTCGATACGGGCATTCTTCCGAAAGTCCGTTCGGCTCACGAGCATCTTCAGACCGCGCCAGCGGCCTTCGAGCGCCTGGAACTCGGGGTTGTGCATCACTGCGTCGAGCTGCTTGCTGATCTGACGGTCGAGCTGACCGATGAAGAAATCTAGCAGCGACTTGTCCAGGCGATCCACCGGCTTGCTGCTTTGCGCCACGAGGTCGAGGAACGCGCCCATGCCGCGTGCGAGACGTTCGTCGGCAGACGCTTCCGACAATGTGTCGTTGTCACGAAACGCTTCCAGCGGCCGAGCCTGCGCAACCGGCGTAAGATTGATCTTGTCGCAAAGCGATGCATAGACGCTCTCGCCATGCGCATCACGAGGTGCGTCAAGCACGACGGTCTCTGCCGCGGCGCTCTGGCGTGCGGGATTCTTGCTCATTTTCTTGTCCTGTCTACGGTACTTTTCGAGAGGTGCCGAGGGCGCGTTAAGCGTTGCCTTCGGGCTGCGTGGCAGCCGTGGCGATTTGCGATAGTTCGCCGCGCAGCTTGTCCGACATTTCCTTGTTCTTCAGAATCTTTTCGAACTCGCGGCGGAAGGTGCTGTTGTCCAACAAATTCGACTTCAGATCGCGCAGCAGATTGCGCACGGCCAGAAGTGCCTGAAGTTCCGGAATCTGACGCGCCACCTGTTCCGGCTCGAAGTCCTTCATCGAACGGAACGACAGGTTCATTGGCAACTCAGAGCCGTCGTTCGCGAGCGTATTGTCCGCACCGAACTTTAGGTCTGGCGCGTAATCAGCAAGCACCGCGTCGAAGTTGTTCTTGTCGATGTTGACTTTCTTTCGTTCGGCGAGCGGCGCTTGCTCTCGTCCCGCGCTGAAATCGCCTGCAACGAGTAGCTTCAGCGGCAACTCAATTTTCTTTTGCGCGCCGCCGGTATGCAGGTCGAGGGTGATCGAAACCCGGCTCTTCGGGATTTCGCGCTGGAAGCTGTCCATAAATAGTCCTTATTGATTAGCCATAAGCGCCACTCGATCTGCGAACACGCAGGAACCTCTCGAAGAAGATTCGTTGCGACAACGAGCCGCACTACTTGAAGGCGCGACTCTCGAGCACGCTCATGGATCTGTTCACTTGATTGTGATTCTCATTGGGGCACTATTAGAACAGGTTCCACATCAACTGCCAATGATCGTACGGCGTGACTAATAGTTAGGCAACGAAGGTTTATGCAAGGCCTTAATCTTTGTCCCTTCAAAGACTTAGTACTACTCGTGTAAATCGACGGAAGCTGAGATTCGTCGGTCCCTCAACTCAAATGCAACACCATTTGACAATTTCCACGTCGCGCACTGGACGCGCTTCATATCTCGAAATAAATGTTTCGCGTCTCCGGCGAAACGGTACACAGAATGTCCTCGTTAGCAGATATGATTCGTCGCTTCGTTTTAGTTATCAGCTATACGAACTAAGTGGTGAGAGATAGAATTCTCAACTGATGGCAACAATAGCTAGAGAAGAAAGACATGCGGATCGAAAAACCGCTTTGGCATGAAGGCCTGATCCTCACGCAACAGCATTTTCAGCAACAGGACCGTTGGAACGAGTTCGCCTTGAGGCAAGTCGCGACGGCCGCGCTGGCTCAACCATGGGGCACCCTGTCCGTCGAGGTAGATGAAGACGCGCTCGCGTCCGGGCGATTCAAACTGACTCGACTCAAGTTGCGTTTTCCGGATGGCACTCCCATCGACACGACGCTTGCTCAGGCGCTGCCTCCGGCGCGCGATTTGCTCGAAGGCGTCGGTGCTAATCGGCAAAGCGTTACTGTGCTGGCCGCGCTCGCGCTTCCCGATGCAAACGGCAGCAACTGCCGCATGGATGAGACAGCGTTGACTCGTCCGCGCCGCTCCTATCGTGAGTTCGTGAAAGTCGTCGAT
The DNA here is from genome assembly GCF_023631465.1 of Caballeronia sp. GAWG1-1. Lineage (NCBI taxonomy): Bacteria > Pseudomonadati > Pseudomonadota > Betaproteobacteria > Burkholderiales > Burkholderiaceae > Caballeronia > Caballeronia sp. GAWG1-1. The sequence continues at coordinate 7,922 of NZ_JALQDB010000037.1, forward strand.
CTCAATGGCTCGGATGAAGCGGAGATCGCGGCCGAACGCCATGCCCTTAGGCTGCTGTTCGACTTCGAACCACACGCCGACGACACGGTATGCGCCATCGCACGCCTGTCGCGTTCAACCAGCGGACAGTTCCAGCTAGTCTCGCAATACGTGCCACCGTGTCTGACGTTGGGCGCTCATGCTTTGCACATGGAGCGCATCAATCGTCTAACCGACATTCTGCTGGCAAAAAGTCTCGCGCTCGGTGCGCGTCGTAGTGAGCGGGTCGATCAGGTGACGGAATACGGCGTGGCCGACGTACAGCTGTTCTGGCTACTGCATTGCATACATGCAGCCTGGCCGAAGCTGCGCTTTCTTGCATCGAATCCAAACCAGCCTCCTGAGCGGCTGTACGCGATCATCGCCGAACTAGCGAGCGCGCTGATGACCTTTTCGACCGGATCTCAGCTTACCGATATCCCTCTCTACGATCACGCACGCGCCGATGAAGTCTTCACGGAGCTGGAAGCGTTGATTCGCCAATTGCTCGATGCAATCATCCCGTCGCGCGTGGTGTCGATCGGGCTGTCTCGTGACAATGCGACGACATGGTCAGGCAAGATTCTGGACGAACGTATCGCATCGGATGCAGCGGACTGGTATCTGTCCGTCAACTCATCACTCCCGGCGTTCGAACTCGTCGAACGCATCCCGCGCTTGTGCAAGATCGGCGCGCCCGACGATGTCGAACACATCGTCAATTCCGCGCTTGCGGGCATCGCACTCAAGCCTGTGCAACGGGTGCCGTCGGCTATTCCGGTCCGTCTCGACAATCACTATTTCGCGCTGGACGCCGCGAGCCCCGCGCACGCCCGATTGCTGGCTGCCCGCGCGTGCCAGATCTACTTGCCCTCATCCGTGCCGGATGCGGCGCTTGAACTCTACGCGGTGCTACGCGCATGACGACGCTTACTTTTTCGCCGGCGCGCGGCGACATGTTGCTTCGGTCGACGAAGCCGACCATCGAGCCGGCTGCGGGTCTGACAGGCTTGCTACGCGCGTCCGCTCTTCTCGTTACCACACTATCGGCCGGTGGCAAAGCCAGTGACTTCGACGTGCTGCGCCACCGTTGCAAGGAACTTGTCGAAGCGTTTGAGACGGCGCTTACGCAGCATGGGTATTCGCACGACGTAGGCGACGACGCAATCGTCGCGCTTTGCGCACTGCTTGACGAAACCGCCTTGCGTCATCTCGATCCTGTGAATAAGAACAAGTGGATCGCGGAACCCATTCAAGTCGAGCGTCTGCAGCACCATAACGCTGGCGAATACGTATTCGAGCGAATGGCAATTCGCATGCGCGAAGCGGCGCCGAGTGTCGACTTGCTCGAATGCTATGCAGCAATCCTCGGTCTTGGCTTTCGGGGTCGTTATGCGTTAGAGGACGAGACAAAACGCAACGCGCTCATTACTAGCCTTAATGCGCAAATTGAGCAGTTACGCCCGTCTCAACAGCCTGTGTTTCTGATCGAACATGGCGGACGCCGCCTCGGTAGCTGGTTTCAGCGCCTGTCGCCTTGGGGTATTGCCGGATTGTGCGCCGTAGTTGCGCTGGCTGTCTGGTTTGCGTGGCACGTGGCGCTCGATGCTCAACTGGTTAGCACGATTCCGTCGGGCATCAAGCGGTGAATTCAATGCAACGGCTGGGGTATCCCTTTCGCACAGTAGTCGGTATCGCCGCAGCGCTGATGCTCGCCGTGCTTTGGCTCGTCATGCCGGTGACGACGACGCTCGCCTGGTCATTGACTGCCGTCGTCGTGCTGGCGGCACTACTCGCCATCGGTTTGCGCACGCATCAACAGACACGTGCGCGTCAGGCCAGTGAACACGTTTTGACGGCGCTTGGCTCCGCCACGGCGGAGGTACCAGTCAGGCTTCGCACGCGCATGCCGCTCGTCCTGGTGACGGGTGACGCCCTGCCATCGATCTTCAATCATGAGAGCGGCAGGGCACGCCTTGTTCATGTCGGAGAGGGAGCCATCTGGGTACGTGCGGATCGTATCCAGGATCTGCCGCGCCTCGCGCTCGCCATGCGGCAATGGCGCGACGGTCACGCACCTGACGGCGTCGTGCTGAGCGTGGCGCCTGCGCTGCATGCCGACGCTGACGCGCTGTCACAGTCGCTGCGGATCGTCCGTCAGGCAGTCGCCGATGCCTCTCGCATGATCGGTGCACCGTTGCCCGGCTATGTCGCCGTGTATCAACGGCTGGTCAGAAACGCGCAGACCGATGCGCTCGCCGCCGTGCAGTGGCACGGGATCTCAAGCGGATCGCCGCTCACCGACATGAAGCGCTTCGATGCGGTAATCGAGAGTTCCGAAACGGATGCACGCCGGCACGCAACAGACCCATATGCTGCCGCAAGCGTTGCCGGACTGGCTTCAATTATCGGATGGACCCAGCGCGTGATATTCGACACACTAGCCGATTCCCGTCAGCCGGCAGCCCCGTGGGCGCTTCACGGCGCCGGGTGGATCGACTGCGGTCCCGCAAGCAATGCCGATAAACCGTGGGAGCGCGACGTCCAGATGCAGACGCGCGTTATACCGGCGGTCGTCGCGGGCTCGCCTGCGCCGTGGCCTCTGCCACAGCCGTTGATCGCGGCTATGTCGCAGCGCGTGAGAGCGTCGCCGCGGCACGTAGCACTCGCGCATGTCGGCGCAATGTGCGCGCTCGCGCTGGCCGTCGCATTTTGGGGCGCAGGCCGGAACAACGCCGCGTTGCTGACACGTATCGGCGGACATATGGAGCGCTATGCGGGCATCGCGCCCGAGCAAGATGCCGGTCGCCGCGACGCGCTGCACGCGCTTATCGCGGATCGCGACGAACTCGATCGTTACGGGCGTTCGGGTGTCCCATTGCGGCTGTCGCTCGGCGAATATCACGGTGCGCCGCTCATGCCTTCGCTCAATACCGCGATCGCCGCATATCAGCCACCTGAACCGCCGCCTGCGGTCGTGACACTCGACAGTATGTCGTTGTTCGATAGCGGCAAGGCAATGCTTAAGCCTGGTTCGAATCGGGCATTGGTCGACGCCGTGGAGATGATCAAGGCGCATCCGGACAAGCGTATTCTGGTCGCGGGACACACGGATAACGCAGGCAATCCGCGTAGCAACTTGACACTTTCCATGGCGCGTGCAGCGGCGTTACGTGACTGGTTAATCGACGCGTCGGGTATCTCCGCCACGCAGTTCGCTACGCAAGGATACGGCGACACGCGCCCGATTGCCGATAACAACACGCCAGAAGGGCGTGCGAAGAATCGACGCGTGGAAATTACGCTTGTGCCTGAAACGAACAAGTAGATTTTAGAATCCCCGGGGCTACGGCCTTGGGATCTTGAGGCCCGGGAGAACGCTCTCCCGAGCACGTTTTGTTGTACTAAGAAGGAGCAGTAAATGGCAATTCCCGCATACATGTGGCTCAAGGATGACGGTGGCGCCGACATCAAGGGTTCCGTTACCGTGCAAGATCGTGAAGGCAGCGTCGAAGTCGTCGCTTTCGATCACGGCATCCACATCCCGACCGACGGCAACACCGGCAAGCTGACCGGCACGCGCGTGCACGCGCCGATCACCTTCACGAAGGAAACGGACGCGTCGACGCCTTATCTGTACAAGGCTGTGACGAGCGGTCAGACGCTGAAGTCGGTCGAGATGAAGTGGTACAAGATCGACGACGCGGGCAAGGAGAAGGAATACTTCAACACCAAGCTCGAGAACGTCAAGGTCGTCGCTGTGCGACCGAAGATGCACGACATCAAGGTTCCCGACTACGAAAAGCACAACCACCTCGAACAGGTGGAACTGCGCTACGAGAAAATCACGTGGGCCTACAAGGACGGCAACATCATTCACGCTGACACGTGGAACGAGCGCTCGTAATTCAGGCGCTTGAGTTGCAAACGGATCTGATCCGCTGATCGGGTCCGTCGCCGGTCCATATCGAATGGGCCGGCGATTTTTCATATTTCGCCTCCTTCGGTTTTCTTCGCTTTCCCGTTATGACATCCCGAGATTCCACGCAATTGCTTCGCCGGCTCAACCCGCACTGCTCACGTACGCTTGAAGCGGCCGCGAGCCTTTGCCAAACGCGTCTATCCGACGAAATCACGGTCGAGCACTGGCTTTTGAAGCTGATCGAGGCCGATGACGGGGACATTCCGGCGATCCTCAAACACTACGATATCGATATCGACGCGGTGTGGAACGCACTGCTCGCAGCCATCGATCGGCTGCCACGCAATCTGCGGGGCATGCCTTCGATTTCAATTCAGCTCGCGAGCGTGCTGCAAGACGCGTGGACCTTGGCATCACGCGAGGATATCGACGGCAAGATTCGCTCGGCGCACTTGCTGCGGGCGATCATCGACGCGCCGCACGTGCTGCGTACGAAAGACGCCTGGCCGCTGCTGTCGCTGTCCAGCATGCAGATCGAGCGGTTGCTGCCGCGTCTTGGCCGTCTGTCGTGCGAAAACCGCGTCGACGAACCGGAAGCGGAAGACGAGGCGCGCGAACAGGCAGCATCGGCATCCGAAGAAAATACGCCATCTGCTACACCCGCGCCGCCACGCTCGACCGAAGGCGAAGCCCTTGCGCGCTTTGCTATCGATCTGACAGAAAAGGCCCGCCGTGGCGACATCGACCCCGTGTTCGGACGGGATCGCGAGATTCAACAAATGATCGACGTGCTCGTGCGCCGTCGCAAGAACAACCCGATCCTCGTCGGCGATCCGGGCGTAGGCAAGACCGCGATCGTCGAAGGGCTGGCCCTGCGTGTCATCGACGGCAGCTTGCCCGCAATCCTGCGCGACGTACGCATTCTCACGCTCGACCTCGGCCTGCTGCAGGCGGGCGCTGGCGTGAAGGGCGAATTCGAGCAGCGTCTGAAGAACGTGATCGACGAAGTGCGCGCATCGAGCACGCCGGTTCTATTGTTCATCGACGAAGCGCATACATTGATCGGCGCGGGCAATTCAGCAGGCGGATCGGACGCCGCGAACCTGCTCAAGCCGGCGCTCGCGCGTGGCGAACTGCGCACGATTGCAGCAACGACCTGGGCCGAATACAAGGAGTATTTCGAACGCGATGCAGCGCTCGAAAGGCGCTTCCAGCTCGTCAAGGTCGAAGAACCCGGCGACGATGCCGCATGTCTCATGTTGCGCGGCCTTGCCACGCGTTACGCACGGCATCACCACGTGCACATTCGCGACGAGGCACTCGTCGCCGCCGTCAAGCTGTCGCGCCGTTACATTCCGTCGCGGCAGTTGCCGGACAAGGCCGTCGATCTCATCGACACCGCAGCGGCACGGGTTCGCATGGGACTCGATTCGCCGCCGGCCGAACTGCAACGCGCGCGAGCGGCAGTGGCTGCGCTGGAACTCGAGTGCGCGACGCTCGATGCCGACGAGCGCGCCGGTGTTGCCGACGTGGCGGCCCGTCGCGCGGCACTCGATGTATCGATCATGCACGCGAAGCAAGAAGCGAGTGACCTGCAAGCGCGTTATGAACGAGAACTGACGCTCGTGCGGAGTCTGCTGGAACAGCGGGGCGACGGCAGCACTAAGCCGCATGCCGATGCCTTGTCGCAAGCCCGCCACGCGCTCGCCGACGCGCAAGGCAAGACTCCGCTCATCTTCGCCGATGTCGACGCCCAAGCCATTGCCCGCGTCGTCGCGGAGTGGACAGGCGTGCCGGTGGGCAGTCTGGTCGAAGACGAGCTTCTGAGCCTGCTCGCGCTGGAGGAGCGCATGGCCGCACGCGTGGTTGCGCAAAACGACGCGCTCGGCACACTCGCGCAAAGCCTGCGCACGGCGAAGGCGGGACTCAAGAGCGAGCACGCGCCGCTCGGCGTGTTCCTGCTGACAGGACCTTCGGGTGTCGGCAAGACCGAAACCGCGCTCGCGCTTGCCGATGTCCTCTTTGGCGGCGAGGCCGCCCTTACGACGATCAATATGTCGGAGTATCAGGAGGCGCACACGGTCTCGCAGCTGAAGGGTTCGCCACCAGGTTACGTCGGTTACGGACGCGGCGGTATTCTGACCGAAGCGGTGCGGCAACGCCCTTATAGCGTCGTATTGCTCGATGAAGTGGAGAAGGCGCATCGCGACGTGCTCGATATCTTCTATCAGGTGTTCGACCGCGGCACCATGCGCGATGGCGAAGGTCGCGAAATCGACTTCCGCAACTGCGTGATTTTGATGACGTCGAATCTTGGCAGCGCGCAGATCGACGAAGTGACGACGGACAATCCGGACATTGCCCAGGCGGCGCTCCTCGATGCGATCCACGAGCCGCTCGTCAAGCATTTTCAACCGGCTTTGCTCGCGCGCTTCCAGACGCTCGTCTACCGGCCATTGGCCGCCGACGCTCTGGCGCAGATCGTTCGGCTGAAACTCGGCAAGATTTCGGACCGCTTGCAAAAGCAGCATGACGTCAATCTCGTTTGCGACGATACACTCATCGCCTCGCTCGCAGAACTGTGCCTCGCCCGCGAATCCGGCGCGCGCAATGTCGACACGTTCCTCGATCAGCGCATCCTGCCGACCGTTTCGCGCGAACTTCTGACACGTATGGCCACCGGCACGACGCCGGCCGAGGTTCGCCTTGCAAGTTCGGAAGAAGGCAATCTGACGATTGAATTCGTCGATCGCGGCGAAGTTGTCGCTACACACGGCTGAGCGCTGCGTCATGGCGGCCGGCCCATCGCTCTACGACATGCTCCTCGGTCAGATTGACGGGGAGTCGATCGACCATTTCGACGACCGCACGCTCGAAGCCTTGAGCGTGCAGCAAAACGTGCGGCGTATTCTCAATACGCGTGCGGGCGCACTGAAGCATCTACCAGACTACGGTCTGCCGGATCTGACCAATGTTTACAAGGAGTTGCCCGGCTCGTCACACGCGCTCAAACAGCAGATGGAAGCAACGCTTTTGAAGTACGAGCCGCGGATTCGCTCTATCGATATCGGCATCTTGCAAAACGACGACCCCGGCTTGCAGGTGAGCTTCGAGATGACCTGTCATTTGAAAAAGACGGGGCTCGTGCGCTTTGGCACGTACTTCGTTCCGCCGGGCGTATTCCGCCTGGAACGTCGCGTTCGCGAAGGTCGCTAAACACCACGGAACAAGCCCGCTCACGCGGGCTTTCCTTCACCTCACCAAATAACTCCCCTACTGCGCCAACGTCCCCATATCCACCACGAACCGATACTTCACATCGCTCTTCAACATACGCTCGTAGGCGTCGTTGATCTGATCCATGCGAATCATCTCGATGTCGGACGTGATCCCGTGCTTGCCGCAGAAATCCAGCATCTCCTGCGTCTCCGCAATACCGCCGATCAGCGAACCCGCAATCGACCGGCGCTTGAAGATCAGGTTGAACACAGCCGGCGAAGGATGCGGATGCTCCGGCACGCCAACCAGCGTCATCGTGCCATCACGCTTGAGCAAGACCATGAACTGGTCGAGATCGTGCGATGCCGCCACCGTGTTCAAAATGAAATCGCAGCTGTTGGCGTGCGCCGCCATCTGCTCCGGGTCTTTCGAGATCACCACCTCGTTCGCGCCGAGACGCTTCGCATCCTCGATCTTGCCCGGTGATGTCGTGAACAAGACGACATGCGCGCCCATCGCCGCCGCCAGCTTCACGCCCATGTGGCCCAAGCCGCCCAGTCCGACGACGCCCACCTTATCGCCCGGCTGCACGTTCCAGTGACGTAACGGCGAGTACGTGGTGATGCCCGCGCACAGCAACGGTGCGACGGCCGCCGGGTCGAGGTTGTCAGGCACCTTCAACGTGAAGGCTTCGTCGACGACCATCGAGGTCGAATAGCCGCCGTACGTCACGCCGCCCGACTTCTTGTCGGGCGAGTTGTACGTCTGCACGAAGCTTTCCGGGCTCTCGCAGAACTGCTCCTCGCCTTCCTTGCAAGACGGGCACACGCGGCAAGAATCGACCATGCAGCCGACGCCCGCCAGATCGCCCACCTTGAACTTCGTCACCTCGGCGCCGACTTCCGCCACGCGCCCGACAATCTCATGGCCCGGCACGACCGGATAGTTCGTGCCGCCCCACTCGTTGCGCGCCATGTGCAGGTCCGAGTGGCAGACGCCGCAAAACAGCACGTCGATGCGGACATCGTTCGGGCCGACATCGCGACGCTCGATTTCAAGCGGGCCGAGCGGTTTGTCGGCGGCGGATGCTGCATAGGAATACGCCTTGCGCATGATTGTTTTCCCTCTTGAGTTTCAGGCTTATGACAGGAACCGCGTCCTTGCGACACCTCAGGGACACGGTCGAAACGGAAGTGCGCGCGAGAGCGCGCATCGTTTTTTTATGTGCGACAGCGAACGTTCGCCGCGCTGTCGCACACGTGTTGCGGTGATCTTGCCGATCGCGCCGATGTTTCGGCGGCAAATCGCAACTTCAGTACTGTATGCCTATAAGCATCTTTCTGCACGACCGATGGGGACCTCCCCCGTCCGTCTCCCTGCGCAAGCGGGACTATGCGTGCAAAAGTTGCAGATCTAAGGTTTGGGTAAGCGCGGAAGCCAAGGAACGTTCGGGGCGCTTCCGAAAGCAACGGAGTAGCTGGCGTCGGGGCGCCGGCATCGAATCGATATCACACGAGAGCGAGACCATGAATTCGAAGGCGGTAACAGCGAGCATCGACACGCAGAGCGGCACGATAAGCGCCGAGTTTCACGTCGACACGGGGCGGTTGAGAATACTGGAGCGCGGGCTATTGCGCGTGGAACTATTTCCGCCGCATTCGTGGTTCACCATCGCATCGGTGGCGGGGAACAGCCGCTGGGGCACGCGGCCGCGCGAGCGCGACCTGCAACTCGTCGTCGAGAGTTACATCATGCAGCGCTTCGGGATGTCGGCGCTGCGCGCGGATGTCTCGATGGCGCAATGACGCAGACGCGGTCCGCGTCACCGCTTGCGCGCCGAGCGTCGGGTGCGCTGATAAAAACTATTCGGCTTGGTGCGCACCCAGTCGACGAAGCTGCGCACTGCTTCGTCCTGCATGAGCGCGTCGATGGTGGCGAATCGTTGCGCGAGTTCCTTCTCGGTAAAGAGCGCATGCAGTTGCCGATGACAGATGCGATGCAGCACCGCCGTCTGCCGTCCGCCCTGAGACTTCGGCACGAGATGATGCAGGTCGCGCTCGGACGCGGGCACGGGTCGCCCGCATAGCGCGCACGTTTCTTCCGGTAACGGCCGATACCACGGTTCGGGCGCGGGCTTTGCCATTCGGCTCCTTTTCTGGCGCTGCGTCGTTGCGTTGGAACTGATCGTTTCGAGTGTACGCCGAGGCTGTTTTGTTTTCTGGCCGGACGTGGCACCATGGAACTGCTAGCTCACCGCTCACGCAAGTCGACGTCGGAGAAGCCATGGAAGTGACCATCAACGAATTGGCCGGCCTGCTCGAAGAACTGGAACAAGAAGATCCGGTCGATTACGGCGACCTGCCGTTCGGCGAACCGGAACTGCGCCGTCTCGTGTTGACTTCGCTTCTGGAACGGCATCGCGGTCTGCAAGACAGCGGCCTCAATCCCGGCGATGTCAGCCTCACCTACATGCTCACCACCGCGCTGCTCGTGCTCGAAAACCTCGTGCTGCATGCGCGCATCATGCTGCTGCAAGGTCAGCGCATCGACGTGAATGCGCTGTTGCGGAAGTATTCAGGCAGTTGAGCTTCGCGACAGACTTTCGATAAGATCGGCTCAGCCGTGCGGTTCTGAAGGCGGACGGTAGCCGGGAATACGCATCAGCGCTTCATGGCACGAGACGGCGAGCGCCGCGAGACGGTCCACGCTTGCACGCATGTCCACCTGCGTCTGCGCGATCGTTTGACGCAATGCGTCGAGCCGCGGCGTGATGGTGTCGTCTATCGTCTCACCCTGGCTTCCCAGCAGAAGGATGGCTTCCGCGTCCTCGCGCATCTCGCGCAATTCCATGATCGTCACCTTGCTCTGCGCCTGCACGCGTGCATGTGCTTCGGCAATTGCGCCAAGCCCCATGCGGCGCATGCGTTCGACGAGCTCGCGCATCGAGCGCATGGCGAGTTCACCGGCACCGTAAGCCATGAATTCGACATCGTCGATAGACAGGAAAAGACGGCCTTCGGGAGATTCGAATTCGAGCTTCGTGGACATGTCGGGCATCGCTGTGTTTATGAGATGCCCGAATTCTAGGGATGCAGCCTGCGCCTGAGGTTCGGATTAGTTCTAAAGCGCTGGTCGCCGCGTCGATTGATCTATTTCGAGAACGCGTTACTTGGCGGATGGCGCCACGGAAGTAGCGTTTTCGAGCACGCCGAGATCCCAATCGCCGAACTCGTACCAGTCTTCTCCGAGCAATTCGGCCGGATGCTGCGTGCGATTCGAGCCATTGCCGCAGCGCATCGCTTTCTCGGAGCAGTAGTGGTCGCAGCCCCAGCAGTTACGCTCCGGGTGGCTGGGGTGAAGGGGAAATCGCTTCGCCATGGTCGACATGCTCCTGTTGCAATGGTCACGCAGGTTAGGGCGAAAGCCCCGCGCGCATCAATAGGAGCAGGGCCGAGCTTCGTTGCGCGGCGCGACGAACATCGTTTCGGCGGAATTTATCGGAGGCTCAGTAACGGCTTCGTCGCTCCGGTCAGAAGAAGCTCGATCAAGTCGCGCACGCTGCGAATGGCCGGACCGAATGGCAAGGTTTCACGTCCACGGAAGAAGAGGCCGTTGTTGACATCGCCACGCAAAGCCGCCGCGAGCCGGGTATCGATACAAAAGTGCCCGAACTTCTCGATGCCATCACGCAAACCGCATGCGCTCAAACATTCGAGCGCCGACGGACATGTCTGCTCGCGCGCGCCGATCTTCATGCGGATGCGTTCCTCGTTGCGCAAATAGCGCATGAGCCACGGCGTCTTGACCGCACGCGCGGGCAACCCCGTCACGCTGATGAACTCCACGATGTCTTCCGGCGTCGCTTCGGTGAGCACGCGCTTGAACTCGGGATGCGCGTCGCCTTCCTTGGTGACGGCAAAGGGCGTTCCAATCTGCACGCCATTCGCGCCCGCCGCCAGCCACTTGCTCACCGCTTCATGACTGTTGATGCCGCCCGCGACGATCACCGGCACGTCGCCTCGGTTCAGCCCGAGCGATTCGAACACGGTCTGCAATTCGCCGAGTACACGTTCGAAGCCGAAGCGCTCGTTGTGCATGTCGGCGACGTCGTTGACGCCGAGATGTCCGCCCGCATGCGCGGGATGTTCGATCACGATCGCGTCGGGCAGGCGGCCTTTCTTCATCCACTTCTTCAGCACGAGCGCGACGCCGCGACTGTCCGAAAGTATGGGAATGAGCGCAATGTCGTGGCCTTGCGTGAGATCGGGCAGGTCGAGCGGCAAGCCCGCGCCCATGACGATTGCGCCCGCGCCTTGCTCGCACGCGACGCGCACGTAGTCGGCGTGCGCGCGCACGGCTTTCATGACGTTGACCGCGATCATGCCGCGCCCTTGCGACAGTTCACGCGCGGCCTGAATCTCGCGTTCCAGCGCGATGAGATTGACGCGTTCGAGCGTATCGCGCGACGGATCGGCGCGGCACATCGCGAGAAGATCCTCATGATGATGCCGCAGGTCGATGCTCGCAATCGTGCCGAGCGCGCCCTCTCTCGCGACGCTGCCCGCCAGCCGATGCGCCGACACTCCAACGCCCATGCCGCCCTGCACGATAGGCAAGAGCGTGCGACCGCGAATGACGAGCGGCGCAAACAAATGTGAGGAAGCGCGCGACGCGCCGTTTTCAGCTTGATGTCGATTCATGATTGGACTGCCCGAATGAAATGTGCTGCGTGATTCGATTCCACCTGCGCTTGCACCCGATGGTATGGGCAGCTTTCTCGCTCGACAATCGCATGTCACGCGCTGATGTTGACGAATGTCACACGAGGCCTTTCTTTGGATCGGGTGTGCGCGAGGTTGCGCGTCTTGCGAGACCGCTTTTCTACTCATCCCAACCGGTACCATCACTTCTTGCAACATGATTTGACACACGATTGCCAATCGTCTGTCAGCATGGCACACCGTCTGGTTAATTCGTTTTGCTTAGGCCTTGGACAAGACCGCTCAAAAGCAATAAAAGCCGCTAAAACAAGCGCTTCGCTTGCGAAAAATCAAGCCTTCAAGACATATAAATTCGTCACAAATTAAGCGGGCAATAAGCGTTCGCGTGACACAGCGTCGCACGCACTTCAAATGAAACGCTTTTCCATAGATTAGCGTTTTCGTGCTCAATGCTGCATGGCATCATCGTGGCGCGGCGCAACGCCGTGCACGGCGTTCTTCCAGAACGCTTCGATCAAAGAAACCAGCGAATGCAATGAATGAGAAAACCAAACGTTTAGCAGCGCCACTGTTAGCGGGGGTGGCCAGTCTCTGTCTCTCGGGATGCAAGCTGGAAGTGTTGGACTCGAAGGGCAGCATCGGCAAAGCGGAAGCTTCGTTGATCGCTCTTTCGACTTACACCATGCTTCTCGTCGTCATCCCGGTCATTTTGATGACCCTGTTCTTCGCGTGGCGCTATCGCGCGTCGAATAAGAACGCTACCTACGCGCCCAAATGGACGCACTCCACGGCAATCGAAATCGTCGTCTGGGCGATTCCCGCTGTCATCATCCTGTACCTCGGCATTTTGACGTGGAAAACCACGCATGAACTCGATCCGTACAAGCCGCTTCAATCGGATGTCAAGCCGATCAACGTAGAAGTCGTCGCGCTCGACTGGAAGTGGCTCTTCATCTATCCGGATCTCGGCATTGCGTCGGTGAACCAGTTGGCCATTCCCGTTGGCACGCCGGTGAACTTCCGCATCACGTCGGATTCGGTGATGAACTCGTTCTTCATCCCGCAACTCGGCGGCCAGATCTACGCAATGGCCGGCATGCAGACGAAGCTGCATCTGCAAGCGGATCACGTGGGCGACTATGCGGGCATCTCCGCGAACTACAGCGGTCAGGGCTTCTCCGACATGAAGTTCCGCGCGCTCGCCATGTCTTCCGCCGATTTCGATGCATGGCAGAAGAAGGTCAAGACCGCGCCCGCGCGTCTGGACATGGACGTCTACGCCGGCGTCGCGAAACCGAGCGAGAAAGATCCGGTGAAGTACTTCTCCACCGTCGATCCCAAGCTCTTCAACAACATCGTCGGCAAGTACAACAACGGCCGTTTCGATGTCAACGGCGAAAACTGCGTAACCAAGGGGTAAGCCATGTTTGGCAAATTAACGCTCGAGGCGATCCCGTACCACGAACCCATCATCATGGGGGCGACGGTCCTCATGGCGATCATGGTGATCGGTGCGGCCGCCCTTCTCACTAAATTCGGCAAATGGGCCTGGCTCTGGAACGAGTACCTGACGTCGACGGATCACAAGCGCATTGGCGTCATGTATCTCGTCGTGGCGGGTCTCATGCTGGTGCGCGGCTTCGCGGACGCCATCATGATGCGCGTGCAGCAAGCCATCGCGCTGAATAATCCCGGCATCTTCCCGCCGCATCACTACGACCAGATTTTCTCGGCCCACGGCACCATCATGATCTTCTTCATGGCCATGGCGCTGCTGGTCGCATTCTTCAACCTCGTGGTGCCTTTGCAGATCGGCGCGCGCGACGTGGCGTTTCCGTTCATCAACTCGCTGTCGTTCTGGATGACGGCCGTGGCCGCCGTCCTGATCAATCTCTCGCTCTTCATCGGCGAGTTTTCGAAGACGGGCTGGCTCGCGTATCCGCCGCTCTCCGAGACGCAATTCAGTCCGGGCGTCGGGGTCGATTACTACATCTGGGCCTTGCAGATTTCCGGCGTCGGCACGTTGCTGACGGGCGTGAACTTCTTCGTCACCATCGTGAAGATGCGCGCACCCGGCATGACGTGGATGAAGCTGCCCGTGTTCACATGGACGGCGTTCTGCTCGAACGTGCTGATCATGGCGACGTTCCCAATCCTGACCGTCGCGCTCGCGCTGCTCGGTCTCGACCGCTACCTCGGCATGCACTTCTTCACGAACGACGGCGGCGGCAACCCGATGGTGTATCTGAACCTGATCTGGGCTTGGGGTCACCCCGAGGTCTACATTCTGATTCTGCCGGCTTTCGGCATTTATTCGGAAGTGGTCTCGACGTTCTCGAAGAAGCCGCTGTTCGGCTACAAGACGATGGTCTACGCGACGTGCTGCATCATGGTGCTGTCGTTCCTCGTGTGGCTGCACCACTTCTTCACCATGGGTTCGGGCGCCAACGTCAATGCCTTCTTCGGCATCATGACGATGATCATCTCCATCCCGACCGGCGTGAAGATCTTCAACTGGCTGTTCACGATGTACCGTGGCCGCATCCAGTTCACGACGCCCGTGTTGTGGACCATCGGCTTCATCATCACGTTCACGCTCGGCGGCATGACGGGCGTCATGCTGGCCATTCCCGGCGCGGACTTCGTGCTGCACAACAGCCTCTTCCTGATCGCGCACTTCCATAACGCGATCATCGGCGGCGTGGTGTTCGGCTACTTTGCCGGCGTGCAGTACTGGTGGCCCAAAGTGTTCGGCTTCAAGCTGGACGAAAAGCTCGGCCGCAACGCCTTCATTTGCTGGTTCGTGGGCTTCTTCGTGGCGTTCGTGCCCATCTACATCCTCGGCTTCATGGGCATGACGCGCCGTATCAACCACTACGACAACCCCGCATGGCAGCCGTATCTGATGGTCGCGGCTGCGGGCGTCGGCATCATCGCGTTGGGCGTGGCCTTCCAGGTCGCGCAGATCGTAGTCAGCGTGATTCGCCGCAACCAGCCGGCGTATCGCGATGTCACGGGCGACCCGTGGAACGGCCGCACGCTCGAATGGGCGATCAGCTCGCCGCCGCCGGTCTACAACTTCGCGCATATTCCAGCCGTGCGTGAACTCGACGAGTTCGCCCACATGAAGGAAACCGGCCGCAGCATGGCCGATCAGGGACCGTACCGCGCCATCCACATGCCGTCGAACACGAGCGCGGGTCTTGTCGTCGGCGTGTTCGCGCTGGTGCTCGGCTTTGCCGCCATTTGGCATATCTGGTGGATGGCTATCGTCGGTCTGGTCGGCATTGCCGCGACCGTCATCGGCTACAGCTTCCGTGCGAACGCTGGCTACATGATCCCCGCCGCGACCGTCAAGGCGACCGAAGAGCGGAACCGTCCGCCGAAGTCGCCTGCAAAGACCGGCGTCGCGCGCGACCTGGAACTGGAGGTGCTGTAAATGTCGCAATCGACACTATCCGCGCATCACGCGCATGACCATGAGCACGAACACTCGTCGCATTCCGTGTTCGGCTTCTGGGCCTACCTGATGACCGACTGCGTGCTGTTCGCCTCCCTTTTCGCGACCTTCGCGATGATGGGGCATCAGTTCGCGGGCGGCCCGACGGCAAAGGATCTCTTCAATCTCAACGATGTCGCGATCGAAACCGCGCTGCTGCTCACGAGCAGTCTGACGTTCGGCTTTGCGATGATTTTTGCGCAACGCAAGAAGACGGGCGCCGTGCTCGCGTGGCTCATCGTCACGTTTCTGCTGGGCGCGGGCTTCCTGTGGCTGGAACTGCACGAGTTCGCGCATCTGATCGCCGAAGGCGCCAGCCCTCAGCGCAGCGCGTTCTGGTCGTCGTTCTTCACGCTCGTCGGCACGCATGGTCTACACGTCACCCTCGGCATGATCTGGCTGATCGTGCTTGCGGTGCAGATGATCGCCAAGCCGGGCATGGGCGAACGCGAACTGCGCCGGCTCGCCTGTCTGAGCCTTTTCTGGCACTTCCTGGACATCGTCTGGATTTGCGTGTTCTCCTTCGTCTACCTTGCGAGCCTCGTCTAATGGCACATACGCATTCAACACATGGCGATATCCCGCATGTCAGCGTGCGTGGCTATCTGATCGGCTTCGTGCTGGCGGTCGTGCTGACCTTGGCGTCGTTCTGGCTCGTGATGTCGGGCACGTTCAGCGGCGAGCGCGCGATCACGGCGCTTGCAGTGCTGGCCGCTGTGCAGATGATCGTCCACGTGGTTTTCTTCCTGCACGTGAACGCATCGAAGGGGCAGCGCTGGCACGCCTTGTCGTTCGCCTATACGATTCTGATGTCACTCGTCGTTGTCATCGGAACGGTATGGGTCATGCATAACGTCCACATGCTGATGATGGCGCGTTAAGCCCATCGGTCCTTCCCAAGGAACCGTATTGCTGCGTCAAAGCGGACCTGCCTCGCAGGTCCGCTTTTTTTTCGTCGGTGCGAATCCCTATTTTTAAGCGCGTGATGAATCTTGACAATTTGTTGCAGCCGCGTGAATATCTGTCCATAATTTGGTTTAACCATCCACAATATGGACAAGGAGACGCGAATGCCCGCGCCCAAGAATTCGGCGGATGCCCTCACGCCGTATCAATATCCCAATCCCAAGGAAGCGCAGAAGGAAATCGTCGTGAGTCACGCGATTCCAACCGACGAGCGCGAGTGGGTCCCGCAAGCCGAGAACGTCTGGTTTCGTCCGCTGTGCCTCAATGTGTCGACCGGTTACTGGATGAACCTGCTGCGCGTGCGCAAGTCGGGCGTGCTGTCGCGTCACCGTCATCCGCAAGCCGTGCACGGCATGGTGCTCAAGGGGCGCTGGCGCTATCTGGAGCATGACTGGGTTGCAACAGAAGGCAGCTACGTGTTCGAGCCGCCCGGCGAAACGCACACGCTTTACGTGCCCGAAGACGTCGAGGAAATGATCACCTACTTTCAGGTGAACGGCGTGATGTTCTATTGCGATCCGTACGGCAACTACACCGGTTATGAAGACGTGTTCACGAAGGTGGACATGTGCCGCAAGCATTACGAAGCCGTTGGACTGGGCGCGGATTTCGCCGATCAGTTCATTCGCTGAATAACGCTTGATGCAACGGCTTGAAGCAACGGCTTAAAACACGGTCTGAAGCAACGCAATTTCCGCAGCACCTTTCGCCAACCGAACCGAAGCATAAAAACAAGGCTTTCGGAGGAGACAACATGCAGAGTAAATCGCCGCGCCTGAAGCGCATACAGTGGGTCGCGCTCACGTTCCTGACGCTTGCCGGGATCGTGAACTATCTCGACCGCAGCACGCTTTCCATCGCGAATCATTCGGTCACACAGGAGCTGGGCCTGTCCGCTTCGCAGATGGGCTTGCTGCTCTCAGCATTCTCGTTCGCGTACGCGTTTTCGCAGTTGCCCATCGGGGTGATGCTCGATCGCTTCGGCGCGCGCATCATGCTCGGGCTCGGCATGTTCGTGTGGTCGGTGGCGCAGTTGTTCGGCGGCCTCGTCACGACGCTGCATCAGTTTCTCGCGGCCCGCATCGCGCTCGGCATCGGCGAGGCGCCTCAATTTCCGGCGGGCGCCAAGGTCGTCAGCGAATGGTTCGCGCAGCGCGAACGCGGCAAGCCGACCGGCATCTTCGTGACGTCGTCGACCATTGGCCCGGCGCTCGCTCCGCCCATTCTCACCGTGCTGCTGCTCAACTTCGGCTGGCGCAACATGTTCGTCATCATGGGCGTACTCGGCATCATGGTGTCGGTGGGCTGGTATGTGGTGTATCGGAACCGCAAGGACATCACGCTCGATGCGCAGGAAGTCGCGCATCTGACCGAAGGCGAACCCGCACAGCGCGCCGAACGCAATATGACCTTCGCGGAATGGCGCGGTCTCTTCGGCAAGGCGACGACCTGGGGCATGATCTTCGGCTTCATGGGCGTGATCTACATGGTGTGGCTGTATCTCACGTGGCTGCCGGCGTATCTCGAACACGAGCGCCATCTGACGATTGCGAAGACCGGCTGGGTCGTGACCATCCCCTATCTTGCCGGCACGCTCGGCATGCTGTCGTCGGGCTTTATCGCCGATGGTCTGATGGCGCGCGGCGTTGCGCCCATTCGCAGCCGCAAGTGGCCGATCTGCTCGGGTCTCATCGGCGGCGCGCTCTTCACGGTGCCGGCCGCGTTCACACCGAATCTCACGCTCGCCATCGTGTATTTGTCGGCGGCAATGTTCTTCGTCAACATGGCGAGCGGCGCGGCGTGGGCGCTCGTCTCGGTCGCGGCTCCGCGTCATATGGTGGCCTCGCTCGGGAGCATCCAGAACTTCGGCGGTTACTTCGGCGGCTCGTTCGCGCCGTTCATCACCGGGCTCGTGGTCGACAAGACGCATTCGTTCGTCAACGCGTTCCTGATCAGCGCGGGCGTGGCGTTCGCCGCCGCGCTCGTGTACATGTTCGTCGTGCGCTCGCCGATTCAGGATTCCGAGGCGCAAGCCACCGCCGTTCCCGTCGTCTGATCATTCAAGCTACTCATGACCTTTCAACCTGATCTGTACAAAGGCAAGACCGTCGTCGTGACGGGCGGCACGCAAGGTATCGGCGCGGGCATCGCGCAGGAATTCGCGACGCTCGGCGCGCGCGTCATCGCGGCGGGTATCGCGCCGACGGCAGCGCAGAAGGACGCGCTCGGCGCGGGAATCGAAGTCGCCGCGCTCGATGTCGCCGATGCCGCCAGCACCGCCGATCTTTTCGCGCGTCTCGATTCGCTCGACGTGCTCGTCAACTGCGCGGGCATGATCAAGCGTGGCGACGAGCACGACATCGAAACCTTCGAGCGCGTGATCGCCGTGAATCTCAACGGCACCATGCGGATGTGCTCGGCGGCGCGACCGTTACTCGCGAAAAGCCGGGGATCGATCGTCAACACGGCGTCGATGCTGACGTTCTTCGGCGGCGGTCTCGTGCCCGCGTACAGCGCGAGCAAGGGCGGCGTCGCGCAGTTGACGAAGTCGCTCGCGATTGCTTACGCGGCAGAAGGCATTCGCGTGAACGCGGTCGCGCCCGGCTGGATTGCCACGCCGCTTACGCAGGCGCTGCAGGAGGACGACGGCCGCTCGCAAGCCATTCTCGAGCGCACGCCCATGAAGCGCTGGGGCTTGCCGGAGGATGTCGCGCGCGTGGTGGCGTTTCTGGCGTCGCCGGCGGCGTCGTTCATGACGGGAACGGTCGTGCCGGTTGATGGCGGCTATCTGATCGCCTGACGCGCCAATCGACGGATCACGCGGCGTGCCGATATACTCGGCGCGCCGTCGCACTCAGGTTTCCAAAAATGTCCGCAGCCTCCGACTCCTCTTCCTCCTCCTTCGACGCGGCGAAAGCCAACGGCACCGCCGCGTTCTCGAAGTTCATGGTGGTGCTGCAACTCATCGCCGATGCCGACGAACCGCCAACCGTCGCCAGCCTCACGGCGGGATCGGGTTATCCGCGTCCGACGGTGTATCGCATCGTCGGCGCGCTGATTGCCGAAGGGCTCGCGGTCGAGAGCGCACGTGGTGGAAGTTATGCGCTCGGCCCGCGTCTGATGTCGCTTGCGAGCCGAAGCTGGGAGCGCTCCGATCTGCGCATCGCCGCCACCGACGCGTTGCAGGCTCTGCGCGACAGTACGCAGGAAACCGTGCATCTCGCCGTGCGCAGCGGCGCGGAGATGGTGTATATCGAAAAGCTCGAAAGTCCTCATGCGGTGCGCATGGCTTCACGCATCGGCACGCGCGTCACGCTCTATTCGAGTTCGGTGGGCAAGGCGTATCTGTCGACGCTCGGTCGTGCCGAGCGCGATGCGTTGTTGCAAGGCATGGCGTTCGAGCGCTTTACGTCGAATACGATCACCGAGCGTCGCGCGCTCGATGCGGAGCTCGATGCCTGCCACGCGCGCGGCTATGCGGAAGACCGCGAGGAAAACGAAGCGCAGATTTTTTGTTACGGCAGCGCGATCGTCGGGGCGAACGGCACGACGCTCGGCTGCGTAAGCGTGAGCATTCCGCTGTTCAGAAAGAGCGCGACGCCTGTCGAAACTTATATCGAACCGCTCAAGGCCGCGTGCCGCGCGATCGGGGAGCGCATGAGTCCGGGTACGCGCTGACGCGCGCGTGCTCACCAGATGTACCGCGCGCCCAGCAAACCTTGATAGCTGCGATAACCGCCGTCGCCTTGCTGGTAGCCGAGGTTGCCCCACAGACGCCAGTTCCGCGCGAGTTGCGCCTGCGCGCCGACCTTTACTTCGAGGCGATTTCTCGGGCCGTCCTGCGACACCACGATCTGATTGAAGGCGATGGAATTGCCGCTCGTGTCGTGCCACCAGTTGACTTCCAGATACGGCAGCCAGCCCGGCGCCGCGGCCGATCCCGGCGCGTGAAGAACGCGCATGCCCACGCGCGTCGTCAGTGCATTGATATTGCCGCCATGGACGATCGTGCCGCCAGACTCCACGTGATCGTCGGCGGCATAGTTCGAATAGATGACTTGCGCTTGCGGTTCGATCAGCACCGGGCCGCTCGACGTCTGACCTACCGCGAACGCCCATCCGCCTTCGACCGATCCGCCCCACGTATGGCTCGCGTAGCTCTCGCCATTCAGTTGCGCGCCCTTGACCGTGTTGTCGAAGTGCGCATATTGCAGCCATGTATCCACGTAAGGTCCGACAGGCGAAAGCGCATTCGCGCGCCAGGTCGCGTAGACGCCGGCGCTCGCGCCGTTCACATTGCCTCGCGCGGTGGCGGGATTGTTACGCGCGGTGGCATCGGTCGTCGACGAACCATAACCCGCCATGATGCCCGCCTGCCAATGCTGCGCGTTCGACACGCGATGCAGCAAGTCGATGCCCGCCTGAAAGAGCGCGGTGTCGGTGGATTCGGCAAGCCGCCCGCCGGCCGCGTTGCCGTCGGTGTGCGCGGCGCGAGTGCGCACCCAGGCCGTCGATTCGTTGCCGCTCATGCCGTCCACGGCGAAGGGATCGGGGAAGCCCGCGCGGTCGTGCAAGGTCATGACGAACATGTCGCGCGCCGCTGCCTGATTGCCAAGATAGCCGCCCGGTTCGGGTCGTGGCGCGGGTGTCGGTGTAGGCGACGGTCCGTCCGTCAAGGTTCGCAAATACCAGTTGCCATCGACGGGTGTGCTCGCGCCGCCTTTGTACAGGTTGTATTCGTATGGACCCGCGACGACGCGGCCATCGAGCGTGAACTGGCCGTTCGACTGACCATCCACCTGAACGATGCGGATTCCGTTGCTCGTTATCGCCCCCGCGCCGCCTGCGTTCCGCACTTTCACGGCGGTCTGACCGGCACTGTCGCCATGCACGATAAGGCGATCTGTCGCGGAATCGTCGCTGCCCAGCGCCGTGCTCAACGTCAGCAATCCATTGTTGCCGATGTAGTTGCCCGCGACCGTCAACGTACTCGTGGGCGTCGGGCTGCTCATGCGGATTTCGCCGTTGTTCGTCAACGTGCCGCCGATACTGAACGCGCCAGCCGCGGCATTCGCGAAACCGGGCGCGGCATCCGCGACCGCGAGCAATCCGTTGTTCACCACCGCGCCGCCCACGCCGCCATAACCGCCGAATGTCGCGCCCTGCGCCACCGATACTTGCGGCGTGTTCGGCAATTGCGCGTTGTCGGTCAGGATGAGCGCGCCCGAGTTCACTTGAGTGGTCCCGCTGTATGTCTGGCTGCCCGGCAGCAATAGCGCGCCAGAACCTTGCTGCGTCAACGCGCCGGTTCCGCTGATCGAGTGGCCATAGACGTAGCGATCGCTGCGATTGAACACCAGCGCGCCGTTGTTGACGATATCGCCCGCGACGCTGCCCGACGCGCCGCCCGTGCCGAGCTGCAGCACGCCTGCGTCAATGGTGGTCGACGCCGTGTAAGTGTGGTCCGCGCTCAGAATCAACCGGCCGGCGCCGGTTTTCGTAAAGCCGCCCGAGCCGCTGATGACACCGTCGAACACGGTGTTCGTACTGTAATTTGCCGTGAACGTTGCCGTGCCGAGCGAGACGTTGCCCGCGCCTGCGAGGCTCGTGACCTGCTGATTGAAACCGTTCAAATCGAATGTCGTGCCCGGCGACAACATCACGCGCGAACTCGGCGCGATGACATTCTCCGCTCCGGCTTGCAGCGTCCCGCCTTCGATCAGCGTCGCGCCGGTGTACGTGTTCGCCTTTGACAATTGCAACGTGCCCGCGCCTGCCTTGGTGAGCGTCTTGCCGTCCCAGCCCGTCGTCTGATTGGCCGTCTCATTGGCAAGAACGACGTCCATGTCGAACGAATCGCCGGGTTGCACGAGCGTGAAGACGCCGTTCGCCGTCGCGGGCGTCGTCCCGTGCGCGGCATACCACGTGAGCCCGACGCCCACGTTGTAGGTCTGGGCAGTATAAGCGGACGAGAGCGTCAGGAAATCGACGGAACTGGCCGTGCCGCCGATGCGCGTCGATGCGAACGTTCCACTAAGCCCGCCGGGCGTGGTCGCGTGGATTTCCGTGAATGCGCCCGCTGCCAGTTGCGCGGCGCTCGTCGCGGGCGCTGCCGTGTAACCCGCGAGGTTGAAGATCGCGCCAGGACCGATCGATGCCGTGCTGGCCGAGATCACCGGTTCGGCAACCCCCGCGATGCTGGACAGTGTGCCGGTCATGGTGAAGGCGCGGCCGACTTCGAGCTGGCTGCGGCTCGACAGCGCGGTGGTCGCGCCGGACGCGGTCGTCCAGTCGGCCGCAGTCGTGAACGCGCCAGTTTGCAAAAGCCGTAATGTGCCGGCTTCGACGCTGACCGCGCCTTGCGTCGAACCAGAGGCGGCGAGATTCGCCGCGCCGACGCCCGTCTTCAAGAGCGCGCCTGAGCCGCTCAGTGTGTTGAGCATCAGGGCGTCGTTGGCGAAATCCAGTTGCAGGATGGCGTTATTCGTCACCGCGCCTGCGCCGAGCGCGGTCCCGGTTGCCGCGATCAGCTTGCCCGTAGCGATGGTCGTGCCGCCGCTATACGTGCTCGCGCCACTTAGGCTCAGGGTCGCCGGGCCGGTTTTTACCACGCTTCCGCTACCGCCGATCGTGCCGCTGAAAGCGGTATCGGCGAGATTGACGGCGGTGAGTGCCGCACCGCCGAGCGCGACTGCGCCCGCGCCGCTCAACTGGTTGATTTGCTGCGCGAAGCCGTTCATGTCGAGCGTGGCGCCGCTCGCGATGTTGACATTGCTGCTGGTCGCGAGCGAGTCCGTCACATCGGTTCTCAGCGTGCCGCCGTCGATCAGCGTGTCGCCGGTGTGGATTAGCGGCGCCGATACGATCAACAGGCCCGGACCTGTCTTCGTCAAGGTGCGGCCGTCCCAGCCGCTCGCGAAGACACCGACCCGGTCAGCCAGCGGCACGTCGAGGTTGAAGGTACTCGCGGCATCGGCGAGAGTGAAGGTGCCGTTGGCGATAGCGGCCGGTGCGCGCCACGTCAGGCCGAAGCCAACGTTATAGTTCAGGCCATCGGGGCTTTTCGCGCCGGTGAGCGTCAGGTAATCGGCGGGGCCTTGCGTGCCCGAGAAGCCGACGCTGGCGAAATCGCCCGAGATCCCGCCTGTCGTCCGAATGATGTTGAATTGCGTGCTCGTAAGCGCGCTGGCCGTATTGGGCGCGTCGGCTCCGAAACCGCTCACGGTCAGCGCGCCCCTGAGTGTCGCCGTGCTGGCCGTGATGATCGGCTGCACCTTTCCTATGCCCACGTTCAGCGCCGAGCCTACTTCCTGCGTGAAGTTCGTGGCGATTTGCAGACTCGACTTGTCCGAGATGCTTGTCGTCCCACCGACGCGCGTGGTGTATACGCCGGCGTTGAAGGCACCCGGATGGTCGAAGCCGAGCGTGCCTGCTTCGACAACCACCGTGCCTTGGCTAGAGCCGGCTTTCGTCAGGTGAGTGGCGCCACTGCCAGCCTGAATGAGTGTGCCGTTGCCGACGATCTGCCCCGCGAATGTCGCCACCGTATTGCGATTGAAGCGCAGCATGCCGTTGTTCACGACGTCGCCGTCGAGCGAGCCGCCCGCGCCGCCAGTACCGATCGTGAGGCTGCCGCTGTTCTGCACCGTGCTTGCCCCGCCGTGCTGCGTGAGCGTGCCGCCGAGCGTCAGATCGCCGATCACGTTGAGCGCGTCCGGCGTCGTGCCACCTATCGCGATGTTGCCGGTCAGCGTCCAGACGCTCTTCACGCCGGAGGTGAGCTGGCTCAATCCCGGCCCGCGGCCCGTCGCGATGTTCCCGGACTGCACGGCCGAGCCGGTCAACGCGAGCGTGTTTCCCAATCCTTCGATGTCGAGGATATTGTCATTCGCGCCTTGCAGCGACGACCCCGTTCCCAGCGTCACGCGATTGTTCGAACCGACGAGAAGAATCGCCGCCGATCCCGCACTCGCGATTTTGCCGTTATTGACGAGTGTGCTGTCCTGTTGAAGTTGAACACCTGCGCCAACGGTGCTCTGGATGCTTCCGGTCGAGCTGTTCACGACCGACATCGGAAGCGTTCCGGTGTTGACCACGCCAGCCTGATAACCGGTCATCGATCCATCGTTGTTGATGACGACCGAGCCTGTCTCGACGAATATTCCGTCGCCATAGGTCGCATCGCCCACGCCGGAAGCAATCGATGCCTTCGCGTGATTGTTGATGATCACCGTTCCGGTCGAGCCGATATAGACGCCATTGGGCGTTTGCTTGATGGGCCCGGCGACCGCGCCATTGATCGTGCCGAAGTTGTCGAACGTCCCACCCGACGCCTCGATATACGCGACGCCGTGACTGGTTCGTGCGCTTATGTCGCCACGGTTGATCAGATCGTTGGAATTTCCGCCGCCGTCGAAGAGCACGCCGAACGTATTGCCGAGCAGCGCGCCGCCCGCGTTATTGGTGAGCGTGGCGGGCACATAGAATTTGATCGCGGCCGCCTGGTTGTCGACCGCACTGACGATGACTCCCGCGTTGTTGAACGTGACAGGCGCGATGGCCGTGACATCGATTGCGTTCTCGGACTGCGTTGTGATAGTCGTGCCCGGAGGAACCACATAAGAGCTGTCATCCGATAAGACAGCGCCCGTCGTGCTCGACGCAACCTGTCCCGCTTGGGAGGGCGTCGCGAACCCAATCAGGGCGGCGGCCGCCAATGGACGCAGTCTCGTGTTGAACGATGCGCAATGACGTGTTCGAGCGCGACGTGTTTTCATGCGAATCGGCCTCGCCCCGGTGCGTCGTGTTCATGCCGGCGTTTGTACAAGTAATACTTCGGCTTATCGTTACGAATCTCCGGTGCTTTACCGGGGTGTAAGCGACCCGTGTCATTCTAGGACACAGTTCCCGATAAAATTCTCGTTACCTAGGATCACTTATGAAATTAGCTTCGCTTATTTTGTTAATGATCGCAGACGTCTTACCGTTCGATGTCATGTTTGCCATGCATACTCGGAACGCCTGTAGATCGAATCACTCCGACCGTTTCGATGAAAAGCGACACCGTGCCGAGGCGCGCGAGCCTGCGCATGACCGTCAGCGTGGCCCGCGCATCGCCACGCGGATTGCTTCGCTCACCGCTGCTCCGCACCCGCCCGCTGCGCGATAAGCCGGGGCAAACGCGGCAGCATATGCGGCCAATGAGTGGCTTCGTGCGCGAGCCGCGTCGCGAGACTATGGCAGCCGAACTGATCGCGCGCCAGCCGAGCGATGACCTTGCGCGCGATCTTCCACACGTCGATGTCGGGCGCAACGTCATGCGCCATGTGCTCGACCGCTTCCATCGTGCGCGACAGCAGCATCGCCCGCGACGCGATGCGCCCGTGCGCCGCGCTGTACATGTGCTCGACGGGCGCCTTGCCGATGGCATCGAATAAATGTGCCACGCCCACACCATGCCGCGTGTGCTTCGTGGAGAAACGTTCCGCCTCGCGCCGATACGTGGCCTCGACACGTACTTCGTGATGGATGGAGTGCGTGTCCGGCCGTCCGTGCTCCAGATGCACGCGCGCAGCCGCCTTGTGATCGCCCTGCAATAGCGCATCCGACACGCCGACGATGAACTCGCGTTCGTGCGCGGCGAAAAACATCGTCGGATTGTCGGCTTCGAGGACGATCTGGCCGAACGTGTCGGTGTCGATGCTCACCCGTGCGCCGGCGGCATCGAGTCCGGCGTGATAGAGGCCCGCGCCGAGCGCCATTTCGAAGAACGCTTCGATGAGGGTCGCAATGAGATCGGCCTGATCCAGTCCGTGACGCGCGAGCGCTTGCGCGTCCGAAAGAGAAATGGTCGCGATGGAACGCGTGGTCAGAACGGCGTCGTTGCAAAAGTCCCAGAGCACTTCCGGCACGGCGAGCCGGTTATCGTCACGCAACCGGTAGCGCAAAAAGCTCTGGTCGGCGGCGCGCTGGCGTAGGTCGATCATTGCGTCGACGGTTTCGGTGACGCGACGCACCCATTCGGACGGATGCATGTCGCGCGCCTTGGCCGAACGGCGTTCCGCAAAACGCGCGGCGGCGAGCGCGAGATCGAGATCATCCGCGAGTTCCTGGCGTGCATCCGGACGCAGGAGCGTTACGCGCACCGCCATTTCGCCGATGCGCGCCGCATGCGTCTGCTCCGCGATGCCCGAGCGCAGCGGCGCGGCGCTCACCTGCGTCAGCGCAACGCCTTGCGCGCGCAAAGCGGCGGCGGACACATCGCGGAACTGCGTGGCATCGTACGGCGTGAAAAGCCCGTCCATTTCGGTCAGCGCAACGCGCACCGCCGTTTCCGCCAGCGCGGGATGACGTGCGAGCGCGCCGGACGTCGCGTTCAGGACGCGCGGCAACTGCCGCAGCACGGGCAAGCTCGACGCGAGCGGCGCGGCACGCGCTCCATGTAGCGCGAAGAAGCGGGCGACGCGCTGCATCGAGGCACCATCCTCGCTATGGTGACTTTCCCGTATGAATGCACGGCCTAGGCGCCAAAGGGTGGCGAGTCGTCGCATGGCAGAGTCGGGCTCGCTGAGTAAGGTTTAAGTTCGCAAACGTGCAATAGACATGCCTCGGTGCAGGCTTTTGAAACGCGTTTTGTCTTCCATGTGTAACACGTTTCAGCCAGCCGTGCGTGTGCTTGGCTTTGTTGCTAGTCGCCTCGAAAGTCGATGGCCAGCTTCTTACCGTCCCGTTTTTCATGTGCTAATTTTATTTAGTACGAGGGATTCGCGAATCTCGTCGAACGCGTCGAACGCGTCGAAGCGACGACGACATCATGAGCAGTCCGTTGGTCGAAGCCGGATCGCGCATGTTTCACCCGCTCTTTCGACAATTCGCTCCGTTGCATCGAGCGATTCGGATACTCGGATGTGTCTCATTAGATTCTTAAGCCCGATCGAGTTTAATGACACTCATCCCAAGCAAACAAGGTCAGCGATGAAAGCCCCTCAAGTCACGGTAGATGCGCAAGGCAACACGATTGTTTCCCATTCGACACCTATCAGCGAGCACTGCAAGAGCCGCGTGCGTTTGCTTGCATCGCTGGTCGAGATGATTGCCGCGCCCGGTGCCTACGAGCAATTCGCAATGTTTTCGGACGTCATGCAGCGCGATCTTCTGCATCTCATGCACTCGCTTGCGGAAGAACAAATGCCGCTCGTCGAGGCGCTCGAAAAACACACGGCGCAGGTTTATTACGAGAAGGGCGTAAATGCGGCGCTCGAGCATCGCAGTCGTCAGCAACAAGCGGAAATCGCTGAACCGCCGCCGGTCGAATCAGCGGACTACCCGCACATTTCAATGCCGGCTTTCGAAGAAGTTCGGCATTAATAAGGCAGTGTTGTCCTGTTGCAAATGGAAGGATGGATCGTTGAAGCAGTTGAGGTGGCATCGGATGCAAACCGGTACTAGCATTTTGAAGCACCGGTCGCATCCGCAGTACGCGGTAGTCGAGTAGTGTCGGAAGTAAAGCAGCAGCAGTACGAGAAGTGAGCAGTAACTGTAGCAACGCAGTACCAGTAGCATCTGAAGCACCCGCAGTATCCGCCGTACGAGAAAGTGAAGCAGTATCAGAAGCAAAGCAGCACCCGTAGCAAAACGCAGTACGAGAAAGTCAGCAGTACCCGAGCCCCTGCCCTAAGCCAGCAGGGGCTTTTTTCATTTTCGCGTCCGTTTTCAGCGCACCGTTACTTTGTATTATTTTGTCGGCACATGCTGCACATAAATTTCGATACGGTATCGTAATCCCTGCTAGCAACACGTTAGCAATATAAAGAACGACGAAGCCGCGTACTTCATCGAAAAATCATGCTGAGAGGCACTTTTGAGCGCCAGCAATATCATTCCCATCCGCACAAAAGACAGAGGCGCCATGCAGAACCAGGCCGAACAACCAGTCGAGCAAGCCATGTATATCCTCGGGCAGATCGGTGCCGTAATCTGTCACGACCATGGGCCGCGTCCCAACACATCCATCCTCACCAAGATGGCCTCGCGTCCCGCCGAAGGTCTGTGGTTCGCGGTCGCGCGCATGGACGAATTGTGTCCGCCGCAACGCGGTTCGAGACGCACGCTGCTTCGCTGGAAGCATGAGGAAATCGGACGTCTGAGCCGTCTGTTACCGCATCCGCTACCGGCGGATGCCTGCGCCAAAACCCAGATGCCCTTCTGGGCCGGCTATTGTCAGTACTGGGAAGACGTGCTCAAGCAGCATGTGCAGCGCGACATCGACAGACTGAGCATCGAACTCAATGGATTGCAGCGCAAGAGCGCGAACCTGTGAGTCGCCGCGAGCCTCGACAGCGTCAGGTTGCGGCCCAGGGGCAACTCGGGCACACTCGCGCGCTCGCCCGCGGCAGTCGATCACCCTTGAGGAATGCTTCCTTGCCGTGCTCGAACGGCATGCCGCGTCGCACTGCATCGGCGTGCTCAGCCCGAGTTTCAAGGTAAAGGAACAAACGATGGATGAAGTAAAGGTCACGGTCGACAATGACGGGCATCCCGTCATCGGCCATTCGGAATCGATAGAACAGCGCTGCAACCATATCGCGCAGGCCATTGCCGCGCTCGCCGATAGCGTCGCGGCCGCCGACAGTTCCACACAGCGGTCGCTCATGGCGCTTTTGCGCACGCTCACGCACGAGCAACTCGCGCTGACCGCCGCGCTCGGCGACCACGCAGGCGAGTTCTCATCCGACGAAGCGTATCGCAGGACGTACCGCCGTGCCTTCAGAAAAGGGTATAGCGCGGGATTGCAGCGGACCCTGCCGGCGCGTCAGACCGAGACCGTGGAACGGCCGATCAAATCTTCGGGCATTGCAACGAAGCGCCTGCGGCAGGACGCTCTGCGCAACACGGTTCTTGAGCATTGAAGAGGCTCATGCCTGGCGCATCGAATAATACTCATGCAGCACGGCGATCAGCCGGTCGAGTTCGGTCGGCTTGACGAAGTATCCATTGAAGCCCTTCAGCCGCGCGCGCGTTTGATCTTCCCGGCTCGTGCGGCTCGTGTGCGCAATCAGCAGCATGGCGGGATCGGCGGCGCGGATGACTTCGGCGACTTCCCAGCCATCGCCGAGCGGCATCATCAGATCGAGCAGCACCACGCCAGGACGCCACTTGCGCACGGCCGTTACGGCGTCGAGCCCGGTATGGGCGGCGCGCACGGTCAAATCGGCGTCCTCGAGCGCGAGACAAATGGCGCGTGTCGCGTTCATGTCGTCGTCGGCAATCAGCACGCGTGGTTCGCCGCTGTCGGCCGAGCGTTCGGGCATCTGCCAAACGGCTTCATCGGTGAGACGGTCAAGTCGTTGCATGTCGTTGCCCTCAGGGAAGCAAGGACGAAAGCAACCCGCGTTCCCTGTTTGGAGCAATTGGCTGTCCTCAGGCAGCATATGGCTCACGGCGATTACACTCGGGGATTACCCGATGCCCATGACACGCGCCGTCAGGCGACACGTCGAGCGTTTTTTGCACCGCCGTGACGCCTTCGCTCCCGACATTGGCGCGTCGATGACGTCGCCGCACAACCCGAGGTTCACACGATGTTCGTCGTCTACTGGCTGAGCGGCACATTGAACGAGGCAACGCCCCAGGCCGAACACCGAAGGTTCGATCCCACCGCGCTCGCGGATGCGCTGCACTACGCCGAAGCACTTCGCCGCCGTCAGGCGCAAGGCGAGGACATCGCGTTCGTTACTTTGTGCAGCGAGAATCCTCAGTCCGTTGGCAAAGCCGGAGCCGCCGATCCACCCGCCGATTACGCATGGAAGAAACGTCGACGCTAAGCCTTGCGCGTTACGAACGTGCGTCCTTCTGCGCCTGCGCCACGTTCGGGTCGTCGTCCTGCCATCCGCCGCCCAGTGACTTATAGACCGCGATGAGATCGGTCGTCACATTCACCGTCGATTGCGCAAGCTGCTCACGGGTCTGCGCAAGCTGGCGCTCCGCGTCGAGCACCGTAACGAATGCGGTGATGCCTTTGCGATAAGCATCGGTCGCGAGTTGCAGGCTGATCTGATTGGCATCGACAGTCCGCACGAGCGCCGCACGCCGGTCCTGCTCCGTGCGATACGAAATCAGCGCGTTATCCACGTCCTGCAACGCATTGAGCACGGTCTGCCGATAAGCCAGCCCCGCTTGCGCGGCCTCGGCTTTCGAAATGCGTATGTTGGCGCGCAGCGCCCCGCCTTCGAAGATCGGCAGCGAGATACTCGGCCCGACCGACCAGAACAGACTCGACCAGCGTGCAAGATAGTTCGCCTTCAACGCGCGCGTGCCGACCTGACCCGTCAGCGAGATATCCGGATACAACTGCGCGACGGCCACGCCTACTTCCGCGGTCGCGGCATGCAACTGCGCTTCGGCGCGACGGATGTCGGGGCGACGCCGCGCGAGCGTCGAGGGAAGCCCGATCGGCACCATCGGTGGAACGGGCGGCACGGCGCGCGCATCGGACAACTCGGCGTCGAGCGTACCGGGCGGACTGCCTATCAGCACGGCGAGCCCATTCAGCGCCTGTGCGATTTGCGCGTCGAGCGTCGGCAGTTGCGCCTGCAGCGTGCCGACTTGCGCACTCGCGCTTTGCACGTCCTGCTGGCTCGTCAGGCCCACGCGCGCCTGCTCGCGCGTGAGATCGAGAATTTGCTGCTCCGCGTCGATCTCGGCGAGCGTGATCTGCTTGATGGACTGTGCGCCGCGCAACTGCGCATACGTGCGCGCCACTTCCGATTCGAGCGAGACGAGCGCGTCGTTGCGGCTTTCCATCTCTGCCTCGGCCTGCGCATTGGCGGATTCCACCGAACGTCGCACGCGCCCGAAGAGATCGAGTTCCCACGATGCATCGAAGCCATCTTGATAGATCGTCGCCGGCCCGGTGGCCGAATCGAGACCCTGACGCAGCGTCGCGCCTTGCGCGCCAAGCTGATCGATCTGGTTATAGACGCCTTGCGACTGGAGGATGCCCTTGAGCCCGAGCTGCTCGCGCATCACGCTGGCGCTCGCGCTGATTTGCGGCAAACCCTGCGCCGCTGCTGACACGCTCTGTTCGCGCGCCTGCGCTATCCGCAACACGGCTTGCTGCAAGTTCAGGTTGCCCGCCGCCGCGCGGTCGATCAGCGAGTCGAGCATCGGATCGTCGAACTGCTTCCACCAGCGCGGATCGGGATCGGCGGCAGTCTGCACGACCGATGGCGCATCCGCATGCGGCACGCGCGCATCGTTCTGCGGATTCTGCGAGCGCTGCGTGTCGCTCCAGACCTCGGGGACATCGGCGCTCGGCGCCTTGTAATCGGGTCCGACGGTACACGCGCTCGTCAGCAAGGCGAGCATCAGAATGGAAAGACGCGGCTTCATCTCAATGGCCTCCCGCACCGCCAGCAGCTTTCACCGGCGAGAAGAAAAACGTGAGCGGAATGAACATGAACGAAAAGATCGCGCATGCGGCGAAGACATCGAGATAGGCGAGGATCGTCGCTTGCGAAACGAGCGTCTTGTACATTTGACCCGTTGCGGCCGTCATCGCCTGCGACATGGTCTGGCCCGTGTCCATCAGCGTGCGCGCAATGCGCTGCACCGCGTCGTTGTACGGCTGGTTGAGCGGCGTCAGATGCTCGACCATATGCGCCATGTTCGCCTGCGTGCGCTCGCGGATCATCGCGGTCGCAAGCGAGATGCCGATGGAACCCGCCACGTTGCGAAACATGGTGAAGAGCGCGGAGGCGTCGTTGTTCATCGACTTCGGCAGCGAGAGATAGGCGAGCGTCGTCACCGGCACGAACAGAAAACCGATGGCGGCCGACTGCGCGCTGCGCATCATCGTCAACGTTCTATAGTCGATGTTCGGCACCAGTCGATGCGAGTAGAGCAGCGCGACGCCCATCAGAAAGAAGCCGAAGCCGACCAGATAACGCGTCTGCACGTAGCTCATCAGCTTGCTGACGACTGGTATCAGGAACACGATCAGCAACGCGCCCGGCGACAGCACGAGACCGGCAAGCGTGGCCGTGTAACCGAGCTGCTGCTGCGCGAGTTGCGGTATCAGCACCGCGCTGCCGTACAGCACCGACGCGAAGCCGACGATGGCCGCCGACCCCAGCGCGAAGTTGCGGTCTTTGAGCACGCGCAAGTCGACCACGGGTCGCTTCGCATACAACAGCCAGAATGTCGCGCCGACGATGCCGACCGCCGCCAGCACCGCGAACGTGATGATGAAGTTCGAATGGAACCAGTCGTCGTCCTCGCCGCGATCGAGAAACACTTGCAGACAGCCGAGTCCGAGCGCGATCAGGCCGATGCCCACGCCGTCGATACCCACGTCCTTGTGGCTCTGCTTCTTTTCCCACGGCGGATCTTCGACGAACTGCATGACCGCGATGGTCGTCAGCACGCCAACCGGCACGTTGAGCAGAAAGACCCAGCGCCAGGTGAAGTTGTCGGTGATCCAGCCGCCGAGCGTCGGCCCGAGAACGGGCGCCACGACGATCGCCACCGCCGAGATCGAAAACGCGCGGCCGCGCTGCTCGGGCGGGAAGGTATCGAGAATGATCGACTGCTGGCTCGGCTGCAAACCGCCGCCGAAGAAGCCCTGCAGAATGCGGAAGATGATGAGCTGCCCGAGATTCGTCGCGATGCCGCACAGAAACGAACACACGGTGAACGCCGCGATGCAGATCAGGAAGTAGCGCTTGCGCCCGAGGATCTTCGAGAAGTAGGCGGACAGCGGCAGCACGATGCCGTTCGCGACGAGATAGGACGTGAGCGTCCACGTGGCTTCATCGTAGCTCGCGGACATGGTGCCGGAGATGTGCGGCAGCGCGACGTTGACGATGGTCGTATCGAGCACTTCCATGAATGCCGCGAGCGTCACCACGACGGCGATCAGCCACGGGTTCGACTTCGGCTTCCAGTTGCTGTGATCGTGCGCGGCGGTATCGCTCATGGCTCGGTTCTCAGTGCGTGAGCATCACGGTCGGCACGACCGACAGACCGAGCGGCAGCGACGTGCCCGGCTTCATGCCATCGTCGATGACGATTTTCACGGGCACGCGCTGCACGATCTTCACGAAGTTGCCCGTGGCGTTCTCCGCCGGGAACGCGGAGAAACGCGAGCCGCTGCCGAGTTGAACGCTGTCGACGTGACCGTGCAGGTCGAGGCCCGGATAGGCATCGACTTCGAACTTCACCTTGTCGCCGGGACGCATGCGGTCGAGTTGCGACTCCTTGAAGTTCGCCGTGACCCAGACGCGCGTGGTGACGAGCGTGAGAATCGACGTTCCAGCTTGCAGGAAGGTGCCGTATTGCACGTTGCGCCGCGTGATCCAGCCGTCGGCGGGCGCGCGCAGTTCCGTGTACGAGAGATTCAGTTGCGCGGCTTCGACTTGCGCCTGTGCCTGACGCACTTGCTGGCGCTTCTCTTCGACGGCCGCGATCACGGTGGCTATCTGTTGCGGCACGAGGCTCGCCGTGCGCACTTGCGCACGCGCCTGCGCGACGTTCGCCGCAGCGCTCTTTTGCTGCGCGGTCGCGGTATCGATGTTTTGCTGCGACGTCGCGCGGATATCGACTGATTGCTGACGCTGATACGCCGCGCTCGCCTGCGCGAGATTCGCCCGCGCGTTCTGCTCCTGCGCCTGTGCCTGCGCGAGCTGCGCCGGATACTGCACACGCGCCACTTCGAGCTGCGTTTCCTGCGCATGCAACTGCGCCTGGGCAAGCCCGAGCTGCGCGTTGGCTTGATCGAGTTGCGCCTGATAGTCGCGCGGATCGATCTTGATGAGCAGATCGTCCTTATGCACGAAGCGATTGTCGTCGATGTTCATCGTCACGACATAGCCCGATACCTTCGGCGCGATGGTCACGGCGTCGCCATCGGTGTAGGCGTCGTCGGTGCTGATCTCGTTGCGCGTCATGAACCACCAGACGAAGGCGCCGATAGCCAGCACGACCACGACGACGCCAAGGATGATCAGGGGTTTCTTGCCAGGCCCCTTCTTTTCGCCCTTATCGTCCTTACCGTCTTTACCGTCCTTGTTTTCCTTGCTGTCTTTTTCTTTTTCGCCGTTGTCGTCGCGCTTGCGGTCGTCGTCTTGGGCTTCGGAGTCGTGTTGATCTGGCATCGCCGCTCACTTGTCAGGTTGAAACCCGGACGATGCGCCGGGTGGAACCTCGGGTTCTGGACCTGCGGATGGACCACGCGCAATCGCACGCCGCGTATGCGGGGCGCCCGAGCGGAATCATCCGAGGGCAGGCAGTAAGCAAATCGTGTTCCGCGATGGCATTTGTCGGCCTGGCGCGAACGTGCGGGCGGGTTGGCATGAATTTGCGCTTGCCGCGTAAGTGCGACGGCCGGAAGCTTTTAAATGCGCGTTGTAGAAGTTTCCACGCCGCTCATTCGCTCCTAACTCTGTGCGCCGATCATGCGTTTCATCGAATCGAAACCCTGCAACGGAGGCCATCATGTACAAGCACATTCTCGTCGCGGTCAGCACGAGCCTCAGCGAAAGCGCCCTGACCACTGCCATTTCGCGCGCCCGCGACTGCAACGCGCGCCTCACCGCGCTGCATGTGGTCGATCAGACGCCGTGGTGGGCCGTCGTCACCGCCGAGTGCAATTTCGCGGAGACCGCCGCGGTCATCGACGATCACGCGCGCGCCGTCACGCGCTATAGCGTCCGGATGATCGAGCGCGCGGGCATCGATGGCGTCGCGCGTAGCATCACGCTGCCGCCGCATGGCGTGAGCATCGGCGAGGCAATTGCCGATGTTGCAAGCGAGATCGGCGCGGACCTCATCGTTTTAGGCGGCGAAGCGGAAACCGGCTGGAGATTTGGCGAAGCGCGCGTGCGCGACGTGATCTGCACGCATACGGCATGCGACGTTCTGATTGCATCGCATGGCGTGGGGCACGTGTTCGATACGGGCGAAATGCAGGCGATCGAAGCGCGCTTCACACAAGCTCACAGCGCCCCGCGCAACAACGCCGCAAGCTGAACGATGCCCATCGAAATCTGCTTTTCGCGCTTTGCATCGAGCCTTCCGATGGGCACGCTCGTCGATACCGCCACGCGCTTGCCCGCCGGCGTCATGCCGACATAAGCCGCGAAACACGCAAGCCCTTCCGTCACTTCCTCGCGTTCGAGCGCGAGACCGCTCGTGCGAATGGACGCGAGCTCGCGCAACAGCGCCGCGCGCCGCGTGATGGTGCGCGGCGTTACCGCTTCGAGACGCTCGGGCAGGCGTTCGCTGATGGCATCGTCTGTGAGACCGGCCAGCAGCGCCTTGCCGAGCGCGCAGCAATGCGCGGGCAGCCGCGAACCGAGATCCGATACGAGCCGCACCGGCCGATGCGCGTCCTCGCGCGCGACATACACGACCTGCACGCCATCCAGCACGGCAAGCTGCACGACCTCGTTATGCGTGTTGATGAACGCGCCCGCGCCCTCGCGAAACGCCGCCTGCAGCTTGTCGTGACGCACGTACGCGTTGCCGAGCTCGAACAGGCCGACGCCGACCACGTAGCCATCGTCGCGCTTTTCGACCCACTGCATGCGCGCAAGCGTCTCCAGCAGCAAATAGAGCGTGCTGCGCGACAACCCGGTGGTCTCGGCGAGCGTGGCGGCGCGCACGGGCTTGGCGGCGTCGGCGAGCGTCTGAAGAATGTCGTTCGCGCGGCGCAGCGCGGGCACGTCGTAGGCTTTATCCATGTCGATGGTCGCGGTTCCTACTGAGCCGGAAGCGAGATTGAGACCGCGCATATTCCAACAGGTTGGATAAACATGCAACCCAATGGACACTAACGCACGTGCGGGCTACGATCGTTTTCCCTTTTCCCGTGCACGGTGATCCCACTCATGCAGCCCGTTTCCCTTTCCGCGTATCTGCCCGAAGACTTTGCCGATGCCTTGCTGATCGGCCGCGTATGGCGTCCCGCGCCGGTGAACGGCCCAGCGGTCATTGCCGTGCGCCGGGGCGAAGTGTTCGACATTACGCGCGCCGCGCCGACCACAGCCGATCTCTTCGACAATCCCGACGCCGTGAACATCGCGCGCACGGCTGAAGGCGAACGCCTCGGCACCGTGGAAGATTTGCTGCAAGCCACGCTCGATGCCGCAACCGACAGTCCACGCCTGCTCGCGCCCTGCGACGTGCAGGCGGTGAAGGCGTGCGGCGTCACCTTTGCGGTGAGCTTGCTGGAACGCGTGATCGAGGAACAGGCGGGCGGCGATGCGACGAAGGCGAAGGAAGTTCGCGAGACCATCAACAAGTTGATCGGCGCGGATCTTTCGAAGATCAAGCCCGGTTCGGGGAGCGCGGCCAAGTTGAAGGCGGAGCTGGAGCGGCGCGGCGCGTGGTCGCAATACATGGAAGTGGGCATTGGGCCGGACGCGGAAGTGTTTTCGAAGTCGCAGCCGATGTCGTCGGTGGGCTTTGGCGCGGACGTGGGGCTTTATCCGACATCGCAATGGAACAACCCGGAGCCGGAGATCGTGCTGGCGGTGAACGCGCGCGGAGAGATCGTTGGCGCCACGCTTGGCAACGACGTGAATCTGCGCGATATCGAAGGCCGTAGCGCGTTGTTGCTCGGCAAGGCGAAGGACAATAACGCTTCGTGCGCGATCGGCCCGTTCGTGCGCCTGTTCGACGAGCGCTTCACGTTGGACACGGTGCGCGGCACGACTTTGTCGCTGCGCATCGAAGGCGCGGACGACGATTTCGTGCTCGAAGGCGTGAGCCATATGAGCGAGATCAGCCGCGATCCCGCCGACCTCGTCAAGCAGACGCATGGCGCGCATCACCAATACCCGGACGGCTTCATGCTGTTCCTCGGGACGATGTTTTCGCCGATCAAGGACCGCGACACGCCGGGCGGCGGCTTTACGCATCATCTCGGCGACGTGGTGACGATTGCCACGCCGAGTCTGGGCGCACTCGTGAACACGGTGCAGCTTTCGACGGAAGTCGAGCCCTGGACGTTTGGGGTGCGCGCGTTGTATCGGAGTCTGGCGGCGCGTGGGTTGTTGGGTGGGGCGGCGGGTTGAGCGTTAGAGGATCGGCTGAACTTCAGCCTGCGCGCATGGCCCATCTGGCGACGCGCAGGTCATCGAGCGACAGCAGGCATTACGAAGACGCGCCCAGCCTCGGCGGGCGCTTCATCCCCTTCGCCACCACCTGCACCGGCGTCTCCATGTACGGCGACAAATCCCGCTGTCGCCGTTTCTCCAGTAGCGCCTTCACCGCGACATCCACGCCGAATACCGCCTGACGCGCACCGAACTGCTCGACCGTCGCAAGCAGGCGCCCGTCTTCCAGCATCGGTTGCACGGCGTCGATGTTGTTATAGCCCGTGACCAGCACGCGGCCTTTTTTCCCGGCGATGCGAATGGCATCGATCGCGCCCATCGCGAGGGTATCGTTCGCGCACAACATGCCGCGCAAGGTCGGGCGCGTGTAGATCATCTGCAGCGCAATGGACTTGCCGCTCGCGAGACTCCAGTCGCCCGCGTCGGCGGCCGCGACACGCACGTTCGCCGCGTTCATCGCATCCCTGAAGCCGATGGCGCGCTGCTGCGCGTTGCGGTCGTTCGCCGGTCCTCCGATGATGCCGACTTCATCGCCCGCTTTCAGCTTCGAGCCGAGATAATTGCCGACGAGCCGCGCGCCCCGGCGGCTGTCCGGACCAACGAAGGGAATGGTGAACGCCGGGTCGTCGGCGTCGTCGTCGAATGCGTTGTCGATGGCGATCACGATGATGCCCGCGCGTATCGCCTTCGTGGCCGAGGGAAGCAGCGCTTTCGAGTCCGTCGGCGCGATCACGATGGCCTGGACCTTCGCATCGATCAAAGACTCGACGATTTGAATTTGCGCGGCGACGTCGTTGTCGCCCTGCGTGCCGCGCGCGATCAAATCCAGCTGCGACGCGAAATGGCGCTGGTAGTTGTTTGCGCCGTCGATCATGGACACGACGAAAGGATCGTTCACCGACTTCATCACGAGCGCGATGGTAGCGCGGCCATCGGCGGCGCGCGCATCGCGAACACGTACCAGGCCGCTCGCGCTCAGGGCGCACGCGGCAAGCAGACGGCGGCGGGCAAGGCTCGGCATCGGAATGGAGGGCGTTAGGGTCGCCCCATTGTAGCCGCAGGCGGGGAAGACGCTTGCCGAAACGCAGCGAACTACCGCGTGGCCACGTTCGACAGATGGATTGCGTTGAGCGGAGTGATGACGCGCACGGCCAGCGACCTATTGCGTGATCGCTCCCACTGCGTGAGGTGCGTTGAGCGGAGTAGCGCCGCAGGCGTCCAGCGAACTACCGCGTGATCTCGACCGAGAGCGTGTCTCGCGTCGAGCTAAACGGAAACTGCAAGCGCGTACCGCGCCGATTGCGCGCTGTCCGATGTCCGCCATCAACCCTTCGCGCGCTTGCTCCACGCAATCGCTACGAACG
This sequence comes from Caballeronia sp. GAWG1-1, assembly GCF_023631465.1. NCBI lineage: Bacteria > Pseudomonadati > Pseudomonadota > Betaproteobacteria > Burkholderiales > Burkholderiaceae > Caballeronia > Caballeronia sp. GAWG1-1. The sequence goes on from NZ_JALQDB010000037.1 coordinate 46,747, forward strand.
CCGTGCACAGCGCTTCCATGCCCGTGGCGTCTTCATCGTCGAAGCGGCCGGGAATCGGGCTATCCACATCCCATACGCCGATCAGAGCGCCAGCGGCATCGACGAGCGGCACGACGATCTCCGAACGCGACGCCGAGTCGCACGCGATATGACCCGGAAACGCCTCGACGTCCGGCACGACCTGCGTGCGCCGGTCGCGTGCCGCCGTGCCGCACACGCCGCGTCCAAGCGCAATTCGCACGCACGCCGGCTTGCCTTGAAACGGCCCGACGACGAGCTCGGCGCCGTCGAAAAGATAAAAGCCCGCCCAATTCACATCAGGCAGCGAGTGAAAAATTAGCGCCGAAAAGTTCGCCGCGTTGGCGATGAAATCGCTTTCGTCCGCCAGCAGCGAGCGCGCCTGTTGAAGCAGATCGTCGTACTGGGCAGTTTTACTCGCGTGGGCCGACTGAGAGATCGAAAACATGATGGCGCAACCGCAATGTCGAAAAGTGTCGCCGACGATAGCACAACGCTCATCGCCACGCAGGCAAAGGCACGGACGCCCGAAACTTGGAACTGAAGGGTCTATCGCCTAGTGTGAAAGGCGCACATTCGTCGGGAGCGTTGCTTGCATCGCATGCCACGAATGGTTTTCATCCGCTGCTTAAAAGCAGGCTTGGGGAATTCCCTCTCTTTACAAGAACGCGCTGCCGTCTTTAAATAAATCAACTTGATTTAATTAATGCCCCGCATGAGGGCGATACGAGACAACGAGCGGCGCTTCGTGCGCTGACTCGACAGGAGACAGGCGCGTGAAACCAGCAAGCGGCAGAGGCAGCAACTCCGCGAACGTCCGGCGCTACAACGAACGCCTGCTGTTGCAGGCGTTGCGGCGCACCGAGCCCGCATCGAAGGCCGATCTCGCGCGTCACGCGAATCTGACGAGCACGGCGGTCGGCAGCATCATCGAGTCGCTCGGCAAGGCAGGGCTCATCGAGTACACCGGACGCCGGATCGAAGGCCAGCGCGGTCAGCCGGCCGCGCTGATCCGGCTCGATCCGCGCGGCGCGTTCGGTATCGGCGTGCGGCTGGACCGCACCGGCATCGAGACGGTGCTCGTCAATTTCGCGGGCGACGTGCTCGGGCGCAGCGCCATCGACATGGTGCTGCCGCATCCGTCGGTCGTGCTCGAAATCGTGCGGCGCGATGTCGAACGGATGCTCGCGCTGCTTAGCGCGTCCGAACGTGAACGGCTCGCGGGCATCGGCATCGCGCAGCCGTTCAATCTCGGCAGCTGGCTGCGCGAACTCGGCCTGCCCGCCGAAAACTTCCGCGCCTGGGACGAAACCGATTTCCCCGACGCCCTCTCGCGCGCGCTCAACCTGCCCGTCTTCAGCGAAAACGACGGCAACGCCGCCGCCACCGCCGAACTGTTCTACGGTCACGGCCGCACGTGCGACGACTTCATCTACCTGTTCCTGGGCTCGGCGATCGGCGGCGGCATTGCCATCGACGGCGATTGTCTGCGCGGCGCATCCGGCAACGCGGGCGATATCGGCGTGATTCCCGTGCCGCCAAGCCGCCTGCCCTCCGCCCCGCAACCCGCTGGGCAGTGGGACATTTTACTGTCGCGCGCCTCGCTCAATGCGCTCGTGCGGCATCTGCACTACAGCGGCGCGGCGGCGGACAACCGCGTCGACTTGCAGGCGTGCATCGAACAACGCCTGCCCGCCGTCGACGAATGGATCGAGGACTGCATCGAAGCTCTCGCGCCCGCGTTGCGCGCAACCTTGTGCGTGCTCGACGTGCCGATGGTCGTGATCGATTCCGACATCGACGGCGGCCTGCTCGACCGGCTCGTCGCGCGCCTCCGGACCACGATGACCGCCAACGCGCCCGAGGCACGCGGCACGCCCGCGCTCGTGCGCGGCACCTTCGGCCCGGATGCGGGCGCGATCGGCGCCGCCACGTTGCCCATGTTCTACAACTTCTCCCCGCGCGCCGGCTTTCGCCACGCGGGCATCAAAACGCAAGAGGTGAACCATGCCGCATGACACCGCGGACCCGCGTACGCCGCTTCTGGAAATGCGCGGCATCAGCAAGACGTTTCCGGGCGTGCGCGCGCTGAACGACGTCCGTCTTTCGGTCTTTCCAGGCGAAGTGCATTCGCTGATGGGCGAAAACGGCGCGGGCAAATCCACGCTCATGAAAATCCTGTCGGGCGCGTATCAGGCCGATGCAGGCGGGCAAATTCTCATCGATGGCAAGCCGGTCGTCATCGACGGTCCGCTCGCGGCGCGTGCGCTCGGCGTCGCCGTGATTTATCAGGAACTGAGTCTCGCGCCCAATCTTTCGGTGGCCGAGAACATCTACGCGGGCCGCGAACTGCGCAAGGGCCGAGGTCCGTGGTCCGTCGTGGATCGCGCCGGCATGGAGCGCGGCTGCGTGGACGTATTGAAGCGGCTGGGCGCGTCGTTCAAGCCGCACACGCTCGTCGGCGATCTTTCCATCGCGGAACGGCAGCTCGTGGAAATCGCGCGCGCCGTGCACGCCCACGCGCGCATCCTCGTGATGGACGAGCCGACCACGCCGCTCTCATCGCGCGAAACGGACCGGCTGTTCGAGCTCGTGCGCACATTGCGCGCGGAAGGCATTGCAATCATCTACATCAGCCATCGCATGGCGGAAATTTACGAGCTGTCGGATCGCGTTTCCGTGCTGCGCGACGGCAGCTACGTCGGCACGCTCAAGCGCGACGAACTCTCCGCCGAGAGCCTCGTGAAGATGATGGTGGGCCGCGACATCTCCGGCTTCTACAAGAAGGAACACGCGCCTTACGATCCCGGCAAGGTCGTGCTGTCGGTGCGCGATATCGCCGACGACCGCCGCGTGCGCGGCTGCAGTCTCGAACTGCACGCGGGCGAAGTGCTCGGCATCGCGGGACTCGTCGGCGCGGGACGCACGGAACTCGCGCGCCTCATCTTCGGCGCGGAAGAACGCACGCGCGGCGACATCCTGATGCACGGCAAGCCGCTCAAGGTGCGCACGCCGCGCGATGCCATCGACGCCGGCCTCGTCTATCTCACCGAAGACCGCAAGGGTCAGGGCTTGTTTCTCGACATGAGCGTGCGCGACAACATCAACGTCGCGGTCGCCGGACGCGATTCCAAGATGGGCGTGATGGACATCGCGCACGGCAACAACCGCGCGCGCGAGGCAATCGCCGCGCTCACCATCCGCGTGCCGAACATGCGGGTGAACGCGGGCGCGTTATCGGGCGGCAACCAGCAGAAGGTGCTGCTATCGCGTCTGCTCGAAACGCGACCGCACGTGCTGATCCTCGATGAACCGACGCGCGGTGTCGACATCGGCGCGAAGTCGGAGATTTATCGAATCATCAACGAACTGGCGCGCTCGGGCGTCGGCCTCATCGTCATTTCGAGCGAGTTGCCGGAAGTGATCGGCGTGGCCGACCGCGTGCTCGTCATGCGCGAAGGCCTGATAGCGGGCGAACTCGGCGGACATTCCGGCAAGCCGATTTCGCAGGAAGGGATCATCGAACTGGCGACGGGCTCGAAGGTCAAGCTCGATCAGGCCGCATAAAAGCACATTGGAGAGAGACATGGCTAACACCACCAAGCAGGACAACGTCGGGCCAGGCGCGGCGGAACGGCAGACGCGCATCGAACATCGCGAGCGCATGCAGGTCCTGATGCGCACCGCCGGCATGTTGCCGGTGCTGATTCTGCTGTGCATCGGCTTCGGCATCGTCACCGATGGCTTCTTCAGCCTGCAGAACATGTCGATCGTCACGCAGCAGGCGTCGATCAACATCGTGCTCGCGGCGGGCATGACCTTCGTCATTCTCACGGGCGGCATCGACTTGTCGGTCGGCTCGATCCTGTCCGCGGCGGCCGTCACCGCGCTGCTCGCGTCGAACCTGCCGCATCTCGGCTGGCTCGGCATTCCGGCCGCGCTTGCCGTGGGTCTCGGCTTCGGCGTGGTCAACGGGCTGCTGATCTCGCTGCTCAAACTGCCGCCGTTCATCGTGACGCTCGGTTCGCTCACGGCGGTGCGCGGCATTGCGCGGCTCATCGGTAACGATACGACCATCTTCAACCCGCAACTTTCGTTCGCGTTCATCGGCAACGACACGGTGCTCGGCGTGCCGTGGCTCGTGATCATCGCACTCGCGGTCGTCGCGATTTCGTGGTTCATTCTGCGCCGCACGGTGCTCGGCCTGCGCATCTATTCGGTCGGCGGCAATCCGGAGGCGGCGCGGCTCTCGGGTATCAAGGTGTGGGGCATCCAGCTTTTCGTCTACGCGATGTCGGGACTGCTCGCCGGTCTCGGCGCGGTGATGTCGGCGGCGCGGCTCTATGCGGCGAACGGTCTGCAACTCGGCCAATCGTATGAACTCGATGCCATCGCCGCGGTCATTCTCGGCGGCACGAGTTTCGTGGGCGGCGTGGGGTCGATCGTCGGGACGCTGGTCGGGGCGCTGATCATCGCCGTGCTGTCGAATGGACTCGTGCTGCTCGGCGTGTCGGATATCTGGCAGTACATCATCAAGGGGCTCGTCATCATCGGCGCGGTGGCGCTCGACCGTTACCGCCAGCGCGGTTCGGCCCGAACCTGAAGTTTCGCTTTGAAAACACCGGGCGCATGCAGGTCCGCCTGCGCCCGTCCAACTCGAATGGACCCACTGGAGACAACAACATGCGCAAACACAACAAGCTTTTCGCCAGCGTCGCACTCGCAGTCGGTTTTTGCGCGGCGCTGCCCGCCGCGCAGGCCGCCGACAAGCAACTGAAGTCGGTCGGCATCACGGTCGGCTCGCTCGGCAATCCGTACTTCGTGACCATCTCGCGCGGCGCGGAAGCCAAGGCCAAGCAGATCAATCCGAACGTCAAGGTCACGGCGGTATCGTCGGATTACGACATGAACAAGCAGTTCACGCAGATCGACAACTTCATCTCCGCGCACGTCGACATGATCCTGCTCAACGCGGTCGATCCGAAGGCGATCGAACCCGCCGTGAAGAAGGCGAAGGCGGCGGGCATCGTGGTGGTCGCGGTCGACGTGGCCGCTGCCGGAACGGACGCCACCGTGCAGACCAACAACGTGCAGGCGGGTGAACTCGCGTGCGATTTCCTCGCGAAGAAGCTCAACGGCAAGGGCAACGTGGTGATCGAGAACGGGCCGCAGGTTTCGGCCGTGACGGATCGCGTGAAGGGTTGCAAGGCGGAACTGGCGAAGAATCCGGGCATCAAGGTGCTATCCGACGACCAGGACGCGAAAGGTTCGCGCGAAGGCGGCATGAACGCGATGCAAGGTTATCTCACGCGGTTTCCGAAGCTCGACGGCCTCTTCGCGATCAACGATCCGCAAGCCATCGGCAGCGATCTCGCGGCGAAGCAACTGCGTCGCAACAATATCGTGATCACGTCGGTGGATGGCGCGCCGGATATCGAAAACGCGCTCAAGACCGATACGCAGATTCAGGCTTCCGCGAGTCAGGACCCGTGGTCGATGGCGCAGCAGGCGGTGAGCGTCGGTTATGACTTGATGAACGGCAAGAAGCCGAGCAGCACGATGATCCTCATGCCGTCGACGCTCGTCACGCGCGAAAACGTGGCGAATTACAAGGGCTGGTCGTCGCCGCGTTGAGGTTCGACGTGACGTAGGCGCGAAAGAAGGCGGCGAATGCGTCGCCTTCTTTTTTTGGGTCGACCTTGGGCTCGCTCATCTGATCGGCAACACGCGCAGCGCGCTCGTCTTGCCCGACGACGCACCCGCGCGATCCACCGCGATCAGCCGCTTGCGCGCGACATCGACGGCCACGCCGCGAGGCGCGTCGAAGTCGCTGGCGATGACCGCCGCCGTACCGCGCTTCGACACACTGCACAACGCGTGCGCGCCGCATTTCGTGTAGAGCGTGCCATCGGGCGATGCGGCCATGAGATCGGGCGCATCGACGGTGGCGAACACATTGGTGGCCTGCACCGGGCCGCCCGCCGTGCGCGCGTCCTGCAGATCGACCTTGAAGATGCGGTTCGCCGCCTGATCGCTGATGAACAGCGTGTCGCCGACGACCGCGAGGCCCACCGGCTTCTTCAGGCCGATGACGAGATCGCGCTCGGTCACGCTGCCCGGCGTCGCGCCGCGCGTGATCAGGCTAACGCCGCCCATCGACGGCGCATCGCCTTCCTTGCCGAACCAGCTCGACAAAAACGTGCCGCTGTCCAGCACGACGAGCCCGAGGCGGCGTCGCGACGGGTTTGCATCGGCGGCAAGTGCGACTTGTCCGCTCGCGGCGATGTCGAACACCGCGCTGTTCTTGCCGAAGCCGAAGCGCTCGACGAGCAGATGTCCGTTCGGCGCAAACGCAATCTGACTGAGCGCGCCGCGCTCGCCTTCCTGCGCGGGAATGCGCGCGTAGAGCGAAAAGTCGGGCGATGCAGCGTCGAGATTCGAGGTCATCACGATGCTGTTGGTCTTGTCGTCGGTGACGAACACCGCGCCATCCGACGCGCGCACCGCGACGCCGTTCGGCGAGCCGGAAAGCTGGACCGTCTGCGGCGCGCTGACCGAGCCTCCGCCCGAAGTGCATGCGGCGGTGACGAACGCCAAAATCGCGATCCACGCAGGACGACGACTCATGAAGGCTCTCCCGTTGGCCGGAAACGATAGTTGTGAATAATGCCGCATCCATGATCATCATGCCGCGAAAGGCGTGGCATCGTACAATCTGCCGTAATATATTCAGCGATACATCGCATCTGCCCGGTCATCGCCATGAATCACGCGCATTCGCTCAGCCTTTCACCTGTCGTTCAGATTGGCGGCGCGGTCGAACGTCCGCTCGTGCTCGATGTCGCCGCCTTGCGCGAGTTTGCGAGCGCGAGCATCGATCCCTTCGATCTCGTCTGCTTTTCGACCGGCCGTTATATTCGACCAGTGGAACGATATCAGGGCGTGCAGTTGCGCGTGCTGCTCGACGCCGCTGGCGTGCGCCGTCCCGGGAGCACGGATTTCAAGCGCACCGTGTTTCTCGCGCATGCGCACGATGGCTATGCAGTGACGTTTTCCTGGCATGAGCTTTTCAACACGCCCGTGGGCGAGCAAGTGATCGTGGCGTATGCGTGTGCGGACCGCGAACTCGGCGTCGAAGATGGCCTGCCGGTGCTGGTGTCCGGCGCGGATACGGTGCACGCGCCGCGCCACCTGAAGCGGCTGGTACGCGTGGATGCCCACGTGCTCGGCAGCGGCCACTCGCCATGAACGTGAACGCGGCGGCGCGCGCCCTTCTCGCCCGTGCGGCCCATGCAGCCGTGCCCGACACGGTGTTGTTCGCGCGGTTGATCGGCGCGCACATGGAAGCCGGCGATGTATCGCTGCTCGGTCTTAACAAGCCGGAACTCGATGCCCTGACCACGCGCCATTTCAGGCAGACGATCGACGGCGATCATACGCCGCCGTGGACGCCGCACCGCGTGTTCGTACACGATCTTCATGCGCTTCTGATGCGCCATGACGTGACGCTGACGCATTCTCCCGACGACGCGCATTGTCTCGCGATGATCATCGCCACGGCGTGCCTGCGTCCCGACCATTTATGGCGCGATCTCGGACTCGATGGCCGCGCCGATGTCAGCGCCATGCTCGAACGCCATTACCCCGCGCTCGCCGCGCGCAACGTCGACGAAATGCGCTGGAAGAAGTTCCTGGCGTACGAGGTGGCGAGCGCAAACGGCGTTGCGCCGACCTGCGCGCCGGGCTGTCCGGGTTGCGAGGATTACCGCTTCTGCTATCCGTTTCGCCAGTAGCGTTCGGAGGGTCTCGTTCGTGTATTCTCTCGGGCATGGCCACATCCCTCAAAACGAAACCTGCGGCGACGGCCCAAGAAGCCGTCGAAGTGCGCTTTCGCATGCGCATCCGCAAAGGTGAAGCAATCGCGCTCGGGCCGGGCAAAGTGGTGCTTCTCGAAGCCGTGCGCGAACACGGTTCGATCTCGGCGGCGGCGCGTAGTCTCGGCATGTCGTATCGGCGCGCGTGGCTGCTCATCGACGAATTGAACCGCTCGCTGAAGTCGCCCGCGACCGTCTCGGAGCAAGGCGGCCAGAGCGGCGGCGGCTGCGTGTTGACGCCCGTGGGCGAACGCATCGTGCAGCTTTACCGCGATATCGAAACCGAAGCGCACGCCGCGTGCGCCGGACACATCGGCGCACTGACGAAGCTCCTCAAGTCCTAACCGTGGCGCAGGCAGAACGCCGAACGCGGCGGCGCGCTCGTGCGGGTCACGCGCTCGTCGACGTCCAGCCGCGCGACGAATTCCACGAAACTCGCCACGCTCGCCGTGCGCAACGGCGCGTAGTCCACGCCGTGACGGTCGCAGACGCGCTTCAACGTGTTCATCGAATCATGGTCGATGCAGTCCACCGGAAACAGCACCACGTCCGCGTTCGGCAGCGCGGCGGCGAGCAATCCCTTGCGATCCTCGATACCGCCATCGTGCACGGTGAGCGCGCCGCCTGCCGTTTCGACGAGCGACTTCAACACGGCGTTCGAGTTCGGTCTGCCGCCCACATAGACGATGCGTTTGCCGTTCACCCAGTCGAAGGCGCGCTGACGCGTGTCGGACGCTTCGGCGTTATCGAGCGTCGCGCGTTCCAGCGCCGCGCATTCCGCCTGCACGACTTTCAATAGCGCTTGTGCCTCGGCGAGCCGCGCGCGCAGCGTCTCGGCTTCGCCCTCTTCCTGCTGCGCGCGCCGTTCCGCGGCTTCGCGACGGCTCGTATGCAGCGCGAGACGGCGCTCGCCTTCCTCGGCCTTTTCGCGCAGGCGTCGCACTTCTTCCTCGAGTTCGCTCGGGTCCGTCTCCGGCTTGCGTTCGCCTTGCGCCGCCAACTCGCTCAACTGGCGCAGCGACGCGTCGCGCTCGCCGCTCACTTCCAGCAGACGCGTCTGCTGCCGTTCGATCTTGTCGCGCAGCTCCGCGTTCTCTTTTTCGAGCGCCACGAGACGCCGGATATCCGCGCGATTCGCCGCGCCCACGAGATGCGAGAGCATGTGCAGCTCGCCAAACGCCGACTGCCGCACTTCGATATTCGCGTGCGGATGCGTCATCAGCGCCCAGTAGGCGGGCGGGACGTCGCCGGATTTGAGCGCATCGGACCAAAGGTCGAGGAGTGCGTCGCTGCTGCGCGCGGCATCGAAACGGCGGAGCGCGCCTGAATAACGTTCGTCGAGCGCCTTGTTGAGCGCCTTCGCGCCCGCGCCGCCCGCAATCGCCAGTTCAACCGCCGCGTGGTGAATGTCGAGATCGCTCGCGTGATGACGATCCAGGTTCGTGAACTTCGGCACCAGCTTGCGCAACTCGTTGGTGGAGAGACAAGTACCGATAATCGAGCAATGCAGATGCGAATCCAGCTCGGAGAGCCGCACGCGCTTCCTCGCGCCGCGCGCGTCGGCAGCCACGGCCGCGACTCGTTGCGGCTGCGGCTGCGGCTCGCAACATGCGTCGGACGTGTGCGCGTGCATGCCGGTGCGAGTCGGGCGGGCAAGTGGAAACGGAGGGGCCTGCATGATCACCTCATGTTCGATCGGGCGGGAATGGTCGGTCCGCGTCTGTTTTCGCAATATACCACCGAATATAGCGAGGGCCGTCCGGCAAGCGGCAGTGCGGCGAGCGTGCCGCACACGGCGTATCCTGTGGCTTCTGCGCGGCCGGGACGGACAAAACGGATGCAAACAGATGCAAACGGAGGCAAGCGCCCCGCCCTTCGCCGCCGCACGGTTTCCATCGCACAAGCATGCTCACAAGGAGAATCTGAATGGCAAGGGTTGAAGTCAAGGTTCCGCAGCTTTCCGAGTCCGTCACCGAGGCAACGCTGTTGCCCTGGAAAAAGAAAGCGGGCGACCCGGTGACGCAAGACGAAATCCTCGTCGAACTGGAAACCGACAAAGTCGTGCTGGAAGTTCCCGCGCCGTCGTCCGGCGTGCTGGGCGAACTTCTCAAGAAGGAAGGCGATATCGTCCACGCGGATGAAATCCTCGCCGCCATCGATACGGAAGGAAAAGCCGCGGCAGCGCCCGCGCCGGCTCCGGCTGCCGAGAAGCCGGCCGCCGCGCCTGAAAAGCCCGCCGCCGAACAACCGGCCGCTGCCGCAGCACCCGCGCCCGCGCCTCAAGCCGAATCCAGCGAGAAAGCCGACTACGACGTCATCGTGATCGGCTCCGGTCCCGGCGGATATATCGCCGCGATCCGCGCCGCGCAACTCGGCTATTCGGTCGCGTGCGTCGAAGAGTGGATCAACCCGGCCGGCAAGCCGAAGCTCGGCGGCACGTGCCTGAACGTCGGCTGCATTCCGTCGAAGGCGCTGCTCGCATCGTCGGAAGAATTCGAGAATGCGCGACTGCATTTGGGCGATCACGGCGTGAACGTCGAGAACGTGAGTTTGGATCTGACCAAGCTGATCGGCCGCAAGGAAGCGATCGTCGAGAAGATCACGGGCGGCGTCGAGTTCCTTTTCCGCAAGAACAAGGTCACCTGGCTCAAGGGCCATGGCAAGCTCGCGGGCAAGGCTGGCGGCAACTTCACTATTGAAGTGAGCGGCGGCGACAAGGACGGCAGCCATACGGCGAAATACGTGATCATCGCGACGGGGTCGAAGGCGCGTCATTTGCCGAACGTGCCCGTGGATAACCGCATCGTCTCCGACAACGAAGGCGCGCTCGCCTTCGATTCCGTGCCGAAAAAGCTCGCCGTGATCGGCGCAGGCGTGATCGGTCTGGAACTTGGTTCGGTGTGGCGGCGGCTCGGCGCGGAAGTGACCATACTCGAAGCGCTGCCGGACTTCCTAGGCTCGACCGACACCGCGCTGCAAAAGGAAGCCGCCAAGCAATTCAAGAAACAAGGCTTGACGATCCACCTCGGCGTGAAGATCGACAGCGTGAAGACGAGCGACGCGGGCGTCTCCGTGTCTTACAAGGACAAGGACGGCAACGCGGCGACGCTGGATGCGGACCGTCTGATCGTCTCCATCGGCCGCGTGCCGAATACGGCGAATCTCGGTCTCGACTCGATCGGGCTCGCCGCCGATGAGCGCGGCTTCATCCCCGTCGATGGCCATTGCGCGACCAAGGTGCCGAACGTCTACGCCATCGGCGACGTCGTGCGCGGTCCCATGCTTGCGCACAAGGCCGAGGACGAAGGCGTGCTGGTGGCGGAGATCATCAACGGTCAGAAGCCGCACATCGATTACAACTGCATTCCTTGGGTGATCTACACGCATCCGGAGATTGCATGGGTCGGTCAGACCGAGCAGGCGCTGAAGGCCGAGGGCCGCGAGTTCAAGGCCGGCCAGTTCCCGATGATGGCCAACGGCCGCGCGATGGGCATTGGTGAAACGGACGGCTTCATCAAGGTGATCGCCGATGCGAAAACCGACGAGATTCTCGGCGTGCATATCGTCTCGGCAAACGCGTCGGATCTGATCGCCGAAGCCGTGGTGGCAATGGAGTTCAAGGCGGCGTCGGAAGACATCGGCATGATCTCGCACCCGCATCCGTCGCTGTCGGAGGTGATGCGGGAAGCGGCGCTTGCGGTGAACAAGCGCGCGCTCAACATCTAAAGCCGCTCAGACTCGCCGCGGCATCCACACCCGCAACAGCGAATACAGCCGATCCACATCGATCGGCTTCGCCAGATAATCGCTCGCGCCCGCGGCGAGGCATTGCTCCTGATCGTCCTTCATCGCCTTCGCGGTGATCGCGATGATCGGGAGCTTCTTAAAGCGCGCATCTTCGCGGATGCGTCGCGTCGCTTCCAGTCCATCCATGCCGGGCATCATCACGTCCATCAGTACGACGTCGATGTCCGCGTGCCGGTCGAGCGCCTCGATGGCTTCGAAACCATTGCGGCCGATCGCCACTTTCAAACCCTGATGCTCCAGCGCGCTCGATAACGAAAAGATGTTGCGGATGTCGTCGTCCACCAGCAGCACGCGGCGTCCGTCGAGCACGCGGTCGCGCGAACGCGAGACGTGCAGCATCGCCTGGCGATCCGCCGACAGGTCGGATTCGACCTTGTGCAGGAACAGCGTGACTTCATCGAGCAGACGTTCCGGCGAACGCGCACCCTTGATGATGATCGACTGCGAATAACGCATGAGTTCCGCTTCTTCGTCGTGAGTCAGATTGCGGCCCGTGTAGACGATCACCGGCGGAAACGACAAGGCATCCGTCGACGCCATCTGCCGCAGCAGATCGCCACCCTGCATGTCGGGCAGCTTCAGGTCGATGATCATGCAGTCGAAGATGGTCGTCTTCAGCAACTCCAGCGCGTCCTTGCCGAACTCGACAGGCGTGATTTCCACGTCCTGATCGCTGATGAGTTCGACGATGCTTTGCCGCTGCCGCGCATCGTCCTCGACCAGCAGCACGCGCTTGATCTTCTGACTGCTCTTGTCGGCGAGCCGCTGGAAGATGCCCATGAGTTGTTCGCGCGTGGTCGGCTTGACCGCGTGGCCGATCGCGCCGAGGTGCAGCGCGGCCTCGCTTCTGTCCGACGCCGACACGACATGCACGGGAATATGCCGCGTCTTCGGGTTCGCCTTCAACTCTTGCAGAACGACGAGCCCCGAGCGATCCGGCAAGCCGATATCGAGCAGAATCGCGCTCGGCGAACGTTCTTGCGCCAGCCGCAGCGCTTCGCCCGCCGTGCCGCTCACGATGCAGCGATAACCCAGCTCGTGGGCCAGATCGAGCAGCACTTGGGCGAAGCTCGCTTCGTCTTCGATGACGAGCACCAGGCGCCGGCCGGCGGCTGCGGCGTCGAGCCGGTCGTCGTCGATCACGGGCGTCGGTGTGACCAACGCGGCCACGTCATCGAGTGACGCACTGGGCGTCTCCACCGGAACGGGCGCGGGTGCAGGCACAGGCGCCACGAGTTCGAGCGCGTTTTGCACGGGCGGCGTGAGGGCGTCATAGATGACCGGCATCGTAAGCGTAAAGGTGCTGCCCACGCCCGGCGTGCTCTGCAACGCAATCGACCCGCCGAGCAGATGCGCGAGACTGCGCGAGATCGACAAGCCCAGACCCGTGCCGCCGTAGTGACGGCTCGTGGTGCCATCGGCTTGCTGGAACGCTTCGAAAATCGCTTCCTGCTGATCCGGCGCAATGCCGATGCCCGTATCCGTCACGACGAACTGCACCGCGTCCTTGCCCGCGTTCTTCAGCGTGAGCGAGACCGTGCCCGAGTCGGTGAACTTCACCGCGTTGGCGAGCAGGTTCTTGAGTATCTGCTCGAGCCGGCGGAAGTCGGTCGTGAGCGTCGGATATTGCTCGATCTCGTTGCGCAGTTCGAGCTTCAGCTTCTTCTGGCGCGCGAGCGGCTCGAAGGTGCGCGAAAGCGTATCCACGATGCGCTGCACGGGCACATGCTCGATGTGCAGATCGAGCTTGCCCGCTTCCACCTTCGACAAGTCGAGAATGTCGTTGATCAGATTGAGCAGATCGTTGCCCGCCGAATAGATCGTCTGCGCGTACTTGATCTGATCCTGCGTGAGATTGCCGTGCTTGTTCTCCGAGAGCAGTCTCGCGAGAATCAGCGAGCTATTGAGCGGCGTGCGCAACTCGTGCGACATGTTCGCCAGGAACTCGGACTTGTAGCGGCTTGCGCGCTGCAAGGCCTCGGCGCGCTGCTCCAGCACTTCCTGCGCCGAGTTCAGCGCCGCGTTGCGTTCGTCGAGCACGCGCGCCTGTTCCGCGAGTTGATCGTTGGTCTGTTCGAGCTCGGCCTTCTGGTTCGCGAGATACACCTGCGCCTGCGACAGCGCGTTGGTCTGTTGCTCCAGTTCCTCGTTGGTCGTGCGCAGTTCTTCCTGTTGCGTCTGCAACTCTTCGTTCAACTGCTGCGTCTCTTCGAGCACTTGCTGCAAGCGCTCGCGATACTGCGCCGCCTCCACGAAGTCGCCGATATTCCCCGCCACCGACAACATGAACTGGCGCTCGCGTTCCGTGAGCGCGTGCATCGCGCCGAGTTCGATGGCGCCGTTTGCCTCGCCCTCGTTTTCGATCGGGACGACGACGAGGCTCGTCGGCGTGGCCGAGCCGAGCGAAGAGGTGACCTTCCAATAGCCGGCCGGCACTTCGTCCACGTTCGTCAGGCGCTTCGAATGCACGGCCTGCCCGACGAGACTCTTCACGCCCGCGAGCGTCTGCGGCGACGTCTCGCTGTCCGGGTCGAAGCCGAAGCTCGCGGTGCGCCGGAGCGCGCCGTCGACATCGACGACGTAGAACGCGCCTATCGATACCTTGAGGTAGTCGGCCAGAAAGTCGAGCACCGTCTGGCACAACTGGTCGAGCGACTGCCTGCCGATCACCTGCGCCGCGAGCAGCGTCTGTCCCTCGCGCAGCCACGCCTGCTCCTGCAACGCGCGCGTCTGCTTCTCGTGTTCGCTGAGCGCCAGGCCATACGCGTTCGAAAGCTGCAAGAGTTCGCGGCGGCCGAAGACCGCCAGAATCACTGAAAGCGACAGGCTCAACACGAGAAACACGATGACGGTAATGGACGTCAGTTCCTTCGCCGACTCCACGCGCTGAATTCGCAGCGTCTGCTCGATGTTGAGAAACGCGTCCAGCTCGCGCACCGTCTCGGCGCGTTCCGCCGCACCGCCTCCGGCACGCATCTGCGCGAGCGCATTACCGTTGGCGCGACGCTCGGCGATCACGGCATCGGCGACCTTGTCCCATTGTGTCTGCAACGCGCGGATGCGGATCATGCGGTCCACTTGCGGCGTGTTGTCCGAGACGAGCGCGGCGAGCGTATCGATATCGGCGGTGAGCTTGGGTTTGGCGGTCTCGTAAGGCGCGAGGAAGCTCTCGTCGCCGGTGAGCAGATAGCCGCGTACCGCGCTTTCCTTCTCGCCGACGAGCCGCCCGATTTCCTGCGTATTGCCGATCACGCGTTCCGAGTGCTCGACCCAGTCGATGCCCGAGAGCAGATACAACACGAGAGCGACGAACGCGACCGCGGTGACGATGCCCGTCCCCAACGGCAGCGCGATATTTCGCAAGAGAATGCGACGAAACGTGGTTTCATCGACACCGGACCGCAATGGCATGGACAACTCCGATGGATATGGTTTCGTGAATGACGCTCGGTACGCGGCGCACGTATTTGCGCGCTTCGGCCGACGCGCATGTGAAGATTTTTTTCAAATCAGGCCGGTGCGAATCATAACCGGTCGGCGCTTGGAAACGCTTGACGGCGCTTGAAGGCGCTTGATGGCATCGCCCAATACGAACACGCCTTTCGACCCGCGACGTTGCCCAAACCGGCACGTCCGTTCGCGCTCTTTCACTTTGCTGAACAATTGCGCGGACCACCTTACAATGCACGGCAGCGGCGGGCGGCGCAATCCAAAATGGTGAGCGCACGCCGGTCGCTTGGCTTTGGCTGTTCGCTGGTGCTTCTGATTGTGACTGTGCTTATAACCGACCTCGGCGGCCGGTCCCGGCCGCACGAATCAATCGACTTTTGGAGAGGATATGAAAGCAACGCTTGCCAGTAAGCTCGTCGTTTCCGTCATCGTGGCTGCATTCGGTGTTTCCGTCGCGCCGCTGTCTTTTGCCCAGACCAGCAGCACGACGGACGCGACTCAAGCCGCACCGTCGACCAAGGCGCAACGTAAAGCCGCCCGCAAGCAGGCACGCGCGAAGAAGAATGCCGAGCTGAAGAAGCTCGAAGACGCGGGCTACAACCCCGCGAAGCGCGATGATTCCACGTATCCGCAAGACGTCCAGAACGCTCAGAAGAAAGCGGGCATCGGGCAAGGCGCAAGCCAGTAAGTCGCTGTGAAGCTCCCGCGCCTTCGGGTGCGGGAGTTTAATCGCGCGCTGCTTGCTCCGCGCGCGCCACGCAACTGAACGATACCGTCGAAGTCTGTTCTTCGAGCGAGCGTATGCCGCTCGTCGCTTCGGATCGGATCGACACGCGTTGATCGCGTTGCTTGCAGTAGTCGTTGGCGGCGTCCATTGCGGCACTGCGCGCGGTCGACCAGGACATGCGAGTGCCGGTCGCCTTGCCGGTCACGGTGTAGACATCTGGCTGCGAGCCGGCCGTGACTTCGCTCGTGGTCCCGCACGCGGTGAGTGAAAGAGCGAACGCGAGCGCGCCGCACAGACGCGCGAGTGTGAAGAATGGTAAAGACATACGCTTGAAATGAGCCGTGATTGATGTACGGCCCGCATATTACAAGCGCCCGCGATTTTCTTCACGGGTCAGAGGAAACACAGCGCCTGCGCTTCAGGATTGCGCGATGCGATCGAGCAGCCGCTGAAGCCGCGTATGCTGACTCGGCGCGAGTCCCGGCGTCGATAGCGCCTGCACGACGCGATTGCGCCAGTAAGTCTTCGAAAAAAGCGAATTCGCGCCTTCGAGATTCAGCACCTGTTCGAGATGCTCGATCGCGGAATCGAGATGACCGATGTTGTAGACGGCGGCATCCGCGCTGAGTTGGTTCATGGACTCACCCGTATCGACATGTCGGACGTCATCGACGCGCCACGCGCGATTGAACGCATGACGCGTCGCTCCTTGCTCATCAATGCATGTGCTGGCCGCCGTTGATGGCGATATTCGAGCCGGTCACAAAGCCTGCGTCTTCCGAGCACAGGAACGCGACGAGCGCCGCGACTTCTTCCGGCTTGCCAAGTCGCCCGGCTGGAATCTGCGGAAGGATCTTCGAGTCGAGAATGTCTTGCGGAATCGCGGTCACCATCTTGGTGGCGAGATAGCCCGGCGAGATCGTGTTGACCGTCACGCCCTTTTTCGCCACTTCGAGTGCGAGCGACTTGGTGAAGCCATGCATGCCCGCCTTCGCCGCCGAATAATTGGTCTGCCCGACTTGCCCCTTCGATCCATTGACCGACGAAATATTGACGATGCGGCCCCAGCCGCGCGAGACCATCTCCTCGCAAACCGGCTTCGTCATATTGAAGACGGAATCGAGGTTCGTGCGCAGGACGGAATCCCAGTTCACCTTGCTCATCTTCTTGAAAGTCGTGTCCTGCGTGATGCCCGCATTATTCACGAGGATATCGACGGGACCGACTTCATGCTGGATTTTCGCGACGCAGTGCTGGCTGGAATCGTAATCGGCGACATCCACTTCGTAGGCGCGAAAGGCGCGGCCCTGACGATCCATGTTCGCGAGCCACTCGGACGCCGACGCGTTTCCCGGCGAATGCGTCACGACGACAGCGAAACCCGCATCGTGCAATTTGATGCTGATGGCTTCGCCCAGTCCGCCCATGCCGCCCGTTACCACTGCAATTCGCTTGGTCATTGATGATAGCCCTCGTTACGTTTCTCTCAGATTGATGATGTTCAATTGCTTCTCGCGCCGCACTTTTGGTTTGCGGTCTCGCGGCGCGAAGTTGTCATGCAAAAGCATGCTTGCCCGAAATGTTCGGAAAGCGCCCTCCAGTTCGCGGCGATGCAGCCTTTAGCGCGCTGCGCCTATGCATTCAGTCGACGCAACGACAAATTCAGTAATGTCGATTAAGAAAGTTTTGCACCAAACGGTGCACCAACTTGCTTGCAAAAATCGAGTGGTCCATTTAATGGACCTTATTGAAAATCTCTCAGGTTCAGCGTTTGACCTCGCGTACCTCCGGCTGTGCAAGAATCGCGAGCAAGCGACTCCGTCGCACGGATATTGTGCGAATGCGCAAACGGAGACGTGAAGTTGTTCGATGAATGGTGCTTGTGCGTCGCACCAATTGAGACTGATTTTAAACGACAAAGGTGGACAATAAATTACATATTACTAGGTAATAACCCTAGTTGGAGTAAAAAAGTCCTTTGAATTGCAGCAGATGCATTGTCTAAAGGACCGCACGGCCGTTCATTAATCATCTTATTCAGTCGAAATCTTGCATGACATTAACCCGTCCGTATAAGGACGGGCAATCTGCAGATAAGACGTGTGATCACAATTCACTAATTGGATCGTTACAAATATGCTTTGGTTATCACAAAACATTCCAAAAACTTATACGAACGATGACGGAGCGGAATATCAACATTTCACCTTCGGGTTAATCGGCTTTACGATTGATAAAGATCGGGCGTAT
Organism: Caballeronia sp. GAWG1-1; assembly: GCF_023631465.1. Taxonomy (NCBI): domain Bacteria; kingdom Pseudomonadati; phylum Pseudomonadota; class Betaproteobacteria; order Burkholderiales; family Burkholderiaceae; genus Caballeronia; species Caballeronia sp. GAWG1-1. Next base: position 64,873 of record NZ_JALQDB010000037.1, read on the forward strand.
GAACGACCTTTTAAATGCGCTCGAGCGCCGCACAGAAAGTTCGCCCCAGCCGATTATCAAAGCTCCAAAACGAGCCGCGGTCTTTTCGCGCGTGAGCAGCATGTCATCATGCGGCGATTCGATTGCCGCTCTGCTCTAGTCAGGACCACATCGCGATGATCGATTTCTCCGTCGAGCACGCGCACTTCGCAAGAGCCGCATAAACCTTCTTCGCAATCGCTTTGCACATCGACGTTTGCGCGCCTCAATGTCGCAAGCAAAGTTTCCCCCGCTCCAACCGTCAGCGTGAAGCCGGAGTCCTTCAGTTCCACTTCGAACGCGTGCTCGCTGCCGGGATCGAGTTCACTGAGTGTCGATTCGAAATGTTCCGTGGTGAGCGCGTCTTCCGGCCACGCGTCGCTGACTGCGGCGAGCGCATCGAGCATGCGCGCGGGACCGCATGCGTAGACTTGCGTGCCGCCATCGACGTGCAGCGACGCGAAGTCGATGCGCTCGCCTTCCGCCGACACATACACACGCAGACGGTCGCCATGAAGCGCGGTGAGTTCATCGACGAACGCCATCGACGCGCGCGAGCGGCCGCTGTAGTGCACTTCGTATTCGATGCCAACGGCGCGCGCGCGCCGCGCCATCGCACCGATCGGCGTAATGCCGATACCGCCCGCGATCAGCACGAGCCTGTCAGCGGTCTCGTCGAGCCGGAAGTGATTGCGCGGCCCGCGAATGCGCCAATGCGCGCCGGGCTTCGAATTGCCGTGCACCCATGCCGAGCCGCCGCGACTCTCCGTCTCGCGCAGCACGGCGATCTCGAACACGCCGCGCTCGTCCGGGTCGCCGCACAGCGAATACTGCCGCGATAGTCCCGTGTCGCCGCAGACGACATCGATATGCGAACCCGCCGTCCAGCGCGGCAACGCGCGGCCATCGGCGGAAGCGAGACGCACGCGCACGACGCGATCCGCGCACGCCTTTACGCTTTCGACGATCACCGGCCGGCTCACCGCATGCGCCGACGGCTCGCCGATCCGCACCACTTCGCGCGCCTCGCGCACCGACGCGTCCGCGCGCTCCGGGTTCATCGCCGGGTCCCATTCCACGAACACGTGTTCGGGTCCGCGAAACGAAGTGTTCGGCACATAGGTAAAGCGCTGCTTCGCGAGCTTCATGTGCGGCAAACGGCGCGTGAGTTCGTCGAGGAAAATCTGCATCTCCATGCGCGCGAGATTCTTGCCCATGCATTGATGCGCGCCGTAGCCGAAAGTCAGTTGATCGCTGGCGTTTTCGCGGCGGATGTCGAAGAGGTCGGCGTCGGCGAACTGATGCTGATCGTGATTCGCCGATGAGGTCACGATCAACAGCTTCGAGCCCGCCGGAATCGCGATGCCGCCGATGACCACGTCCTTCGTCGCGAGCCGCCGCCACGCCGCGACCGAACCGTTGTGGCGCAGGCATTCCTCGACGGCGTTGGGAATGAGGCTCGGGTCGTCGCAGATGTCGCGCCACGCGTCGGGATGTTGCAGCAGCAGCTTCATGGCGTTGGCGGTCGCGTTTGCGGTGGTTTCGTGCGCGGCGACGATACCCGCCATCATCATCGAATGCAGATAGGAGTCGGTGACGACTTCGGGCTGCTCCTTTTGCTTGCGGATGCCGTACTGCATCCAGCCGGGACCGGACGGATCTTCGCGCATCTTGTCGAGCACCTTGCCCGCGTACTGCCAGAAATTGCCGACCGCGTGCGCCACGGCGACCTGCTCTTCGGGCTTCGGACGACCCCATGTATTGACCGTATGCGCGATCGAGTAGCGGCGCAACGTGTCCATGTCTTCCTCGGGCACGCCGAGAAAATGCAGCGCGACGGTGAGCGGCACTTCCCAGAGCATCTGATCGACGAGATCGGCGCGGCCATCGTCGATAAAGCGATCGACGTAGCTGCGCGAGAGTGCGCGGACCATCGGCGCGTGATGCGCGAGCTCGTCGGGCGTGAAGGGCTCCATCAGCGCGCGGCGGCGCGGCATGTGCGCGGGCTCGTCTTCGTTGACGAGCGTGCGGTTGAGCGCAAACCCGTAGGACGCGAGGACGGCGTTGGCTTCGGGACCCGTGGGCGTGATCTTTTCGAGCGCGATCGACGGACTGAACGTGAGGTTGTCGCGGAAGATCGCCTTGATGTCGTCGTAGCGCGTGACGACCCAGTAGCCGAGCTTCGGACTATAAAAGACGGGCTCCTGCTCGCGCGCCCAGCGAACATATTCGGGCGGGTCTTGCTGATAGCCGTCGCCGAAGGGATCGAAACTGGCCGCGCGCGAGCTGACAGGGCAGCCGTTCGGGGCGAGAGAGGCATCGTCGTGCAGGGGGCATTGCGGCGCGCTGCTCATCTTCGTCTCCTGTGTTCGTGCTCTTTTAGTCTCCAATAGTATGCATGGAGTCACGCGAGCGAACAGGTTTCAACGAGCGCTCACCACTTCCACCGCACGCCGAGACCGCCTTCGATCGCGCTGCGACGCGCGCCGCCGATATTCGTCGTGTAATTCACGTTGGCGAACGCGCTGCCGCGTGCGCTCACCTTCGCGACGATACCCGCACCGAGTTGCGCGGTCGTGGCGGATACGCTCGTCGGAATCACGGTCGATGCGGCGAAGGTCACGGTATCGGTGGCGCCGAAGTAGCGCCAGAGGTTCGCGCGCAAATAAGGCTGCCACGAAGTCCCGGCCGCATCGAAGTTGGCGAACAAACGTAGGCCGAGCCGCCCGATCAGACCGCTCGCTTCATCGAACGATACGTGCGAGATGCCGTCATCGATATCGTCGAGACTCGCGTGCTGCCAGATCAGTTGCACTTGCGGCTCGATGCCGAGGCCCGCGGGCAGCGCGATGGGCAGCCCTGCTTCGAACGATGCGGCGAATGTCGTGCCGTGTGTGCTGGCGCCGACGCCGCGGTTCGATACCGGATCGGCGGCGAGCGTGCTGCCGAGCACGACGGCATCCGTGTACCAGCCGCCGGGGCCGACATGCGTCCAGTAGAGGCCGGCGCTGTAGGCATCGACCGAGAGATGGCCCACGGCTGAGTTGGGGAAGCCGAGCGCGAAGCCGCTGACGTCGCCGCTTGCGCGCGCGAAGCCGAGGAAAAAGCCATAGTGATTGCGATGACCGGTGGAGCTGGCATCGGCGTACACATCGTGTCCAACTTGCGCGCCACCGATTCCACCGCTGAATTCCGGGTCCGCCGCGCCGCTGTTGCGCAGCGTCGCGTGGCCGCCCCAGACGCGCGCCCATGCGGCGGGCAGCGCGCCGGTTTCGCCTAGCAATGACTGCTCGCCCTGACGTTCGTGGAATGTGCCGATTTGCTGGATCGCCAGTTCGCGCATGATGATCGGCACTTCGGTGTAGACGGGCACTTCGGTTCGATAAAGCGGCGTCGGAGCCGCGCCAGGCGGTGGCGGCGGCGGAAGCGGTGGTGTTCCGGCGGCGGCGGTTGGAGTCGGTGGGTTTGGTGTTGGTGTCGGTGTCGGTGTTGGCGTTGGCGTTGGCGTTGGCGTTGGTGTTGGTGTTGGTGTTGGCGTTGGTGTTGGCGTTGGCGTTGGCGTTGGCGTTGGCGTTGGCGTTGGCGTTGGCGTTGGCGTTGGCGTTGGCGTTGGTGTCGGTGCCGGTGCCGGTGCCGGTGCCGGTGCCGGTGCCGGTGCCGGTGTCGGTGTCGGTGTCGGTGTCGCGGGCGTAACCGGAGCCGGAGGCACGCTCGACCGCAGATACCAGTTGTCAGCCGTTCCGTCACTGACACCACCCTTGAACAGGTAATACTGGAAAGCGCCCGCCGCTACCGGATGCGCCAGCGTGAACGCGCCCGCCGATGTCGTCGCGCCGCTGGTTGCCTGCACGACCTGGATCCCGTCGTTCGCCGTGAGCCCGCCAGCGCCGCCGACGTTAGTTACGCCAATCGAAGTCGTCCCGGCGCCCACGCCTTGCGCAATCACGAGTCTGTCGCTCGGCGCGCCGTCCGCGCCTACGACGCTCTGCACCAGCAGCCGGCCGTTGTTGCCCGTGTAGTTGCCATTCACGACGAACGCGTCGCTCGTACTCGCGCCGCCGTTCGTCAGGTCGATCGTTCCCGCGTTGTTCAGCGTAACGAGTTGTCCGACGACGGCGGGCTGGATCGCCGCGCGCCCGATGCCGCCCGCCAAAATCGTGCTCGTCGCATCGAGATCGAGTAATCCGGCGCCGGTCGTGGTATCGCCGAGCGTCAGGCCGTTTGCATCGAACGTGAGTTGCGTTGCATTCGATGCAGTAATCGTCTCCCAACCGACGAAGCGGTTCAGCCCGCTCACTTGCGAATTGTCGAATGTCAAAGCGTCGATGCCCGCGCCGCCGTCGATGCGCGTCGTCGCGGCGAATGTCGCATCGGTCAGATTGCGAATCGTGGCAGTGTCGTTGCCCGCGCCGAGCGACACCGGCCCGCTGATCGTGCCGCCGCTCCAGGCGAGCGTGTCCGCTCCGCTCGTCGTCGTCACGCCCTGACCGATCGTGCCGCCCGTGATGGTCAGCTTGTTCGTGCCGCTGCCGAGATCGACCCGTCCGCCAATCGTCCCGCCCGAAAGCGAGAAAGTGTCGTCGTTCTGGGCGGCGGTGACGTTGCCGTCGATTTGTCCGCCAGACATCGTGAAGACGTTGTTGCCGATGTTCAGGTCCGCTGTGCCGATGCGCCCGCCCGTGATTTGCGCAACATCGCCATTCGCGAACACGCCGACGATGCGTCCTCCGGACATCGTGAGCGTGTCGCGTCCATCGCCTTGATCGAGCGAATCGAGCTGGCCCGCCGTCATCGTGAAGGCGTCGATGCCATCGCCCTGGCGGACCTGTCCCGTGACCGTTCCGCCGTTCATGTTGAACGTGTCGCTTCCGGTATCGGTGCGCACGGCAACGCCCGCGCTTCCGGCAATCACGCCCGTATTGCTGATCGACACGTTGATGCGCCCGTTCGCCACGACGGCCTCACCGGTGTCGCCGCGAATCGTCCCAGAGTTGCTGATCGTCTCGGCTCCATTGGCAATCGTCACGCCGGTCGCGCCTTGAATCGTGCCGGCGTTGTCGAGCGTGCCGCCGCCGTTCGCTGCGATCCCGCTTGCCTGCTGACTCACGATGCTCGCGCCCGCCGCATTCACGAAGGACACGCGCCCGGTGATGGAGGCGCCCGTTCCGCCAGCGCCGCGCGCGGTGATCGTGCCGGTGTTGGTGATTGCGCCTGGCGAGGCATCGAGCGAAGCGATGCCATGCGCACCATCGCCCGACACGTCGATCGCGCCATTGTTCGTGATGAAGTTTCCGCCCGCACTGGCGTTGGCAAAGACGCCGTGCGCCAATGCACCGGTCGTCGTGATCGTGCCGTTGTTCACGAGGGAATCGCCATGCGTCACGGCGGCCATGCCGTACGAGTTCGCGCCGCTCGTCGCGACGCCTCCGTCATTGATCAGCGTGCCGCTGCCCGAACTTTGAGAGTCGATCATCGCTGCGGCGTTCGCACCGTTCGTGCGGATGACGCCCGTCGATTTGTTGTGGATCGTGACCGCGGCAGCGGAGTTGAAGATGCCCGCTGCGCCCGAGCCGGCGGTAAAGACGGCGCCGCCGTTCAGCAGCGTATTTCGTCCGGCGCCAATGCCTTGACTGGTCATGGCATTGGCGCCGCCAGCGTTGATCCGCAGCGTGCCGCTGTTGCTTGCGAGGCTCGTGTCGCGGATGAGGATGCCGCTGTTGCTACCGACATCGAGTTCGGCGCCGGGCAACACGTCGATCGTCACGTTGACGCTGCCTGAAACCGCGATGACCGGCAAGGTCGAGGGATTGGGCACGCGGGTATCGCACGTAGCCGTCTCGCCGGATTGCGGTGCGTTGTTATCACATGCGCCCAGAGCCGGCAGCGCACGCGAAAGACAAAAGACACCGAACGCGAGCGATAACCCTCGAACGAGCGGCGTCAGGTGAACAGCGGGCCTTAAGCAGTTCATGTTTTTTCCGACGCCCCGACTGTTTCGTTTTTCCTGGCGTGGATGCGGAGAGTTGCACGCACGCCAACGACCGACTCACCTGCTACCACGGTGCAAAGGTCAGGTTAGTGCACGGGTTTCATTTAAGCAAAGCATGCTGAAAAATCTATCGCGTCGGCGTTTTCAGGGACTTCGTCTTTGATGGATGGTCGTTGAAAGGCTTTGTGCCATCACTCCGTCCTTAAGCCATTTCGACTACTCGGCCGTTCTATCTATATAGAGGACGTGGCGCGTTCAAACGAAAAAGGTATCGACGAGCAGTTTCACGTTGAGCACGACGATCACCGCCGCAACCAGCCACGCCAGCGCGGCGGTCCAGCGCGAAACGACGAAAACACCTAATTTGCGTCGGTCCGAAACGAATCGGACGAGCGGGATGACGGCAAAAGGCAATTGCATCGACAGGATCACCTGACTCAGGACGAGCAGATGCGTCGTGCCCTTCTCTCCATACAGCGCGGTAACGACAACGACCGGCACGATAGCAAGACCTCGCGTGATGAGCCGTCGCGCCCAGTTCGGAATGCGCAGTCGCAGAAAACCTTCCATGACGATTTGGCCGGCGAGCGTCGCGGTGACGGTCGAGTTCAGGCCCGACGCGAGCAGCGCGACCGCGAACAAGGTCGATGCAATGCCGAAACCCAAAAGCGGCGACAAGAGCCGGAACGCTTCCTCGATCTCGACGACTTCAAAATGGCCCTTCGCGTGGAACACGGCGGCGGCCACGATCAGGATCGCCGCGTTGACGAAGAGCGCGAGGGTCAGCGCAATCGTGCTGTCGATGGTCGCGAAACGGATCGCCTCGCGGCGGGCGGGAATCGAATCGCCGAACGCGCGCGTCTGCACCACCGAAGAATGCAGATACAGGTTGTGCGGCATGACCGTCGCGCCGAGGATGCCAATGGCCACGTACAGCATTTCGCGATTCGTCACGATTTCCGTCGATGGCACGAAGCCGCGCATGACCTCGCCCCAAGGTGGCGCGGCTGCGGCGATCTGCAAGGCAAAGCAGCCTGCTATCACGACGAGCAACACGATGACGAACGCTTCGAGCAGGCGAAAACCCTTGTTGATCAGGAAGAGCAGCAGGAAAGCATCGAGCGCGGTGACGAGCGCGCCGGCGATCAACGGAACACCGAACAGCAACTTCAGCGCGATGGCCGTGCCGATGACTTCGGCCAGATCGCACGCGATGATCGCCGCCTCGCAGGCGAGCCAAAGTGCGAGATTCACCGGTTTCGAATAATGATCGCGGCACGCCTGCGCCAGATCGCGGCCGGTCGCGACGCCGAGGCGCACGGCAAGCGATTGCAGAAGAATCGCCATCAGATTGGAAAGAAGGATGACGGCGAGCAGTGTATAGCCGAAGCGCGATCCCCCCGCGATGTCCGTCGCCCAGTTGCCCGGATCCATATAGCCGACCGAGATCATGTAGCCTGGCCCGGCGAAAGCGATAAAGCGCCTGAACCACCATCCGCCCACCGGAACGCGCACCGACGCGAAGACCTCCGGAAGACTCGGGCGGGGAACGTCGTCCTCTCCCGATTGCTTCAACTCGGGGCGTCTGGGTTCGCGCATCGGCACGTGTCTCCTGAAAGTCCGATATGAACGTGCTGGAAATATGCGCTTTGCGAATTGAACATTCAAGCTGACGGTACACTCGACGCTGGTCTTCGAATCGCACAGTCTGATAAATCTACTTATCAGACTGTGCGATTTTCCTTGTCAAATTCGAAGCTGGTTGATAACCTTCCCGCAAATTGTTGAATACAAAGGGAAATCAAGCAGGATGGCAACAGCTAACCCGGCGAGTATAACCAATCCGGCTGCGGACACGCCCCGCTTTTCGCCCACGCGCCGCCTGACTCGCCAACACTTTGCGCTGTATCGCGGCTATTTAGATGGCGTCTCCGAGGCGAAACTTCACGCGTCTTATGGCGATGCCGGTACGGATGTCCGCACCACGCGTCGGCTTATCGTCACGTTGCGCGACACGCTTTCCGTGCTGGCCCGACGCGCGCACGACACCGACGCCGCTTACCTCTTACGGTTGCGGCCGGGCAGTATCCCGCTTTTCGAGCCGCCACAAACGCAGGACACGCCATCGCTCGATGAATACCGCGAGCGGATCGACCCCGACGGCGTCTATAGCGAAGCCGAATTACTAGCGCTCTACGAGGAAGAATATCCGCCCGGAGCCACACCGGCGCTGGATCGGCGGGCTTCCCGCAATCTCCGGCTGCGACGGCGGCAAACCGACGCGCTTTCGCGAATGGAGGCAAGTCTCGCGCAAGAGCCACGGCCGGATCACCCGCTGGACGGCTGGTTCGAACCGGCTGTGACCGCGCGGCTCGCGGCGGCTGGGCTTTCCACCGTCGAGAACGTCGTTTCGCTGATCGAAGCCCGGCGCCAGCGCTGGTACACGGTGGTTCCACGACTCGGGCCGAAAGGCGCGCAGCGAATCGTGGACTGGTTGCAGCTTCACGCGCACTCGCTTCGCCATACTTTTTCACCGTTGGCTCTTGTGCCGCGGCGCGATTGGCCGAGTGACGCATCGGCACGAGGTTCAGAATGGACCGGGTCGCGGGACGAGACGCTTCGGATTGCCCCGCTCGAAGCGCTGCGAGTTCCCGCAGCGCTCGATGGATCGAAGGGGACGAATCGGCGGCCGTCAGAATTTGGCACGGATCTGCAGGCAATCCACGCGTGGCTCGCCGCGCGAACGGCCAGCGCGCACACGCAAAGGGCTTATCGCCGGGAAGCAGAACGGTTGCTGCTCTGGGCCTTGGTGGAAAAACACAAGCCGATGTCGTCTTTGGACGAGGCCGACTGCAACGAGTACATCACGGCTTTTTTACCGAATCCGCAGCCTTCTGCGCGCTGGGTGGCAAAAGGTCGCGTCGATCGATGCCTTTCGAGCTGGCGGCCTTTTGCCGGGCCACTTTCTGATCGAAGCCGGGAATCCGCGCGCGCAATTTTAAGCGCGATGGGCGCGTGGCTAGAGGCGCAGGGGTATCTGGCGACAAACCCATTTATTGCACAGACGCGTGTGGCCGAACCGCCGGTCTTCGACGCCGTGGACCGCTCACTCGATACGGATCAGTGGCAGATTGTGCTGCAGTCGGTATCGCGCGATGTCTATGGTTTCGCCGAGCATCGTGACCGCCTGGCGCTGCTTTTGGCTTATGCCACCGGCATGCGTCGGGGAGAACTAGCCGCAGCGACCACGGACGCGCTATCGGTCGGACGGCTTTCCGGCGTTGCCGATCCGATCTGGCGAGTAAGCGTCGCGCGTCAGCGCGGCGAACCAAGAACAGTGTTTTTGCCGCCGGCCGTTGCGGAAGCGCTGATCGAAAATCTGGCGCTTCGCGGTTTGTCTGATCCCTTGGCCTGTCCAGAAGGCACGCCGATTCTCGCGCAGACTCGCGGCGGCAACGCCCTTGGGCCGGATGGCATCGGCAAACTGTTCAAGCGGGTGTTCGCAAATGCGGCCGCTCTCGCCGAGGGCTATGTTCCCGGCTCCGGGAAGCGCCTCGCACAGGCCAGCACTCATTGGATTCGACACACGCACTCCGTTCATGCGCTCACGCACGGCGCTGCGTTACCGGAGGTCAGCGCTAACTTGGGTCATTCGAAACTTTCGACGACGAAGGTTTACTTGGAAAATCAGGATTCGTCCAAACTACTAGGCGTCGAACGATTGATTCGGAGGGCAACATTCGCCGCTCAAGGGCCCTTGTCGACTGATTCGCTGCCCGTCAAGTAAACGTCGTGTTGTAAAAACGCCCGATTTCGGGATAAAACAACTTCAGAGTTTACTTGAGGTTTACCGGTTGGCCGTTTATTCTTCGGTTTGCAGCATGTTTTCCACAAACCGAAGAATCTATAGCTTACTCAGGCCCGCCAGTGACCGCGAATTCAATGCTAAGCGCTCGGCTTCCCGAAGTCGATCAATCCGTCTCAATCGAGACGCTCTTGGGAGTGGCCGCCCAAGCCACTGACATTCTTAATCAGATCCGCGACGCAATGCTGGAGCCGTATCCCCGCAAAAGCGCGCCGACTTTCACGAGTGCTCAGGTGGCCTCGCTTTGCGGAGTTGATAAGCAGCGGTTTCAGTACCTCACGACCAAGGGTGAACTTCCCGCTGGAACGTCGAAAGGCGCCGGCCGGAGTAAGGAGTTCACGCTTGAAGAAACGTTGACCTGGATTCGGGCGACCAAAGAGCGCGCGCGAAGACCCGAGGGTAAACGCGGACGTATCGTTACTGTCGCGAACTTCAAAGGTGGTGTTGCGAAAACCACCACTGCAGTATCCGCCGCCCAAGCGCTCACTCTGCTCGGCCGGCGCGTGCTGGTAATCGATTGCGACCCGCAAGGCACGACTACGCAGCTTTGCGGCTGGGCACCGGATGCGGAGATCTCCGACGATCAGACGCTCCTTCCACTTATATACGGCGATCAGCAAACGCTGCACTACGCGGTGCAGGAGACCTATTGGCACAACCTGGATCTCGTCCCAGCGTCATCGTCCTTGTTTGACGCCGAGTTCGAGATTCCTGCCAAGGTTCTCAACGACAGCACGTTCGAGTTTTGGGAGATTTTGCGCAAAGGCCTGTTGCCGCTAACGGCGGAGTATGACGCCGTTGTCATCGACACGCCGCCTGCGCTTAGTTACCTCACGATCAACGCCCTGCTCGCTTCCGACGCAATCTTGCTGCCCTGCCCGCCCGAGGCACTCGACTTTGCCAGCTCGACTCAATTCTGGCATCTGTTCGCTGACATCGCGAAGAAATTGCCTGGCGTGCTCGAACAGAAGCGCTTCGACTTCGTCAATGTGATTCTGACCAAGGCAAAGTCCGACGATGTGTCGCGCGTCGTGCGCGGCTGGCTTCAGAAGGCTTATGGCGATCGCGTCCTTCCGTTCGAGATTCCCGAGTCAACGGTACCGAAGGGCGCTTCTGCTCAGCTGTCCACGGTCTATGACTTGTCGAAGCCAGACGGAAGCACTGCCGCGTACAACCGGTTCAAAGAGCCACTCGATCGGCTCGCCGAACATCTCGACGCGCAGTTCGTCCGCGCCTGGAATCAATCGGAGGCTTAAATGGGTATCGGCGACAGACTGCTGGCAAAGACCGCAAACATTGGAACCAAGCCGGCCGAGCCAAATCAGCCGCGTGTCACGAGCACGGAGGCACGGACGTCACCCGGAAGGTTGATGGACGCGCAGCATCGCATCAACACGGCGCAGGCGCGCATCAAAGAATTGGAAACGCAACTCGAGGAGCGGGCCGCCTTGGAAGTACCGCTTGACGCGCTGATCGAGGTCAGCGGGCGGCGGCGGAAGCTGACCAGCGAACAGTTCCAGGAACTGAAGAGCAACCTTTCCCAGCACGCTCTCGCGACGCCAATTTTGGTGCGCACGCTTACCGATGGGCGTTATGAAATCGTGGCTGGTCACAACCGTGTGGCCGCATATCGCGAGCTCGGTCGCAATACCATCCGCGCGAACGTGGCGTCGATCGAAGAAGGTGAAATCGAGTTTGCGGCGTTCTTCTCGAACCTGCTTTCACCGTCTCTGACCGACTTCGAGAAGTATTGGAATTTCAAACGCCTGCAGGAGCTGAGCGGGCTTTCGCGCACCGAAATTTCGGAAAGCGCGGGACTTAGCAAAAGCCACGTTACCCGCATTTTTTCGTTCGACGCTCTGCCGGAGGCTGCGAAAGCGGCGCTTGCGGAAAAACCGGAAAGACTCGGTAGCAATGCTGCGCAAAAGCTCGCCGCTTTAACGGAAGCAGGCAAAGCGGAAAAAGTCGTTGAAGCAATTCGTCGATTGATTGATGACGAGAACTTTACGCAAGACAAAGCGGTGGCGCTGGCGGCGGAGAAGCCTAAGGCGGTCGCACCTAGTACTACTGTTGTTCGCGCGGGACGGAGAAAGGTCTGCGAGGTCTCAACGAGAAACGGCGTAGTCGGAGTTCGATTCTTCGAGAACGACGCAGGTGACGCCGAGCAATGGGGGCGACGAATTGCAGACTTCATCAACAAGACGTTGACCGATATCGAAAAAAACTAAGGCTCTAGAAGATTTTAGTTTCAAATCAACGAGTTACTTCAAGCTTAGATGGCGCCAACCGATGAGCCTACTAGAAACTCGTTAATAATCAATCACTTGAAAAATATAAACGCGAGGCAACGATGTAAGTAATTTGCGTTAGAAAGACAAAAGCCTTCGGCGCCAACCGAAGGCTTTTGAATTCGGGCTCAACTGCTGCTCGCCCGGTCCGCTTCCCGACGCCAATCGGGTCACGAAGTACACAGATCGAAGTTTAGCGGATCGCGATCGGCAGTCAAGCGTTTGTCCTCCATTTTCAAAAATGGATGTACTTGACATGCATATCGCGCAACCTTCCGTTGCAGGCGAGGACTTCTCTCGCCTCGAAAACCACGAATCATCCGAGAACTTTGCGGACCAACAAGCGCTCGATGACTACGCTTGCGATCGGTCCAATCTTCCCTGGGTCATCTTTCGAGCCGCTCACCGAGCGAATCATCTCGCCGCACTGCCTGCCCGCGCTCGAGCCCTACTGGCCGCTCTGGCTCGCACTGTCGACGCACGTCGTCCCTACGCGGCAATCTTCGCTCGCCGTGAATTGTTAACCGGCCGCGCAATGCAGTCCATGCGTACGTTCTATCGGAGCCTTGAGGATCTGGAGAAGGAAGGCTTGATTACACGCCCGCCTCAAACTCGCTACGGCGCCGCTGGGCTGTTCGGACGTGCCTACCTACATCTCACGCCAAAGGTCGTTACCCTTCTAGGTCTTGTTGAGTCAGGTAGCGATACGACAACTAATGCTCAAAATCCAAACGAACGGAAATCAAACCGCGAGCAACCTTCTTCTTTGGCCTCGCCGTCTGCCACGGTGGCAGACCGCACTATATATAAGGATCTATACCCTACTAATCAAAAGAGACAACCAGGAAAGCTTCCAGCGGACCTCGAACGCCTGCGCGGTCTGGGCTTTCGTCATTTCCTGATCTTCCGGCTTATGCGCGAAGCGTCCGAACACGCCAAGCGTCTGTCCGATGTAGTCGAAGCCTCCTGGAAACACCTCCAACGGGCGAAGCATCCGATCAGCTATCTTCGGGCACTACTTCGGGCCCCCGTCGACTTCGCATACCGCGTGCAGACCATTCACGAAGGACACGTTGAGACGCAAACGCAAATAGCTCGCGACATCGAACTGCAAAGAGCCTCTGCCGAACTTGCCGGTCAATCCTTTATGAGCCATGACGGAGCAAGAACATTCCTCGTTTCTGAGGACGCAAAATCCGTCACGACGCATCATCGCGACGAGCGACACCCCCGCACTAGGGCTGGCGCTTGGGCGACCGACTTCCTCGCGGCCATCAAAGCCGGGAAGATCGTTCCGCACACGTCTGATGCGCCGCCAGTGCAAGGATCGCGCTCCAAACCTCAAATCGATGACACGCATGACCTAAAGACGTCGACTTGCTCGCACGCGGCGCAGTCACGCTTGAAAGCGCTGAAGTTGCTCATACTTGCTAAACAGGCCGGCGGGCCAAACGGACTACCAAGAGCGTTGAACAGTGCGTCCGTCATCGAAAAGGCGAGCATCGAACAAGTGCCAGCGCGTACGCAAATTCGAGCCTTGTCGCCGACACTGGCTATGTTAGAGCCCAAGCTGGCATATTGAAAAAACAGCCCACATCGTAACGAATGCTGATATAGTCTAAGGTTGCGCCCGCTAGGGCGAATGGAAGGTGCAGTACGTCGAGCTAGACGGGACTGTGCATTTTGCTCGAAGCGATTTTCAGCCACCCGTCCATATAGAGTCAGCAGTCTCGGCAGCGAAAAGCGTGCGCCGAATGCTTACCAAAGTCAGCGAGCCTTTTTGCTCGCGCACGGACCTGTCATCGTCGAGCAAACCTGTCGAGGAGAAAGTATGGCAAGTTTTGATCGGGAAGATTCGGAGCTCGATATTGTCGCGCCGGCGCGCAGGTCCGCGGGTCGACGGGCAGGGAAGGGTAAGGGCCAGACCGGCACGATGCAGCCCGATGTCCCCACGACGGCGGAGCAGGAAGAGGAGCGTCAACGCCAAATGCGCGCGCTCATTCAGTTGGGCAAGGAGCGGGGGTATTTGACCCACGCCGAAATCAATGACCACTTGCCGGACAACTTCGCGCAAACGGCGGCGATGGAAACCATCGTCAGCACGTTCAACGACATGGGCGTCGCTGTATATGAGCAAGCGCCCGATGCTGAAACACTGCTCTTGAGCGATAACGCGCCTGCTGTCGTCGCCGATGAACAGTCGGAAGAAGAAGCCGAGAACGCGCTGCAAACCGTCGATTCCGAGTTCGGCCGCACGACGGACCCCGTTCGCATGTATATGCGTGAAATGGGCGCAACCGAGCTGTTGACGCGCGCTGGCGAAATCGCCATTGCGAAACGCATTGAAGATGGCTTGCATGAAATGATTCAGGCCATCGCTGCGTGCCCGTCCACGGTCGCCACCATTCTGGCGGACGCGGCTCAGGTCGAATCGGGCGAGATCAAGATCGACGAACTCGTCGACGGTCTGAAGGAAGACGATACGGTGGAAGAAGATATTTCGGCATCCGATACATCGGACACGTCCGAGATTGATACGGACACCGACGAATCCGGCGACGACGAAGACTCCGAAGACGACCTCGAAGGCGGCGATTCCGCTGCATCGAATGAAGCGCGTTTGAAGCAACTCAAAGCGGATTGCCTGGAAGTTTTCGCGCGCGTGAGCGAGCTTGCCGAACAAGCAAGCAGTCCGAAGAGTTCAGGCGCCGCGGCTTCGAAGGCCGTCGAACGGGCACGCGCGGAGATTCAACGCGAGCTCGGTTCCATTCGCTTCACGGCGAAGACCATCGACCGTTTGTGCGCGGACGTCCAGCAGCAGGTTGCGCAAGTTCGCGAGATCGAGCGTCGCGTGCTGCAAATCGCGGTAGATCGTTGCGGCATGCCGCGCGACAAGTTCGTCGAATCGTTCCCGGGCAACGAGACCGATCTCGAATGGACGGCGCGCACGGCGGCGGCTTCGCGTCAATACGGCGCGTCGCTCGAGCGCAGTTTGCCGGCCATTCAGGCTGAACAGCAAAAGCTCATCGACATCGAAGCGCGTGTAGCCTTGCCACTCAAGCAGCTCAAGCAGATCAATCGTCAGATGACGGCTGCCGAGTTGAAAATGCGTCAGGCCAAGCGTGAAATGATCGAGGCAAATCTGCGTCTCGTGATTTCGATTGCGAAGAAGTACGTCAACCGCGGCATGCAGTTTCTCGACTTGATTCAGGAAGGCAACATCGGCTTGATGAAGGCAGTGGACAAGTTCGAATATCGTCGTGGCTGGAAGTTTTCGACGTACGCAACCTGGTGGGTTCGTCAGGCGGTGACGCGTTCGCTTGCCGATCAGGCGCGCACGATTCGCGTGCCGGTTCACATGATCGAAACGATCAACAAGCTGAACCGCATTTCGCGTGAAATCCTGCAGCAGACGGGACAGGAAGCGCATCCGTCGGTGCTCGCGGAACGCATGGAAATGCCGGAAGAGAAGATTCGCGGCATCCTGAAGATTGCGAAGCAACCTGTGTCGCTCGAAACGCCGGTCGGTGAAGATGCCGACGCGACGCTCGGCGACATGATCGAGGACCAAGGCGCGGCATCGCCGGCGGATGCGGCCGTGCACGCGAATATGCGCGCCGCAATCGACGATGCGCTCAATGCGCTTTCGCCGCGCGAAGCGAAGGTTCTGCGCATGCGCTTTGGTATCGATACGGCGTCCGACTACACGCTCGAAGAATTGGGCAAGCAGTTCGATGTGACGCGCGAGCGTATTCGCCAGATCGAAAGCAAGGCAATGCGCAAGCTCATGCATCCGAGCCGCGCGGACAAGCTGCGTCCTTTCCTGGATCGCTGATCGTTTTAAGGGCTGTTGAGGCATCGAAACGCGCCGCCAGTTTTGGCGGCGCGTTTTTTTTCGTCCGCGATTTTCTCAACCGTGCGATGTGCCTTTCGGCGCCGACGTCGATGAACACGTCTGCAACGCGTCGATTGCCTTATGCGCAAGGTTGAGCGTTTCCTCACACGCGCGAGTGTTGGCGAATATCGAGCAGCCGCCGCCCGCATCGATTTTCGATACCGCTTTGCGCACCCGATCCAGCGCAAGTTGCGGCGACCCGGTGTCCTTGATGATGCCAGCCAGATCGAACGCGCTGCCGGCGCCGGTTTCGACGTAACCCGGACACTGCGTTTCCGCATGAGCGACCACGCAAATCAACGCAAACGCGGCAACGGCGAATCGGTGGCCGGGCCGCTTCGCAGTTTGGGAACAGGAAATAACATTCATGGGTTGCCGGCTCCCGAAACGGTTGCATTGAAAAGGCGCGGTTCGCTTTTTATCCACAGCCGCACTGGACAAGCTTGTGGATATCCTGAGCAACGCCGGGGCAAACTATTGACGCGAAAGGCTTTAAACCCGACGTCTGATTTTCGCGCGATGCCCCACATTGTGGACCTGTCCCAGCGAACGCGTCTAACGTGTCAAAAAGCTGCAACTGGCGCGCGCGTTCGCCCTTAACCGTTTCCGCACGATTTCGGCAATATCGTCAGCGACGGTTGATCAAGCAAAAATCCAACGATCACACACGCTTCGGAATCTCTAGTCCACGTTGAACCGCCGGACGCGCGAGGAACACATCGAGCACGCGCTTTACGTTCGCAAAATCGTCGAAACCGACGAGATCGCGTGCTTCATAAAATCCGACTAGATTGCGAATCCACGGAAACGTCGCGATATCGGCGATGCTGTACTCATTCCCCGAAATCCAGTCGCGGCCGGCGAGGTGTTTGTCGAGGACTGCGAGCAGGCGTTTCGCTTCGGCGACGTAGCGATCGCGCGGACGCTTGTCCTCGTAGTCCTTGCCGGCAAATTTGTTGAAGAATCCGACCTGGCCGAACATCGGGCCGACACCGCCCATCTGGAACATCAGCCATTGAATGGCTTCGTAGCGTTGCGCCGGGTCTGCCGGAACGAATTGGCCGCTTTTATCGGCGAGATAAATCAGAATCGCCCCGGATTCGAAAAGCGGCAGCGGTTGACCGTTCGGACCGTTCGGATCGATGATCGCAGGAATCTTATTGTTCGGATTCAACGACAGGAATTCGGGCGACATTTGATCGTTGGTATCGAATCGCACGAGATGCGGCTCGTAAGGCAGCCCTGTCTCTTCCAGCATGATCGACACCTTCACGCCATTGGGCGTCGGTAGCGAGTAAAGCTGAATGCGTTCGGGGTGTTGTGCTGGCCACTTCTAGGTGATCGGAAAATCGACTAAAGAAGTCATGCTGGTTCCAGAAGAAAAGAATTGCTCAATATAGCCGATGGTAATCAACAGCTCGCATCATTAGCTGGCCTGGGCGCTTGCGATTAATTCTATCCAAAGGCCCCGTTGTTTCGCCGACGCGCACTCGGGCCAACTGTCGTTTCACATGCAACTTTGTCGTCCAAACCCAACACATCGGGTATCGAAGCAATTCAATCGCGCTTACAAAACCGCACGAATCAACTACACGCGCAATTGTAAAAACCACAGCGAAGACAAGCAGTTAGCGCACACCACCGTCACGACTCACCGCCCAGGCAACCGCAAACAAAGACGAACTAAAAAATTGGCTTGCTTATTGCATTACACAAAACGTAGTCCATGTCGTGTCGATCAACTCAACCGTTGAATTGCTGCTGCCATGAAAACCGTCCCTTTCGCGACGCTTACCGTCCTTGCCGCTCTCGCCGGCGCGCTGATACCCGGCCTCTCGACTGCCCGTCCGCTCGAAAGCCAGCTCGACTGCCAATCCAGCGCGCATCGCTTCATCGCGCCACTGCGCGACGACCGCTCGATCGACGCTGCGCCGATGCGCGTCGAAGCCAACTCGGTCAACGCGTTCAAGCCGACTCAAGGCAGCGAACTCACGGCCTACGGGTTTCGCGTATATGCCGTGCTCGGCTACGAACAGGGCGATGCCATGTTCAAGCAGGGCAACGGCCGTCCGATCAACGACTCGGCTTACGGCGTAGTCGTGCTCGGCGCGAAAGATACGGTCGAGGATCGCGTGCGCGAGTCCGGTAGCAAC
Organism: Caballeronia sp. GAWG1-1; assembly: GCF_023631465.1. NCBI lineage: Bacteria > Pseudomonadati > Pseudomonadota > Betaproteobacteria > Burkholderiales > Burkholderiaceae > Caballeronia > Caballeronia sp. GAWG1-1. The sequence goes on from NZ_JALQDB010000037.1 coordinate 83,081, forward strand.
GCAATCGTCCATGAAGTCGTGCCGATGATGATGACCGTCGTCTTCTGCGATGGCAGCAACATGCGCAACACCGCGCGCACGGTGGCGACGGAAGCATCGAGTAATCGTTGAAACGTCTTTGAAAGCGCTCGCTGAAAAGCGCCGCGCTTGTCTCCGCATTCGTCGATAATGTTCTTCCAATCGCGCGATGCACTCACAAGGGTGCGCGCGCACCACAACAGGAGAACGCCGACATGTCCGACGCAGTGAATCAGCAGAAGCGCATTGCCATCGTCACCGGAGCAGGGAGCGGTATCGGCCGTGCGGCGGCGCTTGCTCTACTCGGCGACGGCTGGTCGGTCGTGCTCGCGGGCCGACGCGCGGCGCCGCTCGAAGCGGTCATCGGCGAAGCCGACGCAAGCGAACGCGCGCTTGCCGTTCCGACGGACGTCTCCGATCCGCAATCGGTCGAAAAGCTCTTTGCGGCGGCAGTCGAGCGCTTCGGACGCGTCGATCTGCTGTTCAACAACGCGGGCGTGAGCAATCCACCAGGACCGTTCGAGGAATGGACGCCCGAGCAATGGCAAGGCGTGGTGAACGTCAATCTGAACGGCATGTTCTATTGCCTGCAACAGGCGTTCCGGACGATGCGCGCACAAACACCGCGAGGCGGCCGCATCATCAACAACGGTTCCATTTCCGCGAGCGCGCCGCGTCCGAATTCGGCCGCCTACACGGCGACCAAGCACGCGGTCGGTGGACTGACGAAATCCGCATCGCTCGATGGCCGCAAGTACGACATCGCGGTCGGTCAAGTGGACGTCGGCAACGCACTGACGGATCTGTCCGAGCGCATGTCGCGCGGCGTGCCGCAGGCGAACGGCGAGACCGCCATCGAACCGATGATGGACGTGAAGATCGTCGGCCAATCGGTGCTTTACATGGCGAATCTGCCGCTCGAAGCCAACGTACTGTTCCATACCGTGATGGCGACCAAGATGCCGTTCGTCGGTCGCGGCTGATTCAGTCGAACGCGCCTTTCATGTGGTGCGATACCAGACGCGAATGCCCGAGTACCAATGGCTGACGCTGGTATCGTCGCCCGCGCCGAACGTCGAGAGGCTCTCGACGTTCAGTACATCCACACCGTTTTCCTCGATCCACCGGTTCGCGCGCTCGACCAGCGTCGCACCGTTCTCATACACGTTGCCTTTGATCAGGTGATGCTGCACGACTTGCCGCTCGAAGTCTTCGTAGGCGATTTTTGCCATCGCTCGTCTCCTGTTTTTCCACGTTGATTGCTGCGGCGCAACCAGTGCGCCGCATGACGCGTCCTGCCGATTCGAGCATCATATGGCCTGAACGACGCCGCGCGCGGAGCGGTTTACCCGCGGTCGCACGACCGTGCGCGAGCGACAAAAGACGCCAGCCAACGAGCGTCCGGGCACGAGACACCCAGGAGAGCACGCATGGACATGCGGCAACGCGAGCACATCGAGGCAGTCGTCGCGGCGACGACGCGCGCGCAGATTCTGGCGCCTGCGCGCACGCAGGAAAGCATCATTCAGACTTCATGGCGTCGTTGCGTTCATCAATACGGGCTCGATCCGTCGCGCATGCAGGAAGCGCGCATCCTGACGCAGACGCGCTTGCGCGAGCATCAGCAACGGATCGACGATTTCGCGCGCATCGCTCGACATGGACTGGAAACACTTTACGAGCAGGTCGCGGGGATGGGTTACGTCGTGCTGCTGACGGACGCGCTCGGCGTGACGGTCGATTACATTGGCGACGCGAACACCGATACGGCCTTGCGTCGTGCCGGGCTCTATCTCGGCGCGGAATGGAGCGAGGACGGCGCGGGCACGTGTGCGGTCGGCACTGCGCTCGCGACGGGGCAGGCGCTGACCGTGCATCAGATCGATCACTTCGACGCCACGCATATCCCGCTCACTTGCACGGCCGCGCCGCTCTTCGATTCGCGCGGCGCGCTCACCGCGATCCTCGACATCTCCGCGCTGACTTCACCGCAAGCGCGCGACAGCCAGAACCTCGCGCTGCAACTCGTGCGAATCTACGTGCGGCATATCGAGAACGCGATTTTTCTGCGCACGCATCGGCAGGACTGGATTCTCAAGCTCAACACATCGCCCGAATTCGTCGATGTCGATCCTGAATATCTGATCGCGCTCGATGAGGGCGGGCGCATCGTCGGACATAACCGGCGCGCGCACGAAATGCTGGCGGCCGAGATCGGGAAGCCTATCGCGCCGGGAGAAACGGCGGCGTCGCTTCTCGGCATGCGTTTCGATGCGCTCTTCGAAGCGCGTCTGGAAGATTTGAGCCGTTTCGTCTATTCGCGGCCGAGCGAACTGCGCGCGCTGCCGCTTGCGCGCAGCGGCGCACTGCTTTATCTGAGCGTGATGCCGCCCGCGCCATGTTTCGCGCCATCGACGCAAGAAAAATCCGCAGACGCGCCCGGCATTCCCTCGCCGCTGGCCGCCCTCGGCGGCGGCGATCCCGCGCTTGCGCGGCAACTCGAACGCGCCGCCAAACTTGTCGATTCGCCGATCAATCTGCTCGTGAACGGCGAAACCGGCAGCGGCAAGGAATTCTTCGCGAAGGCGCTGCATCGCGCGAGTGCGCGGCGCGCGGGTCCGTTCGTCGCGGTGAACTGCGCGGCGATACCGGAGACGCTCATCGAAAGCGAATTGTTCGGGCATCTGCCGAACAGTTTTTCCGGCGCGGGTCCAAAAGCAAAGCGCGGCCTGATTCAGGAAGCCGATGGCGGCACGCTTTTCCTCGATGAAATCGGCGACATGCCGCGTGAGTTGCAATCTCGTCTCTTGCGCGTGCTGGCCGAAGGCGAAGTTCTGGCGATAGGCGCGTCGCGTCCGGTTTCCGTGGACGTGCGCGTGATTTCCGCGACGCATCATTCGCTCGACGCGCTGATGCAGGACGGCCGCTTTCGCGAAGACCTGTACTACCGTCTGAACGGCGCGCGCTTCGCGTTGCCGCCGCTGCGCGAACGATCCGATCTCGACTGGCTGATCCGCAAGTTCCTCGATGCCGATACCGCGCATGGTCCCGTTGCGTTGTCGCCGGCGGCGCGGGTTTGTTTGCATCGGCATGAGTGGCCGGGAAATCTGCGCGAGCTCAACAACGTGCTGCGCTACGCGCGCGCGGTGTGCGCGGATGGCGTGATCGAGGTGGCCGATCTGCCGGATGGTTTCGTCGAATCCACCGCGCGCGACGCCGCGCCGCAACCGCCGCATGCACATGTGGCCGACGAAGCGTTCGATACACATCGCCTGCCGCCCGAAGGCATGTTGCTGATGCAGTATCTGCGCGCGGCGAGCTGGAACCTGAGCGCCGTGGCTCGGCAGATCGGCGTGAGCCGCATGACGCTGTATCGGCGCATGGCGCGCTATGGCATTCGTTCGCCGAATCAACGTGACGCGGGCGAACGTTGAGCATCCGCATTTCGCGATACGCCTGTACTCCATGAGACACCTGCCGCTGTGACACCTGTCACGGCGGCACGCGTGCAACGTGCCCTTCCTCTCGTAAAACACCCGTTATTTCCGGGTAATCCCTCGCTATTCCAATTGGCATAGCGCTTGCCTTACTCGCCTCACAACCATTCCAACGCCCGACGAAGCGTCTTTCTTTCGGCCAGGGTCAACGGAGACACCAGCATGCGTGACAGCGTCGAGCCGCTCGTCGGCATCATCGCCAATCCGGTTTCGGCGCGCGACATCCGGCGCGTGATCGCCAACGCGAACAGCCTGCAACTCGCGGATCGCGTGAATATCGTGCTGCGGCTCTTGTCGTCGCTTGCGGCGTGCGGCGTCGAGCGCGTCCTGATGATGCCGGATCGCGAAGGGCTCAAGGTCATGCTCGCGCGTCATCTCGCGCGCAAGCACGGGCACGACGCGGATCTCGCGAGCGTCAAATTTCTCGATATGCCCGTGACCGCGCGGGTCGACGACACCTTTCGCGCGGCGCGCATGATGCAGGACGCGGGCGCGGCGGCGCTCATCGTGCTGGGCGGCGACGGCACGCATCGCGCGGTGGTGCGCGAGTGCGGCGCGGTGCCGCTCGCGGGTTTATCGACGGGCACGAACAACGCCTACCCGGAAATGCGCGAGCCGACCATCTCCGGGCTCGCCACGGGTCTTTACGCCACCGGCCGCATTCCGGCTGCGCAGGCGCTCATGTCGAACAAGCGCCTCGACATCGACATACGCGATCAGAACGGCGCCGTGCGCCATGACATCGCGCTCGTCGATGCCGTCATCTCGCACGAAAAATTCGTCGGCGCACGCGCGCTCTGGAAGATCGACACGCTCGCGGCCGTCTACGTGTCTTATGCCGATCCGCAGGCCATCGGCATGTCGGCCATCGCGGGCTTGCTCGAACCAATCGGCCGTCACGAGCCGGGCGGCCTCGCCGTCGAACTGGCCGCATCCGGCAAGGGCGAATTCGAACTTTGCGCGCCCATTGCGCCGGGCTTGATGGAGCGCGTGCCGATCGCAAGCTGGCAGCGCCTTGCCGACGGCGTGCCGCAACGCGTCAAGCAGCGCGCGGGCATCGTCGCGCTGGACGGCGAGCGCGAGCTTGCTTTCGGCCCCGGCGACGAAGTGACCATCACCTTGCGTGAGAACGCGTTTCGCAGCATCGATGTCGCCGCGTGCATGCGCTATGCCGCGCGCGCCGGACTCATGCGCTTATCCGGCAACACTGCCAGCACCGTCGTTTAACCCGATCGAAGGAGACAGACATGACATCGTCGCAAACCCCGCAGCATGCGGGAGGCTTGCCGTTATCGAAGGAAGAACTGCTGAGTGTCTACCGCAAGATGCGCACGATCCGCGATTTCGAAGAGCGTCTGCACGTCGATTTCGGTCGCGGCGACATCCCCGGTTTCGTCCATCTCTATGCGGGCGAAGAAGCGGCGGGCGTCGGCATCATGCATCACCTGAACGACGGCGACCGCATTGCGAGCACGCATCGCGGACATGGGCACTGCATCGCGAAAGGCGTCGATCCCGTCGCCATGATGAAAGAGATCTACGGCAGAAAGGGCGGCTCGTGCAACGGCAAGGGCGGCTCCATGCATATCGCCGACCTGTCCAAAGGGATGATGGGCGCGAACGGCATTCTCGGTGCGGGCGCGCCATTGATCTGCGGCGCGGCGCTCGCGGCGAAGTTTCGCGGCAAGGGCGAAGTGGGCATCACCTTCGCGGGCGATGGCGCGTCGAACCAGGGCACCTTTCTCGAAAGCCTGAATCTCGCGGCGGTGTGGAATCTGCCGGTGATCTTCGTGATCGAGAACAACGGCTACGCGGAATCGACCGCGCGCGATTACGGCACGGCGGTGGATAGCTACGTGGATCGCGCGGCGGGTTTCGGCATTCCCGGCGTGACGGTGGATGGCACCGACTTTTTCGCGGTGCACGAAGCAGCGGGCGAAGTGATCCGCCGAGCGCGTGAAGGCGGCGGCCCGGCGCTGCTCGAATGCAAGATGATCCGCTTCTACGGCCACTTCGAAGGCGATGCGCAGACGTACCGCGCGCCCGGCGAACTCGACGATATCCGCTCGAACAAGGATTGCCTGAAGAAGTTCGCGCATGCCGTGACGCAAGCCGACGTGATCTCTCCCGGCGAACTTGATGCCATCGACCGCGAAGTCGCCGCGCTGATCGACCGCGCCGTGCAGGAAGCGAAGGACGCGCCACTGCCGGCCGCGGCCGACCTGCTCACCGACGTGTACGTGAAGTATTGATCGCCCATTCAAAACACTTAGCGAGACAAATCATCATGGCCCGAAAACTGAGCATGAAGATGGCGATCAACGAAGCCATCGACCAGGAAATGACCCGCGATCCGAGCGTGATTCTGCTTGGCGAGGATATCGTCGGCGGCGCGGGCGCGGACGGCGAGAAAGACGCGTGGGGCGGCGTGCTGGGCGTCACGAAAGGACTGTACGCCAAGCACGGCGACCGGCTGCTCGACACGCCGCTCTCCGAATCGGCGTACGTAGGCGCGGCAATCGGCGCGGCGGCGTGCGGCATGCGGCCGATCGCGGAATTGATGTTCATCGACTTCATGGGCGTGTGTTTCGACCAGATCTTCAATCAGGCCGCCAAGTTCCGCTACATGTTCGGCGGCAAGGCCGAAACGCCCGTCGTGATTCGCGCGATGGTCGGCGCGGGCTTTCGCGCGGCCGCGCAGCATAGCCAGATGCTGACGCCGCTTTTCACGCATATTCCCGGTCTCAAGGTCGTCTGTCCGTCCACGCCTTACGACACCAAGGGCCTCTTGATTCAGGCGATTCGCGACAACGACCCGGTCATCTTCTGCGAACACAAGAACCTCTACGGTTTCGAAGGCGAAGTGCCCGAGAACTCGTATGCCATTCCGTTCGGCGAGGCCAACATCGTGCGCGACGGCAAGGATGTGTCCATCGTCACTTACGGGTTGATGGTGCACCGCGCGCTGGAGGCGGCCGCGACGCTCGCGAAGGAAGGCATCGAAGCCGAGATCGTCGATCTGCGCTCGCTGTCGCCGCTCGATATGGACACCGTGCTCGAAACGGTCGAGAACACGGGAAGACTCGTCGTCGTCGATGAAGCGAGTCCGCGCTGCAACATCGCCACGGATATCTCGGCGCAAGTCGCGCAGCGAGCGTTCGGCGTGCTGAAAGCGGCCATCGAAATGGTTGCGCCGCCGCACACTCCCGTGCCGTTCTCGCCGACGCTCGAAGATTTGTACATTCCGAGCGCTGCGCAAATCGCCGATGCCGCGCGTAAAACGATGAGAGGAGGAAAGCACTGATGCCCGCAATCACACCGATCGTCATGCCCAAATGGGGCTTGTCGATGAAGGAAGGCACGGTAAACGAGTGGCTAGTGGAAGAGGGCGCGCAGATCGCCGTCGGCATGCCGATTCTCGATGTCGAAACCGACAAGATCGCCAACGCGGTGGAAGCGCCCGACGCGGGTACGTTGCGCCGCAGGGTTGCGTCGGCGGGCGACACGCTGCCGGTGAAAGCGCTCCTCGGCGTGCTCGCGCCGGCCGAGGTCAGCGACGCCGATATCGACGCCTACGTGTCGTCCTACGAAACGCCGCCGGACGAGGAAGGCGAGGGCGACGAAGCGGCGTCGGCGTATCACTTCGTCGATGTCGACGGCATTCGCGTGCGCTATGCCGCGCGCGGCGGCGACGATGCGGGCAAGTCCGCGGTGCTGTTCATCCACGGCTTCGGCGGCGATCTCGACAACTGGCTCTTCAATCTCGACGCGCTCGCCGAACACAATCGCGTGTTCGCGCTCGATTTGCCGGGCCACGGGCAATCGACGCCCAAGGTGCCGGGCACGACGCTCGCCGATCTCGCGCGCTTCGTCGCGCACTTCATGGACGCGGTGGATATCGAAAAGGCGCATCTCGTCGGGCACTCCATGGGCGGCGGCATCGCCGCGCAACTCGCCGTCGATGCGCCCGCGCGCGTGCAATCGGTCGCGCTCGTGTCGCCCTCCGGTTTCGGCGATGAAGTGAACAACGCGTACACCGAGGGTTTCGTGAGCGCGCAATCGCGTCGCGAGCTGAAGCCAGTGGTCGAGCTGCTGTTCGCCAATCCGGAGCTCGTCAGCCGCCAAATGCTCGACGACTTGCTCAAATACAAGCGTCTGGATGGCGTGAGCGAAGCACTGACTGCGCTCGGTGGCGCGCTCTTCGGCGGTGGCAGCCAGAGCGGTCAGCCCGGAAGAAAGCTTGCGGAAAGCGGCAAGCCGGTGCTCGTGATCTGGGGCGCGAAGGACCAGATCATCCCGGCGGCGCATGCCGAAAACGCGCCGAAGCATGCGACCGTGCGCGTATTCGACGATGCCGGGCACATGAGCCAGATGGAGAAAGCCAACGAGGTCAACGCGTTGTTAAAGGAGCATGTGGGCAAGACCGTCTGATCGCGCGCAGGGTCGAGGCAACGCGCCGTCGCGGCGGCGCGTTCTCAGCCGCGCGCCCGCTTCTTCGCTACTATGTGCGATGTCGCTGTCACCGCGCGTCCTGACATCCACTCCATGCCCTTCGAATTGCTCGATTTCGAAACGCTGCCCGGGAATCCGCTGCAAGCCGAGGAAGCGCTGCTCGACCGCGCGAAAGCGGGCGATGCGGTGGCGCATCTGTGGGAAGCGCCGCGCTCGCTGATCGTGCCGCGCAGTTATCAGCGTTATGCGCCTTTGGCCGATGCTTGCGATGATTTCGCGCGACGCGGCTGTCCCGTCTGGCTGCGTTTGTCGGGCGGCGGGCTGGTTCCGCAAGGTCCCGGCATTCTGAATCTGAGTCTCGCGTATCCCGTGCACGCGCCGATGGGCGCGCTTGCCGAGCCGGTCTATCTGCATCTGTGCGGCATCATCGCGGATGCGCTCAACACCCTCGGCGTGCTCACGCACTGGCAAACGGTCGAAGGCTCGTTCTGCGATGGCCGCTTCAATCTCGCCTGGGGTCCCGGCCACGATGCGCGCAAGATAGCCGGCACGGCGCAATACTGGCGGCGCGTGTCGTCGTCCCTCGACGAGCAACCGCGCCATGCCGTGCTGGCTCACGCCGTTCTGCTCGTCGATGCCGATCCCATCGAGATCAACGAGCGCGCCAATGCGTTCGAGGCGCTCATCGGCAGCGGGCGGCGCTATGAAGAGATGAAAGTGGTGACCGTGGTGCAAGCGCTCGCCTACGAAGGTTTCGGCATGCCGCCCGGGCTGCGCGAGCGCGTGCGAAATGCCATCGCGGCGCGCGTCGTGGCAGCCGATTTGCCGCAAGCTCCTCTCTAACGCAGCGCTCATCGACCATCGAGGTCATCATGCCGTTCAGACTCGCTTCGAACGGTTTCTTTTTTGCGCTGTGGGTGGCGGTGTGCGCCGCCGCGCCCGAGTTTCTCTGGCAAGGGCTGTTCTCGCTCTTCGGACATTTCTCCTTCAGGGATGCCGCCGCCGCGTTGCTCATCGGCGCGATTCTCGCGTTCTTCGTCGAGCCGCTGCTGGAGCGCTTGCGCGGGTTGCAGGGACACGTGCATCGCGCGGAGAAATCGCCCGCCTTCGCCGCGTGCGAAGCGTTGAGCTTCGCGGTCGTCGCGGTGTGCGTGCACGAAGCGATCACCGTGTATGTAGCGGCGAGCCATTCGAACGAACAGGCCAGCGAGAACCTCGCGAAGGCGGTGGGACAGGCGCTGCAATGGGCGGCGATCCCGTTCGTCATCACGATTGCGTGGATGTCGGCGCGCGGGGCAGTCTGGATGATGTGGACCGCAGCCGGGCTCGCCGTGATCTTCAGCTATCTGACCGGCGTGCTCTTCGAATGGCAGACGCACGTGCTGGTCACGAGCGTGATTCCGGCGATTCTCGCGCTGATCTCGGGATGCATCATCGTGCGCGAACAGTGGGATGCGGACACGTTTCGCCGCTGCGCACGGGCACTCGCGGTGATCGCGCTTGCGTGGCTCGTGCTCTCGGGCGCGGTGCAATGCGTGCTATGGCTCGCGCACGTGCAGTCGTTTCGCCTTTACGACACAGCCGAATTCTTCAGCGATCTGCGGTTTTATATCGGCTGGGTGACCGGACTGCTCGTGGCGCCGGGAATCGTGGCGCCGGCACTGGCGCGCCCCGACGATGATCAATGGAAACCGCGTCTCTGAGATGCGATGCCTTCGTGAAAAAAGCGCCGCTGAGGAAGGCTCAAGCGGCGCGTGTCGGTGTCAGCTCGAAGGCGGAGGAGGCGGTGGCATGCCCGGCGGAGGTGGCGGTGGCGGCGCGTAATACGCCGCGCCGTTCGGTGGCGCCGTGCGCAACGGACCTGCGACCGGAACACGATCGCCCGCTGCGTACATGCACTGCAGATACGCGTAGTCGTAGCGGCGCTGCACGCCGTAGCCCGACGTTTGCGCCGCGCCCATGCCGACCGCGCTGCCGGTCAACAATCCCGCGCCCGCGCCGATAGCCGCACCCGTGCCGCCGCCGAACGCCGCGCCCGCTGCCGCACCGATGGCGGTCCCAACCACGGCGCTCCCCACCGCGCTGTTCGTCGCGGCCTGATCTGCGGTGACGCCACCCGTTTGCTGAAACGCGAACTGACGGCACGACGCGTCGTCCGCGCGAAACTGGTCGAAGGTCTTGCCGGTGCCGGGCAGCGCCATCACGCTGGGTCCGGTCGGCATGACCGTGCACGCGGACAGACCCAAGCCTGAGAGCGCGAGAAAAATAACGAGCCTGCGAGTATTCATAAAAGCCAGCTTCGATTCAATTCGATGGCGGCGGGGGTTGCGCCGGAACTTCGCGCCATCCACCGGGACACTGCTTGACATACGGGTAGTACGTGCGCGATCCCTCGCAGTAATACCAGGTGCCGCCCGACTGAGCCTGAGCCTGTGATTGGTCGGGCTGGCCTTGCTCGACATAAGTGGTCGGCGCGGCGGGCGCCGGAACGATGACCTGCGGCGGCGCATAGTAGTACGGCACGGGCGCGACCGGATACGGGTAGTACAGCGGCCCGCCGATAAACACGCCGACGTGACCGCCCGCGTGCGCCGTGGCGGCGAAACCCGCCGCGGCAAGCGCCGACAACGCGATGAGAGCCTTCACGCGATTCACGACATTTCTCCAAAAAATTTCGCCTGCCCCGTTACCCGTACAGCATGGAGAATTCCTGCCCGGACCGCGTTTGGCGTATTTTTCTACGCTATTCCAGTTGCGGAGGAAATTCAATTACGGCTCTCCCGATGATTCTTTCGGCGCGTTACCCCGTAACAAGTTGCGGCATCGATCAGGCGCGAAGGATGGTTACGCCTGCTTGTTCGATGGGATCGGTGAGACGTGCATCCGTCGCACTTTCGACGATGACCGTCTGTGCAAGCTCGATATCGCCGATACGGTATGGCGATGCCGCGTTGAGTTTGGCGGCAGACGCGAGCACGACGGTCTCCGCCGCGCGCGCCGCGAGCGCGCGCTTGATATGCGCTTCCTCGAAATCGCCGGTGGTCAGCCCGGCAGTGGGATGAACGCCCGTGACGCCCATGAAATACAGATCGGCGTGGATATGCGACATCGCTTCGATGGCCGCCGCGCCGACCGTGACGATGGAATGCTTGAAAAGCTTGCCGCCGATCAGCACGACTTCCACCGTCGCGTGTTCGGCGAGCGCGACGGCCACGCTCGGACTATGCGTGACGATCGTAACCGCGAGGCTCGCGGGAAGTTGCTGTACGAGCAAGGCCGAAGTCGTGCCGCCATCGACTATCACGATTTGCCCCGGTTCGATCATCTCCACGGCGCGCCGCGCGATACGGCGCTTCGCCTCCGATTCCATTTCCTGCCGACGCGCAAACGGCGCCACGGCCGGAGAAGCGGGCAGGGCGCCGCCGTGCACGCGTTGCAGCAGACCTTCCGCGGCCAACTCGCGTAGATCGCGGCGCACCGTGTCTTCCGACACGCCGAAGCTCGCGCTCAACTCGCTGGCGAGCACCTGACCGTCGCGCGCGAGGGCGTCGAGGATTGTTTTCTTGCGTTGACTCGTGAGCATGATCGTTGCACGAATTTGCTTGTAATTGCACGAAACTGCACGTTACCATGGAAGGCACCACCACGCCATGGAAGACTGCAATGACTGAGACCAAGGAACGAATACGCGTGCTCGATACCGCTGTTTTATCCGACGACTGGTACGTGCTGAGAAAGGTGACTTTCGACTTTCTGCGCCGCGACGGCACGTGGCAGCGCCAGAGCCGTGAGACCTACGATCGCGGCAACGGCGCGACCATCTTGCTGCGTAACCGGCATAACGGCCACGTGCTCCTGACGCGCCAATTTCGCATGCCGGCTTTCGTCAACGGCCACGACGGCATGTTGATCGAAGCGCCCGGTGGCCTGCTCGACAACTCGACGCCGGAAGAACGCATCCGCGCCGAAGTCGAGGAGGAAACCGGGTATCGCGTGCAGCACGTCGAAAAGATCTTCGAGGCGTTCATGAGCCCCGGATCGGTGACGGAGAAACTCTACTTTTATCTCGGCGAATACGACGGCTCCATGCGCGTCAGTGACGGCGGCGGCGTGGAGGACGAAGGCGAGGAAATCGAAGTGATCGAGGTGCCGTTGGAGAAAGCGCTGGCCATGATCGACAGCGGAGAAATCGCCGACGGCAAGACCATCATGCTGCTGCAATACGCCGCGCTAAAAGAGCGCCGCGATCAGGCGAGCAGCGAGACGGCCTTTACCTGCGCCCAGACCCGCACGCCCGCGATAATCCCTAGCCGGTCCAGCGAATAACGCGTGATGCGCGCGAGGAGCGGCGAGCCGTCCACGTCGAGGCGCACGACGACTTGCGCGGGGTCGGCATCGTCGGCGATGTCGGACACGACTGCGGGCAGCAGATTGAGAACGCTGCTCGACGTGTGCGGTTCATTGCCGGCGATCAGGCTTACGTCGCGCGCTTTCACGGCGACACGCATCGCGCGGCCTCGTTCGACTGGCGCATGCACGACGGTGAGCGAGGCGCGGCCGCCCGGCAGCGCGAGCAACAGCAAACCATAACGCGCATCGTGATCGGCGACGATGCCTTCCAGCACCACCGATGCATCGTCGGCGAGCGCGAGCGGCAGATCGAGCCGCGCGAGCGTATCGGCAATTGCGCCGCTCGCCAGCGCGCGGCCGGCTTCGAGCAGAACGAGGTGATCCGCGAGGCGCGCGACTTCCTCGGGCGCGTGGGTCACGTACAGCACGGGAATATCGAGTTCGTCGTGCAGACGTTCGAGATACGGCAGGATTTCGAGCTTGCGCTTTTGATCGAGCGCGGCGAGCGGTTCGTCGAGAAGCAAGAGACGCGGACTCGTCAACAGCGCCCGCGCAATGCCCACGCGCTGGCGTTCGCCGCCCGACAATCCGCCCGGATAGCGCTCCAGCAGATGCCCGATGCCAAGCAGTTCCGCCGCCTGTTCCAGGTCGACGCGTCGCTCGCTTCCCGCCACGCGATCGAGCCCATAGCGAAGATTCTTGCGCACGCTCAAGTGCGCGAAAAGACTGGCTTCCTGAAAAACGTAGCCGAGCGGACGCTTGTGCGTCGGCAGAAAAACGTTGCGGTCGGTATCGAGCCACAGTTCGCCATTGACGACGAGCCTTCCCGCGCGCGGCCGTGCGAGTCCCGCGAGACAGCGCAGCAGCGTGGTCTTGCCGGAACCCGAATGGCCGAAGAGCGCGGTCACGCCGCGTCCCGGCAAGCGCAGATCGACATCGAGCGTGAAGCGGCCTTGTTCGACGAGAAAGCGCGCCTCGATGGCCTGACCGGTTGACGAGATTTCAGGCATGCACCGCCGCCGATCGACGGCTCGAATAGAGCAGCAACAGCACGATGAACGAGAACAGCACCATGCCGCCCGCGAGCCAGTGCGCCTGCGCGTATTCGAGCGCTTCGACGTGATCGAAGATCTGCACGGAAACCACGCGCGTGCGCCCGGGAATATTGCCGCCTATCATCAGCACGACGCCGAATTCGCCGACCGTGTGCGCAAAACCGAGGATCGTCGCCGTGATGATGCCCGGCCGCGCAAGCGGCAACACGACAGTGAAGAACGTGTCCCACGGTCCCGCGCGCAAGGTCGCGGCGGCTTCGAGCGGACGGCTGCCGATGGCTTCGAACGCGTTCTGCAGTGGCTGCACGACGAACGGCATCGAATAGATGACCGAGCCGATTACGAGCCCCGCGAACGTGAAGGGCAAGAGGCCGATGCCCGACGCCTGCGTGAGCTTGCCGATGTAACCGTTCGGCCCCATCAGCACGAGCAGATAAAAGCCGATGACGGTAGGCGGCAGCACGAGCGGCAACGCCACCACCGCGCCGACGACACCCTTCGCCCGCGAGCGCGTGCGCGATAGCCACCACGCGACAGGCGTGCCGATGACGAGCAGAAGCGCCGTCGCCAGCGACGCCAGTTCGAGCGTCAGCGTGATGGCCTGGAGATCGGCGCTATCGAGCGGCATCGCGAACAATCAGAGCTGATAGCCGAACGAGCGGATCACCTCGGCAGCCTTCGGTCCCTTGAGGTAATCCTCGAACTGCTTCGCGACCGGATTGCCCTTGCCCTTGTTGAGAATGACCGCGTCTTGCTTGATCGGCTCGTGCAGCGATTCCGGCACGATCCACGCCGAACCGCTCGTGATCTTGCCGTTCTTGTAGATCTGCGAGAGCGCGACGAAGCCGAGTTCGGCATTGCCCGTCGCGATGAACTGCTGCGCTTGCGAGATGCTCTGCCCTTCGACGATCTTCGATGCCACCGCCTGCGTGAGCCCGAGCTTGTCGAGCGTCTGCGTGGCGGCAAGTCCGTACGGCGCGGCTTTTGGATTGGCGATCGCCAGATGCGTGAACTGGTTCTTCTTCAGCACTTCGCCTTTGTCGTCGACGTAACCTTCCTTCGCCGACCACAACGCGAGCGCCCCGGTCGCGTAAGTGAAGCGGCTTCCCGGCACCGTCATGCCTTCGCTTTCGAGCTTGGCGGGCGTGGTGTCGTCGGCGGCGAGGAATACTTCGAAGGGCGCGCCGTTCTTGATCTGCGCATAGAACTGACCCGTCGCGCCGAACGAAGCGACGACCTTGTTGCCGGTATCCTTTTCGAAGTCCGCTGCAATGGCCTGCACGGGCGCCGTGAAATTGGCCGCCACGGCGATCTGCACTTCGCCTGCAAACGCCGACGAAGCGGCGAAGCCCACCGCCAACGAAAGCAAAGTGCGCAACAAACGAGTCTTCACGTAAAGCTCCTTGGGTTCTGTTTTATTGGCTGCACCGGATTGCGCGCTGCTGGTCTTGGATCTTCGCGCGGTCATGCAATCCGGCGAGCACCGTAATATATACGACTATATTGCGTTCGGGCATGCTCGCTGCGTCACATGACGAGTATGGGTCTCCTCGGATGATTTCGTGTGAGTGAGACTCATGAAAATCGATTGACCGCCGCCGCGATGTTCGCCGAAACTTTGCAAATGATCCGCCTGGAACTGAGCACGGCTCAACTTTCGGCGGCAAGCTTAAGGAGACAAGGGCATGTCCGACGCCATGAATCTGCAACGCATCAAGCTCTCGGTGACGGGACACGTCGCCCGCGTGACGCTGGATCGCGCCGATGTACGCAACGCCTTCGACGACGCGACCATCGTCGAACTGACTGCCGCCTTTCGCGCGCTCAACGACGACACGAGCGTGCGCGTCATCGTGCTCGCGGCGAACGGCCCGGCCTTTTGCGCGGGCGCCGACCTCAACTATATGAAGCGCATGGCCGGATATTCGGAGGCGGAAAACCGCGCGGACGCGCTCGGGCTTGCGACCATGCTCAACACCATCTACACGAGCGCGAAGCCGGTGATCGCCAGCGTGCAGGGCGATGCCTACGCGGGCGGCATGGGCCTCGTCGCCGCGTGCGATATCGCGGTGAGCGTGGACAGCGCGAACTTCTGCCTATCGGAGGCGAAGCTCGGGCTCATGCCCGCGACCATCGCGCCTTACGTCATTCGCGCGATGGGCGCGCGCGCCGCGCATCGCTACTTCGTGACGGCCGAGCGTTTCGATGCGACGGAAGCGCTGCGTATCGGCTTCGTGCATCAACTGACGACGAGCGGCGAGCTCGACCGAACCGTCGATGCAATGGCGAACGGCATCGCGTCCAACAGCCCGAACGCCGTGGGCGAGTGCAAGCGGCTGGTGTCGGAACTCGCGGGCAAGGTCATCGACGATTCGTTGATCTCCGATACGGCCGAACGCATCGCGCGCATTCGGGCATCGGACGAAGGGCGCGAGGGCGTGCAGAGCTTCCTCGAAAAGCGCAAGCCGTCATGGCTCGGGTGACGCGATGATCACGCTGCATCATTGCGTGAGCGCGCGGTCGTTCCGGCCGCTTTGGGCGCTCGAGGAAATCGGCGTGCCGTACCAACTGAAGATGCTGCCGTTTCCGCCGCGTGTGGTGGCGCGCGAGTTCATGCAAGTGAACCCGCTCGGTACGATTCCGGCCTTCAATGACGACGCGCTTTTCATGACCGAATCGGCCGCGATTTGTCAGTATCTTGCGGCGCGTTATTCGCCCGGCGCCCTTGATGTCGCTTCGCACGAAGCGGACTTCGGCCGCTATCTCAACTTCCTGCACTTCGGCGAGGCGACGCTCACGTTTCCACAGACGCTCGTCTTGCGTTACACGCATCTGGAGCCGCCCGAGCGCCGGCAGCCGCAAGTCGCCGAGGATTACGCGAAGTGGTTTCATGCGCGTCTGCGCACGCTCGTGCCGCTGCTGGAGCGCGAGGCTTTTTTGTGCGCGGGGCGGTTCACGGCCGCGGATATCTCGGTTGGTTATGCGTTGATGCTCGCGGAGCATATCGGTTTGCACGAACGCTTCGCGGAGCCGATCGCGCGCTATTGGTCCCGATTGCGCGAACGCGATGGTTTCCAGCGAGCCATGCGCGCGCAAAGCGACGCGGCTGTCGCGCAGGGCGTGTCGCCCGATCCATCGCCGGATATGCGGCCGTTCGGCTCGCGCTAACAGCCTTCCGGCTCGACGCGTGAAGGCGGGCGCACGTCGTCCCTCCTTCACGTCCCCCCATCCGCGGGGCTGTGCAGAACGCCATCGAACCTTAATCTGCTCATCAGGCGCTCACGTTTGCGAGCGCAAATCAGACAGACGAGGTAACTGGCGATGTACGTCTTCTCCTGGCTCTTATCGATGATCGTCGCGCTCGTGGCAACGGGCACGATCGTATTGGCGATGCCGCGCTCGGCCGCCGACGAACTCAGCGTAGCGACCGCGCCGCACACTTTCTTCAGCAGCGAATTGAATCGCATGACGACGATGCTGGCGTCGTGCGTGACAGACGCAGACTGACACTAATCGAGGCGCGCCGCACGATGCAAAGGCGCTCCCGGTTAGCGGTTTCGAATCAACACGTTGCACTGATTTCCATAACGATATCCACAGGCTTGTGCAGAAGATCTGTGGACAACCAGGGCCGGGGGCGCCCTGGAAACGAAAACCCCAACCGGCGCGCGGGGAGCGCTGGGGAGACCACATACGATGAGACGCGAAGGCGTCCAGGCGAGCGGGGCCAATAGGTTCGATGTTCGATACGAACGAAAATTCACCGCGCGGAAAAGCGCAGGGGAGACCAACAGTCAATGCGGGGAACGAGGCGCGCGGGGGTGCGCTTCGGCGGTGAGACGTGCGTAAGCGCCGCAAGCGGGCGAAAAAAAAGCCCGCTGCATTGAGCGGGCTTGAATCCATATCGGTTGAGACATGGAGGAGACAAGGCTTAGTATAAACCCTTACCCATCGAAGTCAAGCGCCAAACCAAAAAATTTGCGCTGGGGAAGGGCATCGTCAAGCAAGTCTGCCTCGGTCATTGCTTGCCGAGACTGTGGTAGTACGCCGCGAGATTGGCGATATCCGCCTCGGACAAGGGTTTCGCGACCATCGACATCATTTCGTTCTGGCGCGCGCCCGTGTGAAAGTCGGTCAGCGCCTTCACGAGATACTCCTCCGTCTGCCCCGCGAGGTTGGGCGCTTCCGGCAGCTTCGACATGCCGTCGAGCCCGTGGCACGCCTGACACTGTGCCGCCTTCGCACGCCCCGCCTTGATATCGCCCGCTGCGAGCGCGACGCTGGATACCGCCAGCATCAGGCTTGCCACCACGGCTGTCTGCGCCGGCCGCATCACTTCGACCCCGAATACGAAATACGATAGATGGCGCCGGCATAGTCGTCGGATACCAGCAGCGAGCCGTCCTGCAATACCTGGACATCGACCGGGCGTCCCATGTACTCGCCGCTCGAAGTGAGCCAGCCATCCGCGAAGACTTCCGGTTCGCCCGCCGTGCCGTCGTCCTTGACGGGCACGTACATGATGCGTGCGCCGATGGGCTTCGTGCGATTCCACGAACCGTGTTCCGCGACGAAGATGCCGCCCTGGTACTTGTCCGGGAACGTCTTCGCGTTATAGAACGACATGCCGAGGTCGGCCGCGTGCGCCGCGAATTCGACTTGCGGATACACCAGGTTCGCCGGCGGATTCTGATCCTTGTAGTCGACGGTCCGCACCTTGCCGCCGCCGTACCACGGGAAGCCGAAGTTCTCGCCCGCCTTGGTCGCGCGGTTCAGTTCGCCCGGAGGAATGTCGTCGCCCATGCCGTCGACCTGGTTGTCGGTGAACCAGAGCGTCTTGTCCTTCGGATTGAAGTCGAGGCCGACCGAATTACGCACGCCGTGCGCGTAGGTTTCGCGGTTCTTGCCGTCTTGATCCAGACGGATGATGCCCGCGAGCCCGTTCTTGTCGATATCGGCGAGTTTGTCTTTCGGCGGCACGTTCCACGGCTGGCCGAGCGCGATGTATAGCTTCTTGTCAGGCCCGATACGGCACGCGCGCGCGCCGTGATTGAAGCTCTCGAACGTCGCCGGGATCAGCTTGCCTTGCGGCACGACGACCGCCGCGGCCACGTCCGGCCCGCCGTCGCCGAAGAACTGGGCCGCCGGGAAACCGAGCACGCGATTCTGCTCGACCACGTAAAGCACGCCATCCGGCGAGAAGCAGACGCCGTTCGGCACCTTGAACGTGACCGACGAGGCGAATTGAACGACGTCATCCGCGACGCGCCTTTTGGTTCGATCCGTCACCTGCCATACGCGATTCTTGCGCGTGCCGACGAACACCACGCCCGTCGAAGGCTCGATAGCCATGTGCCGCGCTTCCGGCACGATTGCATACAGGTCGATCTTGAAGCCTGGCGGCAGTTTGATTTGCTTGAGATTTTCGCGCAGCGCGTCGGCGGTCTGGCCGCCTTGCGGCACCTTTTCGGCCTGACTCGTGCCGGTCTGCTTGAAGTTGGACAGCGAATTGAGATTGTCTTGCGCGGCGTTCGCATACGGCAGGCAGGCGAGCATGGCGCCGACCGCCAACGGCAAAAGCTTGAGCGTTGCGTTCATCTGGTTGTCTCCTTGTTGTTACGGCTTATTGAACCTCACTGAACAACACGACTGATGACTCTCGCCGAAGGAGACGGCGTCACGCGCACCTCGACCAAGCACGCGTATCACGACGCCGCTGCCTACGGTAGCAACAATCTTAGAATACGAATCGCCCGCTGCAAGCAGCGAGCCGGCTTTTTTCACGCGCTGATAAAAAGCGTCGGCAGCTATTTCCTGCCATCGAAGAGAAAGACGTTGGCACGGTCGGGGCTCGGCAGCGCGACCAGCAGGCGCGGGCCGTCGAGCACGGCGGCGCCCTTGACGGTCGCGTCGGGCAGCGGGCAGGGCGCGGGGCCGAACGTCACCGAGACGTCGTAGGCGTTCGCGCCGGGACGCGGCGCCACCGTTCCCTTGAAGATGCAACCGGCGCTCGTCGTGCCGGCGGCGTAGCCATCGGCGGCGACGGTGATGCGCGTGGTCGTCGCGCCTCCGAGCGACATTCCGCGGCCGCTGTAAAGACCGCCCGCGTTGGCGAGGCTCGGTCCGGTGTCGAGCATCGGCGCGGCGTTCACGTTGAAGGCGAGGCCCGCGCCGCCGTTTTTGCTTGCGACCGTGCCGCTTACGGCCGGCGCTTGCGCGAAGTTTGCGCTGAAGTTGGCGGCGGTGGCGGGCGCCCGGCCCACGCGATAGTCGAACGCCGAGGTGCTCGCGAACTTGCCGTCGCTCGTCTGCGTGCCGCCCGCGGCGATGGCGACGCCCGACAGGTTCGTGCCGCGCGTGTCGTTCGGAGTGCCGTAGAAGAGATACGCCGAGCCATCGAAGAGCACGAGCAGCGTGGCATCGGCCTGACCGTTGTCGATTGTCCCTTTGTAGACGCCGCCCGATGGCAGCGTCGTCGTGACGGTGCCGGGCGGTGGCGGAGCGGAAGAGTCGGTTGCGCAGGCCGCGAGCGCGAGACTCAGGGCGAGCGGCAATGTGAAAGTCAGCGGGACTGGCGGCTTGAATCTTGTGGTTATCGTCACTCTGGACTCCGGTCTCGATCGAGGCGGCATCGTGCGATGCGCGCGGTGAACGTCCTGTATAGGCGCTGAAAAAGCACAGGTCAAGCGCGATGCACGACCGTGCGGCGCGCCGAGTCTTCCTCGTTCAGCGTCTTTACGACGGCTTCATGGCGATGCGATCGGAATGCAGACGTGGTGAAACTCGTAAGTGACGCCGTCACGTTCGAACATGGCTTGTTCGCTTAGTAAGCGCCTGCGATCGGCAACAGCAGATAGGGCAGCAGCGCTTCGTAAGACATGGCCGTCGCTTGCGTGTCGGGCAAGGTGGGCGCGGTATCGATCACGGGTGCGTCGCGCCCGATGTCGATGTCGATGTCGACGAGCGATGCGCCTGCGATGGGTGTCGGTTCGATCTTCATTTTCCCCTCCTGTCATGCAGCGTGTGAGGGGAAGTCTGGGCGCGAAGAGTTAGGACAGTGTGAGGCCGCAAGGCTCTTGCGTCAGGACGCGGATCTCAAGCGGGACCGTCGAGCCAGTTTTCGATCTTGACGCCTGATCAGAAAACTACCCCGATCGGCCAATCCCATTTATGTATCGATCATCCAAGCAAAGCCAACAACGCAACCGGAAATGCGCTTCACGCCTTCGAAGCCATTTCCAAAAACCCCTTCACCGCCGCCCCTTTCTCGAACCGCCGATACACCACCGCGACTTCCGAAGGCACCGGCTTTCCCGCGATCTCGCGATACTCAACGCCCGGCACCGTCACGCATTGCGCGAGCGATCGTGGCACGACCGCCACATCGCCGCCGAGCGACACATGCGCGAGCACATCCGACAGCGTGCCCGGCTGTCCGGCGATGTGCGGCTCGAAGCGCCCGCGTCTTCCAACCTCGAGCGTGCCGGACTCCTGCTCCGGCAACACGAACGACTGACCACGCAGTTGCGCGGGCGTGATGGTTTCCGTTTCCGTCAGCGGAGAATCGGCCGGCAGCGCGACGATGAACGCATCGCGACGCACCGTGCGCACCTCGACGCCATCCGGATACGGCACGGGCGGCCGCACGTAAGCGATATCGATATGACCGTCGATGAGCAGCGCGCCCGCCTCGCGCATGACGATCTCGCGGATACCGATGGCAACCTGCGGATAGCGCGCACGAAAGCCGCGCACGTGTGTCTGCAGCACGCCCGAATAAACCGCCGAACCGACGTAGCCGATCACGATCCTGCCCAGCTCGCCGCGCTCGGCCAGCGCCGCGCGCTCGGCCCCGCGCGCGAGATGATCGAGCGCGCTCGATGCCTCGACGAGATACGCCTCGCCCGCCGCGGTCAGCGCCACCGAGCGCTTCGTGCGCTGAAAAAGCCGCACGCCAAGGAGCCGCTCCGCTTCCTGAATTCGTCGCGTGAGCGCGGGCGGCGCAATGCCGAGTTCATCGGCGGCACGCGTGAAATGCAGATGCCGCGCGACGCTCAAAAAGCAGCGCACATGGCGCAATTCCACTGGCATGAGAGCCTCGCTTCGTATTGTCGAATACATCAATAATTAAGCGATTTTATGTCAATGACAGACAAGAGCGATCTCACTAGCATCGATAGCTTCATCGTCAACATTCGCCCGCCATGTCCGACACCGCCGATGTCTCGCCGAACCGGTCCGCCGCGCGCTTCGTGCTTCTCACCGCATCGGCGACTTGCGCGCTGATCACGCTCGATACCAACGTCGTCGCCGTGGCGCTGCCATCCATCGCGCGCGATTTCCACGCCGGTTTCGCCGATGTCGAATGGGTCGTGAGCGCCTACATGGTCGCGTTCGCCGCGTGTCTGCTGCCGGCGGGCGCGCTCGCCGACCGCATCGGCAGAAAGAAGATGCTGATCGCCGGGCTCGCGGCGTTCGCGCTGGCCTCGCTCGGCTGCGGCCTCGCGCCTTCCGCGTTCGCGCTGAATCTGGCGCGCGCGGCGAAGGGCGTCGGCGCGGCAATGCTGCTCACGTCCGCGCTCGCGATCATCGCCAACACCTTCCACGAAGGCGCGGCGCGCGCTCGTGCATGGGCGATCTGGGGCACCTGCATGGGTATTTCGACGACCGTCGCGCCACTCGTCGGCGGCGCGATCACGCAATGGTTCGGCTGGCGTTGGATCTTCCTCATGAACCTGCCGATCTGCGCGCTGCTCGCCTGGTGCGCGTGGCGCGGCATGCGCGAGTCGCGTAATCCGCATGCGGGATCGCTCGACCTGCTCGGCAGCGCGATCTTTGCCGCGTCGCTTTCGCTCGGCATCTGGGCGCTGATCGGCGGTCAGGCCGATGGCTGGACGAGCTGGCGCACCGAAGCGCGCCTTGCCGCGTGCGCGGCGCTCCTGGTCGTGTTCGTGCGCGTGCAACGCTCGCGCGCGCATCCGATGATCGATCTCTCGCTGTTTCGCGAACCGCGCTTCGTCGCCGCCGTGCTCGCCATGTTCGGCTACGCGGCCTGCGCGCAAGTCATGATGACGTTCCTGCCGCTTTATCTGCAAAACGCGTTCGGCTTGACCGCGGTGCGCGCGGGCGTCGGCATGTTGCCGTTCGCGCTCGCGATGATCGCCGGGCCGCATCTCGGCGCGGCGCTCGGCAAGCGCGTGCCTGCAATGGCGCTGCTCACGTTCGGGCTTGCGACCATCGGCGTGGGCAATCTGCTGACGGCGTGGTTCGCGTCGATGTCGTATTACGGGCTCATCGCGGTCTCGATGATCGTCACCGGACTCGGCGCGGGCATCCTCAACGGCGACACGCAGAAGGCGATCATGGCGTGTGTGCCGGCGCATCGCACGGGCATGGCGTCGGGTATCAGCACGACGACGCGCTTTACGGCCATCGTCACGTCGGTGGGCGTGCTCGGCGCGGTGCTCGCGGCGCGCACGAAAAGCGCGCTCGATCTGCATGCGAGCGGTTTCCCTGTCCTCATGCACACGTTCGATGAAACCTTCCTCTCGCGCGTGCTTGCGGGCGATCTGGCACACGCGGGCGCGGGCGGCAACGCGGCTGTCGTCGCGATCGCACGTGCGAGTTTCGCGAGCGGGTTCGCGGCTGCGTTAGGTGTGGCGGGCGTGAGTGCGTTGCTCGTGGCGTCGGCGGTGTGGGTGCTTGCCGGACGCAGCGAGCGGGCTAGCGCTGTGCGAGTCGACGCGTAGAGAACCATCCGGTGCGCGGCAGAATCAACGGGATAACCCCTATGGGTGAAGATTCGCCCGCCGTTTACTGTATCGATACACTAAATCGATACAGCCGCGACCAGCGCACTGCGATCCGCGGCTCTCAGGAGACAAGACATGCAATCGACATCCCGGCGACGCTTCCTTCAAACCGCCTCGGCGGCCTCGCTCGCGGTGGCGGGCGGTGCGTTGCCGTCGCTCGCACGCGCGCAGGCGCCGGTCGCGCTGCGGCTTTCGTCGTCGATGCCCGCGAATCAAAACGCCGCGCATTACGTCTGGTATCAGTACCTGGCTGAAAACCTGAAGGCGAGCGTGGGCGAGCAGATCCGCATCGACTATTTTCCGAACAATCAGCTCGGCAAGGAAAGCGACGTCGTTCAGCAAGTGAAGGTCGGCGCGGTCGACATGATGGTGACGGGCTCGTCCATCTGGGCAACGGTTCTGCCCGAACTCGGCATGCTCGACCTGGGTTATGTCTTCGATAACTTCGATCACGTCGGCCGCGCGATGGACGGCAGCGTCGGGCAGAGCTTCGACAGCCTGCTGCAAAAGCGCGCGGGTTGCTCGGTCATCACGTGGGGCTATTCGTTCGGCGGCCGCAACGTGTTCACGAAGAAGCCCGCGCACTCGCTCGCGGAGATCAAGGGCGTGAAACTGCGCGTGCTGCCCACGCCCGCTTTCATGGACACGTTCAAGCTGATGGGCGCGGTGCCGACGCCCATTCCCATCGGCGAGTTGTACATGGCGGCGCAAACCGGTGTAGTCGACGGCTTCGAGCACGATTGCGCGACCGTGCTCGCGAGCAAATACGACGAAGTGGTGAAGTCGTGCTGGCAGACGCAGCACGTGTTCAGCCCGCTCGTCGTCGTGATGGGCCGCCGCTCGCTCGACAAGATTCCCGCGAATCTTCGGCCGGCCTTCCAAAAGGCCGCGCAGGATGCGACGGCGAAGCAACGCACGGTAGCCGTGCAGACGGCGGCGCGCGCCGAGCAGGAACTGAAGCAGCGCGGCATGACTTTCTTCCCGATGTCGCCCGCGGACCGCGAGACCGCGCGTCACGAAATGCAGACGCAGTTGTACGCGAATTTCGCGAAACAGTATCCCGCGACCGCGCCGCTTTTTCCGGCCATCGCCGCCGCACGAGGCTAAACGCCATGACCTCTTTCTCCGCGACGCCCGGCCCCGAAGCGCAGCTTGCGGCCGCGCCCGGCTTCGGCCAGAAGACCGCGCTCACGCGCGCGCTCGCCGTCGTCATGCGCTGGATCGAATACCTTTGCGCCGCCGTGCTCGCGGCCGATGTGATCGTCGTGTTCGTCTCCGTCATCTATCGCTACTTTCTGCACGATCCAGTCGATTGGGCCGAGGAGATCGCGCGTGCGTTGATGATCGTGCTGGTCTTCTTCGGCGCGGCGACCGTGCTTGCGCGCAGTCAGCATGTCGGCGTCGATCTGTTTCGCGCGGCGCTGCCCGCACGCTGGCAACCGGCGCTGATTCAGGCCGGGCACTGGATCATCGCGGCCGTGGCGGCCAATCTGTGCTTCTCGTCGTGCCTCTTGCTCGTCGATTCCTACGGCCAGATGACGCCAAGCGGCCTGCCCGCGTGGATCAACGTGTATCCGCTCGTCGCGGGCAGTGTGTTCATGGCGGTGTTCGCGCTCGCCAATGCATTGAACGGGCCGCGCAAGACGGTGTTCGGCGCGCTCATCGGTTGCGTCGTGGTCGCGGCGGCGCTGTTCGGCTGGAACGCGCTCATGCCCGATCACGCGATCAAGCCGGGCATTCTGCTCGCGGCCGGTTTCGTCGGCGGACTCGTGCTCGGCGTGCCCATCGGCTTCGTGCTCGCGTTCTCCGCGCTGCTGTATTTTCTCGCCGAGCCGACCCTGCCGATCCTCGTCTACTCGCAACAGGTGATGGCCGGCGCCGACCACTTCGTGCTGCTCGCCATTCCGTTCTTCGTGCTTGCGGGCTTGCTGATGGAAACCAACGGCATGTCGTCGCGGCTGATCGAACTCCTGCTGCGTATTTTCGGTCGCGTGCGCGGCGGGCTCGGTCTCATCACCATCATGGCGACGGCGTTCTTCTCAGGCGTGTCCGGCTCGAAGCTCGCGGATATCGCGGCGGTCGGCGGCGTGGTCATGCCGGCCGTGCGTCAGAGCAAGCAGGACCCGAACGAAGCGGCGGCGCTCCTCGCGTGCAGCGCGGTGATGGCCGAGACCATTCCGCCGTGCGTGAACATGATCATCATGGGTTTCGTCGCGAACATTTCCATCGCGGGGCTGTTTCTCGCGGGCGTGGTCCCGGCGGCGGTGCTGGCGCTCGCGCTTGCCGTCGTCGCGGTGATCTTCGGGCGTCGTATCAACGTGGCCGATGCGCTCAAGAACCCGCGTGCGTTTCTGCCGCTGATGGGCGGCGCGTTCGTCGCGCTCGTGATGATCGCGATGATCGGCAAGGGCGTGACCTCGGGTATCGCGACATCGACGGAAGTGTCGGCGTTCGCCGTGGTCTATGCGCTCGTGGTCGGCTGGCTCGCGTTTCGCGAACTCACGCCGCGCAAGGTGGCGCGCGTGTTCGCGCGTTCGGCGTCGATGGCAAGCAGCATCCTGTTCATCGTGGCGGCGGCGTCGAGCGTGTCGTTCGCGCTCACCATCGAGCAGATCCCCGCGCTCGTCTCCGATGCCATGATCAACTTCGCGCATCAATACGGGCCGACGATGTTCCTGCTGCTGTCCGTGCTCATCATGATCGTCTTCGGCGCGGTGCTGGAAGGCGCACCCGCGCTTATCATCTTTGGACCGCTTCTCACGCCGATCGCCACGCAGCTCGGCATCAACCCGCTGCACTTCGGCACAGTGATCGTCGTGGCGATGGGGCTCGGTCTGTTCGCGCCGCCCGTCGGCTTGGGGCTTTTCGCGACCTGCGCGATCACCGGCACGGAAATGAAGGCCGTCGCGAAACCGATGGTCAAATATCTGGTGGTGCTGTGCGCCGCGCTCGTGGTACTCATTCTGGTGCCATCGTTTTCTCTGTGGCTGCCGACCCGGCTCGGCCTGTAGCCTGTTGTCCGAAGTCCGAAACAAGAACTGTCATGAGCACCATTCAGGACGTAGCCCGCCACGCTGGTGTATCCGTGAGCACGGTTTCCAACGTGCTCAACGGCCGCACCGACCAGATGCGTCAGGAAACGCTCGCGCGGGTGCAGGCCGCGATGACCGCGCTGCAATACCGTCCGAGCACGCTTGCGCGCCAGCTGAAGACCGGTCAGACGCCGCTCGTCGGCTTGCTCGTGCCGTCCATCGCCAATCCGATGTACGGCTATATCGCTCGCGAGGTCGAGACTTACGCGCAAGAGCGCTACGGTTATCGCGTGCTGATCGGCAATACGTATCGCGACCCGGCGAAGGAAGCGTCGTTCTTCGAAGATTTGCTCTCGCACGGCGTGCGGCGCGTGATCGTGATCTCATCGCTCGCGGATGAGCGCCATCTGGAAACCGCGGCCGAGCGCGGCATGGTCGTCGTGAGCTACGACCGGCGCGCGACCGAAGGCGAGACCACGCGCATCGATCACGTCACGCCGGACAATTTCGAGGCGGCGCGGCTCGCGACGCGGCATCTCATCGCGCATGGTCACACACGGCTCGGTTATGCGACGCTCGCCGGCATGACGCTGAGCCGGCGCGACAAGATTCGCGGCTTTCTCGCCGCCGCCGAGGAAGCGGGCCTCGGCCACGGCGCGCGCGTGCTCGACAGCGGCCCGGTGAACGAATACGGCGACTCGATGATCGCGGAAAACGGTCGCGCGCTCGCACGCCAACTCTCGGAAGACGCCGCGCGGCCGACCGGAATCGTCGCGGTCAACGACCTGATGGCGCTCGGTCTGATGGCGGGTCTGCGCGAATCGGGCTTGCGCGTACCGGACGATATGTCCGTGGTCGGCATGGACGGGCACTTTCTCGCCGCTATCTCGAACCCCGCGCTCACGACCGTGCAACTGCCCGTTCCTGCGATGGCCGCGGCCATGGTCGAGCGCGTGATGCGTCAGCAAGACGACGCTGTAATCGATTCCGCGCAGGCGCTATTCACCGACATCACGCTCGTCGAGCGCGAATCCGTGGCGCCGCCTGCCGCAAAAGCAACGTAGAAGCCCTTCAGGACCGAGACATGAACAAGGTTTTCGTGAGTCATCCCCGGCACATGCTGGAACACTATTTCGGCGCACGCGCGAGCGCGGCGCTCGACGCCATCGCCGATGCGACCTACAACACGGAAGACCGCGAACTCACGACCGCCGAACTCATCGCGGCCGCGCGCGATGCCGACGTGATCATCGGCTACCGGCAGACCCCCGCGCCACGCGAACTGTTCGCAGCCTTACCGCGGCTTGCCGCGTTCGTGCGCTGCGCGGTGGATATCCGTACCATCGATGTCGATGCCGCCAGCGATCATGGCGTGCTCGTCACGCAGGCGAGCGCGGGCTTCGTGCCGGCGGTATCGGAATGGGTGATCGGCGCGATGATCGATCTGGGCCGCGCCACCACGGCTTATGCGTCGGCATACCATCGCGGAGAGATGCTGGCGCCGAAGATGGGTCGCGAGTTGCGCGGCAGCATGCTCGGCGTGATCGGCTACGGGCAGATCTCGCGCTATCTGTGCGAGCTTGCGCTGGCGTTCGGCATGCGCGTGGTCGTGTCCGATCCGCACGCGAAGATCGACGATGATCGCCTGAGTCAGAGCGATCTTCCGGCCTTGCTCGCCGCCGCCGACTTCGTGGTGTGCCTCGCGCCCGCGAACGATGCGACGCGCAATCTGATGAACGCGCAAGCCTTCGCGACGATGAAGCCGGACGCGTATTTCATCAATGCGGCGCGCGGCGAACTCGTCGAAGACAATGCCTTGCTGGCCGCGCTGCAAAGCGGCCGTCTTGCGGGCGCGGCGCTCGACGTGGGGCGTGCGCCGGACCAGATGCCTTCGCCGGCGCTGTGCGCGCACGAACGTGTCATCGCGACGCCGCATGTCGGCGGCCTCACGCCGGCTGCGATCGAGCACCAGTCGATGGAAACGGTCGCGCAAACCGAAGCGCTGTTTCAAGGGCGCATGCCGATGGGCGCGGTCAATCCACGGCATGCGTTCAGGCTCGCGCAGCGTGAAGCGCCGAAAGTCGACGCCATTTCGAGCGACGCGCGATGAACGCCTGCGATTGCCACCTCCACGTCTACGACGACGCTTACCCGCTTGCACCGAGCGCGACGTTCCGGCCGCCATCGGCGCCCGCATCGGCTTATCGCGAAGTACAGCGCGATTTGGGCTTGTCGCGTGCGATCGTCGTGCAGCCGACCGGCTACGGCTTCGACAATCGCTGCACGCTCGCGGCCATCGAACAACTGGGCGAGGGCGCACGCGGCATCGCGGTCGTTCCGCCCGACGTCGACGATGCCGAATTGCAACGCCTGCACGAAGCCGGCATACGCGGCGTGCGCTACATGATGTTTCCTGGCGGGCTGCTTGCGTGGGACAGCATCGAGGCGATGTCGGCACGTATCGCGCCGCTTGGCTGGAACATCGATCTTCAGCTCGACGGACACACGCTGCCGCAACACGAGGCGCTGCTCGCGCGTTTGCCGTCGAAGCTCGTGATCGATCATATCGGCAAGTTTCAGGGGCCGGTCACGCCTGCAAGCGATGGCTTCGCGTCCCTATGCCGCCTGCTCGACGGACCGCGCTGCTGGATCAAGCTCTCGGCGCCTTACGAGAGTTCACGCAGCGGTGCGCCGGAATACGACGACATCGCACCGATCGTGCGCACACTGGCCGCGCGCTATCCGCAGCGCGGCGTGTGGGCGTCGAACTGGCCGCATCCGAACGTGCAGCCGGTTCCGGATAACGCGAGCCTGCTCGACTGGTTTTCTCATTGCATGCCCGATGAAGCCACGCGCGGCAAAATCCTCGTCGATAACCCCGCCGAGCTTTACGAATTCTGAAGCCTGTTCCATCCTATGCTTGAACAGCCACGGCTCAAGGAGCACGCGATGAACACACTCGAAGGAAAGACCGTTGTCATCACTGGCGGCTTCGGCAGTCTGGGGCTTGCGACCGCGCGCGTGCTGGCCGAGCGCGGGGCACGAATCGCGCTCATCGGCAAGGACCCGCGGCACGACCCGTTGCCCGCGCCGCTTGCGGATGCGTTCATCGTCACGGGCGCCGATTTGTCGGATGCAAAAGCCGCGCAAGCCGCGTTCGACGCAATCGCGCAAAAGTTCGGCGGCGTGCAGGCGCTGGTGAACGTGGCGGGCGCGTTTCGCTGGGAAACCATCGCGGATGGCAGCGTGGACACATGGAACCTCATGTTCAATGTGAACGTGAAGACGGCGCTCAACGCATCGAAAGCCGCCCTCGCGCTCATGCGCGAGGGCGGCGGGCGAATCGTCAATGTGGGCGCGCTGGCGGCGTTGAAAGCGGGAGCGGGGATGGGCGCTTATGCGGCTTCGAAGGCGGCGCTTCTGCGTCTGACCGAAGCGCTTGCCGAAGAGCTCAAGGATCGAGCCATTACCGTGAACGCGATCCTGCCTTCGATTATCGATACCGCACAGAATCGCGCCGATATGCCATCGGCGGATTTCTCGCGCTGGGTGCAGCCGGAGGAACTCGGCGCGGTGATCGCGTTTCTCTTGTCGGACGATGCGCGCTCGATCACGGGCGCGGCGATTCCGGTGGCGGGGCGGGTTTGAGCACGCTCAATCGTCCGGCTCTGTACTCTGCAGCCAATGATCTGGCCCATGTGCGCTTCATCAATCGCCTCCTCTCGACAACCGCTTGAAGAATTTTGTCGCTGCCCTATCCTTTCTGCGTCGAGTGTCCGAAGCTACGCAACCACGGCGAACCAATATTCGCCAAGCCGCCCGTTTTTGAAACCCAAGGGCCGGTGCAGCGACAGTTTTAGCAACTGAACTACCTGAGAACGACGCAACACGCAATGATGGACGATCTTCAAAAGCAAGCAGAACTACTCCGTCAGAAGCTTAACCAAGCTCCGAACTCGCCAGCCGCCCATAACAACCTTGCCCTAGTGCTTCGCCGATTGGGCCAAACATCGGAATCCGAAGCGTTGCTTCGAAAAGCTTCAGCCCTAAATCCAAATTCGCCGGATATCGCGTTTAATTTGGGCCTTGTACTACTCGACGAAAAGCGCAACGAAGAAGCAGAGTCGGCGTTTCGTCGCGCGCTCGAGCTTCGACCGGGCTATGCCGAAGCAAGCCTCGTGTTAGGTGCCTCGACCAAGACTTCGGGTCGTGTCGTGGAGAGCGAAGCGCTTCTGCGGGTGGCTATCGCCGGGCTTCCTCACTCGGTCGATGCTCATGAGTTGCTTGGAGACGTGCTCCGTTTGTTAGGTAGATGCGATGAAGCCGAGGCCGAACTGCGTCAAGCGTTGTCGTTGAACCCGGCCTCTTTTGAGGCGAACATCTCGCTCGGACTCGTACTGTATGCGCTCAATCGCCTGCCTGAGGCTGAAGCTGCCGCCAGACAGTCGCTCGCGTTGCGCCCGGGCAGCGTGCGTGCCCGCTTGATGCTTGGCCTGACGTTGCTGAAGGACGGAAAATATAAAGACGGACTGGTGAATTTCGAGTCTCGTTATGAGGAGTCGCCGGAGTGGGAAGCGGCTGGCGCGGTATCTCCCTACGTACATGCGTCGAGGATTCCGATTGCGATGTGGCGAGGGGAATCACTTGAGGGCAAGTCGCTCGTCATCGCGCCTGAGCAAGGGTTAGGCGATGCAATCCAGTGCATTCGCTTCGTGCCGTTACTTCGACGGCTTGGAGTCTCCAAACTGACCGTGGTGTGCGACGCCGCGCTCATGCGCCTGTTTTCTCTCGTCGATGGCGTGGATGCCGTGAGCGACGTCAGGCATCCGCAAGAACTGTCCGGATGCGATTTCTGGTGCTACATGATGAGTCTGCCTCATAGGCTCGGCATCACACTGGACATGCTGCATTCGAACGGACGCTACATCGACGTCCCTGAAGAGAATGTGCAGTTTTGGAAACAGCGGATCAACGCGTCATTAACGAATGGCAGATACAAGATCGGGCTTGCTTGGAGCGGTTCAAACGATCTTGGCAACCCTTCGTCGGTGCTTCCGCCCGAGTTACGCGAAAACATTCGCCGTTCCGTGCGCCTCCAACAACTTCTTCCTCTTCTTCGTATTTCGCAGTGTACGTTTTTCAGTCTCCAGAAAGGCGGAGAAGAAAGACAGCTCGCCGAGATTCCCGAAGCCGTTCGACCTCTCGACCTTATGAGCAATGTTACCGATTTTCTCGACACGGCCGCGATCATCGAGAATCTGGATCTCGTCATCACCGTGGATACCTCGGTTGCGCACTTGGCTGGCGCGCTCGGCAAGCCGGTGTGGATACTGTCGCGATTCGACGGCGACTGGCGCTGGCTGCTCGATCGCGAAGACTCGCCGTGGTACGCCTCGGCGCGCGTTTTCACGCAAAAGACACGCGGCGACTGGGACGAGGTGATCGCAGGAGTAAAAGAGCGGCTGACAGCATTTTGCAGTGGCTTGAGCGGGTAAGGGTTTCCAACTCCGCGTCGAGGCGTTCGAAAGCCTTTACTGTGTCGAGAGGCAGTGTTACACCTCATCGCGACTGCAACCTGAACGCCTCCCCACGAATCCCCGCCCGATCCACGGACGCGATGCGATTGCGCCCGTGTTCCTTCGCCTGATAAAGCTGTGCATCGGTCAGATTGATGAACGTCGTCGGATCGATGCCATCGGTCGGCACGACGGTGCCCACGCCGAAACTCGCCGTCACGCGCTGATTATGCGGCGAGCGCAGATGCGCGATGTCTTCATCCGCGATCAATTCCCGGCAGCGCTCGGCAATACGCATGACCGCTTCGGCGTCGGTATCCGCGAGCACGAGCACGAACTCCTCACCGCCGAAACGGCCGAGAAAATGCCGTGGCCCGGCCGCCTCGGCGAGCACGCGGGCAACGCGCTTCAGGCATTCGTCGCCTTGCAGATGGCCGTAGTAATCGTTGAAGGACTTGAAGAAGTCGATATCCACCATCACGAGCGACAACGGTTTGCCCGACTCCTTCGCGGCCTGCCATTCGCGCTGCATCACGTTGTCGAACATGCGGCGATTGCCGACGCCGGTGAGGCCGTCGCTCAGCGACAGATGTTCCAGTTCCTTATGCAGGCGCGCGAGTTCTTCCTCGGTGCGCTTGCGTTCGCTGATGTCGAACATGAAGCCGATCAGCGAATCCACGCCGCCTGCCTCGTTGCGCACCACATGCACGACATCGCGCAGCCAGACATAGCCGCCATCCTTGGTCAACGCGCGATAGTCCGCTTCGTGATCCGTGCCCGCCTGCGACTGCGCCACGCAGAAGTTCACGACCGCCTCGCGATCGTCGGGATGCATGCGCGCGGCCCAGTCGTTGACGTCCTTCCACGACGATGGCGCCCAGCCCAGCAACGCCTCGATCTGCGGTCCGATATACGCGAACTGCATGGTGGCCCAATCGATCTTCCACGGAATCGCCTTGGTCGATTCGAGCAGCGTTCGATAGACCGCGTGATCGTCTTCGCCGAGCGCGCGTTCGGCTGGCGCGAGCGTGTCTTCGTGGCGCAGGAATTCAGCCTTGAGCGGGCTTTCAAATGGGTCTTGGCTCATCGTGTCGGTCGGAATGGTTCGTTGCGCGTGTTTACGGCCGTTAAGCGCACGTCTTTAACGCATTCGTTCCGCCCTGTCCCGAAGCCTTACCGCACCACGAAATGCATCACATCGATCCGCCCTTCACCAAAGCCCGCCTCGCAAAAAGCCAGATACAGCCGCCACGTGCGAATGAACGCATCGTCGAAACCAAGCGCACGCACTGCGTCGAGCCGCGCTTCGAAAGCGGCGCGCCAGTGATGCAGCGTGCGCGCATAGTCCGCGCCGAACGCAAGCGACGGCGCCGCGTTCATCCCCGCTTTCTGCGCCGCCTGCACGAAGCGCTCGGGACTCGGCAACATGCCGCCAGGGAAAATCTGCTCGCGGATGAAATCGCTCGACGCGCGATACGCCAGAAAACGCGCATCCTCGATCGTGATCGACTGCACCAGCGCCTGCGCGTCCGGCGCGAGACAGCGGCGCAGCGTGCGGAAGTACGTGGGCCAGAAGCGCTCGCCAACCGCCTCGAACATTTCGATCGACACGATGGCGTCGTATTGCTCACGCAGATCGCGATAATCGCGTAGCTCGATATCGACGAGTTCGCTCAAACCCTCGCGTTCCATGCGTTCGCGCGCGAACGCATGCTGCGCCGCCGATATCGTCACGCCATGTACGCGAATGCCCTCGCGAGCCGCATGCCGCGCGAAACCGCCCCAGCCGCAGCCAATCTCGAGCACGCGCATGCCCGCGCGCAAGCCGAGTGTCTCGACGATGCGCCGGTACTTGCGTTCCTGCGCCGCTTCGAGCGAGGGGCTCGCGTCGCCGTCGAACCACGCGCTCGAATAGGTCCACGTGGGGTCGAGCCAGAGCGCGTAAAAGTCGTTGCCGATGTCGTAATGCGCGTGGATATTACGACGGCTGCCGGCGCGCGTGTTGGGCCGCAGCCGATGCCTGACGTTATGCACGCACTGCGCGATCCAGCCACCGTTCACAGTGCGCTCGACGACCTTCTGATTGCGCATCGCGAGCCGCAATACTGCGGCGGGATCGGGCGTATCGAGCCAGTGATCGCGATACGCCTGCGCAAAGCCGATATCGCCTGAACGGAGAACGGCCCGGCACGCGCGCCAGTCGTGTAGGTGCAGCGTGGCCGCGGGCTGCTGCAGGGCATCGCCGAACACACAGCGGTCGCCGTCGGGCGTGACGAGCACGAGATGACCCACGCGTATGCGTTTGAGGAGGCCCATGAAAAGCCGCGCCGAAAGCGGCATGCCCGCCTGCGCGGAAATCGTCCGCAAAAGATTCATGTCTAGCCTTGTGTTTTGTTATTCGGTCCGTTCTTTCATCGCGTTCGGGTCCTCGGCCGATGGCGGATGTCTGCCGTGGAACGGCACGCGCTTGATCCATAGCCGAAGCGCCTGCCAGTAAATGCGCGCGACGACGGCGACAGCCAGCAGCGGCTGGCTCAATAGCGTGCGCAAGGCAAGCGGGCCGGTCAGCGGCCGCGCCTTCAGGCCGATTGCCGTGCGAATCAATAGCCCGTCGCGGTCGCGATAGTCGATCGCGACCGACAGCCGGTCGCCATGCCGCCGCACGCGAAAGGCATAGTCGCCATCGACGTCGCAGAAAGGGGATACGTGCAGCGTCTTGCGGCAGGCGAGCTCGGTGTCATCGACGATAGGCGCGTGGTCGGGCGCGCTCAAGAGATAGCCGCGATGCTCGCCGAAGGTGTTGCGCACGTCCGCGTACAGCGCGCGCAAGTTGCCCGCGCGGTCATGGCAGAACCAGAAGCTCACGGGATTGAAAGCATGGCCGAAGACGCGCGGAATGGAGAGCAGCCGGATTTCGCCATCGGCGGGAATCGCAGCATCGGCGAGGCGGGCGCGCATCCACGTTTGCAGATCGCTGCCATCGCGCGGACCGAAGTCGCGCTGAAAAAACGCGAACGGCCGAACCTGGTCGATGCCGAACCACGCACGCTTCACTTCGCCAAGGCGCGCGAGGTCGCAAGAGACATAACAAACCGGATACTCGAAGCGATGATGCACCGGCCGCAGGCGCTCGTGCATCACGCGGCCCGTGAGCAAACGTGCTGCCTCGCCGTGGCCGCGCGCGACCTTCACAAGCGCGCCCATTCCGGTTCCACGCCAAAGTCCCGCGCAATCCTCAACGCCGACTTCAGGCCGTCCTCGTGAAAGCCGTATCCGGTCCACGCACCCGCGAACCAGGTGTTGTGCACGCCCTGAATCTCGGGCAGGCGCTGCTGTGCATCCACGGCGGCGAGATCGAGCAGCGGATGCTCGTATTCGTAGCGGCCGAGTTCGCTGCCGGGCGCGGGTTCATCGACGGGATTGAGCGTCACGATCACCGGTGTTTCGAACGGCAGCGGCTGAAGCTGATTGAGCAGATAGCTCACGCACACCGGTTCGGCCTCACCGTGGCCCGCCCACGCGCGCGCGCCGAGATAGTTCCACGCCGACCACACGCGGCGGCGGCGCGGCAGCAACGCGCGATCCGTATGCAGCACGGCAAGATTGCGCTGATAGCGCACGGCAGAAAGCAATGTGCGCTCGCTGGCCGAAGCGTCGTCGAGCAGATGCAGGCTCGTTGGCGCGTGGGTGGCGAGGACGAGAGCATCGAAACGCTCGGGTCCGGCGTCATCGGTCATGACGACGACGCCTTCGTCATCGCGACGAATACCGCGCACGGGCGTGCCGATGCGCACATCGTCGAGCGTTGCCGCGATACGCCGCACATACTCGCGTC
The DNA here is from genome assembly GCF_023631465.1 of Caballeronia sp. GAWG1-1. Taxonomy (NCBI): domain Bacteria; kingdom Pseudomonadati; phylum Pseudomonadota; class Betaproteobacteria; order Burkholderiales; family Burkholderiaceae; genus Caballeronia; species Caballeronia sp. GAWG1-1. The sequence continues at coordinate 118,648 of NZ_JALQDB010000037.1, forward strand.
CGCCGCCCGTCACGGTGCGCCACCGCGGCCGGTTGTTGACCTGCAAGAGCGCGTGATTGAGACAGAAGCGCAGAAAGGTCGCGGCGGGAAAACGCAGGATGTCGCTGGCGGCGCTCGACCAGATCGCGGCGGCCATCGGCAAAAGATAGTGACGCTGAAACGGCGCGCCATAACCGCCTTCGAGCAGCAACTCGCCGACCGAACACCGGTTGAGCGTTGCACGCTCCAAATGCTGCTGCGCCGATGCATTGAAGCGCAGAATGTCGCGCAACATGCCGATGAACGCGGGCGAAAACAGATTGCGCCGCTGCGCGAAGACCGTGTTCAGACTCGTGCCTGCCCATTCGAGCCGCCCGCCATCGAGCGACACGGAAAACGACATGTCGCTTTGATGCGTCGCCACGCCGAGTTCTGCGAGCATCGCGATCAGGTTCGGATACGTGCGCTCGTTGAAGACGAGAAAGCCGGTATCCACGGGATGCCGTTTGCCATCCAGTTCCACGTCCACGGTGTTGGTATGGCCGCCGAGATAATCCGCGGATTCGAACAACGTCACGCGATGCTTGCGCGCAAGCAGCCACGCGCTCGCCAGTCCGGCGATTCCCGCGCCGACCACGGCGATGCGCTGACCTTGTCCTGGTGCTCTTCGGTTCATGTCGAGAGGTCTCCTCGCGCCGAGTGGGCCATTGCGGGCAGCGGTCAAACGTGTCGTCGCAAATCAATACGATGCGGCGCGCCCGCCGGATGCAAATGGCATGCAAAGGTTTTCAGTCGCCCTGTCCGGGACTGTGAAAGCCTGGCTGTCCGATCTGCTCGGGGCTTTGCGGCACGCGCCGGAACTGCGTCGTGTCGTATCCCATTGCGTCCAGACGCGCGAGGAGCGAGCGATACGTCTCGTCGTTCATGGTCGGCTCGCGCGAGAAGATCCAGCCGAGCTTCTTGTTGGGATAGCCGAGAATGGTGTAGCGATAATCCGGATCGACATAAAGCGTCATCTGCGTCACGTGGATCGGCCAGAAGATGCGTACGCTCCATTCGCCGCCGCCGCTGCCGGGCTTCACCGAATCGAGAAACTGATGATGCGTTTCGGGCGCGTCGAAGCCCTTCTTGCGGCCGAAGAACTCGTCGACGATCTTGCCGTCGTCGCGCAAGGTCCACATGACATGGCTCGCGACGAAATCGCGTTCGGCGAAGTAGGGGATATTCGCGATCACGAACCAGCGTCCCATATAGCGCGGCAGATCGACAGGCACGCTTTGCAAAGGCTGTTCGGCGCGCGGGTTCGGATTCGGCGGACCATTCGAGCAGCTTGCAACCAGCAGGATGATGCCCGCGCCAGCGAGCGCGGCAATGAGTGCGCGTTTCATGAGATGACCTTTGACTGAAGAGTGTTCGGCCGAGTGTTCAGCCGCTTCTCGAACAGGTAGTGCGCGACGCCCCACTCACTACCGGACGCATAGCCGAACAGTTCGGACACTGCCATATAAAACATGCGCCAGCGTTGCAGCCAGAGTGCGGCGTCGTCGCCATAAGTGTTCTGAAGCATCGGCATGACGCAAGCGCGCGCCGCGTCGAGCGCGGCGAGCCAGAGATCGGCCGTGCGCGCGTAGTGCGAGCCGTTGACCCACCATTGGCGCGTCACGCGCAAATCGTCCTGGAAGTTGAGCAGCAGCGCGGCGGACGGCATGGTTCCGCCGGTGAAGAAATAGCGCGACATCCAGTCCGAACTGTCGCGCGAGGAGAAGTGATAAGCGAGCGTGCGATGCGCGAAGATATGCACGAAGAGCTTGCCGTCGTCGGCGAGCCAGCGCGCAATCTTTTCGAGCAGCAGGCCGTAATTCTTCATGTGCTCGAACATTTCGACAGACACAATGCGGTCGAACGCGACGGCGTCGCCATCGGCGGGGAAGTCGAAATCGACGATATTGCCGGTCGTGACCAGCAGGTTCGTGAGACCGCGCTGGGCCGCGCGAGCCTCGATGAACGCGCGCTGTCCATGCGAATTCGACAACGCGACGATGCGCGCATTCGGGTAACGCTCGGCGAGCCACAACGCGAGCGAGCCCCAGCCGCAGCCGAGATCGAGAATGCGCTGGCCATCGGCGAGTTGCGCGCGTTCGGCATAGCTTTCGAGCATCGCGATCTCGCTTTGTGCGAGCGTTTCCCGGCCGCTCGGAAAATAGCCACACGAATATTTGAGGCGCGGCCCGAGATGAGCTTCGAAGAACGCGCCCGGCAACTCGTAATGCTGCGTGTTGGCAGCTTGCGTTTCGATGGCAATGGGGCTCGTGCGCAAATCGGCCAGCAGCGTATCGAGCGCTTGCGTGCGGCGCTCGCCGTCGCCCGCGTGTTCGTCGCGCAGACGCTGGCGGATGAACGCGCGCATGCCGGCGCGCACCAGCGTGTCGGGAAGCCAGCCGCGTTCGCAGAGGCGAATCATCCAGCTTTCGTCCAACGGGGGATTCGAATTGTCGAGCGGGCTGGCTTGTCGTGTCGATGCGTTCATCGGCAAAATCCTCGGTTATGAATGCACGGGCGGCTTCGGCGGCCACGGCACCAGCACGCTGGTCGTGCGCATGTAGTCGCGATAACCGTCGCGCGTTTCGGCAAGCCGCGCTTCGAGCAGCGGAATGCCCGACACCTTGATAAGGAGCCACGCCATCAACAGCGGCGGCGCGATGGTGAGCCAGCTCCACGGCAGGCCGATCGACAGCACCGCGTAGGCAACCCAGTGCACGCACTCGAAGAAATAGTTGGGATGACGCGAGTAACGCCAGAGGCCGTCGCGGCACACCTTGCCGTGATGCGATGGGTCGGCGGCAAAGCGCTTCAACTGGCGGTCGGCCAGCGCTTCGCCTGCCACGGCGATGATCCACACCACGACCGCCGCCGCGATAGCCACCGGATGCGCGGGCTCGACCGAATATGCGGGCACGAAGAACGCGAGCGCGAGCAAGATGGAGATGAGCACCTGCAACTGGAAGAACCAGAACATGTTGCGCGCCGCTGCCGCGCCCCAGCGTTCACGAAACGCGTGATAACGCGGGTCTTCGGGTTTGCCGTGATTGCGCCGCCACAGATGCAAGGCAAGGCGCGCGCCCCAGACGCATCCGCCAGCCGCGACGCATAGACGATTGATGGACGCGCCAGTCCCGGCCACCGCGATAAACAGCGCGACGAGTGCGAGCGATGCCGCCCAGATCGGATCGATCATGCCGGCGTTTTTCGAGCGCAATTGCCAGAGCCATACGGCGCTGAAGAGCAGCACGAGGCCGGCGAAGGCAATCAGGAAGGAGACGACAACGGGCATGCGAAGCTCCACGAACATGCGTTCGATAGAGCAATACGGATGCCGGTTTGGGATGGATGCAGTTAGAGCGCGTCTTGTCGACGGCGAACGAAAACTCGACGTCGGCGTGGGCGTTGGTTCGTCGGATCACCGGTGAAGCAGGCTTGTTAGGCGGCGCGACGACTACTTTCGATCGCGAAGCGCAAACGGTGCGCTGCAAAGAATGCAAGCGCACCGCCTATGTAACGTAGCGCCTTACGTGCCGCGAATCTCGCCCGTGCCGATCACGGGACCCGTCGGCGCACCGGTCGGCGATCCGCCCGGCGGTTCCACCGACACCGCCAGCACCGCCTTGTTGCTCAGCAGCGCCATAATCTCGGGCGGAAGGTTCATGGTCGCAGGCGTGTTCGACGGGAATACGCCTAGCGCGATCGGCTTCGCATCCGGCGGGATCAGCCAGAGCTCGGTCGCGCGATCCGCCGCGATGACCGATTGCACCGCCGGTACGACCACCATGCGCGAACGCGAGACATCGACGGTTGCGGTCCAGTGCGCGACGCCGTCCTTCTGCGCGATGGTCGCCACCATGTATTGCGGCGCCTGAGCGACGGTTGGCTGCGGCGGCGCTTGCGGCGCGCGCGTGAGATTCACCGCGACCAGCACCAGAGCGACGGCGCTCGCGCCGACGGCCAGCCAGCGCCACAGATCGAGGCTGTTCCACCAGCCGCTCTTCTTGGCCACCGAGCCTTCCGGCAGGAAACCGAGATCGCGCTGGATTCGCGTCCAGATGCGTGCGGGCGGTGTCACCGGCGCGATGTCCTGCGCGAGCGGAGCGAGCCGCTCGTGCCAGTCATCCAGCGTGCGTTGCAGGCCGGGATTGCGCGTCACGTCCGTTTCCAGCGCGCGGCGCTCCTGCAGGTCGAGCACGCCGAGCGCGTACTCGGCGCAGCGCAGATCGTCTTCGTTTTGGGCGGGCGTGTTCATTGTTCGAGGCACGTCCTGAGTTGCATGAGGCTTCGGCGAATCCAGCTCTTCATGGTGCCGAGCGGCACTGCCAGACGTTGCGCCAGCTCGTTATACGTCGCGCCCGTGAAGAACGCTTCGCGCACCGCGCGGCCTTGCTGCGGCTCCAGACGGTCGAGACATTGTTCGAGCCGCCGCCGCTCTTCGCTCGATTCGGCCGCGGCGGCGGGCGTCGGGGCATCGTCGGCGATTTCGGGGGTTTCGTCGTCGCCGAGCAATTCCTCGCGGCGCTGACGCATGCGGTCGATGGTGCGATTGCGCCCGAGCGTAATGAGCCAGGTGATGGCGCTGCCGCGTTCGGGATCGAAGGAATCGGCGCGACGCCAGGCGGCGGCGTAGACCTCTTGCAGGATGTCCTCGGCTTCGCCTCGGTCGTGCATCATCCGCAAGATCACGCCGAAAACGCGCGACGAGGTCACGCGGTATAACTCCGCGAACGCTTTCTGGTCTCCCTTCGCGACGCGCACGAGCATGTCGTTCAGGCGCTCGCGCCGCAACAGGCCGGCGTCGGTGTCGCTGCCGTCGTTTCGGTCGGAGTAATTGCCGGTGCTGCCGGAGGTAGTGTCCGTCATGGGCAGAATGGGTCGAGCCGCGCTCGGGGGTGAGGTCCTGCCGAAATATATCACCGTGCCGGCGCGCTGCAAGCAATCTGTCGCCAGGGCGCTATAAAGAAGCCTCGTCATGTCCGTGTCCTTCCGGCATCCCGTTCGTATTCTCAGGGAAGATACGGATCACAACGCGCACGGGATGCAAGCCGCGGCTATTCGAACGCCTCGGAAAAGCGCGCCATCGCCCAGTCGATAAACACGCGCAACCGCTGGCTCATATGCCGATCGGGCGGATAGACGAGAAAGAACGGATAAGGCGCCGGCTGCCAGCCTTGCAGCAGCGGCACGAGTTCGCCGCGCGCGATCGCGGCATTGGCCGCATAGGCGAACGTCTGAATGACGCCGAGTCCCGCCAGCCCCGCCGCGAAGTGCGCCGTACTTTCGTTCACGCCCATGTAGCGGTTCTGCACGCCGTCCACGACGACCTTCGTCGCACCCTTTTCGAAGCGCATGGGCACGACGCGGCCCGATCGTGCCGACATGTAGTTCACCACGCGATGCCCTTTCTCCAGATCGGACGGATGCCGCGGCTTGCCGTATCGTTCGATGTAGCCGGGCGTGGCGCACGTGACGAAGCGCGCGCGTCCGAGCGGCCGGGCAACGAGCGATGGTTCGTCTGCCCGGCCGCCGCGAATCACGCAGTCGACGTTGTCGCCGATCAGGTCGACCTGACGGTCGCTCACGCCGAGCCCGATGTTGATCTCCGGATATTGCGCGGTGAATTCGGGCAGCGCCGGAATGAGCACGCAACTCGCCGTGGACGAACCGATGTCGATCCGCAACCGTCCGCGTGGCCGCTTCTGCGCGGCGCTGAAGCTCGCGTCGATATCTTCGAGTTCGTGCAGAAGGCGCGTGGTGCGTTCATAGTACGCATTACCTTCCGGCGTAACGGAGACTTGACGCGTCGTACGCTGCAGCAGCTTCATGCCGAGATGCTTTTCGAGCGAACCGACGAGCTTGCTCACGGTTGCAAGCGGCATGTCGAGCGAGCCGGCGGCGCGCGTGAACGATCCGGTTTCGACGACGCGCGCGAACACCCGGATGGCAAGAATCTGGTCCATTGATTATCTATGCAGGTGGATAAAGTAATCGCGTTCGACGACTTTATTCAACAATCCATTGTTTGTACAGTGAGGTTCATGCGCTGGCGACGACGCCGGCTTAACTGATCGAATCGGAGAACATCATGACTCAAGAAACGCAAGGCAAGCTGGCAAACAAGATTGCACTGGTGACGGGCGGATCGAGCGGCATTGGTCTTGCGTCGGCGCAGGAACTGGCGGCGGAAGGTGCGACGGTGTTCATCACAGGCCGTCGTCAGGCGGAACTGGATGCGGCGGTCGCGGCCATTGGCGCGGGCGCGACGGGCATTCGCGCGGATGTATCGAAGCTCGACGATCTCGACCGCGTCTTCAGCGAGATTCGCGAGCGTGCGGGGCGGCTCGATATCGTCGTGGCGAACGCAGGCGGTGGCGACATGGTGCCGCTTTCGCAGATCGATGAGGAGCACTTCGACCGCATTTTCGGAACCAACGTGAAGGGGCTCGTGTTCACGGTGCAAAAGAGCTTGCCCTTGCTCGTGGATGGCGGCTCGGTCGTCCTGATGGCCTCGACCACTGGAATTCAAGGCACGGAAAATTTCAGCGTCTACAGCGCGAGCAAGGCGGCGGTGCGTAACTTCGCGCGCTCATGGATTCTGGATTTGAAGGATCGCGGCATTCGCGTGAACGTGGTGAGCCCGGGCCCGGTGCGCACGCCGGGGCTTGCGGGCATCGTGCCCGAAGGTCAGCAGGAAGGGTTGTATGCGCATCTGGCTTCGTCGGTGCCGCTCGCGCGACTGGGCGAGCCGCGTGAGATCGGACGCGCGGTGGTGTTTCTTGCATCCGCTGACGCAAGCTTCGTGAACGGGGCCGAGTTGTTCGTCGATGGAGGGATGGCGCAAATCTAAGCGTCGACGTTGTCGGCGAGGCACTACCTTCCCGCCGACAACATCGTTCCCCGACAGCCCGATGCCTGACATCGGCATGCATAAAGCCGCTTCATTGCCGCCGTGCGCCGTCCTTCCACCGTCAGGCGGTAATCGATGAACAGCTCATCGCCCTTTCGAATGGGCTGGATGGCGAAGATGAAGACGCGCTCGCCGTCCTGCTCGGCTTCGCAGTTCGGCGCGCAACTGTGATTGAGCCAGCGTGCGGAGTTGCCGCCGCGTGCGCCGTCGATCACGCTGCCATCGTCGAGACCGAAGAAGAAGGTGTGACCGTCCTCGGCGGTCGAGCGTTCATGGCTGCGTTGCGCCTGCTTCCACGTCAGCCGCTGCCCCTTGTATTCGAGCAGCAGCGCGCCGGTGGGTAGATCGGCGAGGGCGAAAACGCCCCGGCCATGGACGGGAGAAGTTCGTACTGTGATTCGTCGCATGGTGTGGCGGCTCGCTTGGGTTTGCTTGAATTCGCTCGAAGACGGGAGATTTGTTTGAGCCTGTGCGCGGCGATGGTTATGATGATGCCGTCATAAATCGCTGTCACGCCCATGCACGCTGTTTTAACCCGCAGGCGCAAGAGACGCAAGCCACTCAGAGGCACGCTCGCGCGCTATCGTAACCGTATCGTCGAAGTGTTGGGAGAGGCTCGCGGCGAACGCGTCATGATTCGCTCCATTCACGACGATGGCGTCGAGCGGCGCACCGCCGTCAAGTGGATCAACCTGCTGCCGATGGATACCGAACTCTTCTGACTTGCACTACGTCCTCATTCTTCTCTCATTTTCGGCTCGCAGAATGGCTTCATCGACGAACCGGAAACAACAGGAGACGAACATGAAGACGATCAAAAACATCACGCTGGCACTGGCCTTGAGCGCCGCTTGCATGACGGCGGCAGAGGCACATCCGTTCATTGGCGTGGGTATCGTGGGCGGGCCCGTGTTTCCCGTGGCTTCCAATGCGCAGAGCGCGCCGCCGCTGCCGGTCTACCCGCACGCAATGTACTCCGGCCCCGCGCCGCTGCCGCTCGATGCACCGCCGCCCGTTTATGTGCAACCGGCCCTCGGCAATATCGCGGCGATCATGGGACATGCGAATCCGGCGAACGGCATAGCGGGATCGTAAGGACGCATGTGCTCAGGCCGCGAGGCTGTGCTTGCGCAGCCATTCGAGCACGATCGCAGCGATGGCGTCGCTGTTGTCGTCGGCCATGAGCGCGTGAGAGTTGCCGGTAATGCCGCGCGCGGGCAGATCGATCCATTCGACATCCGTGCCCACCGCGGCCAGCGCGTCATGCCAGCGCCGGACGTTCGGCACCGAATCGACCCAAAACGAATGCTGATCGAGATAGTCGCCCCAAAGGAAGAGATGCGGCACATCGCGCAGAAGAGCGGCGTCGTGATCGTCAGGGGACGGCGCGCCGGATGGCTCCAGCGAGATCACCGCCTTCACGCGTTCCGGCGCATTGAGCGCGGCCGTCAGCCCGAAGTTGCCGCCCTGACTATGCGTGAGGATGATGCTGGTGTCGAGGCTCGCGATGAGCGCGTCGTAAGCATGTTGCGTGCGGGCATTGTTGGTCGCCCAGCGCGGCACGAACTGATGCATGAAGGTTTCCATCCGCCCGACAGGAAAGCGCACGCCTTCGTGCGAGCGTCTTGCCGCTTCATCCGGATGCCACGAGCCCGCCGGCCCGAAGCGGAAGGTTTCTTCCCACGCCTCGCGCGCCGTGCGAAAGTAGGGCGCTTCGGCATATACCTCGGGATACGGCGCCCACGACGCGCGTCCGCGTTCGACCGCATCGGAGACATACACATCCAGACCCGAGCGCAGGAAGAACATCTGCCAGCCGGGACGGCCGTCGGGCGTGGTCTCCCAGTTGACGCCGCTCATGCCGCCGCCATGCCATAGCAAGAGCGGCCATCGTCCGGTGGGACGTTCGAGCCTGATGTATTGCACGTACATCTGTCCCGCGATGATCTCGCCATTCTGATCGACAGGATGCACCGCGCCCTGGTTCGTGCTGACGCGGTCGCGATGCGGCATGCCGCTTAGCGTAAGCATCTCGCCGCCGACGAAGAAGCTGCCGATGTCGCGTACCGAGATGCAGGTTTGCAACTGGCGCTGTGTGTCGGCTGCGTGGGGATGATCGGTCATGGATGGCGCCTTTTTCGGTGGGCACGCGGGATAGATCGTTCCTCATTCTAGATGCTTCCACGACGCGCACCGGCGCAATTACAAACCGCTTCACGCGGTCCCCCGGCGCGTGGTGCACACTACGCGCAGACGAATGGCTTTCACTCGGGAACAACGGCTTATTGTGTGGCTCTAAGGGGTCGACAAACACGCGACAGTGCTTCAGGTGCCGATCGCGTCCACGACACACGCGTGCCTCGCGGCGGCTCTTTTTTCGATTGGAGCCGAGCCAAAGCGCGCCAGCTTGCGGACCATGAATACCCAACTCAGCAACGAATGCAGGACCCGGCTTTTCCGGATCACACTTGAAACGCCGGCAGAAGGCGTGGCCTTCGTCATGGCGGACAGCCGCGAAGCGGCATGGCGAATCGGCAAGACGGTGATGGCGGTCTTGCGCGGCATCGGCATCTACGATGTCGCGCTCAAACACGTTCACTCGTTTGCCGAACTCGTCGCAATGGGCAAAGGCGATGACGAAGACCTGCGAATCTTCGAAGTGGCTTACGACGATGAAAACGGCCCGGTCTGGGCCGGCTCGCCGTACTTCCTGACTAACGATTCATCGCTGCTCGGCAAGTGGGCCGAGCTTTGCGCGGATCTCGCGGCGGATGTGGCGCGTATGGCCATCCGGCGAGCGAAATAGTCCTTGGGCCTGGAACGGACCTAACTCAGGCGGCTGCACGCCGGTTCTGAGCGTCCTCATGCGACTCGGGGTACGCGGAGTCGAGCGCGTTATCCAAAAGAGCAAGCTTGCGTTGCAGCGAGGCGACGCGATGGCACTGCGACGGGACGAGATCGTAGTCGGCATCGAGCTGGGCGATGCGTTTGTCCCAATATCCGGTCGGAAAACGTCCCGGCGCCACGTCGGGCGGCCCGGCATAGCTTGCGAGAATCAATTCCAGATGCCTGAGTTCGCTTTCCGCAAGTTGCGCGGTTCGGCGCTGTCGAAACTCGGGGATGGCGGCATCGATGCCCTTCTTCATAGTCCTTTTCCTGCTCGATTCGTAAAGTAACCATCTGAGCAATTGACGTTCCGATCGTTCGCTTTACCTTCTTCGAAATTGTTTCCAATTGAAAACCAGCTTGCGGTGAGGCTTATCTGGTCTCGTTTCCGCACCTTTTGACATCGAGCGGGTTTTCCCTGATTTTTCTCCGAACGACCGTTCGAGGCATGGAACGCATGCAAAGCACGGAGGAATCGACGGGACATTTCTTCATTGCCTTGGCGCTTTCTTCAAGCAAGTGGTGCTGGGTCTGCTGATTGCTTTGATGCTGTTCGAAGGCAGCGCGGCAACTCCTGCATAAGCGCTAGCCTCCATCGAGGTATCGACAATGAAAAAGACAGCGTCTTCCATCCTGTGCTGCGCCGTTGCGTTGACCGGACTCATCGGCTCGATCGCGGCGCATGCTGAAGAGAGCACCGTGCCGGGCAACACGCAATCGGGCTCTGGCGCATCCGGCAAGTCGGCTGGAACGGCAGGTGGCGCGGGCGCCGCAGGCAAGGCGGGCACCGATCCCACGACGCTCGCGCGTACCGAAGAGGAACGCGTGAAACAGAAGAACGCCAAGAGCAGTGGCTCTGGCAAGGCCGATTCGAAAAGAAAAGACTGGAAAGACTAAGCCCTCGCCATCTCCGACTTATGAACGATAGCCGCACACGCAAGAGCCGTTCGTCGCGACCGCTCGACGCCGAACTGGAAAAGGCACTACTCAAGGTATTCGGATTTCCGCATCTGCGGCCGGGTCAGGAAGAGGTCATTCGAAGCGTGCTCGACGGCGCCGATACGCTCGCCGTCATGCCGACAGGCGCCGGCAAATCGCTTTGCTATCAACTGCCGGCGCTGCAATTCGAAGGCATGACGATCGTGGTATCGCCGCTCATATCGTTGATGCGCGATCAGGCTGCCAAGCTCGCGGAAGCGGGCGTGGCGACGAGGGTTCTGAATAGCACGCTCAAGGCAAGCGAAGCGCGCGAAGCCATGCAGGCCATCGCCGATCATGCGGTTCGCATACTGTTCGTCACGCCCGAGCGTCTCGTCGATGCCGAGTTCAACGCAACACTTCTCGCCGATGGCATGCCCGAAGTTCCGCTCGTGGTGATCGACGAAGCGCATTGCATCTCGCAGTGGGGACACGACTTCCGTCCCGCGTACGTCGAACTCATTCATGCGGTCAAGACGCTGGGCCGACCGCCCGTGCTCGCGCTGACGGCAACCGCAACGCCCGCGGTCGTCACGGACATCGTGCGCGAATTGCAAATGCGCCATGCAAACGTGATCCATACGGGCGTGTATCGCGAGAACCTGCATTTCTCCGTCGAGCAGTTGACGAATCCCGAGGAGAAACGCGCGCGTGCAATCGAACGCGTGAGCGCAATGCAAGGCAGCGGCATTGTGTATTGCTCGACGGTGGCCGAGTGCGAGGCGCTGCATGCCGCGCTCGTCGATGCCGGCGTCGAGGCCGAGCGTTATCACGGCAAGCTTGCGGCGAGTGTACGTTCGGAAGCGCAGGACGCTTTCATGGAAGATCGCGTGCGCGTGATGGTGGCGACCAATGCATTCGGCATGGGGATCGACAAGCCGGACATTCGCTTCGTGCTGCATGCGCAGATGCCCGGCAGCCTCGATGCGTACTATCAGGAAGCAGGCCGCGCGGGCCGTGATGGCGAGCCTGCGGATTGCATTCTGCTCTTCGAGATGAAGGACAAGCAGGTTCAGCAGTTCTTTCTCGGTGGCCGCTATCCGAGTGCGGAGACTATTCGACTCGTGTCCGAAACCGTATGCAAGCTCGCCAAGGAAGACGCTGGCCACACGCTGCAGAAGCCGCTTGAACGCTTGCAGGAAGCGATGCCGAATATCGGTGCGAACAAGTTGCGCGTGGCGGCAACATTGTTGAACGAACTCGGCATGACGCGGCGCACGCAGCGCGGCGGCATGAAACTCATCGACGATGGCGCGGCCTTCGCGCATCTCGATCAAGCAGCGGGCGCGTACACCGCGAGAGCGGAGCGTGACCGCGCGGTGCTGGAACGAATGATCACGTACGTGCAGAGCGCGCAATGCCGCTGGCGCATCGTGCTCGACTATTTCGCTGCCGATATCGACGATGCAAAGTCGCATGAGCTTCTGCGTCAGGCGGAGATGAATTATCGATCGCCGGAGGACGAGCTCGGCGGCAAGACATGCGGTGCTTGCGATAATTGCCTGCATCCGCCGGAGATCAGCGTAAGCGCGCGTGAAGAACGTGAGCACGCACGCGTCGATGAAGCGTCGAAGCCGCTGGGCAAACTAAAGACTTTCGAAGCGGGCGATCGTGTTCGCGTGCGTCGCTATGGCGTGGGCACGGTGGAAATGATGAGCGGTGAAAGCGTTGCCGTCCGCTTCGCCGATGACTCGACGCGCACGTTCGTCGCCCAATTCGTCAAGCGCGCCTCTTAGGTTTTCTTTAGCGTTTTCTTAGCATTTCCCAAGCGCGCAGCTTAAGCGCCTTAAGTCATGAAAGCGCGTTAAACGACGCTTGACAATCAAGCGCAAACAAAGCGTAAAAAGGGCGGCTTCCTCTCGCGAAGCCGCCCCTGTCCCTGGACTGCAATTCGGAGTTCTTCAGGACATGACGAAGCGTAACAACCCGATCGCCAACAACAAACCGCATGGCTCGCAAATGGCTCTTGCGTGGATCGGTGAAATGCCGTCGTTCATGCACAACACGAAACCTCGTCTGTATTACTCGCCAAGAGACCTAAGCGTCTGAGCTTAAAGGGATATGAAGCGTCCACTTAGCTTAGTGCGGTTTTAGCAAAATATTGTTTCCTGGCGACCGCAGCGGAATAAGCAAAGTGCTCGCATATAGTGTCCCTCAAGTTTCTTGAGGAGCGCGCTTCTGCTTGCGCGGTAGCCTGATCTTGAAGAAGCCTGGTCTTGAACATGAACACTTAGCAGGGCACTTAGAGAACCATGAAAAAAACTCTTCTCATCGCAGGCGTTCTTGGCACATTCGCCGCAACGGCTCAGGCGCAAAGCAGCGTCACCTTGTACGGCACGCTCGACGCGGGCCTCGTCTACACCAACAACTCCGCGGGACACAGTAACTGGCAGCAAGGCAGTGGTTCGGTATCGGACACGTATTTCGGTTTGCGCGGGTCTGAAGATCTGGGCGGCGGAATGCACGCCCTTTTCAAGTTGGAAAGCGGCTTCAACCTCAACAACGGCAGCTATAGCGAAAGCAACTCCATGTTCAGTCGTCAGGCGTATGTCGGCTTGCAACATGACCAGTACGGCACGATCACGCTCGGTCGCCAATACGACTCCATGGTCGATTACCTCGCGCCCTTGTCGGAACCGGGCGGCGGCTATGGCAATAACCTGACGGCGCATCCGTTCGATAACGACAACCTCGACAACTCGTTTTCGATCAAGAATGCAGTGAAGTATCAAAGCGCCAACTACGGCGGCTTCAAGTTCGGCGGCTTGTATGGCTTTAGCAATGACGCCGGCCAGTTCTCGAACAACCGCGCATGGAGCGCGGGTGCTTCGTACAGCACGGGTCCGTTGAACTTTGCGGCGTCTTACCTGCAAATCAATAACTCGCGCACAGGCAATACGGGCGGCGCGGTAGCGGCGGGTCAAGGCAGCAACAACAATCTGACCGCCGATCAGCAACGCACCTTCGGCGCAGGCTTGAATTACGCTTATGGCCCGGCGACCGTCGGCTTCGTGTGGACGAATACGCATTACGACAACCTGATCGCGGCGTCGCAAGGCGGCTCCACGTTCGCGCTGCCGGGCGGCACGAACCTGCATATGAACAACTTCGAACTGAACGGCCGCTATGCGTTGACGCCTGCGCTCGATCTCGACGCGTCCTACGCGTACACCGACGGCAAGATCGACGGCGCAAACGGCTCGGGCGATCCGAAGTGGCATACGGTGTCGCTCAAGGCGGATTACTCGCTCTCGCGTCGCACGGATGTGTACGTCGAAGGCGTGTATCAGCATGCTTCGGGCGAGCTTGGCAATGCAGGCGCCAATGTCGCGATGATCAACACGCTGTCGCCTTCGACGACGCAGAATCAGGTGGCGGCGGCGGTCGGCTTGCGTCACCGCTTCTAAGCGTGCGTGCTTCGTTGTTGCCCTAGCATCACGCGATAAAAAGGGGCTGCGATCTCATGATTGCAGCCCCTTTTTGCTTAAATAACGAAGCGCTTATTTCTTCTCTTCCGAGCGCTTGACGAGCTGTTCGAAATCCTGCGCCGCGCCGCCCGTTCCCGCTGCCAGCCGCGCCAGCGCCGAAGCCGCCGTATCGCGCCGCACGCCGCTTTCCGGCCGATACTGCTTAGGCAACGCAATGAAGAACGTCGCGCCGTGATCCGGCTGGCCTTCGCCCCAGACCTTGCCCCCATGACGCTCGATGATCCGCCGCACGTTCGCAAGCCCGATTCCCGTGCCATCGAATTTATCATCGACGTGCAGCCGCTGGAACACGCCGAAGAGCTTGTCCACGTAGCGCATGTCAAAGCCCACGCCGTTGTCGCGCACGAAGTACACCGTGTAGCCCGCGAGTTCGCCCGTGCCTTCCCGCGAGCCGATTTCGATGACTGGTTGCTCGCGCGCGCCGCTGAACTTGACCGCATTGGCGATGATGTTGTTCAACGCCACATGCAAAAAGACGTGATCCGCTTCGGTGGGCGGCAGCGCATCCACCTTCCAGTGCACACGCGCTGACGTTTCCTCGTCGATGTCGGTCTGGATGACCGTATGCACGAGCGCATGCATATCGACCTTATGCGGCCGCAACGCCGCGCGGCCGAGTTGCGCGAAGGAAAGCAGGTCGTCGACGAGACGCCCGCCGAAGCGCGCCGATGTCACGATACGCTCCAGATAGCCGCGCCCACGCTCCGACAGTTTCTGGCCGTCCATTTGCTTGAGCAGATCCGCAAAGCCCACGATATGCCGCAACGGCGCTCGCAGATCGTGCGACACCGTGTACGAAAAGCCTTCCAGTTCGTGATTTGCGCGGCCGAGTTCGGTCGCCAGTTGCGCGATCTCTTCCGCACGCCGCAGCACGATGCCGAGCACGGCCGCACGGAACTCCAGCGCAATCTCGCGCTCGGCGGTGCGCCACGGCAAGGAGCGATTGCGCACCTCATCGGTCCACGTTTCGAAGCTCACGCGCGGCGAGAGCGAAGAAGAAAGCCCCGTTAGCTTCGCGCGCGGATCGCCTGCCCATTCGATGGTCTGCACCACCTCGCGGCGAAACCAGATCACGTAATTGCGATAGATCTTCGAGATCGATACCGCGAGAAAACCCGCGACATTCGGCGAATCTGGCAGCACGGGACAATCCGCCGATGCGCGATCCGACAGCACCACGTCCTCGCTTTGCTGATCGAGCCAGTCGACAAGCGCTGTCACGTCGTGCTCGCTCGGCGTCACGCCGATGAGCGACGTGCGCCCCTCGAAGATCACCGCCGCGCCCGATGCGCGCGTCAAGCCGAGCAGGTCGTTCGAGTCGTTGACCAGGGCTTCGACGAAGCTGTCGGTATTGGCCATCGACGAAAGCAGCTTCGAAAGCATGCGGCGCAGTTCAAGCCGGTAATGGGCTTCGTTTTGTGTTTCACGCGCCTCGATCTGCAGCGAGACGATCTGCGCGACATGCTCGCAAGCCGTGCGTACTTCGAAGGGCGGCAGGCGCGGCGTCGCGTGATGACAGGAGATCAATCCCCAGAGCGTGTCGTCGACGACGATGGACATCGACATCGAGGCAAGCGTGCCCATGTTGCGCATATATTGCAGATGCACGGGCGAGACGCTGCGCAAGGACGCGTAGGTGAGATCGGTCGGCCGGCCAGTCTGCGGATGCAGCGCGGGCACGAGCGGCGCGGCTTCGTAATCGGCGTTCGAAATCAGGCGGATGCGATTGCGCTTGTAGAGTTCGCGCGCCTGGGCGGGAATATCGGACGCGGGGAAATACTGGTTCAGGTATGACTGATAGCCCGGCTCGATGGCTTCGGCGAGCACGTGGCCGTTGCCGGCTTCGTCGAATTGATAGACGAGCGTGCGCCCGAAACCGGTAATGCGCGCAATCTCCGTCGCCGCGAACTGGCAAAGCTGCTCGACCGTGCGCATGGACTGCACTTCGGTGACGAAGGAGCGCACGAGCGGATACATGCTCGAAAACACTTCGGCGGTATGTTGCGCGGGTTCCAGTTCAACGAAGAGCAAGCCTTCATGCCGATGCACGACGAGCGCGAACGGGCCGCTTTGGCTCCAATGATCGATGACGACATTGCCCGTGTGGATCGTCGCGCCATCGCGCGTAAGCCTTCCCAATTCGGCGACGGCGCGGCGGCTGGCTTCATCGCCGATGACGAACGACAGCGGCTCGCCGAGGCAACGCTCGGGCGCGATCGACGTGAGTTGCGCGACATTGCCACTCACTTGCAAGATCGTGCCTTGTGCGTCGATGCTCAAGAGAAGACCGTGCGGCTGGATGCCGCCAGGAACGTGAATGGGCTCGCGCGCGCATTCGGCATACGCCGATGCATCGGGCGCATTGAATTCACTGCTGTGTGCGGTGGAGGAGTTGTCCGTCATTGTCTCGATAAGGCGTTTCGGCGGCGCAAAGGCGCGCCGGTTTGTCCAATGGCCGCAAGCTTCCAGGCAGCAGACGCATTAAGACGACGATCGGGTCGCGGGCTTCGTACGGCCGTGATTCGATGGTCGAAGACGATTTACGGTTCGCACGCCGGTCTTTGAACCGGATTTTTTTCTGCATGTCGATGCGGCACGGCCGGTCATTTCTACTCCGGGCGGCGCATCCTGGCTGATGAAGCAATTGTAAGCGGGCATCGCAATCCTTGTTTTCAGACCGGCGCATTCATGCGGATATTCGGGCATACCGGCGCTTTCGCATGAATCGTTCCGCGCTTCGAGTCGCGCGAAGTCTCGCGGTACAGTGGCAGTTGGTCACGAGCCTTTCATGGAGTCCGACCGTGAAATCCGGCACGGAAAAGAGCGCGCCTTGGGTGGAGGAATATGCACGGACCGCGTCCGCCATGTGGTGCGGCGACCAAGTGCGTATTCGCAATGTCCGCAACTTTGTCTACCGAACGCGGGACGAAGCCACGCCCGCCTATTTCGACGCCATCTATGAGATCTCGCGACTACAGACGGTCGATCTCGTGGTGTCGCGCTGGACGCATGAATCCATTGCACATGTGTTCGTAAGCTTCGGTTTCGATGATGGCCGTTATCTCTCCATCTCCATCGAAACGCGCCGTCGGCAAGGGCAGCATTATTCGACGTGGCGCGGCTTCTTCAAGCATTACGATCTGATCTATGTCGTGGCCGACGAGCGCGATCTGATCGGCGTGCGTACCGATATACGGCGCGAACGCGTGTCGCTGTATCGCGCGCAGGTCACGGCCGCCACCGTGCGCGCGCTGTTCAAAGACTACATGCAGCGCGTGAACGACCTGAACGAACGCGCCGAGTTCTATCACACGCTCTTCAACAACTGCACGAGCAATATCCTGCATCACGCGCGAACGGTCGCGCCGCATCTTCGTTATAGCTGGAAGGTGCTGCTAAGCGGCCACGCCGACGACTACACCTATCGCATGGGCCTGCTCGACAACACCTCGACGTTCGATGAACTCAAGCGGCGCAGTCTCATCGTGCGGCCGGAAGGCGCGCTGATCGACGAAGACTTTTCGGCGGCGATCCGGCGCGCTCATTGAGTGCTTGGGTCAGCCAGCCGTTCTCGCGGCGACGCTGCCGGAACCGGCATGAAGCGCCCGGCGTGCGCAAAGCGCTAGCAACACGCACGACAGCCCGTTGAAGAGAAAGAGTCCGCGTGGACCGAAGACGGTCATCAATAGCGAAGCCAGCGCCGGACCGGTCATGCCGCCGAGCGAGAACAGCACGAGCAAGGTCGCCGAGATGGCGACGCGCAAATGCGCCTCCGTTCTATCATGCACGTGCGAAACGATGAGCCCGTATTGCGTGAACGTCACCGCGACATACGCCAGCGTGCCGCACCACACCACCGCGCGAAAATCGAAGCACAGCAGCACGAAGCTCAAGGTCGCCGAAATCGATGCCGTGTAAAACACGAGACGCCGTCTGTCCACTTTGTCGGAGAGACGGCCCATCGGCCATTGCGGCAGGAGTGCGCCGATCAGCGCCACGCCCATGAAGGTCGCGAGTTCGCTCGTCGAAAAACCGGAGCGTTGAAGATAGACCGGCGTCATCGAATAGAACGCGCTGTAGAGAAAGCCCGCGAGAATGCAGCCCGGAACCGCGAGCGGCGTCGCGGCCATCATCTCGCGCAGGCTCTCGCGCCAGGTTCGGGCGGGCACGCGGTCGAGGTTTTCATCGGCGACCTTGACGGGCCAGCCTTCCAGCAAGGTCACGGGCAGCACGGCGGCGGCGAACAGCGCGGCGGCGATGGAGAATTGCTGCGCACCCGTGCCCGCGCCGACATTCAGCAAGAACTGCCCGGTGCCGACCGCGAGATAGTTGATGGCTGCATACGAGCCGAAGACTTGGCCGCGCCGCTCGTTCTCCACCGTGCCGTTGAGCCAGCTCTCGATGGACGTATAAAGCCCCATGAACGCGACGCCCGTGAGAATACGCACGAGCGCGAGGAGCCACGGCGACTCGCTCGCGCCGAACGCCAGCGCGAGAATCGACGCGGCCGCTGAAAAAGCCACGAATGTCCGATGCTGCCCGATCCGGTCGATGAGCCGCCGGTTCACCACCGCGCCGAGAATGAAGCCCAGGTAATAGCACGACTGAATGAGGCCGATCACGAGCGTCGGATAACCCGCCTGCAGGATGCGCAGCGGTATCAGCGTCTGGAAGAGTCCGTTTCCCGCGACGAGCAGCGCATAGCCGCACAACAGGCCCGCGAGCGCGCGATAACTGCTGCCCGCGCCGCCGGGCGGTGGCGGCGGAAGCGGGTCGCCGCCCGAAGGCGGTGTCTGACGGCCGAAGAGCTTGGCTTCGGTGAGCGGTCCGGTCCGTGCGATGGATGAGGACTCCGGCGTTGTCTCGCTCTGTGTCTGATCGGAAAACTGCGGCGTTTCGTCTGCTATTTTTGTCATGACACTCGTTTGCGTTCGGAACGGCCCTTGGTCGAGGCGCGTTCGCACCCGATGCTACCTGAAACCGGAACGGCGCCTGAGCACGTGTGCGACCAATTCGTGATCGACACCGACATCGTGGCGCTTTCGAGCTTCGCCTCGCGCGCTCACGGTCATGCCATTAGCGAGTACGATGTCAGGCCGCCGCGTGACGATGCGGACATTGAGACGAGGAGCGCCTTTGCGACAGACTTTCGATCTTCGCCGTGGTTGGCCCGCGCGTCGGCGCGCCGGTAGCGCATGACGCGGGCATCGAAGGGGAGCGTGCGGTTCACGCGGCTCGCGTGCTGCATTGCCGCCGCTCATGCCGCTGTTTATGCCGCCGCTTATACCGATGCAGCGCACGCGCAATCATATAAAGACGTCGCGCCGATTGCCCCGCCCGCCGCCGAGCGTCCGCGTGCACCGCAGCCGCCCGCCGAATCCGGCGATGCGTCGCAGGCCGTAGCGATCGCGGATTTACGCGGCATCGCTTTCGTGCGCTCGGACGGCGCGGCCGGTTCCGCCAGCACGCAAGGCACGCAGAGCGCTGCGATCACGGCCAGTGGCGCGCCGCTGCTCGATTCCGCTTTCCTCGATACCTTCGCGGCCGATCTCGCCCATCCGCTCACCTTCGCGCGTCTGGCCGAAATTCGCCGCGCCGTCGTGCAGCGTTATCGCGAGGCGGGCCTGCCGCTCGTCGATGTCTACGTGCCCGAGCAGGACGTGAGCGACGGCGTGGTGCGCATTGCGATTGCCGAGTTTCGCGCGGGGCGCGTGCTCCCTCAAGGCAATCGCTATTTCTCCGATGCGCTCCTCGCCCGCGAGATGCCGCTGCCCGCTGGCGAGCCGATCCGCGAAGCCGATGTCGCCGCGGGCCTCGCGCTCCTGAATTCGAACCCGTATCGCCGTGTCGACGTGATCTATGCGCCGGGCGCCGCCGCGAATACCACCGATGTCGTCCTGCAGACCGAAGACCGGCTGCCGTTGCGCGTCTACGGCGGCTACAACAACGACGGCGTGCCGGACCTGGGCCGCGACCGCCTGCTTGCGGGTTTCGACTATGGCAATCTGTTCGGCACGGATGCACGCATCGGCTATCAGGCGACGGCGAGCAACGACCTCATTTCGGGTAATCCGGATATCGAAGGGCGGCCCAACCGGGCGCGCTTCGTCGCGCATTCGTTCAACCTGATTGCGCCGCTGCCGTGGCTCGACCGTATCGAACTGTTCGGGGTGTATGCGCAAAGTACGCCACGCTTGCCGGACAGTTACGGACAGATGGGCACGAGCGCGCAGCTCAGTTTTCGCTACGACTGGCGCCTTCCGCCGCTCGACAAGGCGGGTGCGTGGCAGCAGCAACTGCAACTCGGCTACGACTTCAAGCGCTCGAACAACGACCTCGAATTCGGCGGCTTTCAGGTGTTCAATGCCAATACGCACGTCCATCAGTTCGTGCTTGCCTACGATCTGACGAAGAGCGACGCATCCGGCGACACGCATCTGAATGCATCGCTCTACGCGAGCCCCGGCTATCTCGACGGCAGCAACAACAGCGACGCCTTCGATACCGCGCGTCTCGGCGCGAAGCCGCGCTATCAGTATCTGCAACTGTCCGCGCAACGCGATACGCCGCTGGGTGCGACGGGCTTTTCGGTATCCGCGCGCGGGCTCGTGCAGTGGACCAACAACACGCTTTTGCCGAGCGAGGAACTCGGGATTGGCGGCGACTCGACCGTGCGCGGCTACGACCCGTACGCGGCGCAAGGCGATCGCGGCTGGAACGTGCAAACGGAGTTGCGCTCGCCGGCCATCACGTTCGGCTTCGCGGCGATGCAGCCGTTTGTGTTTTTCGATGCAGGGCATGTGTGGAACCGCATCCCCGAAGCGGGCGAGGTCAACAATGCATCGCTTGCGAGCATCGGCGGCGGTGTGCGTTTTCAGATGAGCCGCTTCGTCACGTTCAGGGGAACGCTCGGGTTTCCACTCAGGGCAGTCGTGCCGAATGGCTCGAAGGCGCCGTTGGGAGAGATATCGGTGGTGATCGGGAGTTGAGCGTCACGCCCAAGAAAAAGGCCGAACGAGCGTCCGGCCTTCCGCATCACGAACTCAATGTCAGCTAGATCAGAACGCGTGCCGCAAAGCCACTCGCGCGACGAACTGATTCGAATTCGACGACACTTGCTGCGCGCCCGGAATATACGCGTTGTCCAGCACCGAATCCGTCGAAGGCCCGTGGATTTTCTGATAGGCGCCTTGCACATAGACGTCCGTGCGCTTGGACAGGAAGTAATCCGCCATCAAGCCGAACGAGTGAATCTTCGGCTTGACCGTGCCTGAAGCCGCGTCGTACGTCTCGATGGAATACACATACTGCGCGCCGATGAAGAACGCCGGCGTGAACTGGTACTTGCCGTTCACTTCGAAGTTCTGATACTTGACGGCGTTGAGCGTGTTGCCTGCTGCCACGAGCGTGCCGCCTATATATCCATTGGTCGACGGATCGCGATAACTCGAATTCGTATAGGCGAAGCCTGCCGTTGCGGGGCCGAACGAGTAGTTCACGCCCGCGCCGTAGACCTGCATGCGTCTCGCGACGAAGCTCGCATCGTTGGCCGCGATGGCGCCGATGCCACCCGTGCCGACGCCGTCCGCGCGCATATATGCCGCGCCGGCCAGCAAGCCGCCATTCGCATACGAAGCGCCGACGCTATACAAGCGGTTGTCCGCGAAACCCGTGCTGTTGCTGAAGCCATACAAGCCGCCGAACTTGAAGCCGCCGAAAGACGGACTCGCATACTTCACCGCGTTGTTCACGCGAAACGAGTTGTCCGTGTTGTCGTTGTCGAACGGATGCGCGAACAGGTAGCCCGCGAAGTTGCCGTTGGCGGTGGTCGGCGCAAGGTAATCGACGACGGAATCGTACTGACGCCCAAGCGTCACCGAACCGAAGCGTTCGTTCTGCACGCCCACGAAAGCCTGACGGCCGAACATGCGGCCACCCTGACCCGCCGCGCCGTTGCTCAGGTTCAAACCGCTTTCCAGTTGATACACGGCCTGAGTCGCGCCGCCGAGATCTTCGACCCCGCGCAAGCCCCAGCGGCTGCCCGACGCATAACCGCTCGTCAATTCATAGGCGTGATTTCCGCCGACGTTGCTCGTGTAGTCGAGGCCTTCGTCGAGCACGCCGTATAGCGTGACGCTGCTCGCTGCAAAGACGGAGGAAGACAGGCAGCAGACCGCTGCGAACAGAATGGCTTTAATTCTCATGAAAGTCTCAAGTTTTCTTGTTTTATCCGATGACGTCGGCATCGCTCACGCGAAAACGCCAAGGATGGCTAACGATGAGCGACGGATTGTGCGTGATCGACGCGCGCTTGCAAAGGGATTTCGCCGAACATCGAACGTGAGTTTTTTGAATGTTCTGCCAGCAAATTCTTCGCTTGTCGCTGCAGCGCGAAGCGCGGAAAAATGGGCCGAAAGTCGTAAGAGGCAGCCGCGACATCAGCGGCGCTGGTTTTTCCGCTGCGGCCGCCGTCGCCCGTCATCGAACCAGGAATCATCGAGAAACATGAAGTCAGAACGCAATTTCGTGAACGGATGTTTCATCGCGCCCGCAAGCGATCAACGCACCGCCGTCGTCAATCCGGCTACCGAAGAAGTGCTCGGCCACGTGCACAACGCAACGCGCGAAGAGGCGTTGCAAGCCGTTGAATTTGCCGCCACCGCGCAAAAGCGCTGGCGCGTGATGCCCGCCGCCGAGCGCGCGGTGCACATGCAGCGTCTCGCGGACGCCATCGTCGAAGCCTCCGCCGATATCGGCGCGGCGCTCGCCTCCGAGTCGGGCAAGAGCCTGACGGACGCCACCAACGAAGCCATCTACGCCGCGCAGATCACGCGCTATCACAGCGAATGGGCGCGGCGCATCGAAGGCGAAGTCATTCCGAGCGATACGCCCGACGAAAACCTCGTGCTGCATCGCGAGCCGATAGGCGTCGTCGCCTGCCTGATTCCCTTCAATTTCCCCATCTACACGCTGCTGCGCAAGGTTGCGCCGGCGTTGATCGCGGGCAATACGGTGGTCGTGCGCCCGAGCAACAACACGCCGCTGTCCGCGTTCGAATTGGCGCGCGCCGTCGAACGCGCTGCATTGCCGCCGGGCGTCGTCAATATCCTGGCGATGGATCACGCCACCGCCGAAGCCGTCTGCACGCATCCGGCCGTCGGCATGATCACGCTGACGGGCAGCGTTTCCGCGGGCCGCAAGGTGCTCGAATACTGCAAGGCGAATATTGCGAAGCCTTCGCTGGAACTGGGCGGCAAGACGCCCGCGATCATCGAGCCGGATGCCGACTTGCAGAAGGCCGCGCGCGAACTCGTCGCCTCGAAGCTCACGCATGGCGGTCAGCTTTGCACGGCCATCGAGCGCGTTTATGCGCACGCGAGCATCCACGATGAATTCGTTCGCCTGCTCAAGGAGCAGATGCTGGCCAAGCAGATCGGCGACCGTTTCGAAGACGCGAGCTTCATGGGGCCGCTCGTCAACGAGGCATCGCGCAAAGGCATTCACGCCATGGTGATGCGCGCGGTCGAGGCAGGCGCTGTGCTCGAAACCGGCGGCGAAGTGCCGAAGCGCAAGGGCTTTTTCTATCCGCCGACGCTCTTGTCCAACTGCCGTCAGGACATGGAGATCGTGCAGGAAGAAACCTTCGGGCCGGTGCTCGCCGTCGTGCGCTACGGCACGCTCGATGAAGCCATCGCGATGGCGAACGATCATCAATTCGGTCTTTCGTCCGTGCTTTACACCGAAAACTATCGCACGGCGATGAAGGTCGCCAACTCCATCGAAGCGGGCGAGCTTTATATCAACCGCACGCCGGCCGATCCGTATCAAGGCTTCCACGCGGGCTGGAAACGCTCCGGCATCGGCGGTGACGACGGCAAGCACGGCATGCTCGAATTCACGCAGACGCGTCTCGTCGTCATGAAGTACTGACCCAGGCCGTGTCTTCTCGCGAGGACGCCGCCGTTTTCCTTTTCCAACTCACACAAAAATATACGAAGGCTGCGGGCTTTGCGCCCGCGGTTCATCGAGGAGCCTCCCGTGTCATCGAATCCCGCTCAAACCAGCCAGGGCGCGGCTGCGCTGCCGCTTAAAAGCGCGCGCGCCGACCGCTATCTGCAACTCGCGCTGCTCGTGGTCGCCGCCGGCGCGATCTATCCGATTCTGTATCTGCGGCAGGTCTATCAGCCGACGATGCTCGAAGTCTTCCGCATCACCGAAGAGCAACTCGGCTATCTCTACTCCGCGCTCGGCACGATCTTCCTGATCTGCTATTTGCCAAGCGGCTGGCTTGCGGACCGCGTCGCTCCGCGCGTGCTCATCTGTTTTTCGTTGATCGCGACCGGCGCGCTCGGGCTGTGGTATTCGACGGCGCCTTCGTTCGCCTCGCTGATCGTGATCTTCGGCTGCTGGGGTTTGACGACCGGCCTCACGTTCTGGGCCGCCATCATCAAGCGCGTGCAGATGATCGCCGCCGCCGACGAGCAAGGCCGCTTCTTCGGCTTTCTCGATGGCGGTCGCGGCTTGATCGAAGCGCTGCTCGCGACCATCGCGATTTCGGTCTTCGCCTATGTGACGCACACGCGCGGCGACTCCACCGCGGCGGGTTTCAAGCTCGTGGTCTATATGTACGCGTTTCTGTGCATCCTGCTTGGCGTGGTGCTCGGGCTGGTTCGCGATCCCGACGCGGGCGCCACCGCCGTGGCGAAGCGCAAGAGCAACGTGCTGCGCGACCTCGCCGTGCTGCTGAAGAATCCGCAGTTGTGGCTGCTCGCAGCCATCGTGTTCTGCGGCTATCAGGTGTTCTGGGCGACGTACAGCTTCTCGGCGTATCTGCATGAGAAGGAGATTGGCCTTTCCGTGGTCGCGGCGGGTTTCATCACCACGCTCAAGCTGTGGATGCGTCCTATCGGCGGCATCGGCGGCGGCTTTCTCGGCGACCGCTTCTCGAAGTCTTCCGTGCTCGTGTTCGCGCTCTTCGCAGCCGCGCTCTCGCTCGTCGTGCTGATCGTCGCGCCGGGCATTTCGAGTCACGTGCTGATCGCCGTGGTCGTGCTGTTCATCGGCGTGATGACCTATGCCATTCGCGGTCTCTACTGGTCCCTGCTCGACGACTGCAAGGTGCCGGCCGAGACGAGCGGCCTCGCCATCGGCCTCATCTCGGTGATTGGCTACTCGCCGGACGCATTCCTGCCGCTCGTCAACGGGCATCTGACGCAGAACTATCCCGGCGTGCTCGGCTATCAAATGTACTTCGGCTATGTCGCCGTGATGGCCGCGCTCGGCGGTGTCGCCGCGCTCGTCTTCAAGCATCGGCTCAAACGCATGGAACGCAAGGAATCGCAGCAATGAAAATCGCCGCACTGGAAACTCATATCGTCGCCGTGCCGCCGCCGCATGTCGGTGGCATGTACTGGATCTTCGTGAAGCTGCGCACGGATTGCGGCATCGAGGGCGTCGGCGAGATTTACTCGGCCACGTTTCATCCGAAGGCGATGACGCCGATCATCGAAGATGTATTCGAACGCTATCTGCTCGGCCACGATCCGCATCATGTCGAGCGCTTCTATCGCGAAGCCTTTTCGAGTGGCTTCACGCAACGCCCCGACCTCACCATGATGGGCGTCGTAAGCGGCCTCGAAATGGCGTGCTGGGACATCATCGGCAAGGCGGCGGGCAAACCGGTGTACGAACTGCTCGGCGGCCGCGTGCACGAGCGTCTGCGTTCCTACACGTATCTTTATCCGAAGAACAGTCGTGGCGAATACGACTACGACGACCCGGACCTCGCGGCGGAATGTGCCGCGCACAACGTCGAACTCGGTTTCACGGCGGTGAAGTTCGATCCGGCAGGCCCGTACACGGCGTATTCCGGCCACCAGATTTCGCTCGAAGTCATGGACCGCTGCGAAACCTTCTGCCGCAAGGTGCGTGAAGCGGTTGGCAGCAAGGCCGATCTGCTGTTCGGCACGCACGGACAGATGGTGCCATCGTCGGCGATCCGCCTCGCGCAACGCCTCGAAAAGTTCGATCCGCTGTGGTTCGAGGAGCCCGTTCCGCCGGGACAGGAAGACGCGATGGCGCAAGTCGCCGCGAAGACGAGCATTCCGATTGCGGCGGGCGAGCGTCTGACCACGAAGTACGAGTTCTTCAAGCTGCTCGAAGCGCGCGCCGCATCGATTCTGCAATTCAACGTCGGACGCGTGGGCGGGCTACTCGAAGCGAAGAAGATCGCGAGTCTCGCCGAAGTGCATTACGCGCAGATCGCGCCGCATCTGTACAACGGGCCTGTCGGCGCGGCGGCCAGCGTGCAGATCGCGGCGTGCTCGCCGAACTTCCTGATTCAGGAAAGCATCGGCACGTGGGACGGTTTTCACGCCGAAGTGCTGAAGACGCCGATTCGCTGGGAAGACGGCTACATCATTCCGTCGAACGAGCCGGGTCTTGGCGTCGAACTGAACATGGACGTGGTGCGCGCGCATACGCCTTATACCGGCGACCGTCTGCATCTGCAGATGACACCCCGGCCTTTCGACGTGAAAGACCTCGCGCCTGCCAAAGGCTGACACTCACCGGAATACTCAAGCATGGAATTCGATTACATCATCGTGGGCGCGGGTTCGGCGGGCTGCATTCTCGCCAACCGTCTGACGGAGTCGGGACAGTATTCGGTCCTGCTGCTCGAAGCGGGCGGCGAGGACGCGTCGTTCTGGTTCAAGGTCCCGGTCGGCTTCACCAAGACCTACTACAACCCCGAATACAACTGGATGTACTACAGCGAGCCGGAAGCGCAGCTGAACGACCGCAAGCTGTATTGCCCGCGCGGCAAGGTGCAGGGCGGCTCAGGCTCCATCAACGCGATGATCTACGTGCGCGGCCAGCCGCACGATTTCGACGACTGGGCGAAGGCGGGCAATCGCGGCTGGAGCTTCAAGGACGTGCTGCCGTATTTCCGTCGCGTGGAATCGCATCCGCTTGGCAACACGGAGTATCACGGCGCGAACGGCAAGATCCGCGTTTCGCCGATGAAGGACGACGCGCATCCGATCTGCCAGGACTTTCTGCAAGCCGCGGAAGAAGCGGGCTTTCCGCGCACCGACGACTTCAACGGCCCGAAGTACGAAGGCGCGGGCATCTACGATGTCAACACGCGCGACGGTCAGCGTTCGTCGAGCAGCTTCGAGTATCTGCATCCGGTGATGGAGCGCGGCAATCTGAAGATCGAGCGCAACGTGACGGTGCGCCGCGTGTTGTTCGACGGCGCGCGCGCCATGGGCGTGCTCGCCTCGCGTAATGGCCAGGACTTGCAGTTCCGGGCGAAGCGCGAAGTAATTCTCTCGGCGGGTGCCGTCGATACGCCGAAGCTCATGCAACTCTCCGGTATCGGCGAAGCGGAGTTACTCGCAAAGCATGGCGTGACGCTCGTGCATGAGCTGCCGGCGGTCGGCAAGAATCTGCAGGACCATCTGTGCGTGAGCTTCTACTATCGCGCGACGGTAAAGACGCTGAACGACCAGTTGGGTTCGCTCATCGGCAAGGCGAAGGTGGCGCTGCAATATCTGATGACGCGCAAGGGACCGCTCGCCATGAGCGTGAACCAGGCGGGCGGCTTCTTCAAGGGCGCCGACGACGAGCTGGAGCCAAACCTGCAGCTCTACTTCAACCCGCTGTCGTACCGCATTCCGAAGAGCAGCAAGGCGCAACTCGAACCGGAACCGTACTCGGGCTTTTTGCTGTGCTTCAATCCGTGTCGCCCGACGAGCCGCGGTTCGGTGGAAATTGCGTCGGCGAAGGTCGAGGATGCGGCGAAGATCCGCATCAACGCGCTGACGACGGCGAAGGATATCCGCGAAGTCATTCAGGGCAGCAAGCTCATTCGCCGCATCATGGGCACGAAGGCGCTGCGCCAGGTCACGGCCGAGGAAATCTCGCCGGGACCGGGCGTGAAGAGCGACGAAGACATGCTCGCATATTTCCGCGACCAGTCCGGCTCGATCTATCACCTGTGCGGTTCCTGCGCGATGGGTCCGGACGCGCGCACCTCGGTGGTCGACGAGCGTCTGCGCGTGCATGGCATCGAGGGTTTGCGCATCGTCGATGCGTCGGTGTTCCCGAACATCACCTCCGGCAACCTCAACGCGCCGACGATGATGGTCGCCGAGAAGGGCGCGGACATGATTCTCGAAGATTCGCGTCGTGGCGTGGTCGAGGCGTTGAAGCCGCTCGAACTTCCCGTCGCCGCATGAACGAAGCGGGTCTAAGTTGCGCGCCGCCGCCGGTCGGATAACCGGCATAATTTGACTCGATTCGTAAAATGCTGCCAAAGAGCGGCACGACTGGCGTGAAGCGCGTGTTAAATGCGCTCACGTCAGACGAGACAGGAGACAGTTTTGAAGCGGAAGATGCCCGCCCTGAACGCGCTCAGGGCTTTCGAAGTGGCTGGCCACACCGGTAGTTTCACGCGTGCGGCGGAAGTGCTGCACGTCACGCAAAGCGCGGTGAGCCGTCAGGTTCGCCAACTCGAAACGCAACTCGGCGAAGCCTTGCTGCTGCGCCGTCATCATCATCTGGAGTTGTCGGCCACGGGGCGCCTGCTGCTGCAGGCGCTCAAGATGTCGTTCGATCGCATCGAGCTGACGGTGCGCAGCATTCAGGAGAAGACGCATCTCAAGCGCTTGCGCATCAACGTGCCGCCGACCTTCGCGAGCCGCTGGCTCATGCCGCGCCTGCCATCCCTTCGTGCTGCCGCGCCTGAAGTCGAAGTCACCCTGACCACGCGCCGCACCGACGAGCTCGTCGAATCCGGCGCGCTCGATTGCGCCATTCGCTTCGGCAACGGCGAATGGGCCGGGCTCGACAATCAATTGCTGATGAACGAGCGGCATATCGCCGTGTGCTCGCCCGAATTGCTGGGCGAGCGCGCGACGACCTCGGTGGACCTGAATGCGTTCACCTTGCTGCATGTGCTTGCAAGCAACGATCAGCGCTATCTCACCTGGCAACACTGGCTGAACGCGGCGGGCATCGACGATGTCGATACCCACGACGGCTACGAATTCGACCTGCTCGATCATTCGATCCATGCGGCGGTGGATGGCATTGGCGTCACCATCGCGGATCGTCACATGATCGCGCCGGAGCTTGCGCGCGGCGCGCTCGTGCCGCTACTGGATGTCGAAGTGGACGGGCATCAGTCGTACTGGCTCGTGACGCGCGCGGGACAGGACGATGCGCCGCATGTCGCGATGTTTCGCGAGTGGCTGCGCGGACAGGTCGACGAGCAGCAGCGATGCTTTGCGCGGATGCGGGCGGCAAGATGAGTCACGAGTTGCCGGGCGCCGAGCTCTTGCGTCCGTCCACGGGTAACCCCGGCGGGTTGTAAGCCTGCATCGTCAGATGTTGTAGGCGGGCGTGATTGCCGCATCGCCGAGTGTGAACTAGAACAGCGCGATGTTCTTCGGGTGGCGGTCGGCGTTGCGCACGATTCGCGGCCTGAAGGCTACAAAACAGGCTCATGCGGATTTTTGTAGCGCTCAGGCTGCGGCGACCTTGAGGTTTGGGCCGCGAAGGCCGGACGCAACCGCCTGTCGACTCGTTACCATAGGGAACAAACCAATCTAGCGAGACACCATGCGCCGCCTGCCCTCACTCACCGCGCTACGCTTCTTCGAAGAAAGCGCGCGCCACATGAGCTTCAACAAATCCGCCGCCGCGTTGTGCGTGACGCCAGGCGCGGTCAGCCGCCAGATTCGTCTGCTCGAAGACGCGCTCGGCGCGCGGCTTTTCGACCGCGATCACAAAGGCATACGCCTGACCGCGCAAGGGACGGAGTTGCTCGCGTGCGTCTAGGAGGCGTTCGATTCCATTGAACGCACGACCCGCAAGCTCTCGATTTCTCCGAAGAGCGAACGCAAGCGGCTCACGGTGAGCGCGCCGCCGACGTTCGCATCGCGCTGGCTGTCGCCACGTCTCGGTTCGCTGATGGACGCGGTGCCCGACATCGACCTCTCGGTGCGCACCGACGCCACGGGCGAGTTTCAATGCACGATCCGCTTCGGGCACGAGGCGCGGGCGGATCATCGGTCGGCGTTGCTGTTCATCGAGCGGCATGTGCTCGTCGGCGCGACGAAGTATGCGGGCCAGGACGTCGTGGCGCTGCTGGAACGCCTGCCCGCGCTGCACGTTCTGCACAACGACGCGCGCCTCACGCTTTGGCCGAACTGGCTCGATGCCGCGAGCCTGTCGCGCGGTTTCGCGGAAAACGGCATCGAGTTCTCGACGCTCGATCAGGCGATTCGCGCCGCGCTAGCCGCAACCGGCCTCGCGGTGGTGGACCGCAACATGATCGCGGACGAGTTGCACGACGGCACGCTTGCGCAACTGTCGCCGGTGGAATCCACGGGGCCTTATGGATACTGGCTGGACATCGGGCCGTCGGCTGCCGCGCAGGATCATGTGCAGGCGTTTGCGGAGTGGCTGCGCGGCGAAGGGGTGACAAACGCGAACGCAGCGCAGCCTTGAAGCAGTTCAGTTGCCACTCGCCTCGTTCAACGTCAGATGCTTCGTTTCCGGCGCCCATGCAATCGAAACCAGCATCCCGATGAACAGTACCGCGGCGAGCGCGAGCATCGTTACCTTGACGCCGACGCCCGCAATGCCCAGTGGCAACAGAAACGTGCCGATAGCCGAGCCAAGGCGGCTGCATGCAATCGCCAGTCCGACGCCGCACGCGCGCGCCTCGGTCGGAAAGCACTCGGGCGGAAACACGCCGACCAGGTTTGAAAACGCGGACATGGTCAGTGTGAAAAGCGCGAACGCCGCGATCATCCAGAGCGACGCCGACGATGGCAGCACCGCAAGCGCCAGCAGCGACACGCACGTCACCGCGAACGAGCCGATCAGGAACGCGCGCCGCGATAGCTTGATCGTCAGCCAGATGCCGAGCAACGCGCCTATCACGAGCACGCCGTTGAGCAGCAGATCCGCGCCCGAGCCCTCGTTCAGATCGATCGCCTTGAGGATGCTCGGCAGGAACGTGTAGATCGCGAAATACGGGATCACGAGGCACACGAAGAACGCGCAATTGAAGATGGTGCGGCGGATCAGATCCGGCTTGAAGAGCCGCGCGAAGCCGCCGGGCGGAGCGAAGTGTTCGCCGGCGTCGGCGTCGAGCGTTACGTTCGGGCCGAAGTGCTTGCGCACGATACGCCGCGCTTCATCGCCACGACCGCGGCCGAGCAGCCAGCGCGGCGACTCCGGCGTGCCGATACGCAACACGAGTACGAGAAACGCCGGAATGCCGGCCGAGGCGAGCAGCCAGCGCCAGGCGTCCGGCGAGGCATTGGCGTAATGCATGCCGAGCACGTTCGCAATCACGTAGCCGATCGTCCAGATCACGCTGAACGAGCCGAGCAGGGTGCCGCGATGCTTGCGCGGCGAAAACTCCGCGAGAATCGCGTGACCGACCGCGAAGTCGCCGCCCATGCCGAAGCCGATCAACACGCGCAACGCAACGAGCATCGCTGGCGTGGTCGCGTAAAACTGCGCGAACGCCGCCGCCGTGATGATGATGAAACTCAGCAGAAAAATCTTCTGCCGCCCGAGCCGGTCGGACAGCCAGCCGAATACGAGGCTGCCGAAGAAGATGCCGATCAGCGCGGACGAGCCGAGCATGCCCATCCAGAACGCATCGAGCGGAATCTGCCGGTTCATCGACGCCAGCGCGTAACCGATGGTGCCAAGCGCATAACCTTCCGTGAAATGCGCGCCGAACGTCAGCCCCGCGATCTTGATATGAAAGCGGTTGAGCGGAACGTCGTCGAGCGTGACGCGGCCGGCGCCAGGCGACGGGGCGAGATGCGCATCGAGCGCATCGGGAATGACGATTCGAGTATCCAAGGGTGTCTCCTCCACTGCATGAATTGCCGCGCGCGTGCTGGTGCGTGCTTGTGGTTATGGGTGCGCGCGGCGCCGACAGAAGATGATTCAGCGGCCAAGCCCCGCCATCATCATGTATTTGAGTTCGACGTATTCATCGAGCCCGTACTTCGAACCTTCACGGCCGAGCCCCGACTGCTTCACGCCGCCGAACGGCGCGACTTCCGTCGAGATGATTCCCTCGTTGATGCCGACCATGCCGCTTTCCAGCGCCTGAGCGACACGCCACGCGCGGCCCAGATCGCGCGTGTAGAAGTAGGCCGACAGGCCGTAGGGCGTGTCGTTCGCGAGCGCGACGACTTCTTCCTCGGTCGCGAAGCGGAAACACGCCGCGACCGGGCCGAAGGTTTCCTCCTCCGCGATCAGCATCGAAGGCCTGGCATCGGCGAGCACGGTCGGCTCGTAGAACGTTCCGGCCAATGCATGCGCTTTGCCGCCTGTCAGCACCTTGGCGCCTTTTTGCACGGCATCCGCGACATGGGTCTTCACTTTCTCGAGCGCCGCCTCGTTGATGAGCGGACCTTGATCGAACGCGCCTTCGAGACCGTTGCCCGCTCGCAAGGCGTGCACGGCGCGCGTCAGGGCTTGCGTGAAGGCATCGTAGACGCCGTCCTGCACGTAGAAGCGATTCACGCACACGCACGTCTGCCCCGTGTTGCGGAACTTCGATGCCATCGCGCCTTGCACGGCGGCGTCGATATCGGCGTCGTCGAACACGATGAAGGGCGCGTTGCCGCCGAGTTCCAGCGAAAGCTTCTTGAGCGTATCCGCGGATTGCTTCGCGAGCAGTTTGCCGACGCGCGTCGAGCCGGTGAACGAGAGCTTGCGCACGTGCGGCGACGCCGTGAGCGTCTCGCCGATAGCCACCGCATCGCCCGATACGATGTTGAACACGCCGGCCGGAATGCCCGCCTCTTCCGCCAGCACCGCCAGCGCGAAGGCCGATAACGGCGTCTCCTCCGATGGCTTCAGCACCATCGTGCAACCGACCGCAATCGCGGGGCCGGCTTTGCGCGTGATCATCGCGAGCGGGAAGTTCCACGGCGTGATGGCCGCGACCACGCCGACTGGCTCGCGCGTGACGATGATCCGCGAATGCGGCTTCGGGCTCGGGATCACGTCGCCGTAGCTGCGCTTCGCTTCTTCCGCGAACCATTCGAGGAAGCTCGCGGCGTAGGCCACTTCGCCGAGCGCTTCGGCAAGCGGTTTGCCTTGCTCGCGCGTGAGCAGGGCGGCGAGCGCGTCGCGGTTGGCGAGCATGAGTTCGCCCCAACGCTTGACGCGGGCGGCGCGTTCCTTTGCCGTGAGCGCGCGCCACGCGGGCAGCGCGTTGCTCGCGGCATCGATTGCAAGCGATGTCTCCGCGCTGCCGCCGCGCGCCACGTTCGCGATGACTTCGCCCGTCGCTGGGTTGCGCACGGCATACGTGCTTGCGCTTTCTCGCCACGCGCCGTCGATGTAATGGCCGGATCGTAAAAGGTCGCTCATGCGGCGCGCTCCATGAGTTCGTCGAATGCGCCGCGCGCCTCACGCGCTTCGCGGGCGATACGCCGTCCCGCCGTGTAATCGTTGATGAGATCGCACGGTGTGTAGTTGCGGTCGAGTTCGTGCATTTCGTCGTCGCTGAGACGCGTGTCGAGCGCGGCGAGCGCGCTGTCGAACTGCGCGGCCGAATCCGCGCCAACCAGCATGCTCGACACACCCGGACGGTTCAGCACCCATGCCTGCGCAATCTGCGCGGATGTCACGCCGCGTCGCGCCGCCACTCGCGCCACCGATGCCGCGACGCTGCGCGAAGCGGCATCGCCATACATTTGCGCGGTGAAGAAGTCCGTCTGATTGCGATTCGAGCCGGCGTCGTTCGTCAGCAGACCGCGCGCGAGCGGACTGAACACCGACACGCCGACGCCCTGATCGATGCAATACGGAATCATCTCGCGCTCTTCCTCGCGATACGCGGCGTTCAACTGCAATTGCATGTTGATCGGCTTGTGCCAGCCGTGGCGTTCGCACGCCTGCACGATCTTGGCGAACTGCCAGGTGTACATCGTCGAGACGCCGATATAGCGCGCCTTGCCCGCGCGCACGATATCGTCGAGCGCGGCCAGGGTTTCTTCGACGGGCGTGTTCACGTCGAAAAAATGCAGCATGTAAATGTCGACGTAGTCCATGTCGAGACGCTTGAGCGACGCGTCGATGCCGTCCATCACATGCTTGCGCGAATGGCCGCCCGCGTTCGGCGTGCTCGCCATGTCGTAGCCCACCTTCGTGGTGACGACGATATCCTCGCGCCGCACGAGCCGCTTCAGGATGCGGCCGACCACTTCCTCGCCGACGCCGGTCGAATAAAAATCGGCGAGATCGATGAAGTTCACGCCGGCATCGAGCGCATGGCGCACGATCGGCTCGCTTTGCGCTTCATCGAAAATCCAGGGCTTCCATTGCGGCGTGCCCATGTTCATGGTGCCGAGACACAAGCGCGAAACCTTGAGTCCGGACTGGCCGAGACGTACGTATTCCATGGTCGTCTCCTCAGCGCTTCTTCGGCGTGTAGAACGGATTCGAGACATCGCGCGCCGCCTCGAACACGGAATGTCGATACGGCAAGCCTTCCATGGCCGCGACGATTGCGTTCCTGCACGCGCGATAGTTGTTCTCGAAGACGGCGTCGAGATCGTCGGTCTTGGGATTCACCCAGTTCGCCGATACGACCACCCACTCGTTCTCCGCCTCGGGCGGCAGCGTGCCTTGTTCGAGCGCTTCGGCCACGGCTTTCGCTATGCCGGCCTGCGATGCGCCCCAGGTCGCGTTGCCGTGGAAGTCGCCGTCGATCGGCGCCTTGTTCACGTAGAGCGTGAGCGGCTTGGTCGGCACGCCGGGCCGTGCGATCACGACGAAGGGCGCGTGCCCGGCCGATGGCGTCGCGAGCGCGGTGGCGAAGGCCTGACCGGCGGGACCGTCGCGCGGACCGACCAGCACGTTGATATGGGCGAGATTCACGCCCGGTCCCTCGAAGCCTTCGCCGATATACAGATTCTTTCGCATGGACTCCAATCCTTTGCGTTACGTTGAGGATGAACCGATTTTGCGGCGGGCGTCGCGCGATGAGGAATCGACGATTTGTCAGCGTGGGTGTGAGATTCAATCAACTCCGGGAGTACCCGTAGGGCGAATCCGAAGCTCGACTTAGTCCGTCCTAATTTCCATCGGCGGCAGGCATGGTAGAACGTCTAGCCGACTCGAATCAAACGGAGGTTGTCGATCGATGGACTATGCAGGCTTAGCAGAAGCTCACGCGTTGTGGGTCATCGCGTTCGTGCTCGTGGCGGCGCCGCTTGGCGCGGCGCTCGCCTGGAGCGCGTTCGTGCGCTTGCTCGACACGCGCGAGCGGCCCACGCAGAGGACGCTCGTCGTGTTCGCGGCGCTGGTTCCGCTTGCATGCGGCGTAATGGTGTTCGCGGCAATCGCGACGCGCGTCGAGCGCGGCGAGGCGTTTTCGAGCGCCGATCAGCTTCTGCTCGATAGCATCCGCAAAGGCGTGCCGCCGCTGGCCGCGCAGAGCTTCGCGCGCTTGACGCATCTTGGCGATCCGCTGTTCCTGGCGTTGTTGTGCGCGCTCGTCTGCGTGGCGCTGGCGTGGAAGCGGCACGTCGGACTGGCGCTCTTTCTGATCGCGACGACGAGCCTGGGCGGTCTGCTCAATCGCGTGCTCAAGCTGTCGATGCATCGCGAGCGGCCCATCGGCGCGCTCGTGCCGTTGCCCGAGAGCTATTCGTTTCCGAGCGGCCATTCGTTCGGATCGATGGTCTGCTACGGCATGTGCGCCTATGTGTTGATGCGCGTCGCCTCGCGCGGCGGCGATGCGCTCATCGTCGCTTCGACCTGTCTTCTAGTGCTGCTGATCGGCACGAGCCGCGTGGTGATCGGCGTGCATTTTCTGACGGATGTCGCGGGCGGATTCGCCTCGGGCGGCGCGTGGCTCGCGTTTTGTATCGGCCTGGCGGAGTTGGCGCGCCGCGTGCCGGCTAGCGGCATGCGGACGAGGTAAGGCGCACCTCGTCCACGACGTGCGCGCTCAGATCTTCTTGACGAATTCGGACTTGAGACTCATGGCGCCGAAGCCGTCGATCTTGCAATCGATATCGTGATCGCTATCGACAAGGCGGATGTTCTTGACCTTCGTACCCATCTTGAGTACGCCGGACGAGCCCTTCAGCT
Organism: Caballeronia sp. GAWG1-1; assembly: GCF_023631465.1. Taxonomy (NCBI): domain Bacteria; kingdom Pseudomonadati; phylum Pseudomonadota; class Betaproteobacteria; order Burkholderiales; family Burkholderiaceae; genus Caballeronia; species Caballeronia sp. GAWG1-1. Next base: position 155,080 of record NZ_JALQDB010000037.1, read on the forward strand.
TGAGATCCTTGATGATGGTGACGGTGTCGCCGTCTTGCAAAATGTTGCCCGCCGAATCGCGATAAACCTTCGTTTCGGCTTCGGCGGCGGGAGATTCATCGGCCGACCATTCATGCGCGCATTCGGGGCAAATGAAGAGCTTGCCGTCTTCGTAGGTGAATTCGGAATGGCATTGGGGGCACGGGGGCAGGGCGGTCATGCGGGGTCCTTCGATGCGAACAGGTGGTGCGGAAAGCGGAACGAAAAAGCGGAACGAATAAGCGGAACGAAAAAGCGGGACGAAGTATAGCGGTCGGAGATCGCCTGCCGATTCCCGCGCTGTCTTAATAATGAGTATCGCTCAGGGCTGGCAAGGTCGGCAAGGCGCCGCATCCGCGAATCCATGGAATGTCGGCGGCTTCGGCCATCTCCTTGTCGCCCGCGCTGTCGCCATAGGCATACAAGGTCATTGGGCGATATGCGCCCCACCATGCCTTCAGACGCTCGACTTTCTCCGGCCCCCAGCAATTGGCGCCGATGAACCGGCCCGCGTATCCCGATTCCGTCAATTCCAGTTCGGTCGACAGCACCGTGCCGATTCCAATGGTCTGCGCCCAGAGACGAAGATACAGAGAAGGCGACGCGCTCACGATCACCACCTCGTGCCCAAGCGCCTGATGTTGCCGCACGCGTTCGATCATCTCCGGCCGGATCATGGCCGGCAGGCGCGTGGCACAGAAGCTTTGGGCAGCGAGTTGTAGCGCATCGCGCGAGACGTGTTTCAGAGCGTACTTCAAATACTCGGCCTTCGCGGTTCCGCGGTCGCATCGGCCTAATGCCATGCCTGTCAGCGCCGGCGCCGCCCATATGGCCGATGTGGCGAAACGAATTGGCCCGACGGTGTGCAGCACGAAAGCCTTGAGGCTGTCGCCGGTGGTAATGGTGCCGTCGAAATCGAATGCGGCGACGGTGCGGTGTTGCTTGGACATCGAAGGCTCCATGTAAAACGCTCGTTCCTCAGCGCTTGGGCTGCGACCGCGCAGCCAGCGCGGCGGGGAGGGTCACGTTCATCAGTTGATCGGCGCGCGCAAGCAGATCGACAATATCGGTTTCGAACGCATCGACTTGCAGGGACAACAGTTCGAGTTGCTGAAATGCCTGACGCACCATCGCGCGGCGATCGAGCAATGCGCGCGCGGCGCTCGCGTTGTCCGAGGGCTCCGGCAAATCGGCGACGGCGCTCAAGGCAGCAAGACCGATAGCCAGACCGTCGTGCGCTTCCGTGATGTGTTGCCGCGACGACTTCACGCGCGCCGGGAACGAGTGCAACGAAGTCTTGAGCGTGGTCAGGAGGCCGCGAAAATCCAGTTCCGGCGTTTCCGTGCCCAGGTATCGGCCTGTCAGGCGGTCGATCAGACCGGGTCTATGTGCAGCACGCTCGAGCAGGTCGCGCATCAGGCCGGCGCCATCCAGTTCAGCGAAGTCGCGCATCATGCGGGTGAACGTTTCGACAGCCTCGCCGCATGCATGCAACGGCGCTTCGGCCATGACGACGATGTGTTCGAGCCGTGGCGGTACGAGCCGGCGAATCGCGCGTTCGATACGTGCCTGCTGTCGAGGATACAGGCCGGGAAACTGTTGGCGCGCGCACTCGAAACACTGGTTCAGCAACGGATGGCCAGCGTCTCCGAAGAGCGTCTTTCCCGGCTCGCCCAAGCTTTGCGGTGCGCTCGCGGCGCGTTCCTCGCGCGACACAAAAAGCGGGCGCACGGATGGCTCACGGACGACGTTGCTGCGCGCATTGGAACTGCGGTCGGCTCGGGAATCGTTGGCTTGCAACCTGCCCGGTGTGTCCGGGAAGCTCAGCGGTCCGGGTTCACTAGACATTCGCATACTCTTGCCGGTTACGCCACGCCATGACAGATCTCCGTTTCAGGCGCGGTCGACGCGGCCGCCATAAGCGGCGACGAAATCCGCGAGCCCACGGTTGTAGCCCATGCCGACCGCCTTGAACATGAACTGTCCGTCGCGACGATAGAAGCTTCCCACCTGCACGGCGGTTTCCAGCGAGAAATCTTCTTCGAGCGGATAACGGGCGAGCACCTTGCCGGTATCTTCCTCGGAGATTTCGATGTAGCTGTTGCGAACCTGTCCGAAGTTCTGCTTGCGCTCCGCTGCGCGATCGATCGTCACGACGACCGAAATTTCGTCTACCGCAGCGTCGAGTTTCTTGCTGTCGATGAAGATGACTTCGTCGTCGCCACCGCCGCTACCGGTTTGATTGTCGCCGCTGTGCACGACGCCGAGACACTCGGACGACGACATGCCCTTTCGTGGCCATTCGTCGCCGGGCTGGAAAAACGTGGTTTCGCGGTCGAGCGTGCGAATTTCCGTGTTGTAGAAGATGAAGTGCTTCTGCGACAAGAGCTTCGGATTGCTCTGTTCGTCGTATTTGCACAGGAACACGGAGACGTCGAGGTCGAAGTTGTCGCCGGTATCGGTGGCATTGGCGTCCCACCCCAGGCCGATGCGGAACTTGCTTGCGTGCGGCGCTTCTTTCGACAGATTGATCCGGCCGCCTTTGGACAGATTGATCATTGACATGGATTACTTGCTCTCGTTTGAAGGTTTTGGATCGCGCCGCGATTCCGGGCGGCGCGTCCGGATCAGGAAGCAGGGTTGTCGGAAGTCGCGTCGCGCGTGACTTCGCGACGTTGCACGATGATCGAACTGACGACCGCAACGCCGATCGTGCATGCGCCGATTAGCCCCGTAACTACTTCCGGAACGTCGACGTTGACGCACAGCATGATTGCCGCAAGCGCGCCGATCGCCCAGAACGCGCCGTGTTCCAGAAAGCGATATTGCGCGAGCGTTCCTTTCTTGAGCAGGATCAGCGTCATCTGACGGATATAAGCCGCGCCCACGCCGAGTCCGAGCGCAATCAGGAAGATGTTGTTGGTCAGGGCGAATGCGCCGATCACGCCGTCGAAGCTGAACGACGAATCGAGTACTTCGAGGTACATGAAACCCGCGACGCCTTCGCGCACGATCCGTTCGCCGGTCGCGTCGCCGCTGACCAGATCGCCGACGCCATGCGCGACGATGAAGGCGATGACGCCGCCGCCGCCCGCCAGCAGAAACGATGCGCGCTCGCCGTCCGGCAACTGGGTGGAAACGAGCGCGATGATGCCGAGCGTCAGCGCCACTTCAATCGCAGAGAGGCGGCCCAGTCGCGCGAAGGGCTTCTCGATGACCTCGATCCAATGTTCTTCCTTGTCGGCGTTGAACATGAAGCCGAAGAACACCATCAAGAGAAACGCGCCGCCGAATGCCGAGACTTCGTGATGCGCCGAAGTCAGAATGGCGGCGTACTGATCCGGCGCTTCGAGCGCGAGCCTGGCGGCCTGCCACAAGCCAATGCCGCCCGCCACCGCGACGATCAGCAGCGGAAACAGCAGCCGCATGCCGATCACGGCGACCGGCAGGCCGAACGTCATGAAACGGTCGCGCCACTTGTCCGACCAGTTGCGCAGGACGGCCGCGTTGGCCACGGCGTTATCGAGTGAGAGGGAGACTTCGAGCACGCACAGCACGGCCACGAGGATCATGTCCTTCACGCCGCCGATCAGGAATGCGAGCACGAGCGCGATGAACGTCAACGCGAACGGGATTTTGAATTGCTTGATCATGTATTGCTCAAGAGAAAAAATGGCCGGAATGGATCGCTTACTTGCCGCGCACCCAGTCACAAAATTCCTCGGTAATGAGTTGCTCGTAGATCGCCTGATCGGAGATGTCGAGCGATTCGAGATGCAGGAAGCCTGCATTCGGCAATTGCTCGGCGACTTCTTCGAGGAAGGCGAATTCGTCGGGATTACCCACGCCGATGAGCGACCAGTAGATCGGGAACTTCTGCGTCTCGCGCAGCAGCTTCCAGACGCGCGCGCGGTCGAAAGCAGGGTTCTGTCCATCCGTCACGAACAGGACCCACACGGGCATGTTGTTGGCGGGTGCGGCATTCGCGACGGTGACGTCGTTCTGCGGCGCGCCGAATAGCCGGCGGAAAAAGCCAGGCTTGTCGTTCGCATCGGGCGCTGCCGCCGCGAAGAAGAAATTGACGATATCCGTCATCACAGGCGCGTATTCCGTCGCGCCCCACTTGCGCACCGACGCATTCTTCATCACCTCTTCGGTGATATAGGCGCCATAGTTTTCGGGCGTCGCCGTTGGCAGGCGGTCGAAGGTGTCAGTGAAGGTCCAGGTATCGATTTCGCCGTTGTCATCGAACTTCATGGCGATGCCAAGCATGCGGTCATGCGTTTCCTGGATGATCCCGGATTCGTACAGACCCTTCGCTGAACCCGAGATGTCCAGCGCCGCCGCTACTCGCACGACGGGCGGACGCGGCAGGCTACGCTTGCTCAGGATGATCGAAACGCTGTCGGCGCGCGCAGCGAGGGCCGGTTTATTGAGGTTGATGATGGACATGCGAGATTTTTCTTTTAGTGGTTACGGTCGTTGAACCGGGCGATGAGATCCTGCTCGAGCTTGCGTAGCCGCGGTTCGTCGGCTTTGCGTTTGCGTTGGCCTTCGTCGATGATCTTTGCCATTTCGTCGAGCGCGGCGAACAACTTCTGCTGCGTGTATTCGAAGGTTTCGGTCGCGATGACGGGACGCTCCGCCAGTCTCGTCACCGCGCCGGCGTTGGCGTGCAGTTGGTCGGCCTGCGCGCGTAGCGCCATGTCGGCGGCATCGAACGTGGCGTTCGCGAGGTCGGCCGCCTTCTTCGAACTCAGTTGCTTGATGTAAAGCGAGAACGCGTTGGTCCACGCGGGAATCAACACGGTTTTCGCCGTGCCGAACTTGGAGATGAGCGTTCGCTTGTGATCCTGCTCCATGCGGATCTGCGGCGCGAGTTGTTCGGCCATCAGCATGGCGCGGCTCAAGTCGTCGATTTTTTGCGCCAGTGCGTTTGCGCGGCGACGCGTGTCCATCATGCGTTGCGCGGCGAACGCGTCGCCGGCTTGAGGCTCTTGCGCAAGCGCCACGCGGTACGACTCGAGCGAAGCCTCGCCATGCGCCTTGGCCGCTTCGAACTGGCGGAACGTTTCGTAGTTGTCCGCGTACATCTGATCCAGTTCCGCGATATCGCGGTTCTGCCGGCTCGCCGTGGCCTCCAGTTCGACGACGAGCGTACCGATGCGCTTCTCCACTGAATCGAACTGGGCGAGCAACTGTTCCCGGGTCGATCTGAACATCGACACTAGTTTCCCGGCCAGGCCGCGTTTTTGGATGGAAGCAGGGTCGAGGCCCTTGGCGGTCACGATCAGGTTGTTGAGCAACTCGCCAAAGTGGTCGGCGTCGGAGGCACGCGCCTCGGACAGAAGACGCTGCGAAAGGCTGGCGACGCGCTCGCCAGCCGTGGCGCCAAGCTGGTCGATCTGATCGTCCGTGAGTAGTTCGGCCGAGGCTTCGCGAACCGTTTTGGCCGCGTCACGCAGGACCGGCGTCGATGACGGCGATGCATCGCCGCGCGTGTCGTCTGTCGCGAGGTGAAAAGGCTTCGCGTTGCCATCCCCAAAAATGGGTTTCATTTTTCTCTATCTCGTTATTCTAAGTAATGCCAAGCTATGGTTTGTCGATGAACCCCCCGGCAACCCCGGGCATTGGACGCGCGAAGTAAAGGTTCCGCAAGCCGCAGCAACACTTTGAATCAGATATGCCTGCGGAATGGGCGAGCGCGCTGGCGTTAAGGATCGATCGTTCTTTTATATTGGATCCAAAATCCTTGATTCAGAAAATTTTCTGGTTCAGAATGCCCCTCAAGCCGCATCCCGTTTCGCCTTCGAACCGACCGCCCCGGGAGCCACCATGACCGACCAAGCGCAGACCGTCGCCGGCGCATACGCCACCAGCGACACCGCCCGAGCACCATCCAGAACGCAAACCAGTCGCGCCGTCACCGCCGCTGTCGTCGGCAACGTGCTCGAATGGTTCGACTTCGGGACGTACGCGTTTCTCGCCACCGTCATCGCCAAGGTCATGTTTCCGGCCGGCGACGAGTTCGCCGCCATGCTCGGCACGTTCGGCGCGTTTGGTCTCGGCTTCGCGGCGCGTCCGCTCGGCGCGATCATCTTCGGATGGCTCGGCGACAAAAAAGGCCGTAAGTGGACGCTCACCTTCGTCATGCCGCTCATGGCCGCCGCCACGCTCTTCATGGCGCTGATCCCTTCGTATGCGTCGATCGGCATCTACGCGCCGATCCTGCTCATCGCCGCGCGCATGCTGCAAGGCCTTTCGGTCGGCGGCGAGCTTGGTAACGCGGTCGCGTTTCTGGTCGAATGGGCGCCGCAAAACCGCCGCGGCTTCTACGGCAGCTTCCAGCAATGCAGCACGCTAGGTGGCACGCTGCTCGGCTCCGGCGCGGCCGCGTTGATGACCTCGACGCTGTCCTCGCAAGCCATGCTCGACTGGGGCTGGCGCGTGCCGTTCATCATCGGCGCGGTGGTGATCGGGCCGATCGGCTGGATCATCCGCAAACGCAGCGAAGAGACGCCCGCTTTCGCGCAGGCAAGCGATGTCGCGCCGCCGCCGCATCGCGCGCCCGCGCTGCTCGGCTTGCAAGCTTGCGGGCTCGTGATCGTTTGGACGGTCTCGCTCTACACGTTGCTCAACTATCTGCCGTCGTTCACGCAGAAGTACGCGGGCATGAGTTCGTCGGCGGCGCTCTGGCTCAATACGGCGGGGCTCTTCGCGATGACGGCATCCATTCCGTTTTGGGGCGCATTGTCGGACCGCGTCGGACGCAAACCGATCTACGCTGTCGGCTGCGTCGCGTTCCTGATCCTGCCTTATCCGATTTTTCACTTGATGCTCGAATACAAGTCCGCGCTGGTCGTCGGTCTCGTGCAGGTGCTGGGCGGCGTGTTGATCGGCATCTTCTCGGGCGTCGGCCCCGCCGTGCTCTCCGAACTCTTTCCGACGAAGATCCGCACGACATGGATGTCGATCGGCTACGGCATCGCCAATGCGGTGTTCGGCGGCTTCGCGCCGGTCATTTCGATCTCGCTCATCAAGGCCACCGGTTCGCCCGTCTCGCCTGCGTACTTCGTGATGCTCGCGGCGCTGCTCTCGACGATCACGGTCGCGACGATCCGAGAAACGGCGCATCAACCGTTGCAATGAGGACTTTCGCATGCGCTGGAGCAGAACTCTCACGGTAGTCAATTGCCACGCCGAAGGCGAAGTGGGCAACGTGGTGACGGGCGGCGTCTTCGACGTGCCCGGCGCCACCATGTTCGACAAGATGATGCATCTCGAAGAAGTGCGCGACGACCTGCGCCGCATCTGCATCTTCGAGCCGCGCGGTTCGGCCAACCAGAGCGTGAACTTTCTATTGCCGTCGACCGATCCGCGCGCGCAGATGGGCTACGTGATCGCGGAATCGACCGAATATCCGGCGATGTCCGGTTCCAACACGATCTGCGTGGCCACCGTGCTGCTCGAAACCGGCATCCTGCCGATGACCGAGCCCGTCACCGAACTCGTGCTCGAAGCGCCCGCCGGTCTCATTCACGTGCGCTGCCGCTGCGAAAACGGCAAGGTGACGCAAGTCGAGTTCACCAATCAACCGGCCTTCGCGAACCATCTGGACAAGACGATCGAGGTCGAAGGCGTCGGCACGCTGACAGTCGATGTCGGCTACGGCGGCATGACCTATGTCATCGTCGATGCGCAAAAGCTCGGCTTTGCCATCACGCCCGACGAAGCGCGCCAACTATGCGAGCTCGGGCAAACGATCAAGGCCGCCGCGGCCGAGCAATTGCCGTCGCCGCATCCGCTGAACCCGAACATCAAGGGCATCACGCAGACCGAATTCGTCATGCCCTTGCGGCGCGAAAACGGCGTCCTGACCTCGCGCAATACCGTGATCGTCTCTCCCGGACGCTGCGACCGCTCGCCATGCGGCACCGGCACATCGGCGCGGCTCGCGGTGATGCACGCGAAAGGGCTGATCGAAGCGGGCGAGCGCTTCGTGCATGAATCGATCATCGGCTCGCGCTTCGAAAGCCGTATCGATTCGCTGACGCAACTCGGCGATGTGCCCGCAGTCGTGCCCGTGGTCGCGGGACAGGCGTGGATCAGCGCGATATCGCAAGTGGGCGTGGATCCGACCGACCGCTATCAGACGGGCTTCACGTTGTCGGACACGTGGCTCGAAGCCGTCGACGACAAGCTCATCAAATCGCGCGCGAAGCCATGAGCCAGCCGCGGCAGGAAATAGCGGATGTGATCGTGGTCGGCGCGGGCGTCGTTGGGTTGTCGTGCGCGTGGGCGCTGCTCTGCGAAGGCGCGAGCGTGACGTTGATCGATCGCGACTTCGAAGGCGACCGCACGTCGCACGGCAACGCGGGCGGTATCGCCGTGTCGGAGAACACGCCGATTGCCGTGCACGGCATGTTCACGCAAGCGGCCAAGTGGCTAATGGACCCGCTCGGGCCCCTCGCGCTCGACTGGAAACACGTGCCAAGCGCGCTGCCGTGGTTCATGGCGTTTCGGCGCGCGGCGGAACCCGCGCGGTTCGACGCCATCTCGCGTGCGCTTTCGCGGCTCAACAATCGCGTATACGAAGACATCTTGCCGATGTTCGACGATATCGGCGCCACCGCGATGCTGTATCGACGCGGCGCGCTTACCGTCTATGAGACCGATGCGGCCTTCGCTGCCGATCAGCCCGAATGGGCGCTCAAGCGCGAACTCGGCGTGCGCTGGCATACGCTGAATCAGGACGAAGTACGCGCCGCCGAGCCAGCGCTTGCGCCGGTGTTCCGGCATGGCGTGTTTCTCGACGACTGGTCGCATATCGGCGATCCGCGCCGGCTCGTGACCTTGCTGCGCGAACGCGTGATGGCGTTGGGGGCGCGCTTCGTGACCGGCGTCGCGCGCGCGCTCGAACCCGCCGACGGCGTTCTGCTCGACGACGGCTCCCGCGTCTTCGGCCGCCGCATCGTCGTGGCGGCGGGCGCGTGGTCGGCGACGCTTGCGAAGTCTGTCGGCGACCGCGTGTTGCTCGACAGCGAACGTGGCTATAACGCGACGCTGCCCAGGCACGGCATTGCGTTGTCGCGCGAAGTGATCTTCGCGGAACGCAAGTTCGTCGCGACGCCGCTGGATATCGGTTTGCGCATCGGCGGGGCGGCGGAATTCGCGGGGCTCGCCGCGCCGCCGAACTATCGGCGCAGCGAGGCGTTGCTCGCGCTCGGCCGGCGCTTTCTGCCCGACATCGACGAAACGGACGCGGTCAACTGGATGGGGCATCGCCCGTCCACGCCGGATTCGCTGCCGGTAATCGGCGTCTCGCCACGCGCGCCGTCCGTGGTCTATGCGTTCGGACACGGCCATCTCGGCCTGACGCAATCGGCGACCACGGCCGCGCTCGTCGCCGATGTGCTCGGCGAGCGCATGCCGCGCGTGCCCCTCGAACCTTATTCCATCGCACGTTTTCAGCACTGACCAAACGACAGGAGAGAAGAGATGCAAGTCAACTGGCAAGGCGTTTTCCCCGCGGTCACGACCAAACTCACCGCTACCGGCGCGCTCGATCAGGACGCCATCGTGAGCGGGCTGAATCGTCTGCTCGACAACGGCGTGGGCGGCGTCGTGATGATGGGCATGGTCGGCGAGAACGCGCAACTCACGCCCGAGGAAAAGCGCACGGTGCTCAAGCTCGCGGTCGAAACGGTGAACGGCCGCGTGCCCGTGATCTCCGGTCTCGCCGAACTGAACACGGCCAACGCCATGCAGTTCGCAAAGGATGCGGAAGCCATCGGCGTGCAGGGCCTGATGGTGTTTCCGGGCCTCACTTATCGCTCGGACGATAGAGAAACCGTCGAATACTATCGGTCGATTGCGCGCTCGACGAAGCTCGGCCTCATGATCTACAACAATCCGCGCGGTTATGGCGTGGACATGCGGCCCGACTTGCTCGAACAACTGAAGGACGAAGCCAACGTCGTCGCGATCAAGGAAGAAACCTACGATACGACTCGCGTCACCGATCTCTATGCGCGCTTCGGCGACCGCTTCACCGTGTTCTGCGGCGTGGACGATCTCGTGCTGGAATCGGTCGCGCTCGGCGTCAAGGGCTGGGTATCGGGCATGGCCAACGCGGTGCCGCGCGAATCCGTCGAACTGCTCAAGCTCGCCGTGAATGGCGAATACGACAAGGCGCGTGCGCTGTATCGGGCATTGATCGACCTGTTTCATCTGGACACGCACGTGAAGCTCGTGCAATACATCAAGCTCGCCGAAAACATCACGGCGGGTTATCCGGAATACGTGAAGGCGCCGCGTCTCGTGCTCGAAGGCGAGGAGCGGCAGCGCACCATCGCGATCGTCGAGAAGGCGCTCGCCAACGTGCGTGCGCTCGCTCAATGAACGGAGCACTAATGTGAAGTCCACGTTCTTCTGTATCGACGGTCATACTTGCGGCAACCCCGTGCGCGTCGTCGCGGGCGGCGCGCCGCCGCTTGCCGGCGCGAACATGATCGAGCGGCGCGCGCATTTTCTGCGCGAGTTCGACTGGATTCGCACCGCGCTCATGTTCGAGCCGCGCGGCCACGAAGTCATGTCCGGCAGCATTCTCTATCCGCCGACGCGCGACGACTGCGATCTCGCGATTCTCTTCATCGAAGTCAGCGGCTGTCTGCCGATGTGCGGACACGGCACCATCGGCACGGTGACGACGGCGATCGAAAACGGTCTCGTGCGGCCGCGCGAGCCGGGCGTTTTGCGGCTCGATACGCCAGCGGGCGTAGTCATCGCGCGTTATCGCGTCAACGGCGAACACGTGGATTCGGTGCAACTCGTCAACGTGCCTTCGTATCTGCATTCGCAGGACCTCTCCATCGAAGTGGAAGGCTTAGGCGAGATTCGTTTCGATGTCGCTTATGGCGGCAATTTTTATGCGATCGTCGAGCCGCAGCGCAATTTCGAAGGTCTGCACGCGCTCAAGCCATCGGACATTCAGCGCTTGAGCCCGCTGCTGCGGCAGAAGGCCAACGAGAAGTACAGCTTCGTGCACCCGGAAAGCGAGCAGATTCGTGGCCTCAGCCACGTCATGTGGACCGGTGCGCCGACAGTCGAAGGCGCGAGCGCGCGCAACGCGGTGTTCTATGGCGACAAGGCCATCGACCGTTCGCCGTGCGGCACCGGAACCTCGGCACGCATGGCGCAACTCGTCGCGAAAGGGCGCTTGAAGATAGGCGAGCGTTTCGTGCATGAAAGCATCATCGGGACGCTGTTCGAAGGCGTGCCGGTATCGGCCGCGCGAGTCGGCGAGTACGACGCGATCGTGCCGACCATCGAAGGCTGGGCGCGCATCACGGGCCACAACACTCTCTTCGTCGATGACCGCGATCCCCTGGCCCACGGATTCCTGCTGAAGTGAAAAGGAGCATAACGTCATGCTGATTCTTAAGAACGCACGCGTGCTGGACGCCGAGCACGAACGCGACGACGGCCGCTATTCCGTCGTGATCGATGGCGACACCATCCGCGAAGTCACGCGCGAGCCGGTAGAGGCGAGCGGCGCGCAAGTGATCGATGTCGGCGGCAAGACGTTGATGCCCGGCCTGATCGATTGCCATGTGCATGTCATTGCATCGGTCGCGCATCTCGGCAACAACAGCCGTTTGCCGAACACGTTCGCCGTGCTGCGCGCCGTGCCCATTCTCGCGGGCATGTTGAATCGCGGCTTCACCTCCGTGCGCGACGCGGGCGGCGCGGATTACGCGTTGTCGCGTGCAATCGAGGAAGACGTGATCGCGGGACCGCGCTTGTTCGTCGCGGGCAAGGCGCTGTCGCAAACCGGCGGTCATGGAGACTTCCGCGAGCGTTTCGACAACTCCGACCCGGACCCGTGCGGCTGCAGCCGCAACCTGGGCGCGATCGGCCGCGTGGTCGATGGCGTCGATGCCATGCGCAAGGCCGTGCGCGAAGAGATGCGCGCCGGGGCGCATCACATCAAGATCATGGCGTCGGGTGGCGTGGCGTCGCCGACGGACCCTATCGGCAATCTGCAATTCTCCGTCGATGAAGTGAAGGCCGCCGTCGAGGAAGCCGCGTCGCATCAGACCTACGTGATGGCGCATGCGTACACGCCGAAAGCCATCGCGCGCGTGGTGAAGCTCGGAGTGCGGACCATCGAGCACGGCAATCTCATCGATGAAGAAGCCGCCGATGTCATGGCCGAACACGGCGCGTTCGCGGTGCCGACGCTCGTCGTCTATGACGCGATGAACCGCGTCGGCGCGCAGATCGGCATTTCGGCCTTGTCGCTCGAAAAGAACGAAGCGGTGCGCGTGCAAGGGTTGAAGGCGCTCGAACTGCTGCACGAGCGCGGCGTGAAAATGGGCCTCGGCACGGATCTGTTGGGCGAGATGCACGAGTATCAGAGCGACGAACTGTCGATACGCGCGGATATCGTCGGCTCGTTCGAAGCCATTCGCCAGGCCACTGCCGTGGGCGCGGACATCCTCAACATGCAGGGCAAGCTCGGCGTGATCGCGGCGGGCGCGTATGCGGATTTGCTCGTCGTCGACGGCGATCCGCTCAAGGACATTCGCGTCTTGACGGGGCAAGGCGAGCGCATCTCCGGCGTGATGAAAAACGGCGCGTGGGTGCGCGAGAAGCTGCTCTAGGCCGCGTGCTACGATTCCCGCGCCGAATGTCCGCAGCAGAAACCAAGAAGACCCACGCCATGCCATTGGCCGCGCCGAAATCAAGACCCGCCGCCGCGAGCGACGCCACCCGCAAGATCGTGCGCACGACCACGGTCGAACTCGTCACGACCGCTATCCGGCAGCGTATTCTGAGCGGCGATCTCGCGCCCGGAGAAGCGCTGCGGCAGGAAGCGCTCGCGGATGAGCTCGGCGTGAGCCGCGTGCCGATTCGCGAAGCGATCACGCGTCTGACGGGTGAGGGCCTTTTGACGAACGTGCCGCACAAAGGCGCGTACGTGGCGGAGTTGTCGATCGAGGAAGTGCAGGAGACGTTCGAGATTCGCTTGCGTCTGGAGCCGTGGCTGTTTTCCCAAGCCATTCCGCATATCACCGAAGGCGAAATTGCCCGGGCCGAAAATCTCGTCACGGAGATGGACGGCGCGGAATCCGGCATGTGGGGGCAACTCAACTGGCGCTTTCACGAAACGCTCTACGTGCCTGCGCACCGCGATATCACGCTGCAGATGTTGCGCGTGCTGCACGACCGCAGCGACCGCTATTTCCGGTTTCAGGTGAAGCAGGTGCCGATCCGTCAGCAGTCGCACGACGAGCACATGGCGATGGTCGCCGCATGCCGCAAGCGCGATGCGAAACTCGGCGCGAAGCTGCTCGAACAGCATGTGAAGATCGCGGCGCAGCAGATTGTCGCGGTGGTCGAGGCGATCATGGCGCGGTGACGCGAATGCATGCCTCGCGCGTTGGGTCTTCGTGATCCGGTGCGTCGATCTCGAGCATGAATTCGCCTTTGCCTAGCGTGGCGAGCGCGGGTTCATCGACCATGACGACGGGCACGTTCAGCCCGTACAGCTCGTTGGCCGTGATCGCGCCAATGGACAGAATCAGATCGCGCTCGCCAAGCACGATGCCGCACGGCCCCATGCCATTGCGCAAGGCCTCGGCAAGCACGCTGCTGCTTGAACTCGACCCGCGCGCACGCGGCATGACCAGCACGCGCGCGGCGAGACTTCGGCCGCAACCCGCATGCGTCTTGTCGACGATGACGCCGCGCTCTGCGTCGTAGCCGCCCCAGAAACTGAGCGGCGCAAGGGCTATGGAAAGGCCACGCGCCCGGCCCGGAACGAGCACGGTGGCGCTCAAGGAATCAGTTGGCTTCATCGATACACACCTTTCCTTCGAACGCCGAGCGTACGCATTCGTTCATGCTGCCAAAGGCCACCGTCACGCCGATATTCGCGGGCGCGTAATGCGCCCACTTGCCCGAATTGGTCATGACGAGACCGGTGATCTGCTTCATTACCGGCGTGATGTACGTGCAGGTGTCCACGACGATCTGCACGCCGCGCGCGGCCAGCCGCTCCGCCGTGCCGTCGTCTTCCAGTTGCCAGAGCACGTAGCGGCTCGTATTCACGTAGAAGCCGCAACGCATGGCACCTTTGTAGCGGTCGAAGAGCAACGAGAGCGCGCGGAATTCATCGACGGAAAAATGCGGCGTGCCGAGGCTCACGGCGGCGAGCGGAGCGCCGGGTCGGGCCTGATTCCAGCGGCGGCGGATGGCGGCGAGATCGGCGGCGCTCACGCGGACGGTCCGTTCGGGCCTGCGGCCTTGCAGCGCGGCATCGAGCGTCGGCGCTTCGGGCGTGATGCCGACCGCATGAAAAAGCGCCACCGAACCGCTCGATGCCGCCGCCGCGCCGAGCGCCTTGAGTTCGTCTTCGCTGGTGTCGCCGGGCAAACCGGTGATGGCCGCGACCGTGGCGCCCGCTTCGCCGCCCAGCAGGAAACCGAGCGTGGCGAAGTCGGCGTCGCGATGTGACGACGCGTTCAAGTCCGGCGCTTCGATCACCACCCGCGCCGCGCGATTCTCTGTGACATGCAAGCCCGCATGCGGCACGCGGCCGGTAATGGCCGCCGCGAGATCCAGAAAGTCGCCGTAACGGCTGGTGCGCGCGCCGAGCACGGAATTGGCGAACACGATGGCATTCGATTCCGCCCACGCGATCTGATCGCCGAGCCGCGGCCGATGCTTCAACTGATACGGCGCGCACGTGAAGCTCGCCTCGCAGCCGAGTTCGAGATGCGCGTTCATCAGGCGCTTCGCCGCGTTGGCCGTTGCCGAATCTCCGCGATACAGCTCCGGGTGAATCAGATCGAGCGAGCCGACATTGAGCGTGGTCGGCACCGCGATTTTCGCGCCGCTCGCGACGAAACGTTCCACGAAGTCGAGACTCGCCGCGCCGTGATACAGACAGCCGTCGATATGCGCGCAGGTGACGTCGATGAGCGCGCTGGCGTCCATGACACGCGCCGTCGCAGCGACGATGCGCATGGCAAGCGCGGGGCCGGCGCCGAAAGCGCCCTGCAGCATGGCGGTGTCGCGGGAGTCGAGGGTGAGCATCGGCGGGGCGTTTTGGTAACGGTTGCAACAGGATAGCGGAATCGCGCGTTGCGCTCAAATCGCGATGCATCTCGATAATAAGACATGCTGAATAATCGGGGTTATCCCATCCCCCACCCTGCAAGGGGGGTCGCCTTGCCGCGCGCCGCTGCAACACTGGCTGCGAAGGGCGATGACGTGGCTGCAATGGCGGTCATCGCCCGATCGCGATGTTTCGCCGCGAATGGGCAGGATATAACCAGGAGACATGCATGCGCTTCAGCAGCAAAGGGCTATGCGCCGCCATACTTGGGCTGACAGCAGGAAGCGCGGCCGCGCAGTCCAGCGTCACGTTGTATGGCGTGGCGGACACGTTTTTCCAGTTTCTCGCCAATGGCGGGCAGCAATCGTGGTCGCTCAGAAGCGGCGGCAATAGCGCCTCGCTGCTCGGCTTCAAAGGCAGCGAAGATCTGGGCGGCGGATTGAAGGCGGTATTCACGCTCGAAGGCGGCTTCAACGTCAACAACGGCACGTCGCAGGTGGACTCGTCCGCCATGTTTTATCGACAGGCCTGGGTTGCCCTGACGCACGAAAAGTACGGTTCGCTGCAAGTCGGGCGTCAGTACCAGCCGACCTTCTGGCTGCTCTATCCGTCGGACCCGTTCCGTGCCAACGAAGCGCTCTCGCCGCTCGCCGCCGCCTCGACGACTGTCGATCGCAATACGCTCGCCACGCAAACGGCTGGCGGGCGTTCGAGCAACGCCATCGTCTACAAGACCCAGAACATGGGAGGTGTCGAGCTGCGGGGCATGTACGCGCTCGCGGCGAGTGTCGCGCAGCCGTACCCGCTGACTACCGGCAACATGCTCGACATCGCCGCGAGTTATACGGGCCATGGCCTCTACGCGGGCGTCGCTTACCAGAATCAGCATCCGGGTTCGAAGACCATGCCGGGCCTGCCCGCCACGCTGCCGACGCTCGGCACGGAGCACTTCACGGGGGCGCTTGCCTATCGCGTCGGGCCGGTGAACTTCCAGTTCAACTACGCCTATCACCGCCCGAAGGATACGCCCGCGGGTTCGCTTGCCGCGCGTCTGAATGCCGGGCATCCGTTCAGCACGATGGAAGCAGGCGCGACGATCCAGGCAACGCCCGCCGACACCATCGAGATCGCGGCCATGCAGCGCGTCGCGCGTGGCGTGCACGACAACGCGTGGCTCGTGCAAGCGGGCTTCGATCACAGCATTTCCAAGCGCACGGCGTTCTACGGGCGCGCGGGCTTTCTCAAGAACAACGGCACGTCGACGGCTGGCTGGCCGGGCATCTCGCCGAACGGGCTCAATGCAACGGAAACGCTGGTCGCGGCGGGCATGACGCATCGGTTCTGAGTAAGCGCTGGTTTTCACATGAGAGGTGGTTATGGTTCTGATTCGAATTGGAGTGCGCGCGACCGCATCGGCGCTTGCATGTGTCGGCATGGCATCGGTGTGTGCGTTCGCGCAGGGCGGCGCCGCGAAATTTGCGTCGCCCGCAAGCGTGACAGTGGCTTCGGCGGTAACGGGCGCGGCGGCGTCATCGTCGAAAGCTGCGGACCGCGCGCTCGTGCGGCGAGTGCTCAATGCGCTCGAGAAAGCGAAAGGCTTGCGCGCGAGCGGCATCACCGTGCGAGCGAATAACGGCGCCGTAGTGCTGGAAGGATGGGTGCCGGAGACGTCGCAGGTCGACCTGGCGACGCATATCGCGGAAGGCGTGCCGGGCGTGAAGTCCGTGCAGAACACGTTGACGTTGTCGACGTTCTGAGCAGGTCGCGCTTGTCGCGAGATGGACAGAGTGTCACGCTGAGCGGTTACTGTTTTGGTACAGCCAGCGCGTGATCGTCGATCGATAAAGCGCCTCGGGCTCCGGATCTGTTCTGGCATCGTCCTTGCATTGGCTGTTCTCCTTAGACCACTTCGAGCCCTGCAAGGAGACACCATGAGTCTGGACCTGACGTTTCGCGCCGGCGAGGCCACCGTTTTTGCCGCCCCCGGACAAGCCACCGATGCAATGCCCGAAATCCTGATCGGCCGCGTGGATGGGCCGGTCGGTCACGCCTTCGCCAACATGATGGCACAGTCGAAAGGGCATACCGCCATGTTCGCCATCCGCGCGTGCAACCAGTTGGTGCGTCCCGCGACGATCATCGTCCCGAAGGTCACGCTCAAGGACATGGCGAATATCGACCTGTTCGGCGGCGTGGTGCAATCCGCGACGGCGGACGCGGTGGTCGATTGTTTGATCGAAGGCATCTTGCCGAAGGATCAGGCCAACGATCTGTGCATCATCAGCCTCGTGTGGATCGACCCGCGCTGCGCCACCGACGCGAACCTCGACAAGAAAGACATGTATCGCACGAATTACGAAGCGACCAAGCTCGCCATTCAGCGTGCGATGAATAACGAGCCCAGCGTTGAGACGCTCATTGCAAATCGGCACAGCATCAAGCACGACATGGACGACTGGAGTTAGGTGGCTAGCGATTACCCGCCGGTCGTGCGCTTGCGGCGCGCTTGCGTGATACGCGTGGTGCGGGTGATGTGCGTGGCGTACGGGGCGTACTCGGCGTACGTTGAGGCAAGGCCGCGCGATCTTCGACAACAGGCGCGGCTGCCGACTCGCGCTCGCTCGTCAACGGCGATAAATCGGCCGCCTTCAGTTTGAAATTCACGTGCACGGTGTCGTAGGGAAAGACAATCGCGCCGTTCGCATCGTTTTCCAAGAGGCCGGCTTGCAAAAGCGCTTGTACATCGCGATGCACGCCCTTCACATCGCGCTCGAGCCGGCGGGCGAGCTCGCGGATGGACATCGGCCCCGCGCCCGTCATCACGCGAATGATGCGCCAGCGCGGCGTGGTGAAGGTGCGAAAGAGGAGCTCGGGCGTGGCGTAGGAGAAGTTGCGGCCGTGGAGCGGTTTGCCGTTTTTCACTGCCGCGAGAATCTGCTCGGTGACTTCATCGAGCGAGGAGATTCCGATCGTCGCAGTTTTCTTCATCTTGACCTCCATCTATTCCATATATTCACATCCGCTTGAAAGTCGGCAAGCAGTCTTTCGATCGTGGAGAACATGTAGGGCGTTTCGTTACCTACGAAATGGCGATGGTCGCCCTTATCTCGCTCGTTGTCGTAACGCAGCACGCACTGGCCGGAAATCACGTAAGCAAGACGATACTTGTAAAGGTGCCGGCATCCCGGTACAGGATGCGGAAGCCGCCAGATGACCGTTTCGGCAAACCCGCTCGCAGTGATGGCGCTACGGCGATCCTCAATCAAAACCGCTTTGGTGTTGGACATTTTGACAACGCCTCAGTGTGTTGTCAAATGGTCCAACATCGCCGACTTGCTGCCTATTTCCCGAATGGACGACTTGACGTAACGCCAGGGCGTCGGACCGTCGCTCACACTCCACCTGCAAATTCTCGCGAGCCTCGCTATTCTTATAGGGGCGTTCTATCGGCGGCATTGCCACAAATGCATTTCATCTGCCGACGGCTCTCACATATATTGTTGGATGCCGCCGGCTGTCATCGACACGATGCTTGTGCGCCGCACCATGTCAGACGCGCGACGCCAACGAATGATCGGCGGCAACCTGAATCCAAGGTCGGACCCATCGACACAGCCGGCGCTTTCTTCGTCCACACGGGACCACGCGTCGGCGCCATGTAAAACAAGCAAGCAGAGGCAAGTCCCCCAAGGAGGTAACGCATGTCAAACGAATCGAAGTGTCCGTTCAATCACACCGCTGGCGGTGGCACGACGAACCGTGACTGGTGGCCAAAACAGTTGCGCGTGGACCTGCTCAGTCAGCATTCGAACAAGTCCAATCCGCTCGACAGCAACTTCAATTACGCGGAAGCTTTCAAGAGTCTCGATCTCGCGGCAGTCAAGCAAGATCTCGCCGCGCTCATGACCGACTCGCAGGAGTGGTGGCCCGCCGACTTCGGCCACTACGGTCCGCTTTTCATCCGCATGGCATGGCATAGCGCGGGCACGTATCGCACCGGCGATGGACGCGGAGGCGGCGGGCGCGGTCAGCAACGTTTCGCGCCGCTCAATAGCTGGCCGGACAATGTCAGTCTCGACAAGGCACGACGCCTTCTTTGGCCGATCAAGCAGAAATACGGTCAGAAAATCTCGTGGGCTGACCTGCTGATTCTCACCGGCAACGTCGCGCTCGAAACCATGGGCTTCAAGACGCTCGGTTTCGCGGGCGGTCGCGAAGATACGTGGGAGCCGGACCAGGACGTCTACTGGGGCAACGAAAAAACCTGGCTCGGCGGCGATGTCCGCTACGGCAAGGGGGCGGCCGGCAAGGACGACGATGAAGGCGTGATCACCGCCGATGCGCAAATGCACGGCATCGAACAGAGCCGCACGGATGGCGGGCGCGACCTGGAAAATCCGCTTGGCGCGGTGCAGATGGGCCTGATCTACGTCAACCCGGAAGGCCCGGATGGCAACCCCGATCCGCTTGCGGCAGCGCACGATATTCGCGATACCTTCGGCCGCATGGCCATGAACGACGAAGAAACCGTCGCGCTGATCGCGGGTGGCCACACCTTCGGAAAGACGCACGGCGCGGGTCCGTCGGATAACGTGGGCGCGGAGCCGGAAGGCGCCGAACTTGAAACCATGGGCCTCGGCTGGAACAGCACGTTCGGCACGGGCCGTGGCGCGGACACCATCACGAGCGGTCTCGAAGTCACCTGGACCTCGACGCCGACGCAATGGGGCAACGGCTTCTTCGAGAACCTTTTCGGCCACGAATGGGAACTCACCAAGAGCCCGGCGGGCGCGAATCAGTGGATCGCCAAAGATTCGGCGGAGACCATTCCGCACGCGCACGATGCGTCGAAGAAGCTGCGGCCGACCATGCTGACCACGGACTTGTCGCTGCGCTTCGATCCGGCTTACGAGAAGATCTCGCGCCGCTTCAAGGACAACCCGCAAGAGTTCGCCGATGCCTTCGCGCAGGCGTGGTTCAAGCTCACGCACCGCGACATGGGACCGCGTGCGCGCTATCTCGGGCCGGAAGTGCCGCAGGAAGAGTTCGTCTGGCAGGACCCGATTCCCGCGCTCGATCATCCCGTGATCGACGAGCAGGATGTGGCCGCGTTGAAGCAGAAAATCGCGTCCGCAGGGCTATCGGTCGGGGAACTGGTGACGACCGCGTGGGCATCGGCTTCGACGTTCCGTGGCTCGGACAAGCGCGGCGGCGCGAACGGTGCGCGTATTCGTCTCGCGCCGCAAAAAGACTGGGCAGTCAATCAGCCGGCGCAACTGGCGAAGGTGCTGAAGGCGCTCGAAGGCATTCAGGGCGAGTTCAACGGCGCGCAGTCGGGCGGCAAGAAAGTGTCGATTGCCGATCTGATCGTGCTTGCGGGCGGCGTGGGTATCGAGCAGGCCGCGGACAAGGCGGGGCACAAGGTGAGCGTGCCGTTCAAGCCGGGCCGCATGGATGCGTCGCAGGATCAGACGGACCTGGAATCGGTCGGCATGCTCGAACCCGCCGCCGATGGCTTTCGCAACTATCTCAAGCAGAAGTACGGCGTGCCGGCGGAAGCGTTGCTGATCGACAAGGCGCAGTTGCTGAACCTGACCGCGCCTGAAATGACCGCGCTCGTCGGTGGCTTGCGCGTCTTGAACGTGCGCGCCGGGACCGAGACGCACGGCGTGTTCACGGACAAGCCGGAGACGCTGACCAACGACTTCTTCCGCAACTTGCTTGATATGGAAACGGAGTGGACGCCGATCACGGAAGCGCGTGACGCGTTCGAAGGCGCCGATCGCAAGACCGGCGCGGTGAAGTGGACGGGAACGCGCGTCGACCTGATCTTCGGTTCGCATGCGCAACTGCGCGCGCTCGCCGAAGTCTATGCAAGCGAAGACGGCAAGGAGAAGTTCGTGCGCGACTTCGTGGCGGCGTGGACGAAGGTGATGAATGCAGACCGCTTCGACCTGAAGTAATCGCTGCAAAGCGTTGTTCGACGAACGCGGTGGCCTTTCCGGGCCGCCGCGTTTTTTTGTCAATGCGAAAAGCCCGGACGATCGAGCGCCAGTTGCAGCCTGTGCGCCTGATCCAGTTGCAGAATGAAGGACGGACGCGAGCGCACGAGCAACGTCTTGAGATCGGCGCTTGTAGTCGAACGGATGAAGCCATCCACTAACTTCACGAGCTGTTGCAGGAAGAAGACTTCGCGGTTCAGATAAGTAAGGTCGAAATCGCGGGCATCGGCGTTGTCGAGGGTTTGCAGGTCATCGCGCGTTTGTCGTGTCAGGTCGTCGCTTACGCCGCTTGGCTGCGCCTCTGCGCCGAGTCTTTGCAACAGCGCCAAGCCTTCCTGATAGACCTGTCCGTGTTCCGAGACCATCCGGCTCGCGAAGCTCTGCACGCTGCGCGATTGCGTCCGGCGCAACGCAAGCTGACCGGTCGCAATCTCGGCCTGATTCGCAACGAGCAGAATGCCGAGCATCTGCGCATCAGACGGACGCGAGGATTGAGCGAACGCGTGAAGCGAAGCGAGCAGCAGCAAGAGCGCGCTCGCAACGGTTCTGATGGTGATCGCCTGTCTCATGGATATCGGGCCCTTTGCGGCATTCGCGCCTCGCAGGGTAGCACCTGACGGAATAACACACGATGACCGCACCGGTTTCGCCGCGCACGCGAGCGTGGCGAAACCGGCCTAAACACCCAGCCCTAAAGTCGACAACGCGAACCGCCATCCGAAGAAACATACCGACGAGCAGAGCGGCAGCGCCAAAAGCACGGGGCCGTATCGAAGGCCGAACAGGCAGACGGACGACCACAGGCGCGAGCCGCAGTCGAAAAGCCGGCGGCGTTTCGAGCCTTTCACAGCCGCGTCACCACGACTTCGAGATACTCGCTTGGCAGCACGAGCGTCGCGTCGCCCGAACGATTGCGGCTCTCGATCAGCGCCATCATCTCACCTAGAAACGCCGCCTGACGCTCGCCTTCGAGTGCGCCGATAGCCTTGTTCATGGGCCCGTAATATGTGCGGAACACGTCCATGAAATGCGCGGCCGAGCGATACCGAAACGTGAAATCACGACTCGTCGCGACGATTTCCTGCGCGCTGCCGTCGAACAGCGCGTCGAGCCGCGCCTTCGTGCCCCAGAGTGCAGGCGACATCACGCCGGCTGGCGGCGCAATGTATTTGCCGATCGTCTTGAACACTTGTCCGATGAAACTCTCCGGCGTCCAGTTCGCGAGCCCGATCTTGCCGCCTGGTTTGCACACGCGCGCAAGTTCGCGGGCCGCCTTGGCTTGATCGGGCGTGAACATTACGCCGAACGTGGACATCACGATATCGAACGATGCGTCGGCGTAGGGCAGCGCTTCCGCGTCCGCTTCCTGAAACTGCACGACGAGCCCTTCAGCCGTGGCGCGGGCGCGGCCTGCATCGAGCAGCGCGGCGACGTAATCGGTCGACGTGACATCGCACCAGCGGCGCGCGGCGGCGAGGGTCGCGTTGCCGTTGCCGGCGGCGACGTCGAGCACGCGGCTGCCCGCGCGCAAGTCGAGCGCTTCGCAAAGATTCTCGCCGACGATCTGCAGCGTGGTGCCGACGACGGCGTAGTTGCCCGTCGACCAGGCGGCTTGTTGACGAACCTTGACGGCGGCGAGGTCGGCGGCGGGCGAGAAAGCGGGATCGGCTGCGGTCATGACGAACTCCTGAAAAGGCAAGGGCAGCGATGCGACATGCATGATGTGCTGCTGTTCCGATGGCGCCGCGATATCGCAATCGAGACTGCCCGCGCGGCAACGGGCAATCCGGCGATCATTCGGCCACGCTCACGCCCGAGCCGCCCAATTCGGCTGGAAAGTCCTTCAGTTTGGGCAAGCCGTCTTTCATGCGCAACACCGTTTCGGCGTAATTGACGTGCACGCCCGCTTCGTAGGGAAAGTCCGTCAGGTTGGCGGCGAAGACATCGACGAGCCCGAGCCCCGGATGTTCCGTGAAGAGATGACCGCCGCAGTTCCTGCACCATTTGCGATAGCTGTTCTCGGTCTTGTTGTAAGTGCCGATATCATCCGCGCCGCGCGTCACTTCCAATGCCTCGGGCTGCCAGAGCGTGAAGGCGTTGAGCGGGCTTGCCGACCAGCTTCGGCACGACGCGCAATGGCAGTAGCCCATGCCTTCTGGTTTTCCATGTACCGTGAATTGCACTGCACCGCAAAAACATTGACCGCGATATTCCTCTGCCTGACTCATGCCGTCCTCCTGTTTCGTGGATGCGCGTCTCGTCCGACGAACCGTTTCGCGTTCGTTGTTGCAAGGTCGCATGAGTGCTAGTATCAGCACGCGAGCCGGCTTATGGAATGACCACGCGTCCAGATATTTTGCGCAGGACGCCGAAACTGATGGGCGCCTACATGGATGCGCTTTCCGACGTGCTTCGCCTCGTGCGTCTCGGCGGGGCGGTTTATCTAAATGGCGAATTCACAGCGCCCTGGTGCGTCTTCGGCCACGCCACGCCCGACTTGTGCGCGACGTTTTTGCCGCGCACCGAGCGCATCGTCTCGTATCACCTCATCACGGAAGGCAGTTGCTGGGCCTCGCTTACAGGCGACCCCGCTTCCGCCATTCACGTGAGCGCGGGTGAATTGCTTGTCGTGCCTCAAGGCGAAGCGCATCTGATGGGCAGTTCGCTCGAACTCACGCCCGCGTCGGCAAGCGCCATGCTTTCGAAGTATCTGGAAACGTCGCCGGGCGAAGTGATGAAGCTGAGTTATGGCGGAGGCGGCGCGCACACGCGCCTGATCTGCGGCTTTCTCGCTTGCGACGATACCCTGACCAATCCCGTGCTCGCGGCACTGCCGCGCCTGTTCAAAGTCGACATGCGCAACGACCCGCAATCGGCGTGGCTCGAAACATCGCTCAAACTCGCGGCTGTCGAGGCCGCCGAATGTCGCGTCGGCAGCGCGATCGTGCTGGCGCGATTGTCGGAACTGCTTTTCGTGGAAGCGGTGCGGCGCTGCATCGACGCATTGCCGGACGATCGCAAAGGCTGGCTCGCGGGCGTGAGCGATCGTTTCGTGGGACGCGCGCTCGCGTTGCTGCACGCGCAGCCGGCACACGGCTGGACCGTCGATGAACTCGCGCGCAAGGCAGGCCTCTCGCGTTCCGCGCTGGCGCAGCGCTTCACGCAACTGCTCGGCCAGCCGCCTATGCAATATCTTGCGCGCTGGCGTCTGCAGATTGCCGCGCAGGAATTGCGCAACGGGACCAGCTCGCTTGCGGCCGTCGCCGAGCAAGTGGGTTATGAATCCGAGGCGGCGTTCAATCGCGCGTTCAAGCGCGAGTTCGGCACGCCGCCGGCGAGTTGGCGGCGCAATCTCGGCCTGGCGGATGCGAGCGATTCGCTGGCCGATATGGAAGATGTCGGCGACGCGCTCGCCGTCAGAGCCGCGGGCGGTTCGGCCGAAGGCCAGATCGCGTAGCGGTTGCGCAAGAAGCGAGCGCATTGCTTGGGCCTTGCCCTTGCGCTTCATCCCCAACCGCAAGATCATGGGCGACCAACCCAGTGAGACACGCTCATGCCTCGCACCGTCGCCGAAAAACGCTCGGCCTTCCGCGCACTTCATGATTCCGGCTGCTTCGTCTTGCCCAATCCATGGGACATCGGCAGCGCGCGATACCTCGAAACACTGGGCTTCAAGGCTATCGCAACGACGAGTTCCGGCTTCGCCTGGTCCAAGGGTCACGCCGACAACACGGTCGAGCGCGACGCCGTTCTCGCGCATCTGAAGGAACTGGTCGATGCCACCGACCTTCCCGTCAACGCGGACTTCGAAAGCGGCTTTGGCAAGACGCCGCAAGAGATTGCAGCGAGCGTGAAGCTGGCGATAGCGACCGGCGTGGCGGGACTATCGATCGAAGATTCCACCGGCGATGAATCCGCGCCCTTGTTCGCCATCGATGTCGCGGTGGAGCGCATGAAGGCCGCACGCCGCGCCATCGACGAGAACGGCGGCGACACGTTGCTGATTGGCCGCGCCGAGAATTTTTTCGCGGGCAAACCGGACCTCGACGATGCCATCGCGCGTCTGAAGGCCTACGCCGAAGCCGGCGCCGATTGCCTCTACGCGCCCGGCATCAAGACGCGCGAGCAGATTGCGGCGGTGGTTGCGGCCGTCGCGCCGAAGCCCGTCAATCTGCTGATTGGCTCGGCATCCGAATTCACGCTCGCCGATGTCGCCGCGCTGGGCGTACGGCGCGTGAGCGTCGGCGGCGCGCTGGCACGCGCGGCCTGGGGCGGCGTCATGCGCGCCGCGGAAGGCCTCGTGGAAGGGCGCTTCGACGGCTTCGCGGATGCCGCGCCCGGCGACAAGCTCAACGGCATCTTCAAGCCGCGCGCATGAGGCGCATGACGCGTTCGAGTGCGCGGACGAATCAATCCGCGTGCTCGCGATCGAACGCCCACACTTGCGCGAAGCCCATCAACTCGCACATGTCCGAGAACGGATACATCGCGTCCTTCGCGCCTTCGGTGCTCTTCTTCGCGAGGATCTGGCCGTACACATCCTTGAGAGCCTTCGCGACCGTGAGGAAGCCGGACGCCGGATAAATCGCCAGCGAGAAGCCGAGCTTCTGCAATTCATCGGGCGCGAGTTGCGGCGTGCGTCCGCCTTCCACTACGTTCACGAGCAAGGGCATATCGAAGGCGCGGCCGATCTTTTCCAGCTCCTCCACGCTTTCCGGCGACTCGATGAACAATACATCGGCGCCTGCCTTCGCATAGGCTTCGCCACGGCGCAACGCTTCGTCGAGTCCGAGCGACGTACGCGCATCCGTGCGCGCGATGATGTGAAACCCGTCATCGGTACGGCTCTCGACGGCCACCTTGATCTTGCGCACCATGTCTTCGAGCGGAATCACGCGGCGTCCCGGCGTGTGGCCGCACTTTTTCGGGAATTCCTGATCTTCGAGCTGAATGCCCGCCGCGCCCGCCTGTTCGTAACCGCGCACCGTATGCGCGACGTTCAGCAAGCCGCCGTAGCCGGTGTCGCCATCGCAGATCATCGGCGTGTTCGTGCCGCCGCAAAACGCCGCGACGCGATTCACCATGTCCGTGTAGGTCGCGAGTCCCGCATCGGGCAAGCCCAGATAGGACGCGACCGTGCCGAAGCCCGTCATGTAGAGACAATCGAAGCCCATTGAATCGGCCATCTTCGCGGAGATCATGTCGAAGATGCCGGGCGCCGTCACGATTTCCTTCTGCGCGAAACGTGCCTTCAATGCCTGCCGTTTAGCCTGACTGGTGGTGTTCATAGCGTGTCCTTGTGTGAAGTTCGACGTTGCAGAGTCAATGATGCGATTCGCGCGATAACGCCAGCGCGGCGTCGGCGTCCGTATCGAGCGTCGGCGCGATCTCTTCGAGCGAGCGCTTGTTCGTTTCGATGCCGAATACCGCGAGCACGACGGCCATCACCACGCACGCGCCGATGATCATCGACAACACGTCCTTGATGCCGCCCGTCGCGTACATCACGACGACGAGCTGCGGCGCGAAAATGCCGGTGATGCGGCCCGCGCATCCGGCTATGCCATTTGCGCGCATGCGGTTTTCGGTCGCGAAGAGTTCGGGGATATACGTGGCAATGCCGAGCGCGACCATGAGATACGTCAGCGTGAAGAGGATGAAGCCGAGAAGCGTCGCCATCTCGACACTGGTCGAATGGCTGTACAACCAGCCGATGACCGCAGCGAGGGCGGCCACCGCGATCAAACCGTTCTTGCGGCCGATCCTGTCCGCGATCAGCACGCCGACGAGCGCGCCCGCCGGGCCGCCGAGCGACATCAGCGTGGTGTATCCGAGCGACGAAGCCATGCCGATGCCTTGCTTCATCAGGAACGTGGGCACCCACACGATGAAGCCGTAGATCACCATGTTCACCGCGACCTGCACGACGATCGACACGAACGTGCGGCGAATCAGTGCGCCCGAAAACAGCTCGATGAGCGTGGTTTTCTTGGTGATGGCGCGCGGTAGGTCGGCAATCGGCGGCAAGGGACGCACGCGCGCCGACTCTTCCTCGGCGGCGCGCAGGATTGCTTCGGCCTCGTCGTAACGGCCTTTCGATTCGAGCCAGCGCGGCGACTCGGGCATCTTCTTGCGGATGACCCAGACGATCATCGCGCCCACGCCGACGATAGCGAACATGGCGCGCCAACCGATGGTCGGAATGATCAAATAGCCGAGGAAGGTCGAAAAGAACAGCGCCGAATTGGTGATGAGCGACAGATACGCCGACCATTTGCCGCGCACGGCGGGTGGCATGAATTCGCCGACCGATCCATAACCGACGACGATCTCCGCGCCAAGTCCCAGGCCCATGAAAAACCGGCAGACGATGAGCCAGGTCATGTTCGGGGCAAACGCGCCCGCAATCGACGCGAGCCCGAAGACCGCGAGATTGAACTGATACGTGAACTTGCGGCCCTTGGCGTCGCCGAGCACGCCCGCGGTGAACGCGCCGAGCAACATGCCGATGAACGTCGACGATAAAAACGCCGCGTTCAGATGCATGGACGACCAGCCGGTCTTCGAGAGCGCGCCGAGTACGCCGCCCGCGAGATAGATATCGAAGGAATCGAGGAACATGCCCGCGCCGATCAGCCAGAGCACGCGCTTGTGGAACCCGGAAATGGGCAGGCGGTCCAGACGCGGACCGGCGTTCACCGTACTTGGCTGCATGTCGTGTCTCCGATGTCTTTCGTGTGCGACGGTTTTTTATCGACGGTGCAAGGGGCAACAACGCTACGGACTGAGATGCTCCCGCTCGTGGCGGTCCAGCACGGCCTTTTCGGCGGCCATGATGTGACAGCGCGTGATGGCTTCCGCCCACACCGCATTGCGCTGTTCGAGCGCGAGCACGATCTCGAAGTGCTGACGCGCGCTGCGTTCGCGGTCTTCGTCGCTGTAGGCGTCGAAGGTCCATTTGATGAGCGGCGTTTCCTTCATCGACTTGAGCGACCGGTCGAGCCGCGCGTTGTTCGCGGCGGCGGTGACGATGGCGTGGAATTCGCCGTTCGCGGTGAACCATGCCTCGCACGATTCGGCCGTGGACGGACGATGCGTAATGGCGAGCATGGCGTCCGCCAGCGTGCGAAGGCGCTCGATATCGGCAGGCTCGATCTTGAGTGCGGCGCGCCCCGCGAGATACGGCTCGATCAAGAGACGCGACTCGAAAATTTCGCGCGCGTCCTGCAGGGTCCACGCCTTGACGCGCACACCGTAGTTCGGACGCGTTTCGACCCAGCCTTCGGCGTCGAGTCTTCGCAACGCTTCGCGCACCGGCGTGCGGCTCACGCCCAAACGCTTGGCGAGTTGTTCCTCGCGCAGATACTGGCCCGCGCCGTACTCGTTGCCGGCAAGCGCGCGCTTGATGGCGAGATAGACGTCATCGCCAGGACGAGACGTATCAGGCGTGATTGTATGCAAAGCGGCGCTTATGACAGCCATCGAGGCCCCGTTATGGGAGTGAACGGGATTCATTGTATGCAATGTGCCGCAAATGAAACGTGGGGATTTTCCGCAGCATCACGCGGCCGAACGCGACCGAACGTTATCGAATGCGCCCGAAAAGCGGTGACGCGAGACTCGCAGCCGCCAGTTCGCCGGCGGCAGCAAGCAGCGTCGAGCCAAGCGCGGGCATGCGCTTCTCGGTGAGCCGCACGGCCGGCCCGGCGATGCTGATGACGCCGATAGCCGGATAACCACGCCGCTGCACGGGCGCCGCCATGGCCGTCATGCCGGGCGCGAAGACTTCGTAGATGGTCGCGTAGCCGCGCATGCGGGCGGCGTGCACGAATTCGAGCAAACCCGTCACCGTGGTCGGCGCGCGCGGGCCGTATTGCTTCGGCGCGCCGAAGCCTTGCCGCGTCACGAGTTCGAGCGCGCGTTCGTCGCTCATGGTCATCATCCAGGCGTGGCCGGTGGCGCTGCAAGACAAGACCGTGTCCATGCCCATGTCCGGGTCGTAGCGCAGGCCCTTGAGCGCGCCTTGTGACTTCGCGACCCACGTCAGCCGGTCGCCATCGACGATTGCGAGCCGCACCAGTTCGCCCGAGCTTTCCGCGAGCCGGTCGAGCATGCTCTGCGCGATATCGACGATGCCCGACGTTGCAAGATAGCTGAGGCCGAGCCCGACGAGCTTGGTCGTGAGCACGTAGTCGCCGTGTTCGCGCAATTGCCGCACGTAGCCGCACTGCTTGAGATCGACCAGCAGCCGATGGCACGCGCTACGTGGAATTTCGAGTTGATCGGAGATCATCGCGAGCGGCGTGCCTTCCATTTGCGTCGCGAGGAATTCGAGGACGGCAAGCGTTCGTTCGGTGACGCCGGGCATGGGTTTTACCTATCGTTCGACTCGATGATTTGCGCATGATTGCATATTGCGGGAAGAGATTCCACACTGGAACGATATCCCACCCGGCGCTGTTAATCTGTGCGCCACGTCGTTTTATCGGGATACGACGATTCCCGGGTAAGCGAATGAACGTACACAGAGACACGCCCGAAGAGGAGACAAGATGCAATCGCACTTAGAAGAAACCGCGCACCAGTCGATGCGCACCCGAGCCGTCACCGCCGCCGCCATTGGCACGGCGCTGGAATGGTTCGACTTCACCCTTTACGGCGCGCTTGCCGCGACCGTGCTGCCCAAGCTCTTTTTCCCCGCGATGGATTCGACCTCCGCGCTGCTCGCCTCGCTTGCCACCTTCGGCGTCGGGCTCGCGGCGCGGCCGCTCGGCGCGATCATCTGCGGGCATCTCGGCGACAAGCTCGGCCGCCGCAATCTCATGCTCGGCACCGTCACCGTGATGGGCCTCGCGTCCATGCTGATGGGCTTCTTGCCGACTTACGCGAGCATCGGCGTATGGGCGCCCACGCTGCTCGTGATCCTGCGTATCCTGCAAGGCTTTGCGCTCGGCGGCGAATCGACCGGCGCGCAATTGATGGCAATCGAGCACGCGAGCCCCAGCGCGCGTGGAAAATATTCGGGCCTGCTCGGTCTGTGCTCGCCGCTCTCGCAGATCATGGCGAACGGCGTGCTGCTTACGCTTTCATCGGCCATGTCGGCCGAGTCCTTCGATGCCTACGGCTGGCGCATTCCCTTCATCTTGAGCTTCGTGCTCGTGATGGTCGGCGTGTATATCCGCTTGCGCGTGGCGGAGACGCCCGCGTTCGTCGCCTTGTCGAAAACCGAAGTCGCGGACGTCGGCAGTCCCTTGCGCGACGCCCTGCGTCTTCACTGGCGCACCGTGCTGCGCTGGATGCTCTTCTTCTGCGGACCGGCGGCGATTTTCTATCTGATCGTCGTGTTCTCGCTGAGCTATGTGACGAAGACGCTCGGCGTGCCGAAGCAAACCGGCTTTTTGCTGCTGATGGGCGCGAATGTCTGCGCCATCGTGGGCGCGCTGGCGGGCGGCATGCTGAGTGACCGCATCGGAAGAAGGAAGGCGCTGGCAATCGGTTCGACGGCGACCTTGCTGATGCTTTTCGTCTACTTCCAGATTCTCGACACGAAAAGCTTCCTGCCGATGCTCCTCGCGATGGGCTTCTTCCTCGGCTTCACGCAGTTCCAGAGCGGCATACAACCGGTCGCGTTCGCCGAAGCGTTTCCGACCAACGTGCGCTACTCTGGCTCGGCGCTCGCCTATACCGGCGCGAACCTGATCGCGGGCGGCCCGATGCCGGTCGTCGCGGTCTGGCTCTTCGCGCTGTGCAACGGTTCGCCGTGGGGCGTCGTGGCGGTGTGCGTGATCTTCAACGTCATCTCGCTCGCGATGATCCTCACCGCGCCCGAAACGCTCGGCATCGACCTGAACCGTACCGATTCCACCGCTGAAGTGATCGGCGCGACGACGCAGGCGCCGATGCAATCGAACACTCATTGACTCATCGACAACATGAAACCTCTCGTCTATGTTTTGAACGGCTCCAATCTGAACTTGCTTGGCAAGCGCGA
Source organism: Caballeronia sp. GAWG1-1 (assembly GCF_023631465.1). Lineage (NCBI taxonomy): Bacteria > Pseudomonadati > Pseudomonadota > Betaproteobacteria > Burkholderiales > Burkholderiaceae > Caballeronia > Caballeronia sp. GAWG1-1. The sequence continues at coordinate 186,215 of NZ_JALQDB010000037.1, forward strand.
GCCGCATTTGTATGGCACGACGACGCTCGCGCAAGTGCAATCGCGTTGCGAAGCGCTCGCCGACGAACTCGGTCTGCAATGCGATTTTCGTCAGACCAACCATGAAGGCGTGATGGTCGACTGGCTGCAAGAAGCGTTTGAAAAGGACGCATCGGTGGTCATCAACCCGGCCGGATTTTCATTCTCGTCGATACCCGTGCTCGACGCCGTGAAGCTCATTTCGAAGCCGCTCGTCGAGGTTCACGTGACGAATATTCATCGGCGTGACGAGCAGTATCGGCACTCGCTGATCTCGCTTGCGGCGCGTGGCGTGATCTGCGGTCTGGGCGTGCAAGGATACGTGCTGGCGATCCGCGCCGTGGACGAGATGTTGCGCGAGGGGTGAGCTAAAGCGCGTTGGTACGGGCGTTGCTGAGTAGCCAAACATACCAACGTCCCCGGAGTTCAAATGGATACGCGCGCCTATCAACCCTTGCCTTTCGATCCCTCGTTCGAACAAATCCCCGACGACGAAGCCGAGACCACGCAGCAACTCGCCGAAGCCATGCGTAGCATCACGGAGAAGACTTACGCCGATAGCGGTCACGCAATCCGCAGCGTGCACGCGAAGAGTCACGGGCTTCTAACCGGAGAGCTGCAAGTGGTCGATGGCTTGGCGCCTGAGCTCGCACAAGGCATCTTCGCGCACGGCGGCACGTATCCGGTGGTGCTGCGTTTATCGACGAATCCCGGCGATATTCTCGATGACAAAGTCTCGACACCGCGCGGCCTCGCGCTGAAGGTGATTGGCGTGGAAGGCGCGCGCTTGCCCGGGAGCGAAGGCGATGTCACGCAAGACTTGGTGATGATCAATGCGCCCGCGTTCACGGCGGCGACGCCCAAAGCCTTCCTCGGTAACCTGAAGTTGCTCGCCAAGACCACCGACAAAATGCCCGGCACGAAGCAGGCGCTTTCGGCTGTGTTGCGCGGCACGGAAGCGGTGATCGAAAAACTCGGCGGCGAGAGCGGCACGATCAAGAGTCTTGGCGGACATCCCGAAACGCATATTCTTGGCGAAACGTTCTATACGGCCGTGCCGCACCTCTATGGTCAGTACTTCGGGAAGATCAGCGTGGCGCCGGTATCGCCGGAACTGACCGCCTTGACGGATGCGCCCGTCGATCTCGACGATAAACCCAACGGCCTGCGCGAAGCCGTCAGCGATTTCTTCGCGGCCAATAGCGGCGAATGGGAAGTGCGCGTGCAGCTTGCAACGGATATCGAGAAGATGCCGATCGAAGATGCATCGAAGCGCTGGCCGGAAGATGAAAGTCCATACGTAACTGTGGCGCGGATTCGCGTGGCGCCGCAGACTTCGTGGAGCGATAGCCGCGCGGCCGCTATCGACGATGGCATGGCGTTCAGTCCTTGGCATGGGGTGGAGGCGCATCGACCGTTGGGCGGCGTGATGCGCTCGCGCAAGCCGGCTTACGAGATGTCGTCGCGCTTTCGTGGTGAGCGCAACGGCTGCCCGATGCATGAGCCGAAGGGATCGGTTGAAGCATGAAGGCTGAGATTGACGCGCGCGGCGAGTGTCGCGCGCTTCGTCAATTGATCTGCTTTTGCCAGAACGCCAGCGCGGCGCCGCAAAGCGCCACACCCATCACGAACCAGAAGCCGTCCAGCGAACTCAGAAAGCTCGCTTGCTGCGTCACCGCGCGGCCTATTTCCGCGAGCGCAAGTCCTTTTGCATCGGCGGCGTTTCGTCCCAGGGCCTCGAAGCCGCCTATCAGCCGTGCATACGTCTCCTGAAACACCGGATCGAATGGATTGACCCGCTCCACGAGCCGCGTCTGATGCACGGCCGCGCGATGCTGTTCGAGAATGATCACGGTCGCCGTGGAAAACGACACCGTCAGTTGCTTGACGATGTTCTTGAAGCGATAACCATGGTTGAACTCCTCGATCGCGAAGATGCGGAACGTGATATTCGCCACCGGCAGCGCGATGAACAGCAGCACCATGCCGCGCAGCGTGAGCGGTGCGATGAGCCATGGCATGCTGACATCGGGCGGCATGTTCACCATCCACACGCTGACGAACGCGGAGATCAGAAAGCCCGTGCCGATCAGCCACTTCTTGTGCGCGACGCGCGCCGAGTAGCGAAAGTACAAATAAGCCGCGGCAAGCGCGACGAGCGACGTGCAGCCTGTGAGCCTGCCCGCATTCTCCACCGGATAGTGCAGCCCGCCTTCGAGAAAACGCGAGACGAGAAAACTGAGCGTGGTGTTCACGTAATAGAACGCGATATACAACATGATGCCCACGCGAAACGGCTTCTCGCGCAACGCATGCAAGCGGATGAGCGGCCGCGGATGATGCCACTGATGCCACACGAACCAGCCGAGCGCAAAAAGTCCCGCCGCCGTGAGCATGATGAGCAGCGGCGAGCTGCTGAAGAGTTGAAAGCGCACTTGCTGCATGACGATCTGCAACGCGCCTTGCGCAAACGCGAACATGATGTACGGCCAGAAATGCGCCTCGCCGCGCGCTTCGGGTTGCACGCGCCCGCTCGACGGCACGGCGAGCAGCACGAAGAGGCCGCACGCGGCTCCCGCTATCGCCGTGCTCGTGAATAGCGCACGCCAGCCAAACGACGCGACCAGATATCCGCCGATGAGCGGCGCAAGGGCGCTGCCGAGCAAGATCATGTTAAGAAACGCGCGCGTCGCTCGCGGACGTTGCTGCGGCGTGAAGCGCATCTGAATGAGGATGCGGCATGCGCTCATCATCGGGCCGATGAAGTAGCCTTGAAAGCCGCGCGCGAGCGCCAGTTCGAACGACGATTCGCACAGTGTCGCGGCTATCGCGCCGGCGGCAAACAGAAAGAGACTTCCGCCGATATACCGCCGGTTGCCAAGCCGCTCGATCCACCATTGCTGTTGAAGGATGCCAAGCACGGACGCAACCGCGTAGGCACTCGACGCCCACACGAGTTCGTCGGTCGATGAGTTGATGCCGCCCGCGATATAGCTCGTGAAGAACGAGAAGATCGAGTTGTCGAAGTAATCGAGTCCGGTGGCAAGCGCGATGGCCCACGGAAACATGACGTCGCGAAGCGTGGCGGCGCCAAGCTTTGGTGCGGGTAAGCGTGGTAAGCGTGCTGCGGTCATTCGCCATCGACCTCTTGACTGCCTGGCTGGTTGCCGCGCTTCGTCTTTTTCTGCGCGGCCATACGCTCCTGAAACAAGTCTTCCTTGCTTTCTCCGGCAATTCTTCGCCGCAGGTAATCAAGGTCCGCGTTGAGCTCGCCGCGCACGGATTGCGCTTCCTTGAGTTCACGACGCACGCTGGCAATCCGCGCATCGAGCGAATCGATTTGTTGCGACAACGCCTGTTCGATCTCGCGCAGCGAATCCGGCGAAAAACCCGTGCGTCCCGCGCCGAGCGTTTCCAGCGGGCGCTTGAGGATCTCGGTAATGCCTTGCAAGGAAAAGCCAAGCGAACGCAGCCGCAGAACGCGCGCGAACTTCTCCAGATCCTGTTCGCTGTACAGCCGGTAACGTCCCTCGCTGCGGTCCGGCGTGACGAGACCGCGCTCCTCGTAATACTTCAGCGTGCGCGGCGTGACCTGAAGACGCTCGGCGGCGTCGCGAATAGTCAGAAGCGCGGGCTTCGTCGTCATGTGAATGCACTCGCGGACACGTGAACGAGCCGGATTATAAAGCAACGTGTACGTTCACGTTCAGGTTTGAGCGGCCGTGCGTCTTGCTATCGAGCATAGCCAGCCTCGGGCGAAGTTCAATCGTTTCTATAAAAAATTTCGTGAAACGGCCAAAGTGGAAATAATCGGCGAAGATCTTTCGATTTCCGACGCTTTCTGCGCAAGCCGCGGCTTCTTTGAATGATAGACTTGAGCAGTTTTTAAAACCATCAGGGACGTCGCGCCCTCACGAGTTCGCCATGAATACCAACAACACCGGCAAGAAACGTTTCTCGATGATCCGCGAGTTTCATCTGGCCGACTGGTTCACGCTGGGCAACGCGGTCTGCGGCACGGGCGCGCTGTTCTCGTCAATGTCCTATCTCGACGACAACGACGTCCTCCATATCTATCTTGCGTGCGCGTTGGTGTTCGCCGCGCTCGTCTTCGACGTACTCGATGGCCGTATCGCGCGCTGGCGCCAGAAGGCGTCGCTCTTGGGGAAAGAGCTCGACTCGCTCGCCGATGTGATCTCGTTCGGCGTGGCGCCGGCGGTCATCGGTTATGCGTGCGGCATGCGCGGCCTCTATGACCGCGTGATGCTCGCGTATTTCGTCGCGTGCGGCGTCTCGAGGCTCGCGCGTTACAACGTGACCACCGAGGAAATGTCGGCCGGCAGCGGCAAGGTCACGCACTTCGAAGGCACGCCCATTCCGACGTCGTTTGCCATCGTGTTGATGCTCGGCATCGCGGGCTGGTACAACGCGGTCGGCGCGAATCTCTGGTTCGGCGCGTGGGAATTCGCGGGCTTCACGCTGCATCCCTTGACGCTCGTTTATGCCGTCTCCGGCTCGTTGATGATCAGCCGTATCCGCATTCCGAAGCCCTGAGTGGCGAGCCCAGATCAGTGACCGCGCGCGGCGGTGTGTCGGCCGAGCGCGAGGTAATGCACCAACGCCACGAGCGGGAACGCCGTGGCGACCCATCCCACCAGCGTCCAGCCGCCGTGCTCGTAGAGCGGGCCCGCCAGTGCCGAGCCGCACGCGCCGCCCACGAAGATACTCGTCATATACACGGCATTCAGCCGGTTCCGGCTCGTCGCATGCAGCGCGTAGATTTCGCGCTGGCCGAGCACCATGTTCATTTGCACCGCGAAGTCGAGCACCACGCCCGTGACGACGAGCGCGCCCACGCCCCATGCCGGATGAATCAACGCCGGAAGATACGCGAGCGCCGCAAGCGCCAGCGCGATGAAGGTGGCGCGCACGGTGTGACCGGCATCGGCGAGGCGGCCGGCGATCGGCGCGGAAGTGGCGCCCATCGCGCCGATCAATGCGAACAAGCCGATCTGCGTCTGCGTCAACCCAAAGCCGCGCGTGAGCTCGACGGGTATGGCGGTCCAGAAGAGACTGAACGAAGCGAACATCAGCCCTTGATACAGCGAGCGATGACGCAGCACGGGCATCGTGCGCACGAGATGGCCGAGCGAGGCGATCAGTTCGAAGTAAGTCGCCTGATGGCTCGGCTGACGGCGCGGAATGGTGAAGGCGAGCACGCTGGTCACGACGACCATCAGCACGGCGGCCGCGCCGAACATGGCGCGCCAGCCGAAGTGGCCCGCGACCACACTTGAAATCGGCCGCGAAAGCAGGATGCCGAGTAGCAAACCGCTCATGATCGTGCCGACGACCTTGCCGCGCGACTCGTCGGGCGCGAGATGCGCGGCGAGCGGAATCAGGATCTGCACCGCGACGGATGAAAACCCCACGAGAAGCGAGATGCAGAGGAACCAGACGGGATCGTGCGAGAACGCGGCGGCCGTCAAGCTTGCGATGGAAACGAGCGCGGTCACGATCATGAGCCTTCGGTTTTCGAGCAGATCGCCGAGCGGCACGATGAAGAAGAGGCCGAGCGCATAGCCTATCTGCGTCAACGAGACGATCAGACTCGCGGTGCCGCCTTTCATGTGCAGATCGGGCGCGATGAGTTCGGTGATCGGCTGCGCGTAATACAGATTCGCGACGATGGCGCCGCAGCAAAACGCAAAAAGCGCGATCAGGCCGCGCGTGAGTTCGATGCGCCGCGCGCCATCGAGCCCGGACGATGCTGGTGTCGACATGGATGATCCCTGTGTGAAGCCGCAAGGATACGTGTTCGCGAAGCGGCTTGCAGGGCGCGGCGTTTTGAAAGGCGCATGCCGATGCGCGTTCGATCAACCTTCGCGATGCGCTTCCGCGTGCGCATCGACCTGAAACAGATCCTCGTCGCCTGCCGCGAACCGGTAGGTGCCGCGTTGCTCGCGCTTCGCTTCGTAGAGCGCCGCATCCGCGCGTTTCAGGGCGCTCTCGAACAACTCGCCGCGTCGCGCCAGCGCGATACCGACGCTCACGCCCACGCGCGCAATACCGCCATCGTCGAGTTCGTAAGGCGCCGACAGATCGCCGATGATGCGCCGCGCGAATGCCGCACCCGACGTTCGCGCAATGTAAGTCGCCACGATGGCGAACTCGTCGCCGCCGAGCCGCGCGACCAGCTCGCCGCGCCGCATCGCGTTACGCAGGCGGTCGGCGGCCTGGGTCAGCAGCTCGTCGCCCGCGTTGTGGCCGTGCGTGTCGTTGACGCGCTTGAAGCCGTCGAGATCGACATACATCACCATGACCTTCTCGCGGCCCGCGCCGTTCGCCATCAGCCGTTCGGCGTGATCGCCGAGATAGCGGCGGTTGGGCAGTCCCGTGAGCGAATCGTGATGCGCCCAGTGCAGAAGCCGCGCTTCCGAGCGGCGCCGCTCCGTCACGTCCTCGATGATGATCACCGCGCTGCCGTCCGGCACCGCGTTACGGCAAAGTTCGAGTTGCCGCCCATCGGCGAGATTCAGTTCGAGCGCGCCTTGCCCGTCTTTCAGCCACAGCGCGCAACGTTCGACCAGTTGCGCACGCAAGGTCTCGCCGAACTTCGCGAGTCCCGCATGGCCGATGAAATCCGGCAACGATATGTTCAGCCGCAACATCTCGACGGTCGAGCCGAACAGTTCCGCCGCCCGGCGATTGGCGATGATCACCTTGCCTTCCGCATCGACGGTGCAAAGGCCGTGCGGCATGTGGGCGAGGGCGGCGTCGAAGCGCGCGGCGAGTTCGGCGTGACGCTGCTCCGCGATCATCAGCGCGACGAGCGTGCGATAGTGGCGGCGCACGACCGAGCCCATCGCGCCGATATACAGGAAAAGCGGCGGCACGAGCATCCAGAAACTTCCGCCCGCGAGCAGCGCCCCAAAACCGATCGGCGCCGCGCCGAGGCAAATCTGCGCGCTGACGAGATACGGCGTGCCCGCATTGCGCGATGCGATGCCGCCGAGCAATCCCGCCGTCACCATGATCGCGAGCGCGGCCAGCACGGTATCGCCGGAGATGACGCAGGCCATGGCGCCGAGTCCCAGCGCGAGACACGCAAGGAGCGCGAAGGGCGCATAGCGCGCGGCCCAGGGCTCGGGATGCGGCGCGTCCGGGCGGCTCAACGCGCGATACCGGCACACGATACCGACGCGCGCCGCGAGCAACAGCACATCGGCGCCGAGCCAGAGCACGGTCCAGAGCGCATGCAGACGCAAGAGCGCGATCGTCGCGACGAAAGCGCTGGAAAGACCGGAGAGCAGAAGCGGCCGAATGTCCTCGACGAGGGTGGATAGCAGCGACGCGCGAATGGCCGCCGTGATCGGTCCGTCCGTGGTCGAAGGCGTGGCCAGAATGGAATCGCGCAAGGACGAAGTGGCTGACATACTGAGACCGGCTAAACGTTGTAGTTGCGCGGGAGAGCGGATGAATCGCCGTTAGCGCCGGTATACGCGTTATCGGCTGCCCGGTGACGAGCTTTAGCGCGCAACGCGCGACGCATGGCTATTGTCAGTGCGCGCCGCGGGTTGCAGAATCTGCGCATCGTCGAAAGCGAGGTTCGAGCTTTCCACGCTTCATTCATCCACCGAAAGGAATTCGTTATGGCAAAGATCCTCACGCTGCATGGCGTCAATCTCAACATGTTCGGCAAGCGCGACCCCAAGCAGTACGGCACGGCCACGCTCGCGCAGATCGACGAACAGTTGCAAGCGCTCGGCAAGGAACTGGGCGTCGAGGTGGAAAGTTACCAGACCAATATCGAAGGGGAGATGTGCGCGCGCATCCACAAGGCGTTCGAAGACAAGGTGGATGCGATCATCATCAACGCGGGCGCGTGGACGCATTACAGCTACGGTATTCGCGATGCACTCGCCATTCTCACCGTGCCTATCGTCGAAGTGCACATGTCGCATGTGCATGCACGCGAGGAGTTCCGTCACAAGTCGGTATTCGCGGAAGTCGCGAAGGGGCAGATTTCCGGCTTCGGCGTGGACAGCTATCTGCTCGGCTTGCGCGCGGCGGTGGCGGCAATCAAATAATTCATCGGCAGCGGCCGTTTGTCGGGCGACAACGGCCTGCCGTATTCGGACGCGGTACTTCGGGACCGCGCTACTTCAGGCCGTGTGGCTGAAATCCTTGATGCGCTCGGCAAGCGTGCGTTGGTCACGACGCACGCGCGCCGGCTTCATTTGCTGCGCCGCCGAGCCGCGGATGAACAGCACCGCGCAGATCGCGCAAATCGCCCACACAGTTGCGATGATCGTCAGGTAGTTCATGTTCTCTTCCAGATTCTTTGGGCTTGCGCGTCTAATTCCCTGATCGCGGACGGCTTCCACATGGAGCCGCCGCGCTTCTCTTTGGTGCTTAAATTTTCGATGCCGGTAGCGCGAGCAATCGGCCGATGGTCAGTTGCGCCAGTTCTTTCTGTTCGGTGATGGAGACCGCGTCTTGCGCCGAGGCGTCGCGTCCGGCGAGCAGCTTGCCCGCGAGGCGCATGATGTTTTCCGACGCCGCCTGCAGCGTGCTCAAGAGTTCCGCTTCCGAATCCGCTTTCGAACCGATTACGCGATGCGGTGCCGCGTTGCCTTCCATCGTCTGAAACATGTCGACTTCCCCGTTGAGTGCATGAGATGAATTTTGCGGTCGCGGGTGCCGAATCAATCCTCCGAACAAGCCCTGATTCCGGCCTCAAATCGTTTGCGCGGTAGGCCTAAAGTTGCCGGGAACGGCGAGCAAGGTCCGCCCGATAAGGCTCTGCGGCGGCCAGGCGGTAGAATCGCGTTTCGTCCGCTTCGCTGGCCAAAACGATAAAAGCAACGTTTGCGTGTCATTCGGACAAAAAAACAACAGTGGGCCGCTTTGCGGCTCAAAAGAACCCTAGGGGTTTTCGCGCAGTTCAGGCAGGCATCGACATGGCTTTAGGCACTTCACAGACAGAACAGGCAGTACAGGCATCGCAGACGACACTCCGCCGAGGACTCAAGAGCCGGCATATCCAGTTGATCGCGCTTGGCGGCGCAATTGGCACCGGGCTCTTTTTGGGCGTCGCGCAAACCATCCGGCTCGCGGGGCCGTCCGTGCTGCTCGGCTATGCCATCGCCGGGCTGGCGGCGTTTTTCATCATGCGGCAGTTGGGCGAGATGGTCGTCGATGAACCGGTGGCCGGCTCGTTCAGCCATTTCGCTGCACGTTATTGGGGCAACGCGGCGGGCTTCATCTCCGGCTGGAACTATTGGGCGGTCTACATTCTCGTGAGCATGGCGGAGCTGTCGGCCATCGGCATCTACATGCAGTATTGGTGGCCGATGCTGCCCGCGTGGGTGTCGGCGCTCGTGTGCTTCGCGCTCGTCAACGCCATCAATCTGACGGGCGTGAAGTCATACGGCGAGATGGAGTTTTGGTTCGCCATCGTGAAGGTCGCGGCCATCGTCGGCATGATCCTGTTTGGCGCGTATCTGCTGATCTCGGGTCACGCGGGGCCGCAAGCGAGCGTTACCAACCTGTGGAAGCTCGGCGGCTTTTTTCCCTATGGCGTGAGCGGGCTCGTCATGTCCATGGCCGTCATCATGTTTTCGTTCGGCGGGCTCGAACTCGTCGGCATCACGGCAGCGGAAGCGGAAGACCCGTCGCGCAGCATTCCGCGCGCGACCAATCAGGTCATCTATCGCATTCTCATCTTCTATATCGGCGCGCTTGGCGTGCTGCTTTCGCTGTATCCGTGGGACAAGGTCGTGACGGGCGGCAGTCCGTTCGTGTTGATCTTCCGCGAGATGAACAGCGGCCTCGTCGCGAACGTGCTCAATGTGATCGTGCTGACGGCCGCGCTTTCGGTCTATAACAGCGGCGTCTATGCCAACAGCCGCATGCTTTACGGTCTCGCGCAGCAAGGCAATGCGCCGCGCGCCCTGTTGCGGGTGAGCGCGCGCGGCATTCCGCTCGTCGCGCTCGGCGTGTCGGCGCTCGTCACGGCGGCTTGCGTGCTCATCAATTACTTCATTCCGGGACGCGCCTTCGAATTGCTGATGGGTCTCGCGGTATCCGCGCTCGTCATCAACTGGGCGATGATCAGCATCATCCATCTGAAGTTCCGCGCCAGGAAGCGCGCGAGCGGCTCGGTGACGGCGTTCCCGAGCCTCGGCTATCCGCTCACGAACTATCTGTGTCTTGCATTCGTCGCGGGCATAGTCTGGGTGATGTTCGAGACGCCGGGCTTGCGGCTCTCCGTCTGGCTGATCCCGATCTGGCTGGCCGTTCTCGGAATCGGCTACTATCTCGGAAAAAGGAACGGCAGCGCGGGCCAATCGCGCCGCGCGCCGACTCGCTGAACTCCCGTCCCGAAGTCCTGAAACCACCACCATGTTCGAACATATCGATGCCTACCCCGGCGACCCGATTCTCACGCTGAACGAAAACTTTCAGAAGGACCCGCGCACCGACAAGGTCAATCTGAGTATCGGCATCTATTTCGACGATGCCGGCCGCCTTCCCGTGATGCAAGCCGTGCGCGAAGCCGAGCTTTCGCTCTTGCAGGAACTCGGCCCGAAGCCGTATCTGCCGATGGCCGGGTTCGCGCATTATCGCGATGCCGTGCAGACGCTCGTTTTTGGCGCCGAGAGCGCACCGCGTGCCGACGGACGCATTGCGAGCGTGCAGACGCTCGGTGGTTCGGGCGCGTTGAAAGTGGGCGCGGATTTCATCCGGCGTTACTTCCCGGACGCGAAGGTGTGGGTAAGCGATCCGACGTGGGAGAACCACCGTTTCATCTTCGAGCGCGCGGGCTTCGAAGTGAACACGTATCCCTATTACGACGAAGCAACCGGCGGGCTGTTGTTTGATGCCATGCTGGACGCCATCGACAAGCTGCCTGCAAAGAGCGTCGTGCTGCTGCATGCGTGCTGTCATAACCCGACAGGCGTCGATCTGGACGAAGCGCAGTGGGTGAAGGTCATCGACGTGCTGCAAAAGCGCGACTTGCTGCCCTTCGTCGACATGGCGTATCAAGGCTTCGGCGCAGGGCTCGACGCCGATGCCTTCGCGGTGCGCGAGATTGCGCGGCGCGGCGTGCCGGCGTTCGTCGCCAACTCGTTCTCGAAGAATTTCTCGCTGTACGGCGAGCGCTGTGGCGGTCTGCATGTCGTATGCGACGATGCCGCCGAAGCCGATCGCGTGCTCGGTCAATTGACGAGCGCGGTGCGCGCGAACTACAGTAATCCGCCGACGCACGGCGCGAAGATCGTGACCAAGGTGCTGAACACGCCGGAACTCGCGCAATCGTGGCGCGAGGAACTGGCGGCGATGTGTCAGCGCATCGCGCGTATGCGGCACGCGATTCACGACGGCCTGCGCGAGCATGTACGCGGCGAGGCGCTTGCGCGTTATATCAAGCAACGCGGCATGTTCACGTACACCGGCTTGCAGGCGGAGCAAGTGGACCGTCTGCGCGAGGAGTTCTGCGTATACATCTTGCGCTCCGGCCGCATGTGCGTCGCGGGCCTGAACGACAGCAACGTGCAGGTGGTGGCGAACTCCATCGGCAAGGTGCTGGCGCGCTAGTCATAAAGCGGGACACGAGAGCACGCTCTGCGAAGGCAGCGTGCCCGGTCCCGCATCCACCCTTCGAACCGCGCGGCGGCGTCGCAACGAGCCGCACGCTGTTCTCTCCCGCATTCGCGAGCACGTACTGCTCGGGACGTCCATCGGGCTGCCAGTACACGCGATACACCGCATCGTCTCGATAGACGTGCAGCGCGCCTCGTATCGTCTCGTCGCCGCGTTGCAGATTCACGCTTTCGCCTTCGCGCAGCGCGAATGAGTTGCCCGACGCGCCTTCGAGTGTGCCGCATGGCGCGGCTTCGGCGCTGCTTGCCGCGACAGCGCGAAACATCAACGCTATCGCGCATAGCGAAATCACACGAATGTTCATGAGTATCGGCCTCGTTCGATAAAGGGCTGCGCCCCACACTCCGCGCGCGTTTTGCCCGACGTCCCCGCGCGCGTGTGCTACCTTGAATGAAGCAGCGTTCAGTCCCGGAGGGCCGCCATGTCAGTGATCGCACCGGACGAGAAAGCGGAGTTTCTTGCGATTCTCGCGCGCCACCGTTTCACCGAGGGCGATTTCCTCGTGACCGAAGCAGGCGCGTCGGATGTCGTCGACGACGTCTATCCATTGCAGGGCTATGTGACGATCGTGCGGCGATCCACTTCGAAGGAACGCGAATATCGCATCGGGCATGGCTCCCACTGGACCGTTGCCTTCGAGAAGGATCTGAACAAGCGCGTGTTCGGCTGAGGCGGGCACGCGATATCGGGCACGATGACATCCCTGAAGCGGAGCACGCGATGAGACCGACCGATTTTGCCTCGTTCAAAGCGCATGTCGCCATGTTGTTGCGCGACCTGCCGCGCGGCATGACCGCTGATTTTAACGACGTGGCCGTGGCTTACTGGAACGGCAAGCAAGTGATGGGCGCGTACCTGCGCGATAACGGGCGTATCGACGAAGACTTCGATTTCGACGAGAACGCGTGGGGCGTGTGGTGCGACGAGTTCCTCGCGTGGCTCGACGCGCCGCGCTTCTCCGAACGAAGCGATCTGAAAGCTGCATTACTCGCCGATCTCCCCATGGCCGACGTTCGTCTCGGACGCTGGCCGCGCGCTCTGGCTTGAGCCATTGCAACGTGTCGTCACGGCACGCGAATTGCTACCCTCCCCCGGTTCACCATGTCCGAACCACGGCCGCAGGACGGCTGTGTTCCGCCATTCATCATCACGGAGGGTAGCAGTATGGCTGGCACCGGAAGACTTCATCCGCTCACGTTCGTCACGGCCGTCGGGTTCATCATCATCGGCGCGGTGCTTGCGGCCGGTGGTGCTTACCTCGTGACCTTGCAAGGATCGTGGTACTACGTAATGGCGGGCGCGGCCATCGTACTGACCGGCCTTTTGCTGTTGATACGGCGGCGCTCCGCGCTCTTGCTGTTTGCAATTTTCCTGTTCGCCTCGACGATCTGGGCCGTCTTCGAAGTCAAGTTCGATTTCTGGCAACTCATGCCGCGTCTCTGGATTTGGCTGCTGCTCGCACTGTGGCTGCTGATTCCATTCGTGCATCGCGGCGCGCTGTTCGGGCCGCCTTCGACTGCACGCGCCGCACGCGTGCCGCTGGCCGCTGCCGTCATCCTCACGCTGTTGCTCGGTGCAGGCACGTACTTTCAGGACTTCCATGACCGTCCGGGACGTATCGATGTCAACGTAGCCGCCGATCCGAATCAGGCCGATCTGAACGCCGGCACCGGACGCGCGGCAAGCGACTGGACCGATTACGGCGGCTCGCCGCTGGCGCAACGGTATGTGCCGATCGCGCAGATCACGCCCGAAAACGCGCATCAGCTGAAAGTGGCGTGGACGTTTCGCACCGGTGACATGCCCGGCCCCGACGATCCCACGGAGACGACGGACGAGAATACGCCGATCAAGGTCGGCAACACCATTTTTCTGTGCACGCCGCATAGCAAGGTGATCGCGCTCGATGCCGCGACGGGTGCGGAACGCTGGCGCTTCGATCCGCAAATTCAAAGTCCCATCGGCTTCAAACACTGGGAGCACATGACTTGCCGGGGCGTCGCTTATTACGATGCGGCAATGCACGTGGGTCCGCCCTCCGCCGCCGATGCGGCTGCTTCCGCTTCCGCTTCCGCGCCAGCGCTCGACGCGAGCGCATCCGCGCCCGCGGCTTCGACGGATACGACGGCTTCCGACGCCACCGCTTCGGCCAGCGCCTCCGCGCCCGCCGAAGCATCCGCGCCCGGCGCACCGGCCGCACCGGCCGCACCCGTAGCCGTTGCTCAAACCGCCGCCACCGGCGAGTGCTCGCGCCGTCTCTTTCTGCCGACCGCCGACGCCCGGCTCTTTGCGCTCGACGCCGATACCGGCAAACCCTGCACGAACTTCGGCAAGAACGGCGCGATCGATCTGCGTTTGAACATCGGACCGTTCACGCCCGGCGGCTATTACTCCACCTCGCCACCCGCTGTGGTGCGCAATCTGGTAATCGTCGGCGGTCACGTAACGGACAACGAATCGAACAACGAACCTTCTGGCGTGATCCGCGCGTTCGACGTGGACGACGGCCATCTGGTCTGGAACTGGGACTCGGGTAATCCGGACGCCACCGAACCGATCGCGCCGGGCGGCACCTACGTGCGCAACTCGCCCAACATGTGGTCGATGTTCAGCGTCGACGAAAAGCGCGGTCTCATTTATCTGCCGATGGGCAACCAAACGCCCGATCAGTGGGGCGGACAGCGCACGCCGCAAGCCGAGCGCTTCGCGGCAGGCCTGGTTGCGCTGGATGCGTTCACGGGCAAGCTGCGCTGGAACTACCAGTTTACGCACCACGATCTGTGGGACATGGATGTGGGCGGTCAACCGACGCTCGTCGATTTGCAGACGGCGGAGGGCACGCAACCGGCGGTGATTGCATCGACGAAACAGGGCAGCATTTACGTGCTGAACCGCGAGACCGGCAAGCCGATCGTGCCCATTACCGAGACGCCGGTGCCGCAAGGCGCTGCGCGTGGCGACCACACCGCGCCGACGCAGGCGGTTTCCGCGCTCAACTTCAATCCGCCGCGCGTGCGCGAGGCCGACATGTGGGGCACGACGCCGTTCGATCAGCTCTGGTGCCGTATCAAGTTCAAGAGTCTGCGTTACGAAGGCCCGTTCACGCCGCCGTCCGAGCAGGGCACGCTCGTGTTTCCGGGTAACTTCGGCGTGTTCGACTGGGGCGGCGTGTCGGTCGATCCGGTACGGCAGATCCTCATCGCGAATCCAGACTACATGGCGTTCGTGTCGAAACTGATTCCGCGCGAGAAGCTCGACGCGCAGCAAGGGGAAAAGAAGGGCAGCGAGACGAGCGGTATCAAGCAGGCGCGCGGCACGCCGTTCGCCTATGAGATCAGCGCGTTTCTTTCGCCGCTCGGCATTCCGTGTCAGGCGCCGCCGTGGGGTTACGTGGCGGGCGTGGATCTGCGCACGGGCGGGATTGCGTGGCAGCACAAGAACGGTACGATCCGCGATAGCGCGCCGCTGCCCATTCCGATGCCGCTCGGCGTGCCAAGCCTCGGCGGAACGATGGTCACGGCAGGCGGCGTGGCGTTCCTCACCGGTACGCTCGACCAGTACGTGCGCGCCTACGACGTGCGCGATGGCCACAAACTGTGGGAAGCGCGTCTGCCCGCGGGCGGCCAGGCGACGCCGATGAGTTACGCCGATGCCAGCGGCAAGCAATACGTGCTGGTCACGGCTGGCGGCCACGGTTCGCTCGGCACGAAAGCCGGCGACTACGTGATTGCCTACACGCTGCAGTAGCGCAAACGGTAAGCGAAAAAAAGGAACGGCGGGCAATTGCCCGCCGTTCCGTTTTCAACCTGCGCGACAGCATGATCGCCGCCGCATGTGGCGCGACTCAAGCCGCGCGCCGATAGGCATCGGCCATGAGCTTGCTGACTTTTGCGCGTGTCTTGAGCGCGTCCAGAAAAGCGGCGCGCACGGTCTTGGCAATGGCGAAAACAAACGAACTTGAGGTAACGGCGATGACGGCCATGACTAAACTCCCTTAAAAATGAACGACCTAGGGTAACTAACTAGGTAATAACCCTATATTAGCATGTTGTGACGCAGTGCAACAAGTTGCTTTCAATATTTCCAAAAGTGTGGTTTGCGTGCAAGCTGAAGGGCATAGGCCGCATGTGATGGAAGTGGAATCCAAATTGCTTCAATGCAGGGCAAAACCGACTGATTACGCCGTTCTTCCAGAAGGGAGGATGTATGAAAGGGGATCGCTCGAGCCGTGCCGGCGCGTTGCCGTGGCTGTGTAGCGCAGTAATCGTGTCGGCCATCATTGGCGGATGCAGCGGGGGAGGCGGTTCCAGTTCGACTCCGGCGGCGGGCAGCAGCGCGCCGGCGTCGAATCCTTCGGCGGCTTCTAGTCCGTCGGCGGCATCGACTCCGTCAGGCGCGTCGAGTCCTGCGGGCGCTTCGAGCCCTTCAGGCGCATCGGGCGCACCCGGCGCTTCAGGGTCTTCGGGGTCTTCGGGCGGAGCGGGCGGGGGCACCGTCGTTACCCCTGTCGCCCATCCGATGGACGTTGCGACCTATCACAACGACATCGGCCGCACCGGCCAGCAACTCGCGGAAACGAAGCTCACGCCCGCGAACGTCAATTCGACCACCTTCGGCAAGCTCAACGTGCTTGCGGCGGACGGACCCGTGGACGCGGAACCGCTCTTCCTGACGAGCGTGGCAATCGCGGGCGGCACGCACAACGTGCTCTACGTCGCCACCGAAAACGCCAGTGTCTACGCGTTCGACGCCGACACCGGCGCGATTCTGTGGAAATCGTCGACGTTAGGCGCAGGCGAAACACCGAGCGACGACCATGGCTGCGGCCAGATCACGCCGACTATCGGCATTACGGCGACGCCGGTCATCGACCGCACGCGCGGCCCGAATGGCGCGATCTACGTGGTCGGCATGTCGAAAGACACGTCGGGCAAGTATCACCAGCGCATTCACGCGCTCGACATCACGACAGGCGCGGAACTTTTCAACGGTCCGACCGAAATTGCCGCGTCGTATCCCGGCACGGGCGCGGGCAGCGCGAATGGCCGCGTGAGCTTCGATCCCGGCCAGTACGCCGAGCGCGCTTCGCTGTTGCTGCAAAACGGCGTGGTCTATACCGCGTGGACATCGCATTGCGACATCATGCCGTACACCGGTTGGGTGATCGGCTATAACGCCAGCACGCTGCAGCAGGCAAACGTGCTCAATCTCACGCCGAACGGCCAGATGGGCGCGATCTGGATGAGCGGCGCGGGCCTCGCGTCGGACGGCACGTCGATCTATTTCCTCGATGCCAACGGCACTTTCGACGCCACGCTCGACGGCAACGGCATGCCGATTCATGGCAATTTCGGCAACGGCTTTCTGAAACTCGGGACTTCGCCCGCCCTCGCCGTCACTGATTATTTCCAGCCGTCGAACACGGTGAACGAATCGGCAGCCGATGAAGATCTGGGTTCGGGCGGCGCGCTCGTATTGCCCGATCTCGTCGATACGGGCGGCACGACGCATCATCTCGCGCTCGGCGCGGGCAAGACATCGACGATCTACGTGGTCAATCGCGACGCGATGGGTAAGTTCGATTCGAATGCGGATCACATCTATCAGGAGATCGTCGGGCAGATTCGCGGCCCGATGTTCGCCATGCCCGCGTACTTCAACAACACCGTTTATTTCGGCTCGATTGGCGACAGCATCAAGGCGTTCGGCATCGCGAACGCCGCCTTGTCCACGACGCCGACGAGCCAGACCGCGAACAGTTTCGGCTCGCCGGGCGCCACACCGAGCGTGTCTGCGAACGGCGCGGCGAACGGCATCGTGTGGGCGGTGGAGAATGGCACCATCGCCGTGCTGCACGCCTACGACGCCAGCAATCTCGCGCGCGAGCTTTACAACAGCAATCAGGCGGCGGGCGCGCGCGATCAGTTCGGGCAGGGCAACAAGTTCATTACGCCGATGATCGCGAACGGCAAGGTCTATGTGGGGACGCGCAACGGCGTGGGCGTGTTCGGTCTGCGGTGATGCCTGTCATGGACGCGGATTGGTGGCGATGAATTGCTTCACGGCGGCGTAGGCGGGCTTGGGCGTCTGGCCGTCGTCGAGGATCACGCCGTAAGGTCCTTCGCCGCCAGGCGGATCGTCGTAGAGCTGGTAGATCTGCAAGGATTCGATGTCGTAGCGCACCGCGATCGCTCTCAGGCCGCCGAGCATGTCGTTGGCAAGGAAGGCGGCCGCTTGCTGATCGGTGCCGAAGTCGGGCCGCACGCCCATTTCATTGATCCATACCGGCTTGCCGAACCGGGCAAGCGCGCCGATGACGTTGTAGCAGCCCGTGCCGCCGCACGCGTGCTCGATGTTGCCCTGGTCGGAATACCAGTGCCATGCCGTGATGTCCCACGTCACGATGGGATGCCCGCCCGAACCGTCCGGCTGTGTGCCGTTCGCGAGCATCGTCACGAAGCCGTATTGCATCCACGCATTGCCGCCCATGACGATCTTGCCCGACGGGTCCATCGACTTGATGCCGGCGATCATGCCTCGGATGACGCCACGCGCAATCTGGAACTTTTGGTTGTCGAAGTCCGTGGGCCGCACGCCGTCCACCCATCCGGCGACCGTTGCCGAGCCGAGTTCGTTGGTCACTTCGTAGTAGGCGTAACGCTGCACACTCACGACGTCGCGCGCGAGCGCATAGGCCGATTGATACGCGGAGTCTTCATCGGCAAAATCGATGCCCATCAAGATCACCGGGTACACCGTCACCCCACCGGCGGCCAGCGCGTTGGCTACATTGGCGAGACGCATGGCGGTTGATTTGCTATACACCTCGTTGCGATACAGTTTGATGCCGAGATCCTGAAGCTGCGCTAATTGTCTGGCGGCGCCAGCGAGATAATAGACATCGCCATAACTGTTGTGACCGTTCATTCCGTAGAATAAATCGCTGGCGACGGGATTTATGGCGGCGGACGCGGCGTGATGACGATAGCGTGAATTATCGACGCTCGATGGCACGTTAGCGCTGTCCGAACCACCGCAAGCGGTTAATAACAGACTTGCTGAAAAGATCGCAGGCAAAACCGGTTTTGTGTTTCTGCAAAAACGAATTAAGCGATGAGCGATTTGCATAATCCAAAACAAGCCGATGACGTGTGCTCGCCTATGTCGCGGAAAATTAAATTCATTCGCGGACGCGAAGACAGGTGAATAGCGCGATGCTGATAACGCGAAGCGCAAGCGGGGCCGCGCCTTTTGCCGATGGAAATGGCGCGGTGCGTCGAGAAATATAGACGGTGACAGACGGGATAATCAAGACTTAATCGCGTCACTTTCACGAGCCGCGCTTATCTTTGCGAGATAATCGAAGAGCGGAGGATGTAATCTTAATGGCGACAGCGATTCAGGCTTCAGAAGGAAACGCGTTGCGAGATTTATTTGGTCGGAAAAATTAAAGCTGAATAGTCAGCGGGCAATGCGCGGCGCATTTGAAAATAGAAAATTCGCGACGCGCCGCCCACGACGTGTTGGAGAGAATGATAAACGACGTATGCTTCTGACCTTTGTCGTTTCAATCGACTTCGCGCGTTCTCGAATTACGCATCCGATCCAATATCGCGCGGCACTTCGCCAATTTGCCGAAACACGCTCAACCAGTCTTCCAGATGCCACGTCTTCGACACACGGTCATCGCGTATCTCATGGAACGAGTGAATGGCAAACCGAACCGGCTTCGATGTCGCCGCGATGCCCATCAACGGACCGGACTGCGTACCGCTCACCTCCGCGCGCACGCCGACGCGATTGTCCTGCGTGAGCATGTCTAGAATCTCGATGCGCATGTCAGGCAGCGCAGCCGCCATCTCCGCGAAGATGGGGATCATCTGGTCGGGACCGGCTTTGAAGCCTGCCGGCTCAGGCAGATATTCCCAGTCCGACGTCACGGCTTGGCGCAGCAAGTTCACGTCCTTTTGCGCGAAGGCGGCGTAAAGACGCTCGACGGCCGCGCGGGCTTCTGACTGGGTGATGTGTTCTGCCTCCATGGTGCCTCCTGAGCGTTAGGGATGCGGCGTTGCAACCCACTTTAACCCAATGGTCCGGATCGGGTGATCTGTCGTGTTAAGCTCGCGTTTCTTCGTTGGGGAGTAGCCGGCTTTCCCGCCCGGGAAAGCGTCCATGTCAACACGCTCGGTCTTTCGACCGTGGCATGGGCAGCCGTCACAGGTTGGCAAGACCATCGACAGAATGCGCTTCCGGTCGGGCGCGCCTTCTGTCCTTGTGCTTGCCCGACCAGACCAGAGCGCTACTCGATGAACCTCGCTTCCACCGTATTCCTTGCTTTCGCCATGTCCACCGACGCCTTCGCCGCCGCCGTGGGCAAAGGCGCGAGCCTGCATAAACCGCGCATCGG
Organism: Caballeronia sp. GAWG1-1; assembly: GCF_023631465.1. Taxonomy (NCBI): domain Bacteria; kingdom Pseudomonadati; phylum Pseudomonadota; class Betaproteobacteria; order Burkholderiales; family Burkholderiaceae; genus Caballeronia; species Caballeronia sp. GAWG1-1. The sequence goes on from NZ_JALQDB010000037.1 coordinate 206,310, forward strand.
CGAGGCGCTCAAGGCGGGAGTCATCTTCGGCGTAATCGAGGCGCTCACACCGCTCGTCGGGTGGGCGCTCGGCCGCGCCGCCGCGCAATACGTCACCGCGTGGGACCACTGGATCGCTTTCGGCCTGCTTTTCGTGCTCGGCGCGCGCATGATCCGCGAAGGCTTAAGCAAATCGGCTCACGAAGAAGAGAAGCCCAACTCACATTCCTTCTGGGTGCTCGCCGTCACGGGCTTTGCCACCAGCATCGACGCGATGGCGGTCGGCGCGGGCCTCGCGTTCATCGACGTCGATATCTTCTCGACCGCCGCGACCATCGGCTTCGCAACCATGCTCATGGTGACCATCGGCGTGATGGTCGGACGGCTGGTCGGCGCGACTATCGGCAAGCGCGCGGAGATCTTGGGCGGGCTGATTCTCATCGGCGTGGGCAGCGTGATCCTTGCGGAGCATCTCAATTACTTGAGTTGATGCGAAGTTCTGCATGTCGCGTTTGAAATCGCCGCCCATGCCACGAACTCACCACTTCGCCTCATCCGTTCCCGGCGGCACCGATGGCCTCGCGTAACCCGCCGGCGTGCGCTCGAAGCGCGCGCTCGGCGTGACCGCGCGCAGCATGCCGAAACCCGATTCGCGTTCCTCGGTGTATGCGGCGATGTCCGGCCGCGCCGTCTTCAACCCTCCGTCGATACGTCCAAGCCCGCGCAGCCAGTGTCCCGTCTGTGCGAGCGAAACCTCCACGTGCCAGCTACCGCCTTCCGTTTGTTGCTTCCATAGCGCGGCGGCCGCGCCGAATGCCATCAGAAAGCCGCTCGCCATGTCGAGCATCTGCATGGGCAGCGCTCGCGGTTTGCCATCGCCCTGCGCTTCGCCTTCGGCGGCGTTGAAGCCTATCGCGGTCTGCACGAGCGAATCGAAGCCACGCCGATCCGCCCACGGACCTTCCGTGCCATAAGCCGACAAGGACACGTACACGATGCCCGGCCGCCGCGCCACCAGCGCCTCGGGCCCGAAGCCAAGCTCGGCGATCCCGCCCGGCCGATAGCCTTGCGAGAAGACATGCGCCTCATCGATCAGCCGCCACAGCGTCGCGCGACCGTCCTCCGTGTGCAGGTCGAGATGCGCGGAGCGCTTGCCGCGACTCGTCTCGGCGATAGCGGGAATGTTCGGCAGATGCGGCGAATTCACGAGCATCACGTCCGCGCCGAACGAGGCGAGCGCTCGACCGCCCGTGGGACCGGCAAGGATGCGCGTGACGTCCAGCACGCGGATATCGGTCAGCGGGCGCGCGTCATTGTCGAGCGCGGGCAGCGCGAGAGGCGCGGCGTCGCCGATACGCGTGATCTTCAGCAACGGCTGCGCGGCGATGGCTTTGGCTTGCGGCGTCGCATCCCATTCTTCGAAGCTGCGCAGCATCGTCACGACGAGGCCGCGTTCGGCGCACGCGGTTTCGTAATCGTTCGCGCGCCATTCGAGCAGCGCGCGTTCGGCATCGGCGCGCGTGGCGCTGTGCGGGTCGAGACCCAGCACGCGCAACGCGCCATCCTGATGATGCTCGAAGTTTGCGTGTATGCGCACGTAGCCATCGGCCGTGCGGTAGAGGCCCGAGAACTCGCCCCAGGTCTCGGGTTCGGCGCCATCGACCGTGAACCAGTCGGTGCATTCGACGGCCGCGTGCGTCATGTCGACGCTCACGCGCTGGCGGTCGACGCCGCGCGCATGAGCCAGCTCGGAGGCCGCGAGCGCTGCCGCCGCGATGGTCGATTGCGCCGCTTCGCCCACGGCGAACGATGACGGGAACACCGGGTCGTGTCCGGGTAGATCGACGAGGTGGAGGGCATCGTCGGGGAGGCCGGCGAGTTGCCAGAGATTCGTAAGCGTTGCGAAAGAAGTCATGGCGATGAGTGCGCGCGGGTCAGCGATGACGCATTGTCGCGCCGATTGATTGAGCGCGCACGTTGCGCTTGTCTGCAGCGCGTGGATCAGCGGAAAAAGTGGTCCGCGAGGCGGCGCAGGCGGTCGCGACTTGACGCCGACGGCTCAACGCTTGGCATAGGCCCGCAGGATGCCCACCGCCAACCGCCCGCACACCGTCACTTCCCCGCCATCGCCAACACGCGCTCCAGCTCAGGCAAATCCACCGGCTTGACCAAATGTGCGTCGAACCCGGCCGCCCGCGTGCGCGCCATGTCTTCGTCGGAACCAAGACCCGTCATTGCGGCGACGATCACACGCTTGCCTTCATCGCGCATCTGACGAATGACGTCGAAGCCCGTCATGCCCGGCATCGATAGATCGAGCAGCACGACTTGCGGACGCGTCGTCCCGAACGATGCCAGCGCTTCCGGGCCGTCATACGCCGCGCGCGCCGCGTGACCGAGCATATCGACGAGCAAGGTCATGCTGTCGGCCGAGTCGCGATTGTCGTCGACGACGAGCACGTCGAGCTGACGGCTCGCCACTGCATTCGGCGCGGAAGGCGGCATGATGCCCTGCGTGGGCGGTTGCGCGAGCGGCAGCCACAAACTGAACGCGCTGCCCTTGCCAGTGCCGCCGCTCTTCGCCTCGACGTGGCCGCCATGCAATTCGGCGATCGCTCGAACCAGCGTGAGGCCGATGCCAAGCCCGCCTTCATCCGGATGCGCGCCCGGCGCATGCTCCTGCACGAAAAGATCGAACACGGAGGCGAGCGCATCGGCGGAAATGCCGCGACCCTGATCCGTCACGCGCAGAAGCGCCGCGCCGCCGCGTGGACCGATTTCCAGCCGGATGGTCGACTCGGGCGGACTGAATTTCGCCGCGTTGTTGAGCAGGTTATTGAGCGCTTGCACGAGCCGCGTCGGGTCGCCATTGACGAAGAGGCGCTGGCCGCTGTCGTCCACGTCGAGCCGCTGCCCGCGCGCCTCGAAAAGCGGTTGACTCGCTTCGACACTCAGGTGCACGACATCGGCGATATCCACGGTCTCGGTCGCGAGCCGGATCTTGCCGGAACTCACGCGGCCCGCTTCGAGCAGATCGTCCACCAGCTTGGTCAGATGCGCGAGCTGCCGGTCGACGATATGGCGGCTGCGAATGACATCGGCATCGTCGGAAGCCTTCAGTTTGAGAATGCTCACCGCGTTGCGAATGGGCGCGAGCGGATTGCGCAGTTCATGGCCGAGCAACGCGAGAAACTCGTTCATGCGGCGGCTCGACGCCTCGAGTTCTTCCAAACGCCTGCGCGCGGTCATGTCGCGCGTGATGGCGACGAAGCCTTTTTCGCGGCCATCGGCGGCGGGCAGCGCGCTCAGAATGACGTGCGCCCAGAACTCCGAGCCGTCCTTGCGCGTGCGCCAGTCCTCGTGTTCCGTGCGGCCGCGTTCCGCCGCGAGACGCAAGTCGTCGCCAGGACGGTCGCGGCCCTGTTCGTCCGACAGATAGAAGAGCGCGAAATGCCGGCCGATCGCTTCTTGCGCGGTGAAGCCGTAGAGCGCGCGCGCGCCGTCGTTCCACGAACGGATGATGCCGTCGTGGTCGAGCATGCAGATGGCGTAGTCGCTCACCGAATGGATGAGGAGCCGCAGGCGTTCGTCCGCTTCCGTCGCGCGGCGGCGATCCGTGATGTCGTGGATGAAGCACGCGAACTGCCGCTGCCCGTCGAACCACACTTCGCTGATGGTCAGCTCGGCGGCGAATTCGCTGCCGTCGCGGCGCAGCGCATGCAGTTCCACGCGCGTGTTCATCATGCGCGCCTCGCCGGTGGCGAGATAGCGCGTGAGACCGGCGCGATGCGCATCGCGATAACGCTCCGGCACGATGAGCTGCGCGAGTTCGCGGTCGAGCGCCTCTTGCGCGCGCCAGCCGAAGAGGCTGGTTGCGGCCTCGTTCCAGTCCACGACCATGCCGGCTTCGTCCATGGCGACGAACGCAATATGCGCGTTGTCGAGCACGGTGCGGCGACGACGCATGGCATCGGCGAGCTTTTTTTCGTATTCGATACGTAACGACAATTCGACCGTCAGGTCCGCATTTACGCTTTGATTCTCTTGCAGGAGTTTGCGGTTCTCCTGCGCGATTTCCTCGCGTGCAAAGGTTTCCGCAATGCACGCGCAAAACGCGTTGAGAATGGAGATATCGCTTTGGCTGAAGTAATCGGGTTCGCTTGAAACGAGTTTCAGCACCGCGACCGAACGGCCTTCGTAAATGACCGGCGCGACCACCATGGAGACAGCGCCGACGGCTTCGCATGCAGCACGATCCACGCGATGATCATTCGCCGTATTGCGGCTGATGAGCGCTTGTTGCCGCGTGATGCACAAGCCCGAAAGACTGCCCGCGGTGGGCAAACGCGTGCCGACGCTTTTCGCGGCGACTCCGCTCGCCGCGCAATAGACGAGCTGATCGCCTTCGATCCACTCGACAACCGCGGACGCCACGCCGGCAACTTCCCTCAAGGTATCCGTGACTCTTTGCAGATAAGCGGGAAGCGGTAGCCGGGAATGGGCGAGACTTGCAAAAATAGCGAACCAGCGCTGAAAGTGCGCCTGACGGTTATGTTCCGCCTTTGATTTCATGTTCGGAGTCGAAGCCTCGAATTGCGAGTGCATAGCTCTTGTTCCAATCGACGGATCGCGAATTGTAATCGCGGAAATATCGAAAAGCGCAGCCGATATTTTATTTTGGTATTGAAACACAAAATCCTGCGCAAACGTTTGCGAGGAGAGGAAATTTTGACTCCGCTTGTAAGGCGAAGCTGAATCGATTAGGAGTCGATACGGCGAAACCCGCCTTTCGGATGCAAGTCATGCATGCCTTTTAAACGCCGGACCGATTGAAAAACAATATTCTTTGTAGCTTCAGCGGTAAAAACAGCGAACTTCGAATACCGATTTACTTGCCTTCGTCAGAAGCCGGTAAATTTTGGCTTCGGGCTTCGGGCTTCGGGCTTCGGGCTCCGGGCTTCGGGCTCATGCAGTCCGCGCCGCCGGACGAATGCCGGATGGCCGCGCCGCCTTGAACCAGCGTTCTGCCGCCACCCAACGATTCTTGCCCGCGCGCTTGGCTTCGTAGAGTGCGTTGTCGGCGTCGCGCAACACGCCGTCGAGTTCGCGGTCGTCGTCGCTGAACTTCGCAATGCCGATACTCACGCCGATCCCAAGCGCCATCCCGTCGTTCGCCATGAATGGCTTCGACAGTTCGCGCACGAGCGTATCGGCGAGTGCCGGCGGGTCGGCTTCGGGCGGCGTCACGATCACGAATTCGTCGCCGCCCAGGCGCGCGACCAGCGCGCCTTCGCCCGATACCAGGCGCAAGCGTTTCGCGACGAGCGCGAGGAGCGTGTCGCCAATTTCGTGGCCGTGATCGTCGTTGATCGCCTTGAAGCCGTCGAGATCGAGATAGAGCAGCGCGCTTTCATCGTTCTGATAACGCTTGCCTGGCACGCGCGAGCGCAACGCCCGGAACAGACCGGCGCGATTGAGCAGGCCGGTGAGCTCGTCGTATCGCGCGCGGCGGTCGTTTTCCTGCTCGGCCTTCATCGTCGTGACGAGCATGCCGTTCAGGCGGTACGCGGCGGCGCTCATCGCGAAGAGATAAAACGGAATCTGCAGGCACGTGACCCAGAGCGTCGGCTCGCCCGACAGGAGTGCGCCTACGCAGCACGGCCCGAGCGACAGGAAGATCATCACGGCGACCAGACGCGGCGCGCCGAAGTTGCGAAAACAGATGCCGCCAACCATCGCGGCCGCCGACAAAAACGAGAGCGTGGCCGCGACCCAGTCGCCGGAGAGCACGCTGACGAGGGCGCCGTAGCCGACCGTCGCGCCCCACATGGGCGCGAGCAGCACATAGAGATCGGTGAACGTGGCGCGCCGTTCGCGCGCGCGGCGGCGCGCAAGGACGAGCACGACGAGCCGCACGAAACACACGGCGATTTCGAGCGCGAGCCACACATGAAACGCGATGGTCGGATGACGGCGCGTGAGCACCCAGGCGACGAGAATCGTGTTGAGCACGCCGCCCGCGAAAATGGGCAGCGTGCCGAACAGACTGCCGACCAGGGCGACGCGAATCGCGCGGGGGATGTCTGGCCCCGCGTGCAGTAACCACTTGGCTGCCCGCAAGCGGGGCAGCGTGTACACCTCAGTCAGTTGGTCCATGTCGGTGCGATGCGCGGATCGGCAAAGGCCGGAGTGGCGAAAAGCCATCCATCACATCGGTTAACGGCGGGGGCGCGGGGAGCTTTAGGGCGCCGATGACGGCCGTTCGACGCGAAGCGTTCCGCCTCCACCGATCGAAGCCGTAAAGGTTTACTCCTGCAACTCCTTCATTGACACGCCCCGCTTGTCTCAACTACGCTGAATGTACATTGGATGCACTGAACGTTTTCAGCGCAAACCGAGGCCCTCACCAGGAGACATCGATGGAGACGCGTGCGCGCTGGACTCTCGTAAGTCTGTTGTTCGTAGGTGGAGCGATCAGTTATCTCGACCGGGCGGCGTTATCGATCACCGCGCCGCTCATTTCCCGCGAGCTCAACCTCGATCCCGCGCAACTCGGCATCGTGTTCTCCAGTTTTTTCGTGGGCTACGCGATCTTCTGTTTCGTCGGCGGCTATTCGGCGGATCGATGGGGACCGAAATCCGTGCTCGCCGTCTCCATGCTCGTCTGGTCGCTCTTTTGCGGATTGACGGCAACGGCGGTCGGCATCGTCAGTCTGTTGCTCGTGCGCATTGTCTTTGGCATGGGTGAAGGGCCGCTCTGCGCCAACATCAACAAGCTCGTGTCGAACTGGTTTCCGCGCAGGCAGCAGGCGAGCATGATCGGTATCGCGAATTCCGGACAGTCGGTGGGCGCGGCGATCGCGGGGCCCGTGGTCGGCTTTCTCGCGCTGGCGACGAGCTGGCGTACGTCGTTCGTGATCATCGGCGCGGTCGGCACGCTCTGGGTGCTCGCGTGGTTGCTGCTGGCGAAGGACAAGCCGTCGACGCCCATCGAGGAATCCGCCGAAGCCCTCGCGCAAGACGACGCGGCCCTCGCCGCCGATGGCTCCCCCGCGCCGTTGTCCACTTACCTGCTGCGCCCAGCGATCCTTTCGACCGCGTTCGCCTTCTTCGGCTACGCCTACATCCTGTACTTCTTCCTGTCGTGGTTCCCGAGCTATCTGACGATGGCGCATCACCTCAGCATTCAGAAGATGGCCGTGGTGAGCGTGATTCCGTGGGCGGTCGGCGCGACGGGCCTCGTGGTCGGCGGCCTGGTCTGCGACTGGATCTACAAGAAGACCGGCCGCGCCATCTTCGCGCGCAAGATCGTGCTGATCACGAGCCTGGGCGCGGGCGCGGTGTGCATCGGCGTGACAGGCACGGTGACGGACCTGACGAGCGCGGTCACGTTGATGGCCATCGCCGTCTTCTTCATGTACGCGTCGTACAACACCTACTTCGCGATCGTGCTCGATACCGTGGAAAAGCGGCGCGTCGGCGCGGTCGGCGGTTTCGTGCACTTCATCGCCAATCTGGCGGGGATCGTCGCGCCGGCCTTGACGGGTTTTCTCGTGCAATGGTCCGGCAACTTCAAGAGCGCGTTCTTGCTGACTGGCGCGATCGCCGCGCTCGGCGCGATCTTCGTCGCGGTGTTCGTAAGACCGCCCAAGCCTCAATTGCAGCTTCAACCCGAACTCGCGTAACGGCGAAAAAATCATGCGACATTACGCGACCATCGAGGAACTGCGCATCGCCGCCAGGAAGCGCGTGCCGCGCATGTTCTACGACTATGTCGATGCCGGTTCGTGGACCGAATCGACGTATCGCGCGAACAGTGACGACTTCGCGCAACTGCAGTTCCGGCAGCGTGTCGCCGTGGATTTCAGCGAGCGCAATCTCACGACGACGATGGCTGGTATCCCCGTTTCGATGCCGGTCGCCATTGCACCGACCGGCATCGCCGGCATGCAACGCGCGGATGGCGAGATTCTCGCGGCGCGCGCGGCCGCGCGCTTCGGTGTGCCGTTCACGTTATCGACGGTCAGCATCTGCTCGATCGAGGACGTCGCCGCGCATACGCAGAAGCCTTTTTGGTTTCAGCTCTACATGATGAAGGACCGCGGTTTCATTGCGGACCTGATTTATCGCGCGAAAATTGCCGGGTGTTCCGCGCTCGTCCTCACGCTCGACTTGCAGATTCAAGGCCAGCGCCACAAGGACAAACGGAACGGTCTGTCCGCGCCGCCAAAGCTCACGCTGCGCAACCTCGCGCATCTGTCGCGCTATCCGCGCTGGTGTGCGGGCATGCTGGGCACGCCGCGCCGCACCTTCGGCAATATCGTCGGACATGCGCCGGGCGTGACGGGCATCGCGTCGATGGCCGACTGGGCCGCGCGGCAGTTCGACCCGACGCTCACGTGGCAGGACATCGACTGGGTGCGCAAGCAGTGGGGCGGCAAGATCATCCTGAAGGGCATCCTCGACGAGGAAGACGCGCGCATTGCCCGCGATATCGGCGCGGACGCGCTCATCGTTTCGAATCATGGCGGGCGTCAACTGGACGGCGCGCCTTCGAGCATTTCCATGCTGCCGCGTATCGCAGAAGCCGTGCATGGCGATATCGAACTGCACATGGACGGTGGCATCCGCTCGGGACAAGACGTGTTGAAAGCGCTCGCTTGCGGCGCGCGCGGCGTGTACATAGGCCGCGCATTTCTGTATGGACTCGGCGCGGAAGGTGAAGCGGGCGTGACACGTGCGCTCGAAATCATCCGCGATGAACTCGATATGACGATGGCCCTCGCAGGCGTCACCGATACACGCGCGATAGACGGCCGCGTATTGCGCTCAGGCGGCTTTACCTCCGGGCGCGGCGCGCTGGAAACACCGGTGCGCATGCAGGTTGCTTGAATCACGGAAAAAAGGAGACTCGCATCATGCTGAAGGCATTGACCCCGCAACAGGTTGAACATTTCCAGCAACACGGCTATGTCGCGCCCATTCGCGTGATGTCCGAAGAGACCGCGCTCGAACTGCGCAAGCGCCTGGAGGACTTCGAGCACGAGAAAAGTTCGTTCGCGAAGAAGGCGCTCAACGTAAAGAGCCATCTGCTGTTTCCGTGGCTCAACGATCTCGTGCGCAACGACAAGGTAGTCGATGCAATCGACGATCTCTACGGCGAGAATCTGCTTGTCTGGGCCAGCAGCTTCTTCATCAAGAACGCGCGCGACCCGGCTTACGTGTCGTGGCATCAGGACTCGACGTATTGGGGGTTGTCCAAGCCCGATGTCGTGACCGCGTGGGTCGCGCTTTCGGAGAGCAACCGTTCGAACGGTGCGATGCAGGTCGTGCCGGGCACGCATCTGCTCGACCAGATGCCGCATCGCGATACCTTCAACGAGCACAATCTGCTGACACGCGGGCAGGAAGTCGCGGTGGAAGTGGATGAAGCGCAGGCGGTATCGATCGAACTCGCGCCGGGCGAGATGTCGCTTCATCATGTGCGGATCGTGCATGGCTCGCCGCCCAACCATTCGGACAAGCGGCGCATCGGCTATGCCATCCGCTATATCCCGACTTACGTGCGCCAGCTCGAAGGCGAGGACAGCGCCACGCTCGTGCGCGGCATCGATACGTACAACACCTTCGAGCACGAGCCGCGTCCGACCGAGGAACTGGACCCGGCGTTCGTCGCGCTGCATCAGCAGATCGGCGAGCGCAACCTGAACATTCTCTACAAGGGCGCGGGACAAACCGCAACCGGACGACGCTAGACGCATGACGAACACGAAATTCGAAGCAGCGGTCTTGGAGCGTAAAGGCGAGCCCTTGCAGATCAGGCGCGTCACGCTCGGCAATCTGGCCGACACGGATGTGATCGTGCGCGTGAAGGCGACGAGCCTGTGCCATACCGATCTCGAAGCGGTGCGCGGCGACTTACGCACGCCGCTTCCGTTCGTGCCGGGACACGAAGCGGCGGGTATCGTCGAATGGGCGGGCAACGCAGTGCGCGGCGTGAAGGTGGGCGACCATGTCGTCACGTCGTGGAATCCGCATTGCGGCGCGTGCTTTTACTGTGCACGCAAGCTTTCGATTCTCTGCCAGCCGTATCGCGATCACGCGGCGCAGTCGTTCCATTTCGATGGCGCGCCTCGCCTCTTTCTCGACGATGGCGCGCCCGTGCATCAGTTGATGTATTCGGGCAGCTTCGCGGAGTTGTGCGTGGTGTCGGAAGAGTGCGCGGTGAAGGTGCCCCACGAGATGCCGTTCGACCGCGCGTGTCTCATCGGCTGTGGCGTGATGACGGGCGTGGGCGCGGCGCTGAATGTCGCGAAGGTCGAGCCGGGCAGTACCGTGACGGTAATCGGCTGCGGCGCGGTCGGCTTGTCGGCGGTGCAGGGCGCGCGGCTCGCGGGCGCGGCGCGCATCATCGCGGTGGATCGCGCGTCGGACAAGCTCGATCTTGCGCGCGCGGTCGGCGCCACTCACGCGCTTTCAGCCGACGACAACCTCGCTGCCGCGCATGCCGATCTGACCCAGGGACGCGGCGCGGATTACGTATTCGAGGCTGCGGGAAATGGCGCATCGCTGCGGACAAGCGTGGAGCTTGCAAGGCCCGGCGCGCATGTCGTGTGGCTCGGCAAGCTGCCGGCGGAAGAAGAGGCCGCGTTTCGTTGGGCGAGCCTCATGGGCGAGAAACAGATCGTCCGTTCGAGCTACGGCGGCGCGAACCCGGCCAGCGACTTTCCGATGCTCGCCAAAGCGTATCTCGACGGCTCGCTGAAACTCGACGAGTACGTGACGTCGCATATCGCGCTTGCCGATATCAACGACGGCTTGCAAAGGCTCGCCACGGGCGCGGAGCTGCGCGCGGTCATCGAATTCTGAGCGAACGTCATGCGTCATCCCGACATGCAACCCGGCTGGATCGACGCGCCGCATCGCAGCGCGACGCTCGGGCGCTTCGCGCTGGAATCGGGCGAACATATAGACGATCTGCTCGTGTCCTACGTCGTGCACGGCGATATCGGCGACCGCGCACGGCCCGTGGTATTGGGCTTGTGCGCGATCGGCAGCACGCATCATCGGCTGGACTTTCTGATCGGCGAGGCGCGTGCCTTCGACCCGCAAAGCGTGAACATCATCGTCGTGGATGCGCTCGGCAATGGCTTGTCGAGTTCGCCTTCCAATGCGTTGAGCCAGGGCGGCGAGCGCTTTCCGCGCTTCACCATCCGCGACCTGGTGAAGAGCCAGAAGGCGCTGCTCGATCATCTCGGCATCGATGAAGTGGCCGCCGTGGTCGGCGCGTCGATGGGCGGCATGCAGGCGTTGCAGTGGGGCGTGACGTTTCCGCGCTTCATGCGCAAGCTCGTCGCGCTAACGCCGATGGCGAAGACCACGCCCTGGTCGCAGGTGATCAATCATGCGGGACGCAGCGCGCTTTCTAAGTCGAACGGAGACTGGAGCGCGTGGCTCGCGGTGATGCAGATCATCGCCATGCGTACGCCCGAACGCTTCGCCGATGACGCCGCGAAAGCGGGCGGCACATACGCCTGGCTCGATGCGCGCGCCGCATGGTGGGCGACGCAGCGCGCCGATCCGCTCGACTGGATTGCGCAGTCGCATGCCTACGATACCCACGATGTCGGCACCACCCCCGGCTTCGATGGTGACACCGCAAAGGCGCTGGCCGCGATTGCGGCACCCACGCTCGTCTGCGTGCCCGCGCTCGATCTCTACAATCCCGTTGAAGCGGGCGTCTGGGCCGCGGAGCACATTCCGCAAGCGACCTTGCTGCGGCTGCCCTGCACGAGCGGGCACATGATGGCCTCGGAAGCGGACCCGCAGGCGGCGGCGCAGCTGAACGACGCCATCGCCGAATTCATGCGGTGACGGCGCATACGTGCTGGGGTATGGTTGAGCATCGATCGAATCTGCACGAAGAACACATGAGCCAGTTGAACACCTACGCGACGAATGCCGCCGATACCCCGCCGCTTGATGCAGGCGGCTCCATCCAGCATCGCACTTACCGGCTGTTGCGCGAGATGATCGAGGACGGACGTATCGCGCCTGGAGAAAAGCTGCTCGAAGCGCAGGTCGCGAAGTCTTTTTGCATCAGCCGCTCGCCTGCGCGTATTGCGCTTGCGGCGTTGTGCGCTGACAAGATCATCGTCGAGAGCGAGGGGCGCGGGTATCGCGTGGCGGGAACGGCATCGGCGGAACGCGCGGGCAAGGCGGCCGTGCTCGACAAGGTCGAACTCACTAACGAGCCGCAATGGCAGCGCATGTATGCCGATCTGGAGCGCGAACTTTGTACGCGCGTGCTGTTCGGCTCGGTGCGTATTACCGAGGAAGCGCTGGCGCAGTACTTCGACGTGAGCCGCACCGTGGCGCGCGGCGTCATGGCGCGCATGCATAGCGTGGGCGCGCTGTCGCAGGACCGCAATGGACACTGGATTGCCGAACAGGTGACCGAGGCGCGTATTGGGCATCTCTTCGAAATGCGCCGTTTGCTCGAACCGACCGCGCTGGTGCATGCCGCGCCGCTTGTTTCGCGCGAATTTCTCGAAGGCGTGCGCGAGCGGCTCATCGGCGCGATCGAGGCCACGCATCGCGGCGGCGCCGAAATGGACATGGCGGAAACAGACCTGCATATCGACCTGCTCGCGCATTGCCCGAACAAGGAGATCGTCTTTGCGCTGCAGCGTACGCATGTGCTGTTCGTGCCGACGCGCTATTTGAGCGACCCGTATCTGCAGATTCCCGATCAGCTCATCAGCGATGCCTTCACGGAGCATCTGCGCATCATCGACGACATTCTCGCCGGCAAGCCCGAACGCGCGGCGCAGACCTTACAGGAGCACATCGGCGAAGCGGATACACGGTGGATGCTGCGCTTCGAGATCATCCGGCGCTTGAGGCAGCCCGATCTTCCGCCGTATCTTTCGTCGCTCGGCAGCGTCTGATTCCAGTTCACGCGCGGCCGGCTTCTTCGATCGCCTGCATCAAAAGACGCACGCCGGGAGACAGAGGCGCGTCGCGCCGCGTGACCAGTTCGTAAGGCTCGCTACGCGACGACAATGCAAGCGGCAAGGTGCAGACGATGCCATGCGCCGTGCAAAAGCGCGCGACATCCACGGACACCAGCGCCACTAGCGACGGGTTTTTCTGTAGCAGAGAAAGCGTCGCGAACGCAGATGTGGTTTCGAGCAGATGCGCGGGAAAACGCAGGCCTGCATCGTGAAACTCGCGTTCGAGCAAGAGGCGCATGGGCATGTTCGCGCGATACACGACCCACCGGTGCTTCGCCAGATCCTTCAAGGCCACGCGCTTTCTCTTCGCCAAGGGATGCTCCGTATTGGCGATGACCGCGAGCGTCTCGTCCTGCACGATCGCGCTGTCGTAGAGATACGGCGTCTGACTCACGCTCGTGCGGCACACGGCGAGATCGAGCCGGCCGGCATCGATCAGACTCAGCAACGTCGCGCTCGTATCTTCCACGATTTCCACCGACATCTCCGGCTGACGCGTGGCGACTTCGGTGATCGCATCGGTCACGAGCGGCACCGCGCCCATGATGACGCCGACCGCCACGCGCCCGCCGTATCCACGCATGATGCCGACGATCTCTTCACGCAAATGCGCCAGGTCCGTATGAATGAGCCGCGCATAGCGGATCACGCAATGGCCGATCGCGTTGGGTTCGAGCCCGCGATTGGTCCGCACGAATAGCGGCGCGCCGAAGGTGGTTTCGATTTCATGGAGCGCCTTGCTCGCGCCCGGTTGCGTGAGCGCGAGTTGCCTTGCCGCGCCGAGCAGCGAGCCGCGTTCTTCGAGCGCGATGAGAAGCCGCAACTGTTTGACATGCAGGCGGGAGATGATCGAGTCGATGCTGGGCGTCATGGCCGCGAGGGTTGAGTAAAAGTTATAGCGGTATCAATTGTCGTCAGTATCGCCGCGAAGTTCTCCGACGTATACTCGACCACCACCGCGGCGCGCTTCGCTCCATATAACCTTTCCTCAGTCACCATGTCCCTCATCAACTACATCACGCAGATTCAGTTCGACTTCGGCGCGTTGCGCCTGCTTGCGGGAGAGTGCGAACGCTTCGGCATCAAACGCCCGCTGATCGTGACCGATGCAGGCATTCGCGCAGCCGGTCTGCTCGATAAAGTCGTCGATGCGCTGGGCGCGCAAACGCCCGCGCCGGTATTCGACGCGACGCCGCCCAATCCGAACGAAGCGGCCGTGCGCGCGGCGGTGGCGATGTATCGCGAGAACGATTGCGACGGCGTGATCGCGGCAGGCGGCGGTTCGTCCATCGATCTGGCGAAGGGCGTGGCCGTCTGCGCAACCCACGAAGGTCCGCTGCAAAGTTTCGCGGTGATCGAAGGCGGCCTTGCGCGCATCACGGCGGCGACCGCGCCGGTCATCGCCATTCCGACGACGGCGGGCACCGGCAGCGAAGTGGGTCGCGGCGCGATCCTGATTCTCGACGATGGCCGCAAGGTCGGCGTGATCTCGCCTTATGTCGTGCCAAAAGTCGCCATCTGCGACCCCGAACTCACGCTGGGCCTACCGCCGCTAATGACCGCCGCCACCGGCATGGACGCCGTGGCACACTGTCTCGAAACCTTCATGGCGCCGGTGTTCAACGCACCCGCCGACGGTATCGCGCTCGACGGCTTGTGGCGCGCGTGGCGGCATATCGAACGCGCGACGCGCAATCCCGCCGACCGCGTGGCGCGCTGGAACATGATGAGCGCGTCGATGCAGGGCGCGCTTGCGTTCCAGAAGGGTCTCGGCTGTGTGCACAGCCTGTCGCACTCGCTCGGCGGCATCAACCCGAAGCTGCATCACGGCACGCTAAACGCCATTTTCTTGCCGGCGGTCATCGCGTTCAACAGCAGCGCGCCGACCATGCAGGAAGAGGGCAAGCTTTCGCGCATCGCGCAGGCAATGGGCCTCGCATCCGGCAATGAAGTCGGCGAGGCCATCCGCGCGATGACCGCGACGCTCGGACTGCCGCGCGGTTTGTCCGATCTCGGTGTGACGCGCGAATTGTTCCCGCGCATCATCGCGGGCGCGCTGAAGGACCACAGTCATAAGACGAATCCGCGCGAGGCATCGACGGAAGACTACACGGCTATTCTCGAGGCATCCCTGTAATTCGGGCCGGAAGGCAAGACGAGCGACGGCGGCCGATTTGCGGCATTGCAACACGACCCTTACGGGAAAACCCTAGGTTCTGTTACAATGATTGGCAAATTTTGGGGAACTTGCCATGGGCCGCCGCTTCGTTGTCGTAGAAAAGATCGCTTTTACCTTACTCACCATGTCCGCCGTGCTGGACGCGAGCTATATCACGTGGGAAAGCCATCCTAACTTCCGTGAGAACGTCACGGAAATCGTCAAGATGAGTTCAGACCTCTCGTTGGCGAACCCCGGCGGCGACGCCACGCCGCTCGTTCCCATGGCGTTCAATTAAGTTTCACGTCGCCGCACTCGCCTTCTTCGAGCGCGGCAGTCGCATACCCGCTATACGGCCCGCCGTCGCACGGCGCGCGCACCTTGTCTTATGCTGGCGGCTCCTCAAGCCGTTTCCGCCGCCACGCATGTCCGCCGCCATCCACACCAACGCCAGTTTCGGCGATCAAATCACGAGCTTTGCCCGCAGCATCGGGCAGATCGTCCTGCAGCGTAATGCCGCGACGGGCGTCTGCATCTTCGTCGCGCTGCTGTGCGCGAATCCCCGGCTCGCGTGCGGTCTGCTTATCGGCGCGTTGACGGGCAACGTCATTACCGTCATCACGCAAGACGCGGATTCACCCGCCATGCGCGACGATCTCTACGGTTTCAACGGCGCATTGGCCGCGCTCGCGGCGTTCACGTTTATCGGCGATGCATCGCAGGCGGCGGCTGTGGCCATTGTCGCGGCGATGGCCGCGACGCTCATCGCCCCCACGCTCGCCGGCAGACTCATGCGCTTTGGCTTGCCGATCTTCTCCAGCCCGGCGATCATCGTGACCTGGTGCTGGCTGCCGTTTCTGGCCGGGCGCGGCGATACAGGCGCGATTCCGCCCGTCGCGACGGGCTTCGTTTCCATGCTGGAGGCGGCTTTCGCGGGCCTCGCGCCGATTGTCTTCGCGACCGGCGCGCTGGCCGGTGCGCTCATCGCAATCGGGCTGTTTGCCGCCGGGCCGTCGCGTGCGGCGTGGGCGCTCGCGGGCAGCGGACTCGGCGCGTTTCTGCACGCACTCGGCGGCGCAAGCGATGCCGTCGCGCTCTCTGGTGCATGCGGTTTCAATGCGGCGCTCGCGGCGCTGGCTGCCGCGCCGCTCGGCGGCCGCTATGCGCTGCTGGCGATCGTCGCATCGGTGTTGTTCGAGCGCGTGATCGATTGCCTGGGCGTCGCCGCGTTGACCGCGCCTTTCGTGCTGGCGTCGTGGACGGTGCTTTGCATGGCGCGCCGTCTCGAGGCGCATACGGACAAGTCGCATTGCATGCAGGCAGCGCCCGCTCTCGTCGATAAAGGAGACTCACATGTCGTTCACCCACACGCCTGAGCGCCGCATCGCGGAAAGCGGACCGCGTTCGGCGGCCGAAGCGGCGACGCGCGCCGATCTGGCGGCGGCGTATCGGCTCGTTGCGCTCAACGGCTGGGACGATGTCGTCTATACGCACATCTCGGCAAGCGTTCCCGGCGAGCCCGGCCGCTTTCTGATCAACCCGTTCGGGCTTTCCTTCGACGAAGTCACGGCGTCGAATCTTGTCAAGATCGATATCGATGGCAACGTGATCGGCGCGAGCGCGCATCCCGTGAACGCGACCGGCTTCGCGCTGCATGGCGCGGTGCACGCCGCCCGTGCCGATGCCGTTTGCGTGATGCATCTTCACGTGCGCGAAGCGATCGCCGTGTCCGCGCAACCGCACGGTTTGCTGCCCGGCTCGCAACATGCCATGCGCTTTCACGGGCACCTAGCGTACCACGATTACGAAGGCCTCGCGTTTTCGCCGGCGGAAGGCGAGCGGCTGGTTGCGAGTCTCGGCGCGCATCGCGCGATGCTCTTGCGCAATCACGGGCCGCTTACGCTTGGGCGCACCATCGCCGAGGCTTACGTGCTGATGGATATGCTCGTGAAGGCGTGCGATATTCAGCTGCGCGCGCTGGCGGGCGTGGGCAAGATGATCGTGCCGAATCCGGATGTCGTCGCGTGCACGGCCGCACAATTGCACGATGACGATGCGATCGAAGGCGCACTCGAATGGCCTGCGCTGCTGCGCAAGCTCGAGCGCATCGACCCGTCGTATCGGGAATGAAGGTTCAACTCAAAGGAGATCAACGGCATGCCGACATTCAACATTCAACTGTTCGAAGGCCGCACGGCGGAAGAGAAGCGCAAGTTCGTCGAGGCGATCACGCGTACGACTTGCGAGACGCTCGGCTGCGAGCCGGGCTCCGTGGATATCATTCTGACGGATGTGAAGCGCGAGAACTGGGCGACGGCGGGAAAGCTCTGGTCGGAGCAGTAGTTGTTGGTTCGTGTGGCTGACGTTTCGGCTGTCTGCCGCTTTGGATGGATCGCCGGATCTCAATTTTTCGACCGGATCCGAGCGCGATGCGCGCGTCATACGACGGGCGACACCTCTTCAGCGGTAAGCGCGGCCTTCACCGCAGGGCGTGCGCCGATCCGGTCCACAAAGCGTGCGAGCGACTTCCAGCGCTCGATGTCTATTGAGAAGTGCGGCAGCCACGACAGTATCGTGTAAAGGTAGGCGTCCGCCACACCGAAGTCGCCGACCTGTGCGGCGGCCTTCGAGACAGATCGCGCATCCGCCACGGCCACCAGCAAACGCCAATGCATCAAGTTCATCATGATCGGATGGGCTCAAGGGGAAATCGCGGGCGAGCGCTTCGGGGCGCCATGCGTCGATAACATCGACCGCTTTTGAACAAGGTCTGACGCCGATGAATGCAACCTAAGTACGTTCAGCCGAACTCTCGTGCGTAAGTGACTAATCGACGAAGGACCGCCAAGCGGCCCTTCATCCAATGCAACTCAAGCCGTCTGCTTGGCTGCCAGCCGAAACTTATGCAACAACGGTTCCGTATACCCGCTAGGCTGCGTACGACCCTCGAACACCAGCGCGCACGCCGCCTTGAACGCATACGAACTGTCGAATGCCGGCGCCATCGGACGATAATGCGGGTCTGCTTCGTTCTGCTGGTCCACCACGGCGGCCATGCGTTCCAGCGTTTGTCTCACCTGCTCTTCCGTGACGATGCCATGCCGCAGCCAATTCGCAATGTGCTGGCTCGAAATGCGCAGGGTGGCGCGGTCTTCCATCAGGCCGACATCGTGAATGTCAGGCACCTTCGAACAGCCCACGCCCTGATCGACCCAGCGCACCACATAACCGAGAATGCCCTGTGCGTTGTTCTCGATCTCGCTCTTGATGTCGTCTTCCGACCAGCTCGGCTTGTCGACCACCGGAATGGTCAGCAGGCCATCCAGCAGTTCGTTCTTCACGCCGTCGTAGTCGATGCTCTCCATGTCCTGCTGAACGTGCTGCACATCGACCTGATGGTAATGCAGCGCATGCAGCGTGGCCGCCGTGGGCGAAGGCACCCACGCCGTGTTCGCGCCCGCCTTCGGGTGCGCGATTTTCTGCTGCAGCATGGCGTGCATGAGATCGGGCATCGCCCACATGCCCTTGCCGATCTGAGCGCGGCCGCGCAAGCCGGTGTTCAGCCCGACGAGCACGTTGTTGCGCTCGTATGCGCCAATCCAAGCGGACGACTTCATGTCGCCCTTGCGCATCATCGGGCCGGCTTCCATCGACGAATGCATTTCGTCGCCGGTGCGATCCAGAAAGCCCGTGTTGATGAACGCGACGCGCGCGCCCGCCGCCGCGATACATGCCTTGAGGTTCACGCTGGTGCGGCGTTCCTCGTCCATGATCCCCATCTTGATGGTATGACGCGGCAAGCCGAGCAGGTCCTCGACGCGCGTGAAAAGCTCGTCCGAAAACGCCACTTCGGCGGGGCCGTGCATCTTCGGCTTGACGATATAGATGGAGCCCGTGCGCGAGTTGATCTTTATCTTGAGGTCGTGCAGCGCGCCGAGCGTGGTCATCACCGCGTCGAGAATGCCTTCGGGAATCTCGTTGCCGTCACGATCGAGCACGGCGGGGTTGGTCATCAAATGCCCGACGTTGCGGATGAAGAGGAGCGAGCGGCCATGCAGCTTGAGCGTCGAGCCGTCGGGCGCGGTGTATTCGCGGTCGGGGTTCAGGCTGCGCGTGAAGCTCTTGCCGTTCTTCGTCACCTGCTCGGCGAGATTGCCCTGCATGAGACCGAGCCAGTTGCGATAGAGCGCGGTCTTGTCCGCGGCATCGACGGCGGCCACCGAATCTTCGCAATCGATGATCGTGCTCACCGCCGCTTCCATCAGCAGGTCCTTGACATGCGCGCCATCCGTCTTGCCGATGGGATGATCGGCGTCGATCTGAATCTCGACATGCAGGTCGTTATGCTTGAGGAGGATGGCGTGGGGCGCGCTGGCATCGCCCTGAAAGCCCGCGAACTGTTCCGGGTTCGCGAGGCGGCTCTTGTCGTCCTTAAGCGTGACGACGAGCTTGCCCTGTTCGATGCTGTACTTCGTGGCGTCGGCATGGGAGCCGTGCGCGAGGGGCGCATTGTCGTCGAGAAAGGCGCGTGCATAGGCGATTACTTTCGCGCCGCGCTTAGGATTGAACTCGGCCGTGCGCTCGGCGCCGTCGCTTTCGTCGATGGCATCGGTGCCATACAGCGCGTCATACAGACTGCCCCAGCGTGCGTTCGCGGCGTTGAGCGCATAGCGCAGATTCGACAGCGGCACGACGAGTTGCGGACCGGCCTGTTCGGCGATTTCGCGATCGACATTGGCGGTCGTTGCGCGCACGCTGGCAGGCGCGGGCACGATATAGCCAATCTGTTCCAGAAACTTGCGATACGCGCGCAGGTCGCGCACCGGGCCAGGATTGCCGCGATGCCAGTTGTCGAGTTCGGTCTGCAGGCGGTCGCGCTCGGCGAGCAACGCGCGGTTCTTCGGTGCGAGATCGTGCACCAGGGCGTCGAAGCCTTTCCAGAAGGAAGCAGTATCGACGTCCGTGCCGGGAATGGCTTCTTCTTCGACGAACTTGGCGAGACTCGTGGCGACCTTGAGGCCGTGCTGTTGGGTCATGTCGGTCATGGGCACTCCGGCTGAACGATGCTTCAGGGGTTTTTGGGCGGGCTGGGCAATATGGTAGCGCGGATTGACGGCGGGTCGCTGTTCGAAACGGCAAGCGTGGGCGCTGCGGGCTTCATACGGAACGCCTTCCGGTGCGTACGCAACGGCGCCGGAAGACGATTGACCCGCGCATCAATGCAGCGTTGGAAGATTGCCGCCGCAGCACTGCTTGTACTTGCGGCCGCTGCCGCACGGGCACGGGTCGTTGCGTCCGACTTTCGGCTCCAGCCGCTTCAACGGCGTGGGAGAGAGACCGGCTGCCCGCGCCTTTCGCTGCGGCTCGAAGAACCGGTAGATCGTGCTCAGGTTCTCGCACATCTGGCCGATCAGTCCATCGCGCGTTTCGTTTTCGATGGAAAGCGACTGCAAGGTGCGGTTGTCGTCGTGTTCGTGATGCAGGGCCAGCACGGGAGCCAGCAAACGCGCGCGCGTGTCGTCCCTGAGCAGGCTGCTCCAGCTTTCGGCACGCATGCCGACGCCACGGATGAAGCCATGCGCCCAGTCGTTCGCGTTCGCCACGCCGCTCTCGTCTTCTTCGAGCACAGGCTCGTAATGATGCGAACTATCGAGCGTGCGCGCCAGTTCGCCCACGACGACATTCCAGTGGCGTATCAGCAATCCGGTGATCTCGGTTGCCTGCCGTTCGCTATCGAACTCGAAATCGGTGTTCCAGATTTCAGGAAACCATTCGCTGGACTTGATGAGGTCGGGGCAACACGCCAGGGCAGCGAAGAAGCCATCGACCATCTCGACGTTCATCGCGTTCGGACCAACGGATGCGAGGAAGTCGTCGAGCTGGTTGAGTTCGTCGTCGGAGAGATTGTCGGGGCGGATCGAGGGCACGTTTGAAGATTGGACGTTTAGAGTTTTCGGGCAGGAGTCACTTCATCGATTGTACGGCCTGCTTGTTTTCCTCCGATCGAAGGCCAAGGAAAAGGCCCGGTCTCGAAAGACCGGGCCTCACCGTGCATCGACTCACACAGCCGCTTCCAGCAAGTCCTCGATCATCACCGGCAGCTTTCTCACCCGCACGCCGGTTGCGTGATAGACCGCCCCCGTGATCGCCGCCGCGATCCCGGCAAGCCCGATCTCCGCGATCCCGCGTGCGCCAAGTTCGTTGAAGATGGTGTCCGGATGATCGAGGAAGGTAGCGTCGAGCTTCGGCGTATCCGCGTTGGTGGCGACGACGTAATCCGCGAAATTGCTGTTGATCGGCGCCCCGCTGCGCTCGTCGTAGATCGTATGCTCGAAGAGCGCCATGCCGACGCCCATCACCACCGCGCCTTCCACCTGATTGCGTCCCGCGCGCGGATTGAGAATCTTGCCGCCGTCGATCACCGTCACCACGCGGCTCACGCGCAAGCGCGCCGTCGCCGCGTCCCAGGTCACTTCGGCGAAATGCGCGCCGTACGAGTGAATCGACCACTTCTTCTTGAGTGGATCGTCGAAGCCGCCTTTTGCGCTGCCGCTCCCCGATGCCGCATGCATGTTCGACAACTCGAGAATCCGCGTATAAGGCACGCCGCTTTCCGCCGATTCGTTCTTGCGATGCACGCGTGCGCCACTCAACGCGAGATCGTCCGGCTTCGCGCCCGCGAACGGCGATCCCTCCGCCTGCGATGCACGTGTGAGCACGATCTTCACCGCCGCGCGCACGGCATCCGACACCGCCGGAATCACGGATGCCGTCGCCGCCGAGCCGCCGGAAATGGGACCGATGGGCAAGGCCGTATCGCCGAGACCGACTTCGATCTTGCGTAGCGCAATGCCCGTGTGCTCGGCCACCAGCTGCGCGAGGATCGTGTACGTGCCGGTGCCGATATCCTGCGTGCCGCACGCAACCCGCGCCGTGCCGTCCGCGCGCAGATCGACCGCCGCTTCCGCCGAGAAGCGCAAGCCAGGCCAACTGCATGCGCCGACGCCCCAACCGAGCGTCAAGCCATCGCGCTTCATGGACCCGACCTCGGGCGTGCGTTTCGCCCAGCCGAATTTCTCCGCGCCAGTCTTGAGACATTCGACGAGATGCCGCGACGAGAACGGCAAGCCGCTGCTTTCATCGACGGTGGGTTCGTTACGCAGCCGCAATTCCACCGGATCGATCTTCAAGGCGACCGCGAGTTCATCCATCGCCGATTCGAGTGCGTAGAGACCGGGCACCGCGCCTGGACCGCGCATCGACGTGGGCGAACCGACGTTGCGCTTCGCGACGCCGCCCGTTACGCGCAGATTGGCCGTGCTGTACATCTGCGGCGTGGCTTCGCCACAGTCTTCGGCGTATTCGTCGGCGAGCGCGGCGTGGTTCAGAAAATCATGCCGCAGCGACACGAGCTTGCCGTCTTGCGTGGCCGCGAGCCGCACGCGCTGTTGCGTCGTCGGCCGATGTCCCACGTTCTGGAACATCATCTTGCGGCTCAGCACGAGCTTGACCGGGTGCCCGGTCTGCTTCGTCGCGACCGCCGCGAGCAGGGAATGCGGCCACATCCACAGCTTGCCGCCGAAACCCGAGCCGAGGTAGCGCGAGATCACGCGCACTTTCTCTTTCGGCACGCCGAGCATCTGCACGAGCGTGCCGCGATGGTTCGACACCGCCTGGCTCGTCTCGTAGAACGTGTAGCTGTCGCCGTTCCAGTGCGCGATGGTCGAATGCAGTTCGATCGGATTGTGCGTTTCGACGGGCGTCACGTAGGTCTCGTCGATTTTCACGGGCGCTTCGTCGAAAGCACTCGCGGCATCGCCGCGCTCGCTCGCGACCTTCGGCTCTTCGGCGGCGGTCAGGGCCGTGCTGACGTCGTGCGGCGTGACGTCGTAGCTCACCTTGATCGCGGCCGCCGCCGCGCTCGCCGTTTCGAAGGTTTCGGCAATCACGCACGCGACATACTGGCCGTAATAGCGGATCACGTCGTCTTCGAAGGGCGGACGTTGTTCATCGGTATAACCGTCTTCGAACGAATTGCCGGGAATGCGATACAACTTGCCGATATTGCCGCGATGCAGAATCAGCTTCACGCCGGGCATGGCCTGCGCGGCCGCGAATTCGAGCGATGTGATCCTGCCGCTCGCGATGGTGCTGCCAACCGGCACGGCAACCAGCATGCCGGGCAGATCCACGTCTGAAGTGTAAGTCGCGCGGCCGCAAACCTTCAGCGGTCCGTCTATACGCGACTGGGGTCGTCCAATGAAGGACGACGTGGTGTCGGGTGCGGTGGACATGGGCGGGTTCCTCGGTCGGTGTCAGGATGCCTGGGTGGCAAGTTTCAACGCCTGCACGATGCAGCGCTTCGCCAGTTCCACCTTGAAGCCGTTTTCGCTTTGCGGCTTCGCATCGGCGAGGGCGGCATCGGCGGCGCGGCGAAAACTCGCTTCGTCGGGCGTGGCGTCTTGCAGAACCTGTTCGGCTTCGCGCGAGCGCCACGGTTTCGTCGCCACGCCGCCGAGTCCCACGCGCACATGCGCGATACGCCCGTCCTTCACACCGACGACAATCGCCGCCGACGCCAGCGCGAATTCATACGACGCCCGGTCGCGCAACTTCAGGTACACCGAACGCGCGCCTGCCACCGGCGCGGGCAGGCTGACATGCGTGACGAGATCGCCGGCTTCGAGTACGTTCTCGCGCTCGGGCGTGTCGCCGGGCAGGACGTAGAACGCGTCGATGGGAATCGCGCGCTGGCCCTTCGCGCCTTCGACGTGGATGGTCGCTTCGAGCGCGGCGAGCGCCACGTTCATGTCCGACGGATTGCTCGCAATGCACGTGTCGCTCGTGCCGAGAATCGCCTGCGTGCGATTGAAGCCATGAATCGCGGAACAGCCGCTGCCAGGCTCGCGCTTGTTGCAGGGCGAAGCCGTATCGCGGAAATAGACGCAGCGCGTGCGTTGCAGCAGATTGCCGGCCGTCGTCGCCATGTTGCGCAACTGGACGGACGCGCCCGCGAGCACCGCCTGCGACAACACCGGATAGCGCTCCTTGATGAGCGGATGGTGCGCGAGGTCCGAATTACGCGCGGTCGCGCCGATGCGCATGCCGCCGTCATCGGTGGCATCGATATGATCGAGCGGCAGACGGCTGATATCGATAATCCGCAAGGGCTTTTCGACATTGAGCTTCATCAGGTCGAGCAGCGTCGTGCCGCCCGCGAGAAAGCGCACTTCGGCGCCTTGCTGCGCGGTATGCGCCGACGCGCCCGCCGCAATCGCGTCGCGCACGTCGCGCGCGCGGGAAAGCGTGAACATTTCCATGGCGCTCTCCTTAAGCCTTGTTGCCGCGCACGGACTGGATCGCCATGACGATGTTCTGATACGCGCCGCAGCGGCACAGGTTGCCGCTCATCGCTTCGCGCACGTCGTCGTCGCTCGTGCCGACGGGTTCGTCGAGCAGCGCCACCGCCGACATGAGTTGACCGGCCGTACAGTAGCCGCACTGATAGCCGTCGCATTCGACGAACGCGGCCTGCAACGGATGCATGTCCTCGACTTCGCCGATGCCTTCGATGGTCGTCACGGCGTCGCCGTCGTGCGCGGCGGCAAGACACAAGCACGCGTTCACGCGGCGGCCGTTCACATGCACCGTGCATGCGCCGCACTGACCGTGATCGCAGCCCTTCTTCGTGCCGGTGAGATGCAGATGTTCGCGCAACGCATCGAGCAGCGTCGTGCGCGGATCGAGCGAAAGCGCGTGGCTCTGGCCGTTGACGGTGAGATTGAAGCTGACGCTAGCGTCGCCGGTTTTTGCTGGCGGCGGCGCGAGCACGTCGGCGGT
This sequence comes from Caballeronia sp. GAWG1-1, assembly GCF_023631465.1. Taxonomy (NCBI): domain Bacteria; kingdom Pseudomonadati; phylum Pseudomonadota; class Betaproteobacteria; order Burkholderiales; family Burkholderiaceae; genus Caballeronia; species Caballeronia sp. GAWG1-1. The sequence continues at coordinate 231,303 of NZ_JALQDB010000037.1, forward strand.
GGCTTGCGCGGCCTGCATTTGCATTTGCGGCTGCGAGGCGACGTCGGCGCCAGGGACGCGCGTCGCAGCGCGCTTGGCCCTGTCTCGTTCGTTCGTGGATTGGGGGACTGGATGTTGCATCGAGCGTTCTCCTGGGTATGACAGCAGTGCCTGGAAGTGCAACGGGATGCGGCGAGAGTGTGTCGATGCGCGCTCGTGAAAGCGGCGCAAGATAGCGACGCGGCGAGGGTCTGCGCGATGCGGCAGGACGTTCGAACAGCGCGTACGCGAGCGGCGAAGCAGGAACGATGACGCCAGGACGACACTCAGCCAGTATAGGCAGCGGTCCGGTCATTACAGAAGGAGTACGTGAAGGCCGGCCGCGCTTGAGTTTCGAAAGCGTTGGCCGCACGAAGCGTGCCCGAAGGCACACGCGTGCTATTCGGTTGAACGATTCTGCGAGAGGCCCGGCGCTGGCTGGCGTCGGCGACGGCAAAACGCGGTGAACTGGCTCGAATCGAATTGCCCGATTCGATGCGCGCCGGCTTCAATGAGGCATGAAGATACGCGCGATCACGGAGAGGCCAAATGCGCCGGCCGTGCAAAACACAACCAGCAGTACGACGATCACGAGCAGGCGCACGATCAATTGCATTGCGTCGGTCCAAAAAAATTGGCCGCTTACGCGGCCAGAAGGAGGGGTGGATCGGTCAGATTAGAGCTTAGGGGCGCATTCTTAAGCCTGACTTAAGCGGCTTTACTGGCCTCGCGCGGCCTTGAGCGGCTTGAGGCGCGCGCCGGTCTGGCTGCGATCCGCATGCGTGGACGTCTCCGGCAAGTGCGTCCGCGTGGCGTGCCATGAAGATACCCGAAATGAGCGGGCGCTGATCGGGTTCGTGGCCGCGCTTGGCACTGAGCACCGGCACTTAGCGCAGCGCGTCGCTGTAGCGGTCGCGCAGCGGCAGGATGGTCGCGAGCGCGACCGCGCTGCCGAACATCACGTAATAGCAGATGGAGAGCGCGTCGCCGGTGGTCATCGTCAGCCATTGCACGATGGCGGGTGCAAAGCCGCCGAAGATCATTACCGCGACGTTGTAGCTCACCGAAATGCCCGTCGAACGCACGCTCGATGGCAGCAACTCCGAGATGAACGCCGGATAGCAGCCCTGGTAGATGCCGAGATACATCATGAGCACCGCCTGGCAGGCGATCAGCATCGGCAGGCTCGGATGCGCGGTCAGCACCGCGAAGATCGGATACGCCGTGACGAGCGACAGCACGAGCGCGCCCGTCATCAGCTTCTTGCGGCCCACGCGGTCGGACAGCTTGCCGGAAACCGGGCAGCAGACGAGATACACCAGCGCGCCGATGCTCGAACTGATGAGACCGTCGGTGAGCGCGAGATGCAGTACGCGTGTTGCATGCGTCGGCAGATACAGCAGAAAGATGTATGTGCCGATGGTGCCGAAAACCGTCAGCCCGAAGCCCGCGAGCACGGGCATCCAGTGCTTGGTGGCGGTATCGCGGATAGGCCGCGCCGAGAGCTCGTTCTTTTGCGCCTTTTCGACGAACACCGGCGATTCATCGAGCTTCGAGCGCAAATAGAGCCCCACGGGCACGATCATCAGCCCGAGCACGAACGGCACGCGCCAGCCCCAGCTAGTGAGATGTTCCGGTGAAAGCGTGCGTGTAAGCACCGCGCCGAAGAGCGAGCCGCACAGACTCGCAGCCGCTTGCGCGACCATCTGGAAACTGCCGAAATAACCGCGCCGGTTCGAGGGCGCGTATTCGACGAGAAACGCCGTCGCGCAGCCGACTTCGCCGCCGGCGGAAAAGCCTTGTATCAGGCGGCCGAGCAGCATGAGCAGGGGCGCGGCCACGCCGATTGCCGCATAAGTCGGCGCGAAGGCGATGATCGCGATACCGACCGCCATCAACGAAATGGTCAGCGTGAGCGCGGACTTGCGCCCGACGCGATCGGCGACGGCGCCAAGCACGATGCCGCCGAGCGGCCGCGTAAGAAAACCCACGCCGAACGTCGCCCAAGTGGCAAGCAGCGAGATGGTCGGATTGGTTGCCGGAAAATACAACTTCGCGATGATGACGGCGAAAAAGCCGTAGACCATGAAGTCGAACCATTCGAGCGCATTGCCGATGGTCGAGACGACGATGGCGCGCCGGCCCGACATATTGGACGTGGCGCTTTGTTCGGCCGCATGTGAAGCGGGAAAGGCGGTACTCATCGAGTGTGCTCCGATGGTGGGTCTTCGGGTGCGCACGGGAGAACGCCTGCGCGCCTCTGCAACAACAGAACATTACGCCTTGACGGACTAAGAAAATAAATAATTTACGACGGGTTTTCGTAAGCTTTGAGAAAGGAAGGGGGCGCGCCAAATTCTTTTTGCGTGATGTGTTTGCGGTCCGGCAGCCATCGACCATCTCTTTTCATACGCACTTCTACCAAATGTTTCACACCTGCTTAAAGATGAGGCGATTCCCGCTTGATTAGCAACCCTCAGGACTTTAAATTCAAAGCATGCGATTACGTCGCGCGATCACTTGAAGCGCGCGCGCCTTTTGTCGGAAACGACGATACGGTTTTGTTCGGGTCATGGTGGCCTGGATTTTTGTCTGGAGCAAAGCATGCAACAACGCAGTTCTTGTTTCGTCCGACTCGTTTCCACAACCATCGCGATGAGCGCGCTTCTTCTTGGCGCGCCTTTCGCTCATGCCAACGACAAGGCTCAGTCAGGCGCGGCTACGGCAGTGAACGCAAGCCCGGCTATTGGCGATGCGGCTGTGGTCCAGGCAACGGCCAAAATCACGCACGTTTTCGCCGATACCAACAGCGTGGAGATTCAGGACGCGCGAGGTGACAAGGAGGTCATCGCTGTCGATCCGTCGATTGCGGATCTGAAGAAGCTGAAAGTAGGCGATGAGTTGCACATCCAGTACCGTGGCGCGGTGTTGATGACCGCGGACAAGGTCGATCCGAAAGGCGTGCGTTCGCGGGTGAGCGCGAGCCAGAGATCGCCGGCATCGGAGGGCGTGGTGGTGTCGACGTCGGGCGTGCAGGTGGTGGCCGTGGTACAGAAGATCGATCCGCAGACGCGTGAAGTCACGCTTGCAGGTCCGAAGCGGGTGGTGACCATGAAGGTATCGCCGGATGTCTCGCTCGACAAGCTCAAGGTTGGCGACAGCGTGCTTGCCACGTACATGGCCGCAACCGCGGTGGACGTGACGCGCAACGGAGAGATTGTGAAGTAACCAGCGTCGTCGCAGATCCAGGGTGACTCGAGTTTCAGTCACCCTCCTTTTGTTTGCGTGCGGGTTTGAAATTTAGAAACTCAGTATCTCTTACTATCGTGACGAAATCGCGCGATACAATCTCTTCCATGAAACACGCACCACGGCCCGCTCGATGAAAGCAAGCTTCAAACTTTTTCTCTTCGTTGTTTCGCTGATATCGTTTGCCGGGGCGTGCCAGGCGCAGCAGGCACAACAAGCACCGCAGACCGCTCAAGCGCCGCACGCGCTTACCCGCGAGCAGCAGGCGCAACTCGACAAGCAAGATCAGGATATCGCGCAAGTGGCGTCGACTATCGTGAAGATGGTCGATGAAAACAAGGCGGGCGATATCTGGGATCTTTCCTCGCCGCTGGCCCGGAAAGTCATTACGCGCGACGACTTCGTGAAGAAGGTTACGAATGATCGCGCCGCGCTCGGTGCGGCCGGCATGCGTATGCCGATGGGTGTCAGGCACCTTCATTTCGATGGCACGGGCAACATGCCTGCGGGCTCGTACATCACCGTCACGTTCGATACGCAATTCAGTCAGGCGCAGAAGTCGTCACGCGAGATCGTCACTTTCATTCTCGATCCGGACAATAGCTGGCGCTTCGCGGGGTATTCGGTACGTTGACCGGGCGGCTGGCTCACATATTCGTGTAGGAGGCGCACCAGCCTTTGCCTGCCACGAGTTTGTCGCCGAAGAGCGTGCAGCCGCCCCATGCATCGGTGGATTTGCCTTGAAAGAGCGAGCAGTTGCCGCACGACTGCTCGGCTGCGAAGTTGGGGTACTTCGTCCTATCCACTTTCGCGGCGTCTTCCCTGTAGCCGACTGCCGCGGCCGCGGGATCGGTCTCGTTTAGATGCGCGGCTGCGGCATCGGCGCGAATGAGCCAGAGAGAGGCGCTTGCTCCAGCGCTCATCACGACAAATTTTCGGCGGGTCAGTTTCATTTTGTTCGAGGTGGACGCGGCACACGTAAGGATTTTCAGCACGATACGCCCAATGCGTTGCAGGCAGCTTTCAACGCGACTGCAATTCGAACGACCGGTCGGATCACGGGCTCATTTTCTTTGCATTTTCTCTTAACGCGAGCGCAACGACAGGTATTTCACTCGACGCTAAACCTTTGCGCGTTCGTGCCGTAAATCAGGCCAGAAGGGTTCGCAAACGTATCAATGCGCGGTTGCAAACGCCGCGATTTTTTTGTAAGGAGAACGACTGTGAGTGAAGCTGAATGGATGATGGCCGGTTTTTACGTTGCTGCACTCGTTTGCGGAAGCTTGTTCATGAGCACGCTGGCGCGGCGCGGTTTGAAACGGCTTGAGGCGCGGGGGCATTGAGGGAACGAAGCCACGACGAGAGGCGACGCGCCCGACGTAACCAAGCGTCCGGCGCCGCCTCAATCAATCCAATCAATGAAACAACTTCCCCGCCTGCGTCAACGTGTTCGTCACCCCCCACGCGAGCGGAATCAGCACATACAGCCAAAACACCAGCATCAAGCCCTTGTTCGCGGGCGCACCTGCTTGTCGATCATCCATCGTCTCTCTCCTCTTAGCCGGCAGTTCTCATGTGATGGCTGTCATCCACCCGCTTCACGAGCAGGTTGCAGATAAAGCCGATCACGAGCAGCACTGCCATGATGTGCAGCGTCATCGTGTAGGCATCCGCTTTCGCGACGCCATGCGCCACTTCGTACGCGCGGATATAGTTGACGAGCACCGGTCCCGCGATGCCCGCCGCCGCCCACGCGGTCAAGAGCCGTCCGTGAATGCCGCCGACGAAGGCCGTGCCGAACATGTCCGCGAGATACGCCGGAATGGTCGCGAATCCGCCGCCGTACATCGACAGGATCACGCCGTAAGCCGCGACGAAAAGCGCGATGTTCCCTGACTGCGCGAACTGCGGCACGAGAAAGTACAGCACGGCGCCGAGCGCGAAGAACACGAAGTACGTGTTCTTGCGCCCGAGCCAGTCCGACGCCGACGCCCACACGAAACGCCCGCCCATGTTGAAGAGCGACAGCAAGCCGACGAAGCCCGCCGCAGCGCCCGCCGTGATCGATGTCTTGAAGCTTTCCTGAATCATCACCGAAGCCTGTCCGAGCACGCCGATGCCCGCCGTCACGTTCAGGAACAGCACGAGCCACAGCAGATAAAACTGCGGCGTCTTGAGCGCTTGATCGATATGCACGTGGCTCTTCGTAATCATCTTGTTCGACGTCGCGGGCGGGATCCAGCCTGCCGGTTTCCAGTCGGCGGGCGGGACGCGAATCGCGAGCGCGCCGATGGTCATCGAGATGAAATACAGCACGCCGAGCACGACGAAGGTCTCGGTCACGCCGACGCTCGTCGCGCTCTTGAAGTGGTTCATCAAGGCGACCGAGCCGGGCGCCGCGATCATCGCGCCGCCGCCGAAGCCCATGATCGCCATGCCCGTTGCCATGCCGCGCCGGTCCGGAAACCAGCGGATCAACGTCGATACCGGCGATACATAACCCAGCCCCAGCCCGATTCCGCCGATCACGCCATAGCCGAGATACAGCAGCCAGATCTGATGCAGCGACACGCCGAGCGCAGACACGAGAAAGCCGCCGCCGAAGCAGCAAGCGGCCGTGAACATGGTGCGGCGCGGGCCGACCTTTTCGAGCCACTTGCCCGCGAATGCCGCCGACAGTCCCAGGAACACGATGGCCAGTGAAAATATCCAGCCGAGTGTCGTGAGCGACCAGTCATCGGGCGCGGTCTGCGTAATGCCGATCACACGCGTGAGCGGCGCGTTGAACACCGAGAACGCGTAAGCCTGGCCAATACACAAGTGGACCGCGAGCGCGGCGGGCGGCACCATCCAGCGTGAGAAGCCGGGCCGCGCGATGGTCGCTTCCTTCGAAAAAAAACCATGTGGGCCGTGCGGCGCAGGCCCGGGATTGATCGTACTGTTCATTGTGGTCTCCTTTGCGCGTATCGATAAGCCATGTACGCGCTTCTGCTTTTACTTGAATTCACCCCACGCAAAATGTGCTCCAAGCCTTATGGAAACATTCAGTAAGGATGGACGTGACGTTAGACAAGAGCGATGCGCTTGGCAATATGAATCCCCGTGCCATAAGCGTTTGTCCCGACTCGGGTTGTGCCGCATCGCTACAGGGCACGACAAGTGTTTCGAAAATGGACAACGCGCCACGCGACCCGCCACGCGCTTCATCAAGCGCCATAAGCGTCGTTAGGCGTATACCCCGAATGGCACGGAACTCGCAGATGTAAGCCGCCGGCGACAGCTATCGACATTGCGCCGGCCAACCATGTCGACATGCGAGGAGCACACAGATGAACCATGCGGAGATGCAGTTCCTGAGTACCGATTACCCGTACAAGAAGCAGTATGGAAACTTCATCGGCGGCAAGTGGACGCCGCCCGCGGGGGGAGAGTATTTCGACAATATTTCGCCGATCACGGGTGAGGCCTTCACCTCGATTCCCCGATCGCGCGAAGCCGATATCGAAGCAGCTCTCGACGCTGCCCATGCCGCCAAGACCGCATGGGGCAAGACTTCGGCGACCGAGCGCGCGAACCTGCTCCTGAAGATCGCGGATCGCATGGAAGCGAATCTGCAGCGTATTGCGGTGGCGGAAAGCATCGATAACGGCAAGCCGTTGCGTGAGACCATGGCGGCCGACATCCCGCTCGCCATCGATCACTTCCGCTATTTCGCGAGCGCCGTGCGCGCGCAGGAAGGCTCGATCTCGCAGATCGACGACGACACAGTCGCCTATCACTTCCACGAGCCGCTAGGCGTGGTCGGGCAGATCATTCCGTGGAACTTCCCCATTTTGATGGCCGTGTGGAAGCTCGCGCCCGCGCTCGCAGCGGGCAATTGCGTCGTGCTCAAGCCCGCCGAGCAGACGCCGGCATCTATCCTCGTTCTGCTCGAACTGATCGAAGACCTGCTGCCGCCGGGCATCGTCAACGTGGTGAACGGCTTCGGGCTGGAAGCGGGCAAGCCGCTCGCATCGAACAAGCGCATCTCGAAGATTGCGTTCACGGGCGAGACGACCACGGGCCGGCTCATCATGCAATACGCGAGTCAGAATCTGATTCCGGTGACGCTGGAACTGGGCGGCAAGAGCCCGAACATTTTCTTCGCCGATGTCCTCAACGCCGACGACAGTTTCTTCGACAAGGCGCTCGAAGGCTTCGCCATGTTCGCGCTGAATCAGGGCGAAGTGTGTACGTGCCCGTCGCGCGTGTTGATCGAGGAATCGATCTACGACCGCTTCATCGAACGTGCCCTCAAGCGCGTGGAAGCGATCACGCAAGGCCATCCGCTCGACAGCAAGACGATGATCGGCGCGCAGGCATCGCAGGAACAGCTCGAAAAGATTCTCTCGTATATCGATCTGGGCAAGCAGGAAGGCGCCGAATGCCTGACTGGCGGCGAGCGTAACGCGCTGGGCGGCGAGCTCGAAAAAGGCTACTACATCAAGCCGACCGTGTTCCGTGGTCACAACAAGATGCGCATCTTCCAGGAGGAAATCTTCGGGCCGGTGGTCTCGGTGACGACTTTCAAGAACGAAGAGGAAGCGCTCGAAATCGCCAACGACACGCTGTACGGTCTCGGCGCGGGTGTGTGGACGCGCGATGGCACGCGTGCGTATCGCTTTGGCCGTGGCATTCAGGCGGGACGCGTGTGGACCAACTGCTATCACGCGTATCCGGCGCACGCGGCGTTTGGCGGCTACAAGCAATCGGGTATCGGACGCGAGAATCACAAGATGATGCTCGATCACTATCAGCAGACGAAGAACCTGCTCGTCAGCTATAGCGACAAGCCGCTCGGCTTCTTCTGATCCATCGGCTGTAAAACGGGGCCGCCGCTCACGCGGCGGTTCCGCTTCGAACAAATAACGGGGACATCATGAGCGAACAGGTAATAGAGCGCGTGATCGCGACGCCCGCGGCCATCGAACTGATCGGCAAGCTCAAGGCGGAACACGGCGAGATTCTGTTTCACCAGTCCGGCGGATGCTGCGACGGCAGCGCACCGATGTGCTTTCCCACCAACGAGTTCATGGTCGGCGGCTCGGACGTAAAGCTCGGCGAGATTGGCGGCGTGCCGTTCTACATGAGCGAATCGCAGTTCGAGTACTGGCAGCACACCCAGTTGATCATCGATTGCGTGCCGGGCAACGGCGGCATGTTTTCGCTGGAACGGCCTTCGGGTCTGCGCTTTCTCACGCGCTCCCGGCTTTACGACGATGCGGAAAACGCGTGGCTCGAACAGCATCCCGTGGAGCACGCGGGCTGAGCATTACTCGTTGCTCCAGCGCGCCGGACGTTTTTCGATAAACGCCTGCGTGCCTTCGAGCGCGTCGCCGTCCATCATGTTGCAGGCCATCGTCTCGGATGCAAGCGCGTACGCGTCTTCGATACCCGTCTCGATCTGCCGGTAAAACAGCCGCTTTCCCGCCGCAACCGCCGCGCGTGGCTTCGTCGCGATGCTCTTTGCAAGCGCGCCTACCGCTTCATCGAGCGCATCCGGTGAGGCAACCCGATTCACGAGCCCGCGTTCCAGAGCCGTGTGCGCGTCGATGAAATCGCCCGTCACGAGCATTTCGAACGCTTCCTTGCGCGACACGTTGCGCGACAACGCCACGCTCGGCGTCGCGCAGAATAGCCCGAGATTCACGCCCGATACCGCGAAGCGCGCCTCGCCCGATGCCACCGCGAGATCGCACATTGCAACGAGCTGACAACCCGCCGCCGTTGCAATGCCGTGCACGCGCGCGATTACCGGCTGCGGCATTTGCTGAATGGTCAGCATCATGCGCGAGCAGCGCTCGAAAAGCGCTCGGTAGTAATCGAGCGACGGCGCCGCGCGCATCTCCTTCAAGTCGTGCCCGGCGCAGAACGCACGCCCCGCGCCGCCCAGCACGACCACGCGCGCCTGCGATTGCGCGATGTCCTGCAACTCGTGTTCGAGTGCATCGAGCATGGCTTCGGAAAGCGCGTTGAACGCTTCGGGCCGGTTCAGCGTGAGCCTGACCGCACCTTCGACGCCGTAGGCATCGGGTTCGGACATCACGAGCGCTTCATTCATCGCGTTGTCTCCATCAAACGTCGATTGCCGCAACCGAGCCCGCGCGCTTGCGCAACTCGAACTTCTGTATCTTGCCGGTCGATGTCTTCGGCAACTCGCAGAATTCGATGGCGCGCGGCACCTTGAAGGCCGCCAGATGCGTCCTGCAATGCGCGATCAGTTCTTCCGCGCCGGCCTCGGCGCCCGCCTTCAATTCGACGAACGCGCAAGGCGTTTCACCCCAGCGCGCATCGGGCTTCGCAACGACGGCGACCGCCAGCACCGCCGGATGCCGGTACAACACGTCTTCCACTTCGATGCTCGATATGTTCTCGCCGCCGGAGATGATGATGTCCTTGCTGCGGTCCTTGATACGCACGTAGCCATCCGGATAAGCGACCGCCAGATCGCCCGTATGGAACCAGCCGCCGCGAAACGCTTCCTCGGTGGCGGGCACGTTCTTCAGATAACCCTTCATCGCGATGTTGCCGCGAAACATGATCTCGCCGATGGTCTCGCCATCCGCGGGAACGGGCTCCATGGTGAGGGAGTCGCGCACGCTCACCGCATCCTGCAAGTGGTAGCGCACGCCTTGCCGTGCATTGAGCCGCGCACGCTCGCCGATGTCGAGTTCGCTCCACTCGGCCTGCCGCGCGCAGACGGTCGCGGGACCGTAGACTTCGGTGAGCCCGTAGACATGCGTGAGTTCGAAGCCCAGGCGCTCCATGCCTTCGAGCATCGCGGCGGGCGGCGCGGCCCCCGCGACCATGGCGTGGACCCTATGCGCGATGCCCGTCTTCAGTTCGTCGGGCGCATTCACGAGCAAGTTCTGCACGATCGGCGCGCCGCAATAATGCGTGACGCCTTCGCGGCGAATCAGATCGAAGACCGTCTTCGCATCGATACGGCGCAGGCACACGTTCACGCCCGCGCGCGCCGCGACCGTCCACGGAAAACACCAGCCGTTGCAATGGAACATGGGCAGCGTCCACAAGTACACCGCGTGCTTCGGCATGTCCCATTCGAGGATATTGCTGAGCGCGTTGGTGTAGGCGCCGCGATGGTGATAGACCACGCCCTTCGGATTGCCCGTCGTGCCCGAGGTGTAATTCAGGCAGATGGCGTTCCATTCGTCCGATGGCGGCGACCATTCGCAGGCGGGGTCGCCGCTTGCCAGCAGGCTGTCGTAATCGATCTCGCCGATGCTTTCTCCCGCGCCGGTGTACTGCGGATCGTTCACGTCGATGACGAGCACGGGTTGCGGCACGCTTTTCAGCGCCTCGCGCATCACGCCGGAAAACTCGCGATCGACGATCACTGCTTTTGCCTCGCCATGCGTGAGCATGAAGGCAAGCGTCGCTGCATCGAGCCGCGTGTTCAGCGTGTTGAGCACGGCGCCCGTCATTGGCACGCCAAAGTGCGCTTCGACCATTTCGGGCGTGTTCGGCAGCATGGCGGCGACCGTATCGCCCAAGCCGATGCCACGCGAACTCAGCGCCGATGCAAGCCGCCGCGTGCGCGCGTAAGTCTCGCTCCAGTTGCGGCGCACGTCGCCATGCACGACGGCCGGCCGCGTCGGATACACCGTCGCGGCGCGCTCGATGAACATCAGCGGCGTGAGCACCGCGTAGTTGGCGGCGGTCTTGGGAAGCCCTTCGTCGTATTGGCCGGCTGTCATGGTCGTCTCCTCCGTGGCGGCGTGCTGTTTTATTCTGCTCGAGGCTCCCAATATTACATGTGCCTTAATTGTCGTCGAGCTTGATCTCGAAGCCGCGCTTCACGCCTTCGCGCGCGAATAGCGTGTCGTACCAGCGCTTGACGTTCGGATAGTCGTCGAGGGAAACCTGATGACGCTCGTGCCGCCACGCCCAGCCAAGAATGGCGAAATCCGCCACCGACAACGCGCCCGCGACGAATTCCACTTGCGCGAGCCGCCTGTCGAGCACGCCGTAGAGCCGGCGCGTTTCGTCCGAATAGCGTTTGAGGCCATAGCGCCGGTCGGCTTCCGCTTCCACGGCGCGAAAATGATGCACTTGTCCCGGCATGGGTCCGAAGCCGCCCATTTGCCACATGAGCCATTCGAGCACCGGTACGCGATCGCGCAGACTCGCGGGCAAGAACCGGCCCGTCTTCTCGCCGAGATAAAGCAGAATCGCGCCGGATTCGAACACGCTGATCGGCTGTCCGTCCGGGCCGTCGGGATCGATAATCGCCGGAATCCGGTTGTTCGGGCTGATGCGCAAAAAATCCGGCGCGTGTTGCTCGCCCTTCGAGATGTTCACCGTTTTCACGGAGTAGGGCAGTTGCATTTCTTCCAGCGCGACGCTGATCTTGCGTCCGTTGGGCGTATTCCAGGTATGTAGTTCGATAGTCATGTCGATGCTTCAATGCCGGGTGGAAGTTCAGGTCAGCGGCGCCGAGACATGGCGCCGGAAGCCGTCGCGCGAAGCCTGTTGTCCATACCAGCGTTCGAGCTCCGGCAGCGTCGGACGCGCAAGTTCCGCGATTCCGAACCAGCGCCGCGCATACGCCGCGATGACGATATCCGCGAGTGTGAAGGTACTGCCTTCGAAATACTCGCGCCCTTCGAGATGCGCGTCGACCATGCGCCAGAGTTTCTCGACTTCGCGCGCGGCGGTATCGAGTTGGGCGGGGTCGCGCTCGGCTGCGGGCGTGCGCACGTAGCCCCAGAACACGGGCCGCTCGGCGGGTTGCAGCGTGGAAAGCGCCCAGTCCAGCCAGCGGTCCACGCTCGCTCGCACCTTCGGTTCCGCCGGATAGAGCGCCTGATTCTGCCCGTACTGCATCGCGAGATAGCGAATGATGGAATTCGATTCCCACAACACGAAGTCGTCGTCGACGAGCGTGGGGACGCGGCCGGTCGGATTCATCGCGAGATAGTCGGGTTCGTTGTTGCGCCCGAATTGCAGCCCCGCGTCGATGCGCTCGTAAGCGAGCCCGAGTTCGTCGCAGCACCAGAGCACTTTGTGTACGTTGACCGAGTTGGCCCGGCCCCAGATCGTCAGCATGAGATATCGTCTCCGTTGTCACAGCGTTCTTTTTTGCAAGCATAACGGTTAAGCGACGCGCCCGCGCTGTGCGGGCGCAAGCCGCGTGACGACGGTTTGGAGGTTACCCATGCGCGCGGGCCGCTGGCCGCGTCGCTTAGAATCGATGTCTTGTCGCCGTCGAACTCTTCACGGAGCCTTTTTTGAAGCCGAATTCGCTGTCGCCGGGGCTCATGCTCATCCACGGCAACCGCTCCGAGCGGCTGCGCGATCTGCTCGTCGAGTGGATGAAGCGCTATCCGCTCGCCCCGTTGGAAAACGAGATCATCCTCGTGCAAAGCAACGGTATCGCGCAGTGGCTCAAGTTGGCGCTCGCCGCGCATGTCGATGCCGCGAGCGGCGAGGGCGGTTGCGGTATCGCCGCCGCGCTCGATATCAGCCTGCCTTCGCGCTTCATCTGGCAAGCGTATCGCGCGGTGCTGGGCGCGGACGCGGTCGCGGAAGTCTCGCCGTTCGACAAGGCGCGCGTCGTCTGGCGGCTCATGCGCGTGGTGCCCGCGCTCGTCGGGCGCGAGGAATTCGAACCGCTGCGGCGCTTCATCCGTCATGACGACGATCGCCGCAAGCGCTTTCAACTGGCCGAGCGCATTGCCGATCTGTTCGATCAGTATCAGATGTATCGCGCGGACTGGCTCGCGAAGTGGGCCTCGGGCGAGGATGTCGTGATCGACGCGCGCGGGCAGGCGCATGCGCTACCCGCCGAACAGCGCTGGCAGGCGGCGCTCTGGCGCGCGCTGCTAGGCGATGTCGAACAAAGCCCGCAGGACAATCCCAACGAAATCTCGTCGCTCGGCGGCCGCGCGGCGGTCCACGAGGCCTTCATGCAGCGCGCATCGAGCTGGCCGGAAGGCAAGCGGCCGGCGGGCCTGCCGCGCCGCATCGTGGTGTTCGGCATATCGAGTCTGCCGCGTCAGTCCTTGGAAGCGCTGGCGGCGTTGTCGCGCTGGTCGCAGGTGCTCATGTGCGTGCCGAATCCGTGCGCGCACTACTGGGCCGACATCGTGCCCGACAAGGAATTGCTGCGCGCCTCGCACGCGCGGCAGACGCGTCGCGAAGGCGCGCCCGCCGAATTGCAGCCGGAACAGTTGCATCTGCATGCGCATCCGCTGCTTGCGTCGTGGGGCAAGCAGGGACGCGACTTCATCGGCTTGCTGGACGAATTCGACAGCGCCGAGGCGCGCGAGAGCTATAGCCCGCAATTCGCGAGTATCGGGCAGCGTATCGATCTCTTCGAAGAGCGCGAAGCCGACACCATGCTGCAGCAGTTGCAGGACGATATCCGCGACCTTCGGCCGGTGCGGGAAAGCCGCGACCACTGGCCCGAAGTAGACCCGGGGTTCGATACGTCGATACGCTTTCATATCACGCATAGCCCGCAGCGCGAGGTCGAGATCCTGCACGATCAGTTGCTCGCCGCGTTCAATGCGGACCCGCAATTGAGGCCGCGCGACATCATCGTGATGGTGCCGGATATCGAAACCTACGCGCCGCATATTCAGGCGGTGTTCGGTCTCTTCGAGCGCAGCGATCCGCGCTACATTCCATTCAGCGTGGCCGATCGCGGACAGCGCGCCGCCGATCCGCTGCTCGGCGCGCTCGAGGCGTTGCTCGGCCTGCCGCAATCGCGCTTCGCGGTGAGCGATCTGCTCGATCTGCTCGACGTGCCCGCGTTGCGCCGCCGGTTCGGCATGGAGGAAAGCGATTTGCCGCGTCTGCGTTCGTGGATTCGCGGCGCCAACGTGCGCTGGGGTCTGCATGCCGAACAGCGCGCGAGTCTCGGCTTGCCGCGCGATCAGGCAAGCGCCGCGCCGCATACGTGGGCGTTCGGGTTGCGCCGCATGCTGCTCGGCTACGCCGTCGGTAGCGATGCGCAAGCGTGGAACGACATCGAACCGTTCGGCGAAGTCGGCGGCCTTGATGCCGCGTTGCTCGGGCCGCTCGTGCGCCTTCTGGATGCGCTCGATCACACCTGGCGCAGTCTGCGCGAGCCGGCCACCGTGCCTGTCTGGTGCGAACGCCTGCGCGCGCTGCGCGTCGCGTTCTTCGAGAGCGACGACGCCGAAGACGCCTACACGTTCGCGCGTCTCGACAACGTGCTGCAGGACTGGCTCGACACCTGCAACGAAGCGGGCCTCGACGATGAATTGCCGCTTTCCGTCGTCGGCGACTACTGGCTTTCGCAACTCGACCAGGGCGCGCTGTCGCAGCGCTTCTTCGCGGGTGCGGTGACCTTCGCGACCCTCATGCCGATGCGCGCCATTCCGTTCCGTCACGTCTGCCTGCTCGGCATGAACGACGGCGACTATCCGCGCGCGCGCGTGCCGATGGACTTCGACCTGATGCGCGGCTACTACCGGCCGGGCGACCGCTCGCGTCGCGAGGACGACCGTTATCTGCTGCTCGAAGCGGTGTTGTCGGCGCGCGACCATCTGTATGTTTCGTGGGTCGGGCGCAGCATCAACGACAACAGCGAGCGGCCGCCCTCGGTGCTGATCGGGCAACTGCGCGATCATCTGGCGCAAGGCTGGCGTCTCTTCGACGAAGACGCATCGCTCGTGAATGCGCTGACCGTGGAGCATCGCCTGCAACCGTTCAGCGCGGATTACTTCAACGCGGACGACGAGGCATCGCCGCTCTTTACCTATGCGGCCGAATGGCGGGCGTCAAGCCGACCGAGGCACGCCCAATCCGATGACACGCCGCTTGCAACGCTCGCGCCGCTCGTGCGCGAAGAGCCGCTCACGCTGCGCGAACTCGCCGACTTTCTGAAGAATCCGGTGCGCCAGTTCTTCCGGCAACGTCTGCGCGTGTCGTTCGAAGTGGAGCAGATGGCGAGCGAGGACGACGAGCCTTTCGAGCTCGATGCGCTCGCCATCTGGAAGCTTCAGGACGAATTGATCCGCGCGCAGGCATCGATATTGAACGAAACGGGCGCGTTGCAAGAAGGCGCGCTGGAAGAAGCCCGCGAAACCCGCATGGCGATGATCCGCCGCCGTGGCGATCTGGCGACGGGCGGCTTCGGCGACATCGCGAGCGGCAAGCTGCTCGAACCGATGGACAAGCTCTTCGAAGCGTGGCGCAAGGAGGTCGAGCGCTGGCCGGTGGCTATGGAGCGCGATCGCGAAGTGCGCTTCACGACCGAAGGCGCGACGCAGACGCTCGCGCTCGCGGATTGGCTCGGCAACTGGCGCGCCGACGCCGATGGCCGCGAGGCACGCCTCATCATGGAAACGCGCGAACTCGTTTCGGGCAAGGCGTATAGGTATGCAAGGCTCACAAGCGCATGGGTGGAACACCTCGCGGCGAATCTCGCTGGACGCGAGGTAACGACCGTGATCGTCAGCAAGAAGGGCGTCGTCGAATTCGCGCCGCTCGAAGCGAGCGTGGCGTGGCGGCATATGACCACGCTTCTGCAGGTCTGGGAGCGCGGCATGACGCGGCCGCTGCCGTTCGCGCTGGAATCCGCGCTCGAGTGGCTTTTCAAACATCGCATCGAGCCCGCCGAAGCGCACGGCGCCGCGCGCCGCAAGTACGAAGGCGACGACTACAACAAGGGCGAAGTGCAGAAAAATGCCTCGCTGCTGCGTGCGTATCCCCACTTCGCCGCGCTCGCGGCAAGCGGCGAATTCGCGGAACTGGCGGAGCATCTGCTCGACCCGCTCGTCTCCACCGTGGTCAAGAAAGAGAAGGCTGCCAAGGCATGAACGCATTCGATTCGCAGACCGTCCAGCCGCTCGATCCACTGCGTTTTCCGCTTGCGGGGCGCAGTCTGATCGAGGCGAGCGCGGGCACGGGCAAGACTTTCACCATCGCCATGCTGTATGTGCGGCTCGTGCTCGGCCACGATCCCGGCAACGACGCGGCGCGCCCGCTCACGCCGCCCGAGATTCTCGTCGTCACCTTCACCGATGCCGCGACCAAGGAGCTGCGCGACCGTATCCGCGCGCGGCTGACCGAAGCGGCGCGCTACTTCCAGCAAGACGCAAACGAGATCGAAGCGCTCGACTTTGGCGACGAAGACCTGCTGCACGCATTGCGCCAAGAATACGAGCCCGAAGCGTGGCCTGCCTGCGCGCGCCGGCTCCAACTCGCGGCCGAATGGATGGACGAGGCGGCGGTGTCGACCATTCACGCTTGGTGCAACCGCATGCTGCGCGAGCATGCGTTCGATAGCGACAGCCTCTTCGACCAGACGCTCGAAACCGATCAAAGCGATCTGCTGGCGCAAGTCGTACGAGATTACTGGCGCACGTTTTTAGCGCCGCTCGACGAACGCCGCGCGGAAACGGTGGCCACGTGGGTATCCGGTCCGCGCGAGCTGCAAAAGACGCTGCGCAATCTCATTGACCTAGCCGAGCGTTTGCCCGATGCGCAAGCTCCCGCCGATGTGCTCGATGCACGCGCCTTGCGTCTCGCGCAGATCAAGGAGCCGTGGAAGACGTGGCCCGAGATCATGGGCGAGTTGATCGATCAGGCGCGGCTTGCCAAGCGGTTCAAGCCGCGCAGTTACGGCAAAAGCGATTGCGACCGCTGGCTCAGGACGCTCGTCGAATGGGCGCACGACCCGCACGCGCTCATGCCCGATCTGACGAGCACCGCGTGGTCGCGGCTTACGCCCACCGCGCTCGCGGAGCATTGCGAAGGCGAGCCGCCGTCGCATGAAGCCTTCGAAGCCATGCTGACCTTGCAGGCCGATCTCATCGCACTCGAAGCGAGCCGCACCGAGATTCTCACGCACGCGGCGCGTTGGGTCGCGGAGCGCTTTGCGGGCGAACAGGCACGGCGCGCGCAAATGGGCTTCGACGATCTGCTCGCGCGGCTCGATGCCGCGTTGCATGGCGCGAACGGCGCGCGTCTAGCCGAAGTCATTCGTCATCAGTTTCCGGTCGCGCTGATCGACGAGTTCCAGGATACCGATCCCGTCCAGTACCGTATCTTCGATGCCGTCTATCACGCGCAAGACGCGGGACAGGCGCTCATCATGATCGGCGACCCGAAGCAGGCCATCTACGCTTTCCGCGGCGCGGACATCTACACGTATCTCGCCGCGCGCCGCGCGCCGGGCACGCAACTCTTCACGCTCGCGAAGAACTTCCGCTCGACGGCCGCCATGGTCGATGCCGCCAACCATTGCTTCGACATGGCCGAAGCGCGCGCGGATGGCGAAGGCGCGTTCCTGTTTCGCAGCGGCGACGACAACCCGGTGCCGTTCATCAACGTGAGCGCGCAAGGCCGCGACGATGCGTTCGTCATCGATGGCGAAACGCCACGCGCGCTCACCGTCTGGTGCCTGCCGCCCAGCGACGACGGCAAGCCGACGAGCAAGACCGCCTACATTCAGCGGATGGCGCCGGGCTGCGCAAGCGAAATCGTGCGTCTGCTCAACCTTGGGCAGCGCGGCGAAGCGGGCTTCGAGGGATCGCGTGGCCGCCGTTCGCTCTCTCCCGCCGATCTCGCCGTGCTCGTCAACAACCGCACCGAAGCCGAAGCCATCCGGCGGGAGTTGCGCGCGCGCGGCGTGCGTTCGGTGTATCTGTCGGACAAGGACTCGGTATTCGCGAGTGACCAGGCGGGCGAACTCGTGCATTGGCTTGCCGCCTGCGCGGAACCGGAAGACGGACGGCTCGTGCGCGCCGCGCTTTCCACGCCGACGCTCGGACTCGACTTCGGCGAACTCGACGCGCTCTTCAGCAACGAAACGCAATGGGAAGCGTGCGTGCTGCAATTTCGCGGCTATCGCGAAAGCTGGCGGCGTCAGGGCGTCTTGCCGATGCTGCGGCGCCTTCTCAACGACTTCGACGTGCCCGCGCGTCTTTTCGAACTGCAAGCCGGCAACGGCGAGCGCGTGCTGACCGACCTGCTGCATCTGGCCGAACTGCTGCAACAGGCAAGCGTGCTGATCGAAGGCGAGCACGGGTTGATCCGGCATCTGGTGGAAGAACACGAGGCGGCGCTCGAAGGCAGCGGCGGCGATGCGCGCCAGATGCGTCTGGAAAGCGACGGCGATCTCGTCAAGGTGGTGACCATCCACAAGTCGAAGGGGCTGGAGTATCCGCTCGTGTTTCTGCCTTTTGCGTGCGCGCATCGTGCGGTGACGCCGAAGGATCTGCCCTTGAAATGGCACGATGAAACCGGCGAGCTCAACGTTACGCTCGACGGCGACGAAGACATCCTCGTCAAGGCCGACGACGAACGCCTCGGGGAAGACCTGCGCAAGTTCTACGTGGCGCTGACGCGCGCGCGCTATGCGACGTGGATCGGCATGGCGCCGCTCGAAGCGCTCGAACGCAGCGCCATCGGTTATTTGACGGGCGGGCGGGAGCCTGTCGTCCCGGCCGAATTATTCGACCGGCTGAGCGATGTGTTCGGGGCATCGGCGAATATCGCGGTTTTGCCCGCACCCGAGGCTCGCGCCGAGCGCCTTGCCGCGCGTGCCGAAACCGCGCTCGCCAGCGACGCCCGCAAGTCGGTGCGCGTGGTGCGCGAAGCCTGGTGGATAGCGAGCTATTCGAGTCTCAAGACGTCGGGCGGCACGCATGCCGCGCCGGATACGCCGGTCGAAGACGTCTTCATCGAAACGCGCGATGCGCAAAGCGAAGCGTCGCAGGAAGAAGACGCCGATGCACCGCGCGCGGTGTCATCGTCCGGACGCACGCTGCATGACTTTCCGCGTGGCTCGGAGCAAGGCAGCTTCTTGCACGACTTGCTGGAATGGGCCGCGCAACAAGGCTTCCAACACACCGCCGACGACCCCGCCGCGTTACGCGAACTCGTCGCGCGGCGCTGCGCCGTGCGTGGCTGGGAGCGCTGGATCGCGCCGCTCACCGCGTGGATCTTGAAGATCGTATCGACGCGTTTCGTCGTGAAGGCCGCGCACGGCATGCGCGCGACTGCCATTGCGCTGGCGGACCTCGACACGTCGCTAGCCGAAATGGAGTTCTGGTTCGAGGCCCGGCACGTCGACACGACCGCCGTCGACCGGCTCGTGTGCGCGCATACGGCCGGCGGTGCCGCGCGGCCCACGCTCGAACACGCGCAACTCAACGGCATGCTGAAGGGCTTCATGGACCTCGTGTTCGAGCACGAAGGGCGCTATTACGTGGCGGACTATAAGTCGAACTGGCTCGGTTCGGACGATTCGGCCTACACGACCGAGCGCATTCGCGCGCAGATGCTGCGCTCGCGGTACGACCTGCAGTTCGTGCTTTACACGCTTGCGTTGCATCGGCTGCTCAAGGCGCGTCAGCCGGATTACGACTACGACGAGCATATCGGCGGCGCGGTTTATCTCTTCGTGCGCGGCCTCGACGCCCCGACTCAAGGTCTCTACGCCGAACGTCCGCCACGCGCGCTGATCGAGCAACTCGACGCGTTGTTCATGGGCGAGGCCCGCGCTGTCATCGCAGAAACGGAGTGGGAATGAGCCTTTTGCCGTCCGGCACGCAAGCCGAATTTTCCTTCGAAGAGAGCGAACCCACGCAATCCGTCTTCGATACGACCGAAGACACCGCGCATCTGCTCGATGCCTGGGTAAAGCGTGGATGGCTGCGTGAAGTCGATGCCGCATTCGCCCGTTTCCTCGCCCGCGAAGCCGCCGACGCGCACGGTCTGCTGATCCTCGCGGCGGCTTTGGCGAGCCATCAACTCGGACGCGGACACGCCTGCCTCGATCTCGCCGCGACGCTGGCCGATCCCGGCTTCGTGCTCTCGTTGCCGCCCGATGGCCATCTCGACCCGGACGCGAGCGACGACGAGGAAAAAGACCTGCTGCCATCCAAAGTGCTCGAAGGCGTGACACTCGCGCGCTGGCAGGAAGCGCTGACGCATGCCGCGCTCGTCGGCCATGGCGCGGGTGCGACGCCGCTCGTGTTCACCGGCACGCGGCTTTATCTGCGGCGCTACTGGCGCTACGAACAGGACGTGTGCCGCGCCATTCGGAAACGGCTCGATGCCTCCGCGAACGCGCCCGATGCAGCCGCGTTGCGTGCCGCGCTCGACACGCTGTTTTCCTCCGCATCGGCGGCGACCGACTGGCAGAAGATCGCCTGCGCGCTCGCCGCCAGAAGCGCCTTCAGCATCGTAACGGGCGGGCCGGGCACGGGCAAGACCACGACCGTCGTCAAGCTACTGGCGTTATTGCAGGCACAGGCGCTTGCCACGGGCGGCGACGCGCGCGCGTTGCGCATCCGCCTCGCCGCACCAACGGGGAAGGCCGCCGCGCGTCTGAACGAATCGATCGCGGGCGCGGTCGCGCGACTGCCGCTCGATGCCTTCGCGAACGGCGCCGACATCCGCGCGGCGATCCCCGTCGCCGTGACCACGTTGCATCGCTTGCTCGGAACGGTGCCGGATTCGCGGCGCTTTCGGCATCATGCGGAGAATTTGCTGTCGCTCGATGTCCTCGTGATCGACGAAGCCTCCATGGTCGATCTGGAGATGATGAACGCCGTGCTCGCCGCGCTGCCGCCGGACGCGCGCCTGATCCTGCTCGGCGACAAGGACCAGCTTGCGTCCGTCGAAGCGGGCGCGGTACTCGGCGAATTGTGCAGACGCGCATCGAAGGCGCATTACACGCCCGCAACGCAAGCGTGGATCGAAGCGGCGACGGGCGAGCATTTAGACGGCGAATACATCGATGCGAACGGCAGCGCGCTCGACCAGTCCATCGCGATGCTGCGGGTGAGTCATCGCTTCTCGGCGGCGAGCGGTATCGGGCAACTCGCCGATGCGGTCAACAAGGGCGATGCGCTCGAAGTCCAGAAAGTCTGGTCGCATGGCCACGACGATCTCGCCTTCGTCGAATGTCCGCCGGATAGCGACGCGGTGCTGAAGGCGCTCGCCGTGGAAGGCACGGCGGGGCACGCCAGCGAAGTATCGGAGCGTCAGGGTTATCGGCATTATCTGCAAACGATGCGCGAGCGGCAGCCCGCCCACGACGCCGCCGCCGCCGCCTTCGACGCATGGGCGCGCGCGGTGCTTCACGCTCACGACGCGTTTCAGTTGCTGTGCGCGCTGCGTCGCGGCGCGTGGGGCGTGGAAGGGCTGAACAAGCGCATTGCACGCATGCTGCACGAGGAAGGCTTGATTGCCGCGAACGCGGAGTGGTATCTCGGCCGCCCGGTGCTCGTGACGCGCAACGATTACGAGCTTGGGCTCATGAACGGCGATATCGGCATCACGCTTGCCTTGCCGGTGCACGATGGCACCTGGAGCCTGCGCGTAGCCTTCGCCGCGGGCGATGGCAGCGAACGCATTCGCTGGGTGCTGCCAAGCCGTCTGCAAGCCGTGGAGACCGTCTTCGCGCTCACGGTGCACAAGTCGCAAGGCTCCGAGTTCACGCATGCGGCGCTCGTGCTGCCCGAGCGCTTGAGCCCCGTGCTGACGCGCGAGCTGGTCTATACCGGCATTACTCGGGCGCGGCGTTTTCTCACGATCGCGAGCGCGGGCGGCAAGAGTGTCGTCGAGCGCGCGGTGCAGGCGCGCGTGCTGCGGGCGAGCGGCTTGTCGGCGGGCTTCGGGACGCAGGCATCGGATTAGGCGGCCGCTGCTTTCGCTATGCGCACAGGCACCGACTTGTACGATGGTGTGCCGCTTTCCTTGTCGATGTAGTCGAGCGGCACCAGCACGTTCGCCTCGGGATAATAAGCCCCGATGGAGCCGCGAGCGATCTTGTACGCGATGACCGTGAAGCCCGCGAGCTTCTGCGTGCCATCGTTGGCATGGCCAGGCAGGGCCGTTTCGACATCGACGACATCTCCATGTTCGAGCTGCTGCACGGCCATGTCCGCTTCGTTCATGAAGATCACATCGCGACGGCCGAACACGCCGCGATAGCGGTCGTCGAGTCCGTAGATCGTCGTGTTGTATTGGTCGTGGCTGCGCAAGGTCGTGAGCTTGAGCACGTCGTCGGCTTCGAGCGCGTTCTCTTCGTTCAGTCCGCCAAACGTGATGAACTCCGCTTTGCCCGATGGCGTCGTCCATACGCGTTCGGTCGGCGGCAAGGGCAGGCGGAAACCGCCCGGTATGCGAATCCGCTCGTTGAAGCGCTCGAAGCCTGAGAATACGGCTTCGATGCCATCGCGGATGCGGTCGTAGTCGGCAATCATGTCGAGCCAGCGCACTTTGCTATGCAAGAGCGTCGCCTGCGCAATGCCCGCGATGATCGCAGGCTCCGAGCGCAACGAAGGCGACGCGGGCGGCAGCTTGCCGCGCGAGGCATGCACCATCGACATCGAATCCTCGACGGTCACGGCTTGCGCGCCGCTCGCCTGCTCGTCCATCTCCGTGCGCCCGAGACAAGGGAAGATGAACGATTCCTTGCCCGTGAGAAGGTGATTGCGATTGAGCTTGGTGTTGATGTGCACGGCAAGATCGAGCTTGCGCATGGCGGCGAAGCATTTGGTCGAGTCGGGCAGGGCGACCGAGAAATTGCCGCCCAGACAAAACAGCGCCTTAGATTTGCCATCGAGAATGGCCTGAATCGCGCGCACGGCGTCGTGCCCATGCGCCTTGGGCGGCACGAAGCCGTAAGTCGCTTCCATGCGCGTGAGCATGTCGGCGGGCGGCTTTTCGGTGATGCCGACCGTGCGATTGCCCTGCACGTTCGAATGTCCGCGCAACGGACAGATGCCCGCGCCCGGCTTGCCGAAGTTGCCGCGCATGAACAGCAGATTGGCGATCTGATGCACGTTGGCCGTGCCCTTGCTGTGCTGCGTAATTCCCATGCCATACGTGACGATGGTCGCGTTCGACTTTACGTAGGCGCGCGCGACGAGTTCGAGTTCGTCGCGCGTGAGACCGCTGGCTTTCTCGATATCGGCCCATTCGGTGGCGTGCAGATCGGCGACGAAGGCTTCGTAGCCGTTCGTGTGGCCTCGGATGAACTCATGGTCGATGACGGTGCCATCGGCATCGACGGCGTCGTCGAGCGCGATGATTGCCTTCTGAATGCCCTTGAGCGCCGCCGCATCTCCGCCCACTTTCACCTGATAGTACGAAGAGGCGATGTCCGTCGAACGCATGGTGGCCATTTCGACGGCGTCTTGGGGATCGGCGAAACGTTCCAGCGCGCGCTCGCGCAACGGATTGAACACGATGATGGGCACGCCGCGCCGCGCCATTTCCCACAGCGTACCCATCATGCGAGGATGGTTCGTGCCGGGATTGTGTCCCATCGCGATGAGCAGTTCGCAATGATCGAAGTCTTCGAGCGAGACCGTTCCCTTGCCGATGCCGATCGATTGCGGCAAGCCGACGCTCGTCGCTTCGTGGCACATGTTCGAGCAGTCGGGGAAGTTGTTGCTGCCATATTCGCGTGCGAAAAGCTGATACAGAAAGGCGGCTTCGTTCGATGCGCGCCCCGACGTGTAGAACTCGGCTTCATCCGGCGAGGCGAGCGAACGCATGACTTCGCCGATGCGCTTGAACGCGGCGTCCCATTCGATGGCCTCGTATTTGTCCGTGGTCTTGTTGTAGGCCATCGGATGCGTCAGGCGGCCTTCGTTTTCGAGGTCGTAGTCGGACCATTCGAGCAAAGACGTGACGGTGTGTCTGGCGAAGAATTCAGGCGGGACGCGCTTCTTGGTGGCTTCCCAAGTCACGGCCTTGGCGCCGTTCTCGCAGAACTGGAATGTCGAGCGATGCTCCTTATCCGGCCACGCGCAGCCGGGGCAGTCGAAGCCGTCGGGCTGATTGGTGCGCAAGAGCGTGAGCGGCGCCTTGAAGGCGTCCATTTGCTGCCGCACGGCGCGCGCGGTGGCGTTGAGCGCGCCCCAGCCGCCTGCCGGGCTGTCGTAGAGCTCGATGCCTTGCACTTTCCGATGATCTGCCATGACGACTCCCGGACGTTGATAGCGTTGCTGCCATGACGTGAGCGTCGCATCTGAAGTGGGAGAGGGTCGTGCAGGATCGAACGGTTTTAGCGGATTGGCACGGCGACGTTATCGCCAGCGCGGGTCGTCCAGCACCAGGCGTACTTCGCGTGCAAGATCGGCCTGACGATAAGGCTTGTGGATGACCTTGAAGCGCACGCCATTTGCATCGGCGATATCCTCGATGGTTTCGGCGTAGCCCGTCGCCACCAGTACACGCAGTTCGGGCTTCAGACGCTTGGCTTCGCGCGCGAGTCCCGCGCCGGTCAACGCACCCGGCATCACGAAGTCCGTGAAGAGCAAATCGAATGCTTCGTCGGATGCGAGAATGGCCAGCGCGTCCGCTGCGTTGAGCGCGAGCTTCGTCGAATAGCCCATTTCGTCGAGCATGGCTTGCGCGACTTCGCCCACGTCGCGCCGGTCATCCACGATCAGCACTTTCTCGGTTCCCCTTTGGCTGATCACGTGCGAGGTATCTTGCGACGCCTCCTCGGCCACATCCACCGAGGGGAAATAGAACGTGAGCGTCGAGCCGACGCCGTAGTCGGACGATATGGTGAGCGCGCCGCCTGTCTGACGCGCGAACGAAGCCACCATGCTCAAGCCAAGCCCCGTGCCCTTGCCACGGCCCTTGGTGGTAAAGAACGGCGTCAGCACCTTGCCGGCGACTTCCGGCGTCATGCCCGTGCCGTTGTCGGTGATGGATAGCGTGACGTAGCGTCCTTCGGGTAAATCGACGAGGCCTGTTGAATTGGCCTTCGTCAGTTCGAAGTTATCCGTGCGCAGGAGCACTTGCGCGTCGGTTTGGCCGCTCAATGCGTCGCGCGCATTCAGGATGATATTGAGCATGGCCATTTCGAGTTGCCCGACGTCCAGTTGGCAATTGCGCAAGTCACTGGCAAATTCCGTGCGGATTGAAATGGTGTCGCCGAGCGTGTGACGCGCGAGTTCCAACAAGTCGTCGCAGATGCCGTTCAGGTTCACCGTGCGCCCGACCAGCACCTGCTTGCGCGCGAACAACAGCATTTGCTGTGTGAGCGACGACGCCGTTTTGACCGCGCCGCGAATCTTGGCGATGTTCTTCAGGATGGTTTCGTCGCGTGCATCGGTCTTGACGCTGAGGTCGAGCAGATCGACATAACCGACCATGACTTGCAGCAGGTTATTGAAATCGTGCGCCACGCCGCCGGCCAGTTGACCGAGCGCTTCCATTTTCCGCGCCTGATGCAGACCTTCTTCGGCTTCGTGCCTGCGGCTCACATCGACCTGGGACGCGAAGAAGTACACGAGTTCGTTCTCTTCGGTGAAGATGGGCGCAATGAAAAGCTCGTTCCAGAATGTCGTCTTGTCCTTTCGATAATTCAGGATTTCGGCGGCAAACTCTCTGCCTTCCTTCAGCGCGACGCGGAGATCGGCAAGCGCCGTCAGGTCGGTGTCCGGACCTTGTAGAAACCTGCAATTGCGGCCGTAGATCTCGGCGTCGGTGTAACCCGTGAGCTTGCGAAAGGCATCGTTGGCAAAAATGATCGGGTAGTCGGGAAGGCGCGCGTCCGCCACCAGCATGGGCGTGCGCGTGGTGGTGGCGGCCGCGAAGAACAGATCGTCCCGGCGCGGGTCGAGTCCCCGGTTTTGTTCGACGAAAGGTCGTGGGCCATGTATGGGTGAGTGCATGATCGCTGCTCGCAGAACGTTTCCGCAGACACGCAGTTTGCGCGCTCTGCGCCGGCTGCGAGGGATTATTTGCACGAGCTGGTTGAGCACCGGGGGCGAATGATGGTTCGATACGCCATCGAAGCCTCACCGCCACGAAGACAAAGCTGCCGCCAAGCGGTTTGCGCTCGATTTTCGGCTTGGTCCGGTGCATTACGCTTGGCAACGCTCAAGGCCGCACAATTCGCGACATCGAGTGCCCGCGTTTCAATGAGCGCCTCTCGTGCTCTACCACGTCGTATTTTAGGTAGCCGGCTTGTCTGCCTGATCCTTGTCCTCCGGGCTGTCCGTGACATCCAGATCGTCGAGCACCGAGTCGATCTTCTCACTGTCGCCGTTATCCAGTTTTTCCTGGACTTCGTCGTCAGTCAGCGAATCGGTTTTATCGGCGGGGTGCTGCTTTGCATTACCCGAAGGCATGGGTTTGTAGTTCATGTCGTCCCTTGATTCCAGTTGAAGGTCTGTTGCAAGCGCAATGGCAAGGCGCCTGAGGTATTCGGCAAAAGCCAAAAAGCACCCGCGACGGGCCTGCCACGGGCGGCGCGCAATGGCGGGTCTGTCGACTCTCTGCCCGGCGAAATCACCGCGTCAGGAGACATCCCCTGACCACGACCCTCGGTGATCCTTAACAATCAGCATGAATCGTTCCGAATGTCAAAAAGGCGGTCTAGATGGGGAACGCGTTGGACTTGCGGTAGGGCTTGCGTGGCTTGCAGGCCAAGCGGTAGACGAGCGAGGGAGGTTCGTTCGATTGCCAGCGCGGACTGCGACAGCACCCCTGGAGACGCGCACAGGAAGTACCGGTAGACGGAGGATGGCTTGCCTGGGAAGGCGTTTGGAACTGGCAAAACGACTCAGGTGTCGAGTCATGCGCCCCGCGACTTGCACGCCGAAGCGAAGCGAAAGTGAAATAATCCTACCGACCCAGCGTCACATGCACCAGACACGGCAGATACTTTTCGCTGCCCGGATGCATGCGGATCAAGTTGTCCGCGAG
Organism: Caballeronia sp. GAWG1-1; assembly: GCF_023631465.1. Classification (NCBI taxonomy): domain Bacteria; kingdom Pseudomonadati; phylum Pseudomonadota; class Betaproteobacteria; order Burkholderiales; family Burkholderiaceae; genus Caballeronia; species Caballeronia sp. GAWG1-1. The sequence continues at coordinate 258,294 of NZ_JALQDB010000037.1, forward strand.
CCTCGGCCAGCCACGCGGCGCGCGGTATTCGAGCAAGCTCACCGATTCGATGCCCGGTGACCACGCGCGCAGACAAGCTTCGATGTCGTTGGTATCGATGCCCCACGGCATTGGCGGTAAGCGATAGTACGGCGTTTTCATCACACCCCACATGGTCAGCGACGAAAACCATTGCGGTATGACATCGAAGATCATCTGGGCTTTGGGAAAGCGCGCGGCGATATCGTTGAACAGGCGCTTCACCGCCGCCGGGTCGAGGTACATCAGCAAGCCTTGAGCGACGACCAGCACATCGCCGTCCGAATCGATCTCTTTTGCCCACAGCGGATCGAGCGCGCTCGCCGCAATGTGACGAAAGCGCTTCGATGGCTGCAAAAAATTCTCCCGAAACGCGATGGCAGCGGGAAGGTCGACGGTGAGCCACTTCATGCGGCCGTTATCGACACGGTGTGCCTGAGTTTCAAGGCCTTCGCCCAGCGAAGCGACTACGCCATTCGGATGATCTTCGAGCCAGCGCAAGACCAGATGATCGATCTCGGCGGCGCGTGCCGCAAACGAGCCGTCCGGGACACCGAAGCGTCCCGCGAAGTCGTAATCGATCGCAGCGCAGATTCTGGAACTCTCGGGATCGGACAGCACGGGGTTCGGCCGTCTGGCCTCGCACGCGCGGTCATACAGCGTCCACAGCATCGTTTCCGATACGCCCTGAAGGTTCACCACGATATCTGCCTTCGCTTCGCCGCTTTTCGACTGGCGCGCGGCGGCACGTCGGCGCCGTAACGGGACAGTCGCGGTGCTCACAAGGCACCTAGCCGTTTGGCATTGGCTGTCGCGCGGTCGTGAATGGGAGCAAGCGTTTCCTGGATCACGTGCGTGGCCGAATTGGCCAGACGCAGCGGATTGATCGGCGCATTATTGACGACGCCAAGCAAAACGGCCTGCCGCTCCAGCCATTGTGACGCAGTCTGGCTGGATGCCAGCGCGATAGTCGCGGAGGAGGCTTCCCAGATGAGCCGCGTCGTGTCGGCGGCGAGGGTGATGGCAAGGGTGAGACAGCCGGAGCCGAGCGCTTGCAACGCTTCCGTCGCGGCTTCTTTCTTTTCGGTGCTCATCAGGCTGAATTCGGTTTGATCGCGCTCGCTCGGCAACGGTCCCGCCATTGCCATGCGGACCGTGCGATGTCCCACCACCTGCGAGGTCGCGCGGAACATTTCGCTTGCGTCGGAGAGCGTTTCGAGCCAGCTGGTCGAGAGGTCGCGAAGGGGGGAAGCGGACGTAGATGCGGCCATGTAGGCGCTCCTTTGATAGTGGAAACTAGGCGGATGGCCTACTGACGATTGTCGATTGTTGACTGCAACTTGACGATGCGAGCGCGGCTAGTGGAACCGCGAGCAATGCAAAGGCCCATGATAGGCCGATAAATGTTGCGACGCAACATAAAAGCACATGTCGCTGCTATTAGTCGAGCAATGCGATGCCTGCATGAAAAGAACGGTCGTTCATAAGCGACGATCAGCTAGTTTTCAACGCAGTTCGCTGCGTGCGTTCCTGCGCAGCACATCGGCGGGTACGCCAAAGGTCCGCAAGAACGCGCGACGCATGCGTTCGCGGTCGGCGAAGCCGGTTTCATCGGCGACCACGTTGATCGTGTGACGCCCTTGCTCGATCATGAATCTCGCGGCTTCCAGCCGAATCTGTTCAACGGCCTTGGCCGGCGACTGACCCGTTTCGGCCATGAACGCTCGGCTGAATTGCCTCGGGCTAAGGTTCGCCACCGCCGCGAGTTCCTCGACCGTGAGTGGATTGCGCAGATTGCGGCGAATGTGCGCGACGACCAACTCGATACGATCGGACCTAGGCGTCATCTCGAGCAACGCGGAATGCTGCTTCTGCCCGCCGAGCCGACGCTGATGCATTACGAGAAGCCGGGCGACGAGCTTCGCGGCATCCGGGCCGAGGTCATTGTCGATCAGCGCCAGAATGAGATCGATGCCGGCGGTCATGCCGGCCGAGGTCCAGACCGGGCCATCGTTGATGAAGATCCGGTCCTCGTTCGTCGTCACGTCCGGAAAACGCGCCCTGAATTCGGGTGCATGCGCCCAGTGCATAGTCGCGCGCCGTCCGTCCAACAGTCCCGCTTCGGCGAGCACGAAAGCGCCGCTGCAAATGGAAGCAATCCGTCTCGATGCCTTGGCCGCCGCTTGCACGAACGCGATCAGATTCGCATCGAATGAAGGCATTTTGAGTTCGGTGATCGACCCGACGATGACAGTGTCGAAAGCCGGGTCGTCGAAAGCCTCCGTCGAAAGCGTCATGCCACCCGACGACTCGATCAAGCCACCGTGTTCGGACAACAGACGAATGTCGTAGTACGGGCCGGTCGGCGGAAGGTTCGCCAGTTCGAACGCCGTCAAGGCCGCAAGACTCATCATCTGAAACCTTTGCGGCACGATGAAACCGATCCGATGCATGGTTAGTCCCGCCGTGTGATGTCCTGAATGGTGGCAACTACGACATGGATCGTAACGGCGCGGAACGTTAAGGTACAAGCGATTTCCGCATCCGCTCGCATCGAGTGAGACGACGAACATTGCGTCGCAAATCGCCCGGGCCGCAGCCGAGCAGATAGTGGCGGTCCTTTAAAGCCGCGAAGGCATGGTCTAAAAGTATTGTCTTGAGCGGGCGCCGCGCACCGAATACAACCATCGGGCTATTTGCCTTGATCGCCAGGAGAAAGGACATGGACTTCAACCAACTCATCGCGGAACGTAACGCGCACTTCGTTCAAACGCGGTTCGAGCCTGAACTGAAGATGCTGCCGTCGCTGGGGACGATTGTCGTTGGCTGTGTGGATCCGCGTGTCGATCCTGCCGCCGTGCTTGGGCTGGAACAAGGCGAAGCGGCGGTAATCCGCAACGTGGGCGGGCGTCTCAATCGATCATTGCTCGAAACGCTGGCCGTGCTGAGCGTCGTGGCGCGTGCGGCCGGACGCCCGAATGGCGGGCGCAACCTCGTGCTGCTTCAGCATACGGATTGCGGGATCATCGGATGCCATCGGCATGCGCCTGCGCTGCTTGCGCAGTATCTCGACGTCGAGCCTTCCGCGCTCGATGCCCTTGCCATTACCGAGCCATACCAGGCAGTCGCGCTGGACGTCGCGGCGCTCAAGGCCAATACGACGTTGCCGGATGATCTAGTGCTGTCGGGTTTGGTCTATGACGTAAAGACCGGTCGTGTCGAAACGGTTGTTCCGCCGGCGCCGTTGCGTGAAGCGGCTGCCTGATTGACCGGTGCGGCGAGCGCCCTTGCATGCTGCCTTGCCGGACAACTTCCGGGCAAGGCAGCATGCCTTTGAGCGATCCTGGTAACGGCTTACTTTCCGATGCCAAGCAACTCGATCTCGAACGTGAGATCGCTGTTCGGCGGAATCGAGCCTATACCGCGTTCGCCGTAAGCGGTCGCTGTCGGGCACGTCAGCTTGGCCTTGCCGCCGACTTTCATCTTCTGCACGCCTTGCGTCCAGCAGGGAATCACGCGACCGAGCGGGAAGCTGGCAGGGCCGCCGTGCTTGTCCGACGCGTCGAATTCGGTGCCGTTCGCGAGCGTGCCGCGATAGTTCACGCGCACGACGTCGTCGGCGGTAGGTTGCGGTCCCGTTCCTTGCTTGATGTGTTCGACGACGACACCCGACGGCAACTTGTCGACCGGGTTTGCAGCGAATGCAGTCGATGCAAGAGTCGAAGCAGCAAGCAAAGCAATGACGAATTTCATGCGAGATCCTCGTTTGTCAAAACCTGATTATATCGGGCGCGTTCCCTCGTCCCGAGTCGGCACGCGGCGTTTCAGCTTGGCGGCATCGGCTGACATTCCACTTGATACCAACGATCCACCTGACGTTGCGCCGCTTGCAGATCGTCGGGGTAATACGGATCGAAAAACATGGACGGGTGATAGCCCGCCGTTTCCAGCGCCGCCAATTCGCTGCGATTACGCTCGGATGTGATCGGCGCATTGTTCTTGAGCGCGGTCAGATCGCGGCACTGTGCAGGGCTAAGATGCGTCGTGCCGTTCTGCATGCTGGTGGCGCAACCGGTGAGCAGGATGGCCGTCGCGCAAATCAGAGGCCGGAATCTCGGCGAGTGCTTCATGTCATGTCTCCAGTGAAGTCCAGTTCTCAAGCGCTGCGTGCCAGCCAACGTTACACCGTGCGGGCCATCATAGCGAATCCAGATTCGCCTTCAGCGCACGCGCTTTCGTGGCTATGGCCGCGCGTTCTTCATCGGGCATCCGGCTCAACTGCTTGTAGATCATCGTAAGCCGATGATTACGCCCGAGCGTCGCCTCGTTGCGCGCGAGAAAGTCCCAGTAGAGCGCGTTGAAGGGACAAGCGTCTTCTCCGTTGCGGCCTTTTCTGTCGTATGCGCAGCCTTTACAGTAGTCGCTCATGCGGTCGATGTACGCGGCGCTCGAAACATAAGGTTTGCTCGCCATCAAGCCGCCGTCGGCAAACTGGCTCATGCCTAGCGTGTTGGGTAACTCGACCCATTCGAAGGCATCGATATAAACGCCGAGATACCACGCACAGACTTCGGGGACGGAGAGACCCGCGAGCAACGCAAAATTGCCGATGATCATCAGCCGTTGAATATGATGCGCGTGCGCCTCTTCGAGCGACTGGCCGACCGCATGCTTCAGGCAACGCATGCGAGTGTCGCTGGTCCAGAACCACTGCGGCAGCGCGCGCTTGTGACGGAACACGTTCTTGCTTGCGTAGCGCGGCATCTGCGCCCAGTACACGCCGCGAATGTATTCGCGCCAGCCGATGATCTGCCGAATGAAGCCTTCCACCGAAGGCAATTCGGCACGGTGCGCGCGATACGCCTCTTCAGCCGCTTCGACCACTTCGCGTGGGTTGAGCATCTTCGTGTTGAGCGCGAACGAAAGCTGCGAGTGGAAGAGACGCGGCTCGTGCGTGCTCATTGCGTCCTGCCATGCGCCGAAGTTCGGCAAGGCTTCCTCGATGAAGCGCGCGAGATGCTGGAGCGCTTCTGCACGATCGAGCGGCCAGCGAATACGCGCGGCCTGCGGATTGCCGAAGCTGTTCACGCCTGCGGCGACGATATTGCGCCATAGCTTCGAATGGTCATGCACCGGCCGAGGGTCTTCGGGCGGCGGCGGCTCGCCATGCCATGCGCGGCGATTGTCGTGATCGTAATTCCACTGGCCGCCTGCTGGCCGATGCTCCGTTTCCATCAGCACGCCATGCTGGGTACGCATATGCCGATAGAACCGCTCCATCAGCCATTGTCCCTTGCCGTGGGTGTCGAAGAACTGCTTCGTTTCGTGGCGCCCGGTGAAGAAGTGTTCGCTGTCGACCATTTGCGTGGCGATCGGCAGCGCCTTCGCATACGCGTCGAGCTGATGATCGAGCCGCCATTCGTCGGGTGCCTGATACTCGAAGCGATCGATTCCCTGCGACGCAATCAACGCGTCCAGATTCGCGGGAACGGAGTGCTCGTTGGCCGTATCGTCGATCTTCAGATAGTGAACGCGCTGTCCAGCCTCACGCAAACCGTCCGCAAAACGGCGCATCGCCGCGAAGATGGCGATGATCTTCTGCGCGTGATGCAGCACGTAATCCGTCTCCTGACGCACCTCCATCATGACGTAATGCACGGTGGCGTCGGGCTCGACGAACCAGCTATGCGCGGGGTTCAACTGATCGCCGAGAATCAGGCGCAAGGTAGTCATGGCGATGGCGTGGAGATTTTGGCGGCAACCTCCTGATGCCAGCAATCCAGACGCCCGGCGTGCATCGCAACCCGGATCGCCGCTTTGGCAACGCGAATACGCCTGCGTGTGGACGTTTTGTCGACTCTCTTTGCGCGAGAACGTCGGCTCGGTCAATGCCCCATCGCCTTGACGGCAAGATAGTGGAAGGGGTAAGTAATGAGCGCGGTACCCGCCACACCCACGCACCAGAGCAGCACGAACCAGAGAAAGCGGCGGAGTGCCGGGCTCGGTTTCATAAGCGTCATCCTCCGCGCGAGATTAGTGATAAGCCGAGCCGGGCTTCACTTTGCCCCGGAACACCCAATAGCCCACCGTCGTATAAGCCAGAATGATCGGAATGATGATGACCGCACCCACGAGCGTGAACGCCTGACTCGTTTCCGGCGATGCCGCCTCCCATAAGGTCACGCTGCCCGGCAACGCATAAGGCCACACGCTCAAGAGCAGCCCGATATAGCCCAGGAACACGAGCAGCAGCGCGATAGCGAGCGGACCGGCCTCTGACTCGCGCTCGATCGCGAAGTACATGGCGACCGCCGTCAGCACCACCGCGACCGGCACCAGATACAGCCAGAGATGAAACGACGAATGAAACCAGCGTTCGGCGATGCGCGCATCGGTGAGCGGCGTCCACACGGATATGACCGCGATGAACGCAAGCAGCACGGCCGTGAGCGGAAGGATGAGCGCGCGCATGCGTCGTTGCAGATCGCCATCCGTCTTGAGGACGAGATAACCCGCGCCCAGCAGCGCATAGGTGCATGTGAGACCAAGCCCTGTGAGAAACGGAAAAGGTGCGATCCAGAAGAACGGGTCGCCCGAGAATGCGTTCTGGCTCACGGGTATGCCGTGCAGATAGGCACCCAGAATCACGCCCTGAAAAAAGCTCGCGCCAGCCGAGCCGCAGATGAAGAACAGGTTCCAGATATTTTTCGTGCGCGTTGCCTTGGCGCGCACTTCGAAGCTCACGCCCCGAAAGATCAGACACACCAGCATGAAGATGATCGGCAGGTAAAGCCCCGACAGCGCGATCGAATACGCAAGCGGAAAGGCCGCGAACAACGCGGCGCCGCCGAGCACGAGCCAGGTTTCGTTGCCGTCCCATATCGGCGCGATGCTGTGCATCATCAGGTCGCGTTCGGCATCGTCGGGAAAGAACGGGAAGATCATGCCGACGCCGAGGTCGAAGCCATCGAGCGCCACGTAGATGAAGATGCCTGCGGCGATGATCGCAGCCCAAACGATTGTCAGATCCATTTCGTCACCTCACGTGATTTGGCGTGCCGCACGGTTAGCGCGAGACGGCGGAGAAGGGGCGGCGGCCCGTGGCTTCGGTGGGATCGCGCGTGGCGTCGGCAGGCAGCGGCGGCGTTCCTTGCGGTCCCTGGCCGATCATGCGGAAGATGTAGTAGAGCCCGATGCCGAAGACGAGGCAATACACCAGCACGAACAGCAGCAGGGAAAGCCCGGCGGAAGCCTGTGTGATGGGCGAGACTGCATCGGAGGTGCGCAACACGCCATAGACCACCCAGGGCTGGCGGCCCGCTTCCGTCGTGATCCATCCGGCGAGCAGCGAGATGAAACCAGTCGGGCCCATCAGGACGGCGGTCCACTGGAACCAGCGCGCTTCGAATAAGCGTCCGCCGCGCCTGAGCAGATTACCCGTCACGGCGACGAGAATCATCAGCATGCCGAGACCGGCCATCACGCGGAAGGTCCAGAAGATCAGCGACGAATTCGGCCGGTCCGCTTTGGGAAAGTCCTTGAGCCCGCGAATCTCGCCGTCCCAGCTATGCGTGAGAATCAAGCTGCCGAGATGCGGGATCTGGATCGCGTGACGCGTGACTTCCGCGTTCATATCGGGAAAGCCGATGAGATTGAGCGCCGTGCCGCCTTTCTCGGTTTGCCAAAGGCCTTCTATCGCCGCGATCTTCGCAGGCTGATAGCGCCGCGTGTTGAGACCGTGCTGGTCGCCCACGAGCGCCTGAACCGGCGCGAGCACGAGCAGCAGCCAGAGCGCCATCGACACCATGGTTCGCGTTTCCGCGTCGCGCCTGCCGCGCAGCAGATGCCATGCGCCCGTTGCCAGAACCACGAGCGCGGCGACGATGAACGCCGCAAGCGTCATATGCGCGAGCCGATACGGGAACGACGGGTTGAACACGATGGCGAACCAGTCGACCGGAACCACGTGTCCGTTCTCGATCCTGAAGCCTTGCGGCGTCTGCATCCAGCTATTGGACGAGAGAATCCAGAACGTGGAGATCAGCGTGCCGATCGCCACCATAATTGTCGCGCCGAAATGCGCTTTCGGGCCGACCTTCTCCCAGCCGAACAGCATGATGCCTAGAAAGCCCGCTTCGAGAAAGAAGGCGGTCATGACTTCATAGGTGAGCAAGGGACCGGTGATGGGTCCGGCAAAGCGTGCGAAGCCCGACCAGTTGGTGCCGAACTCATAGGCCATGACCACGCCCGACACCACGCCCATGCCGAAGCCCACGGCGAAGATGCGCGACCAGTAGAGACAAAGCACTTTGTAATGCGGCTTGCCGGTCTTGAGATAGCAGCCTTCGAGCACGGCGATGAAACTCGCAAGCCCGATGCTCAATGCCGGAAAAATGATGTGAAACGAGACCGTGAAGGCGAACTGAAGGCGCGAAAGGTCGAGAGCGTCGAGATTCATCGGAGCATCCACCAAGGCTGCGCGCTAGCCCGGCGGACCTTGGCGCGGTTCATCGAACCGTGATCCGCGCATGGCGAATCACGGGCCACGTCATCGGGCCGGGGCGTTCGCTTCTTGGAAACGCCTGACGGGCCGGTGTCAATCTGACGACATCATGGCTTCTGCAAACACCTTCGGCATTTATACGTATGTATAGCGAAAGGGCGACATGCCGCTGGCGCGCGGGCGGGAAGACAAATAGCGTGCGAATCTGAAATGCGCGGGTTCGTCGGAGCAAGACGGCGCGCCAGCCTCATGGATGCCGCTTATAGATGCATCCGCGCTTTGCATATTCTTCCGACGGTAATAAGCGCATGACGATACGGCCTTTCTCCAAGCGCGATCAAATGACTAGACTCGAAGGTTTTCACGCGTCCAGCCAAGTCGATTATGCCTCGCCAGATCCGGTTCAATGCCTTCATGATGAATTGCGTGGGGCATCTCGCGCCCGGTCAGTGGACAGCGCCTGCAGACGATTCAGTCGGCTATCTCGACACCCGCTATTGGGTCGAGCTTGCAAAGGTGCTGGAAGAGGGCTGTTTCGACGGCCTCTTTCTCGGCGATGTCACCGGCATCTACGATGTCTACGGCGACAGTCCCGCCGCCGCGTTGCGCACCGCCGCCCAGGTGCCGATGAACGACCCCGTGCCGCTGATTCCCTTGATGGCGCACGCGACCAAGCACTTGGGCTTCGGCGTGACGGTATCGGTGGCTTATGAAGCGCCGTATCTGCTGGCGCGGCGCTTCACGACGCTCGATCAGTTGAGCCGGGGACGCGTCGCATGGAACGTGGTGACGTCGTATCTGCAAAGCGGCGCGTTGAGTCTCGGGCAGACGGAACTGCGCGCCCATGACGAACGCTACGATCGCGCCGATGAGTTTCTCGAAGTTTGCTACAAACTTTGGGAAGGAAGCTGGCAAGAAGGCGCATTGTTGCGCGATGCCGAACGCGGCATCTACGCCGACCCCGCGCGCGTGCGCAAGATCACACACAAGGGCCGCTACTTCGAAAGCGAAGGCATTTTTCAGTGCGAGCCTTCGCCGCAGCGCACGCCGCTTCTGTTCCAGGCGGGCGGATCGACGCGCGGCACGGCATTCGCGGCCAAGCATGCGGAATGCATCTTTCTCGGCGCGCCCACGCGCAATGGCTTGCGCAAGTCGGCGCAGTCCATCCGCAGCGCGCTCACGGAGGCGGGCCGCGCACCGGACAGCGCATTGCTGTTCGCCATGCTGACCGTGATCGTCGATGAAACCGCCGAACGCGCGCAGGCACGCTATGCCGCGTATCAGGCGCGCGCGAGTTACGAAGGTGCCCTGGCGTTGTTATCCGGCTGGACGGGCATCGATCTTTCGCGCTATAAGCCCGACGATACCCTCGCTTACGTCGATACCGATGCCGGCCAGTCCGCACTTGCATCGTTCAGCAAGCTGGACCCGGAACGCGTGTGGACCGTGCGCGATGCGGTGGAATTCGTGACGATCGGCGGACGCGGCGCGGTCGTGGTCGGCGATGCGGCTCAGGTTGCCGACGAATTGCAGGCGCTCGTGGAAGAAACGGATATCGACGGCTTCAATCTCGCGTGGGTAGAGTCGCCGCGCACGTTCCACGATATCGTCCAATATCTCGTGCCCGAGCTGCAAAGGCGCGGTGCATACAAGACCGAATATGCAGAAGGCACCCTGCGCGAGAAGCTGTTTGGCAACGGCGCCTATCTGCAGGCGCCGCACGTCGGCGCGAGCTATCGATAAATGCCGCTAGTCCCTTAGCGCCCCAGCGAATATGAATCCACGAAATTGTTCGTGGCGCGGCACCCGGTTCGCATCGGACAATCGAAGGTCCGACTTTTCCCGGAGTGTCACCCATGAGCGGCGAAGCCCCGCGCCAGTTGCATCTGAACATCAACGCGCTTCATTCCGGCTTCGTGCCTTCCGCATGGCGTCTGGCCGACGCCGATCCGCGCGCCTTCATCGATATCGATCATTACGTGCGTCTCGCGCAGATCGCGGAGCGTGGCTGTCTCGACGCGATCTTCCTCGCCGATAGCGCCGCGATCACCGACCAACTCGACATGCGCCCGATCACGGCGCTCGAACCCACGCTGCTGCTCGCGAGCGTCGCGGCCGCGACGAAGCATATCGGGCTGATCGCGACGGCATCCACGAGTTACAACGAGCCGTTCAACCTTGCGCGGCGCTTCGCCACGCTCGATCTGATCAGCGGCGGCCGCGCGGGCTGGAACATGGTAACGACGGCCGATCTGCCTTCGGCACGCAACTTTGGGCTGGAAGCCGTCCCGGATCACGCCGAACGCTATGCGCGTGCGGAAGAGTTCGCCACGCTCGTGAAGACGTTGTGGAATTGCTGGGAGGACGATGCGCTCGTTGCCGACAAAGGGACCGGCCAGTTCGTCGATCTCGGCAAGCTGCATCCCGCCGCGCATCGCGGACGCTTCTTCGCGGTGCAAGGCGCGCTCAATCTGCCGCGCTCGAAGCAAGGGCATCCGGTGCTCGTGCAGGCGGGCGCATCCGGCGACGGGCGTGATCTCGCGGCGCGTCATGCGGAAGCGGTGTTCTCGGCGTCGCAATCATTCGACGAATCGAAGGCGTATCGCGAGGATCTGAACGTGCGTGCGGCGCGCTACGGACGCGGGCCGCATGCGGTGAAAGTGCTCGCGGGTCTCACGACGATCATCGGCGCGACGCAGGCCGAAGCCATCCGCCGTCGCGATGAACTCGTCGATCTCATTCCATGGCGCTACAGCCTGAACCGGATTGCCGGCACGCTCGGCATTCCGGCCGATTCGCTCTCGCTCGACGAGCATCTTCCCGAGAATCTCACGCTGCCCAACAACGGCAACGGTAATCACACGTTCTTCCACGCGACCATCGCGCAGGCGCGCGCGCATGGCTATACGGTGCGCGAACTCATCCGCGCGTTGGCGGGCGGCGGGGGGCATCGCGTGATCGTCGGCACGCCCGAACAGGTTGCCGAGGACATCGCGCACTGGTTCGAGAACGGCGCCGCCGATGGCTTCAACCTCATGCCCGACGCGTTGCCGGGCGGGCTCGAAGCCTTCGTCGATGGCGTCGTGCCCATTCTGCAAAAGCGCGGAATCTTCCGGCGCGCTTACGAAGGGACTACCTTGCGCGGGCATCTCGGGCTCGACGTGCCGGCGGGCTATCGAGTGGAAGAGGCGGTTTAGGCGAGTTAGACAGCGCTCAGACGATCGACGCCCGGTCATGCCGGGCGTCGTCGCTTACATCACACGCGCATTACTTCTGCGGCGCGCCGTCCCATGCCGGCAAGGTCGCACCGTGATACACCTTCAGGATCGTCGCGGCGACGTTGGCCTGCTGATAACTCGTCTGCAGCGTCTTGACCCACGGCGCCTGCGCATCTTTCGCGTTCACCGCCAGAAAGTTGCGATACGGATTGCCCGGCACTTTCTCCTGCGCAATGCGTTCCTGCGGAATCTGGATGCCCGCTTTGATGGCCCAGTCGGTGTTCACCACGGCAGCGTCCACGTCGCCGATCGCGCGGCCGACGATACCCGCATCGAGTTCCTTGATCTGGACATGCTTCGGATTGTCGGCAATGTCACGCGCCGTCGGCAGCAACCCGACGTTGTCGCGCAGCTTGATGACGCCATTCGCCTGCAGCAGCAAGAGCGCACGGCCTTCATTGCTCGGATCATTCGGCACGGCGATGGTTGCGTTCTGCGGCAGCGCGGCGACCGACTTCACCTTGCGCGAATAAAGCCCGATAGGCTGCACGTAAGTGAAGCCGACCGGCACGATGTCGTAATGGCGCGCCTGAATCTGCGCATCGAGATAAGGCTTGTGCTGGAACGAGTTGGCGTCGAGATCGTGTTGCGCGAGCGCTTCGTTCGGCTGGGTGTAATCCGCGAAAGTGGTGACCTTCACCGTCAGGCCCTGTTTGGCTGCGTTGGCCGCCACCGTGCGCCAGACATCCTCGTCCTCGCCCGACATGATGCCCACGCGCACCGTCTGATTTGCCGCGAACGACGGTGCGGCGCTCATCACGCCGCATGCAAGCAGCAGGGAAAACAGCGCGGTTTTTATTGGCGACTTTATTTTCATGGGGCAAAAGCTGATAAGTTGGGAGAGACGTGATGCTAGAGGCGGCAGCGCCTCGCGACAAATAATATCGAGCGCTATCGATATAGCGCCTTTTCGTTTGCCGTCACGGGCGGTTTGAGCGCTATATAAGGCATGCAGGCGGTGTATTGCTTTGCAGAAAACCTTGTTTGTGAAAGCGTTGCGGGCGGCCTAGATTTGATTCATTCACCATTTGAAGGGGATGAGCCATGCCGCAGTTCCTGTCGCACTATCTCCAAGCCATCTACGCGCCCGCCGGACGCATGCGTGAGCGCTGGCAATTGCGGTCGCTGGAACGTGCGCGCGCCGCATGCGGCTGCAATGCCACGAGCGTAATCGAGCTGCCCGACGACGAAAGCACGCGCGCCGACCGGCTCGAACACATCGCGCTCTATGCGCGCGCGGGCTACTTCAACATGGGCTATACGGTCGATCTATTTCAGTCGCCCGCCGATCTTCCGCCGCACTGAATCCGCATTCGCATCGACGCGCCACGATTCCGGCGCGTCGGTTCATCGTCGATCCAAGCAACGTTTGCATGCCTGAAGTAACGTAAGCGCCGACCTGGACTCGAACCGATTTTCACATGACCCTTTCCCGACAACTCCATCTCGGCGCATTCATGCGGCCGGTGAGCCTGCATACCGGCGCGTGGCGTTTTCCCGGCGCGTATGCGGATGCCAACTTCAATTTCCGCCATCTCAAGCAGTTCGTGCAGAAGCTTGAGAGCGCCTGTTTCGACGCATTCTTCATGGCCGACCACCTCGCCGTGCTCAACATGCCCGTGGACGCGCTCAAACGCAGCCACACCGCGACATCCTTCGAGCCGTTCACGCTGCTTTCCGCGCTGGCTTCGGTGACGGAGAAGATCGGGCTGGTCGCGACGGCATCGACGACATTCGACGAGCCGTATCACATCGCGCGGCGCTTTGCCTCGCTCGATCACTTGAGCGACGGACGCGCCGGATGGAACCTCGTGACCACGTCGAACCCGGATGCCGCATTGAACTTCGGCCGCGAGGATCACATGGAGCACGACGAGCGCTATCGCCGCGCGCGCGAGTTCTATGATGTCGTCACGGGCCTGTGGGACAGCTGGGCCGACGACGCGTTCGTGCGCGACACCGAAAGCGGCCTCTTCTTCGATCCCGCCAAACTTCACGTGCTCGGTCACAAGGGCGAATATCTGTCGGTGCGCGGCCCGTTGAACATCGCGCGGCCGGTGCAAGGCTGGCCGATCGTCGTGCAGGCCGGATCATCGGAAGCGGGCAAGCAGCTTGCGGCTGAAACCGCCGACGCGGTCTTCACCTCGCAACCGAATCTGGCCGCGGGCAAGCGTTTTTTTGCGGATGTAAAGAGCCGGCTCGATGCACTCGGCCGCCCGCGCGAGCATCTGAAGATTCTTCCCGGCGCGTTCGTCGTGGTAGGCGACTCGCGCGAGGAAGCACGCGAGAAGCGCGCATTGCTCGATACCTTCGTGCATTACGAAAGCGGTATCGCTTCGCTTTCCATCGCGCTCGGCCACGATGTCTCCTCGTTCGATCCCGATGGTCCCTTGCCCGAGATTCCCGAGACCAATGCGAGCAAGAGCGCGCGCGAACGCGTGGTCGAAATGGCGCGCACGGAAGGGCTGACCATCCGGCAACTGGCGCAACGCGCGGGCGGCTTTTCGGGCTTGCAGATGATCGGCACGGCAGCCGATATCGCCGATGAAATGGAGCAGTGGCTCGCCGAGGAAGGCAGCGACGGCTTCAACGTGATGTTCCCGTATCTGCCCGCGGGTCTCGACGATTTCGTCGACAAGGTGGTGCCGGAATTGCAGCGGCGTGGCATTTTCCGGCGCGCGTATGAAGGCAACACGTTGCGCGAGCACTTCGGTTTACCAAGACCCGGCAACCGCTTTTTCCCCGCGAATAACGCATAAGCTTATTCGCACACACGCATCCACCGCCTTATATGCGCCGTGCGCCTAGCCGCGTCACGGCGTATTCATTTGCAAATGACATTTGCTTGGTTCCGCTTTTGGCGCGCGTCTCGCATAGTAGGGATTGATGGCTATAGACGTCTTTTCTGAAGACGCTCTGGCGCCTGTCTGCTTCGGCTTTACGACCCTATCCCAAGGAACTCCGCATGTCCGATCGTTCTCTCTCGCTGTCGCGCCGGCGTGCGCTCGCGCAACTGGCCGCCGTCAGCGCAGGCGCCTTCGCGTCGAGCCGCCTCTTTGCCGCCGATGCAGGCAAGACCTTGCGCATCGGCTATCAGAAGTACGGCAACTTCGTGGTGTTGAAGGCACGCGGCACGCTCGACAAGCGGCTTGCGGCGCAAGGCGTCACCGTGCAATGGCTCGAATTTCCCGCTGGTCCGCAATTGCTCGAAGGGCTCAACGCGGGCGCGGTGGATATCGGCACCGTCGGTGAAACGCCGCCGATCTTCGCGCAAGCCGCGGGTGTCGATTTCGTCTATGTCGGCAACGAGCCATCCGCGCCGCGCGCCGAAGCCATCGTCGTGCCGAAGGATTCGCCCATTCGAACGGTGGCCGAGCTGCGCGGCAAGAAAGTCGTGCTGAACAAAGGCTCCAACGTTCACTATCTGCTCGTGGAAGCGCTCAAGAAAGCGGGTTTGGCCTACACGGATATCCAGCCCATCTATCTCGCCCCCGCCGATGCGCGCGCCGCCTTCGTGCAAGGCAGCGTCGATGCATGGGCGATCTGGGACCCGTATCTCGCCGCCGCCGAGAAGCAGGCGAACGCGCGTCAAATCACCGATGGCACGAACCTCGTGCGCAACATCCAGTACTACCTCGCCACGCGCAAGTTCGCCACCGCGCAACCGCAACTCGTGCGTGCCGTGCTCGAAGAACTGGATCTGGTCGATCGCTGGGCGCGCGACAACATCCCTGCCGTCGCCACGCAACTCGCGCCCCTCGTCGGTCTCGATGCGGGCATTCTCGAAGTCGCGCTGAAACGGACGGCTTACGGCGTGCAGAGCGTCGCGCCTGCAACGCTCGAATATCAGCAGCAGATCGCCGACGTTTTCAGCAACCTCAAGCTCATTCCGAAGAAGCTCGACGTCACCGAAGCGCGCTGGAACGTCGCGTAATTCTCAGTAATTCGGGTTAGCAGTTTCGCGCACATTCTTAGCGCGAATCGATGGTTGGGCAAGCGTCGCCGCGTCGCTAGACTGACCCGAGCGTCGGGCTGTTTCGCAAAGCCGCATGCCCGTCTTCACGACACAACGAATTCGAAAGGCAGACCTCCCGATGAATGTTTTCTGGTTCATTCCAACTCATGGCGACAGTCGTTATCTCGGCACGTCGCAAGGCGCGCGTGCCGCTAATTACGACTACTTCCGCCAGATCGCGGTCGCCGCCGACACGCTCGGCTACGAAGGCGTGCTCTTGCCGACGGGCCGTTCTTGCGAGGACGCCTGGGTCGTGGCTTCGAGCCTGATTCCCGCCACCAAGCGCCTCAAGTTTCTCGTCGCGATCCGGCCGGGCTTGAGTACGCCGGGGCTCTCGGCGCGCATGGCATCGACGTTCGACCGGCTTTCCAACGGGCGCTTGCTCATCAACGTGGTGACGGGCGGCGACCCGACCGAACTCGCGGGCGATGGCGTCTTCGAAAGCCACGACACGCGCTACGAAATCACCGACGAGTTCCTGAGCATCTGGCGCGGTCTGCTCGAAAAGTCTCACGACAACGGCAGTATCGATTTCGACGGCAAGCATCTGCGTTCGCAAGGCGGCAAGGTACTGTATCCGCCGGTGCAGAAGGCGCATCCGCCGCTATGGTTCGGCGGGTCGTCGCCGGCTGCGCACGAGATCGCGGCCAAGCATATCGACACTTATCTCACGTGGGGCGAGCCGCCCGCCGAAGTCGAGAAAAAGCTCGCGGACATCCGCAAGCGCGCTGCCGCCGAAGGCCGCAGCATCAAGTTCGGCATTCGCCTTCATGTGATCGTGCGGGAAACCGAAAAGGAAGCCTGGGCCGACGCGGACCGCCTCATCAGCAAGCTCGACGATGAAACCATTCAGCGCGCGCAAGCGTCGTTCGCGAAAATGGATTCGGAAGGACAGCGCCGCATGGCCGCGTTGCATGGCGGCAATCGCGATAAGCTCGAGGTGTATCCGCATTTGTGGGCGGGCGTCGGCCTCGTGCGCGGCGGCGCGGGCACGGCGCTCGTCGGCAATCCGGAACAGGTCGCCGGTCTCATGAAGCAGTACGCGGAACTCGGTATCGATACCTTCATTCTCTCGGGCTATCCGCATCTGGAAGAGTCGTATCGGTTCGCCGAACTCGTGTTCCCGCTCTTGCCGCGCCAGCAAAAAGAAGCGGTGAACGGGCCGCTCTCGGGGCCGTTCGGCGAAGTGATCGGCACGTCCGAACTGCCGAAGGTCGCGCAAAGCTGAGTATCGTCATGGCAAATCAATCTGCTCGAACGGCTTTGGGCGGCATCGGTGCAAAGGCGCTGCCCTGGATCGTGCCGCTGCTGATTCTCGTCGCATGGGAAGCGGCGGCGCGCACGGGCGGTCTCTCTTCGCGCGTGCTGCCCGAACCGCTCGCCGTGGTGAAGGCGGCGTGGGCGCTCATCTTGTCCGGCGACATGTGGGCCAACGTGAAGGTCAGTGCGTGGCGTGCACTCGCGGGCTTTGCGATGGGCGGCGCCACCGGCTTCGTGCTCGGCCTGGCCACGGGGCTTTTCAAGCCTGCGGAAGTCGCGCTCGATTCGACTGTGCAGATGATCCGCAACATCCCTGCACTCGCGATGATTCCCTTGCTGATCCTGTGGTTCGGCATTGGCGAGGAAGCGAAACTCGTGCTGGTTGCGCTCGGCGTGTTCTTTCCCATCTACGTGAACACGTATCACGGCATTCGTTCGGTGGATCGCGATCTCATCGAGATGGCGCGCAGCTACGGGCTGTCGGGCATGGCGTTGTATCGGCATGTGATCTTGCCGGGCGCGTTGCCGTCCATACTCGTCGGCGTGCGCTTCGCATTCGGGCTGATGTGGGTAATGCTGATCGTCGCCGAGACCATTTCGGCGCAATCGGGCATCGGCTATATGACGATGAACGCCCGCGAATTTTTGCAGACCGATGTGGTGCTCGTCGGCATTCTGCTCTACGCGCTGCTCGGCAAGCTCGCCGACATGGCGGCAAGGGCCATCGAGCGCGTCACGCTACGCTGGCATCCGGCTTATCAGACCAAGGCGCGCACATGAGCACGGTGAATCCCACTCTCGAACGTGGCGTTATCGCGCGTCATGCTCCTCGTTCAGGCTCGGTCGTGCGTGCGGCAGAGGGCGATCTCGCGGTATCGCTGCAAGGCGTGGAGAAGCGTTTCGGCGAGCGCACGGTGTTGTCGAAGCTCGATTTTTCGATCGAGCGCGGCAGTTTCGTGTCGATCGTCGGACGCAGCGGCTGCGGCAAGTCCACGCTGCTGCGGCTGATCGCCGGCCTCGAAGCGACCACGGCTGGCGTGCTGCAACGCCGGGCCGCCACGCCGGATGCCGAGTTGCAGGTTCGCATCATGTTTCAGGACGCGCGTCTTTTGCCGTGGAAGAGCGTGCTCGACAACGTGATGCTCGGTCTGCCGCGTTCGGCGCGTGACGAAGCCCGCGCGACGCTTGCTGAAGTGGGCCTTTCCGAGCGCGAACGCGACTGGCCTTCGCAGTTGTCGGGCGGTCAGCGGCAACGCGTGGCGCTGGCGCGGGCGCTGGTGCATCGGCCGGACTTGCTGCTGCTCGATGAACCGCTCGGTGCGCTCGATGCGTTGACGCGCATCGAAATGCACGGGTTGATCGAACGGCTGTGGCGAGAGCATCGATTCACCGCACTGCTTGTCACGCACGACGTGCAGGAAGCGGTGTCGCTTGGCGACCGCGTGGTGCTGATCGAGGAAGGGCGTATCACGCTGGATACGAAAGTGGCGCTGCCGCGTCCGCGCTCGCGTGCGGCGGAGGGGTTTGCGGAGTTGGAGGAGGCGGTTTTGTCGCGGGTTCTGCGGCGGTCGTGAGGGCTGGGGTTTGGACGTTTTTCGCGTATTTCCGCATTAGAACGTACGGGACGATGTCATGCCAACCTCGGCTCGGGTTCATCGAGCGAACACGGGCATGCGCCGCGATCCAAAACCCAACGCAGCCTGGAACCCCGACCATTGATATAAAGACCGTTCGCGGCCATTGCGCAAAGGCGCGTCGCCATGAGAACCGACCACGCGCCTTTCTCCAGGCATCACACCACGAAAAACCCATGCGTGCCATCGCGCTCCAGTTGCGCGACGAGGCCGTATTCCCAGTCGAGATAAGCCTGCATGGCTTCGCGCGCATTGCCCACGCCTTCATACGGACGGCGGTACCGGTCGATGCGTGGCGACGCAAGCCGTGCTTCCCCGCCTTCGGTCTGCAAACCGGCGCGCACCCACGCGGCGTTGCCGCCTTCGAGCACATGCACGGGCTTGTTCGTGAGCGTCGCGATTTCAGCTGCGGCGTAGGGCGCAAGCGCGCTCGTGCCGCATGTGACGACGTAGCGCTTCGCATCGGGAAGGTCGCGCAGATCGTCGTGAGCGGGCGTGATGCGCGAACGCAGAATCCAGTGCGCGCCGACGATATGCGCCTTCACGTAGTTTGCGCTCGGTGCAACGTCGAGCAACACGACGCCGCTCGCGGGATCGTCGAGTAAAGCCGACAATTCCTTCGGCGCGATGGTCGGCACGGGAGCGGGCGCGGGCCGTTCGGGACGCCACGGGCCGCTCTCGGTCAACGCATCGGGGCCGGCTTCATCGACGACATACGCTTCGACGTTCATCTGCGCGAGCCATGAGGCGGTCATGTTGGCGCGCACGCCGTCATCGTCGAAGAGCACGACGCGCGCGCCGCGCACCGGCGCGAACATCTCCGTTTCCTGCACGAGCTGACCGCCCGGCGCGCTCTGAAAACCGGGCGCGTGCGCGGCTTCGTATTCGGTTGGCGTGCGTACATCGAAACGATACGTCGTGCGCGACGTATCGCGCGCCCAGCGCGCGGCTTCATCGAGCGAGGAACGTCGAACGCCTGCACGTTGCGCAAGGGCAAACGCGGCCTGCCGTGACGCTTGCAGATCGCGAGGCGCGCGTCCCGTGTCATCCTCGAAACGGCGCTTGCTGCCGTGTTCCAGCGTCTGCCCCGCGAGCGTCCAGCCGATCGTCCCATTGCGCAGCGCCGCGACCTTGTTCGGCAGCCCTGCATTCACGAGCGATTGCGCGCCTATGATGCTGCGCGTGCGCCCCGCGCAATTCACGACGATACGCGTAGCCGGATCGGGCGCGAGCGCGCGTGCGCGCAGCACGAGTTCCGCGCCGGGCACGCTCACGCTGCCCGGAATGTTCATGGTCTGATATTCGTCGAAGCGGCGTGCGTCGAGCACGACGAGATCGTCGCCGTTCTTCTGCAGCGCGTCGAGCGTTTCAGCGGAAAGCGAAGGCGTGTGACGCTTCGCTTCGACGAACTCGCCGAAGGCCTTGCTCGGCACGTTGACATCGCGAAAGACTTCGCCGCCCGCGCGAATCCAGCCATCGAGACCACCTGCGAGCAGCGCGATGTTCGTGTAGCCGAGCGCGTCGAGCTTGTCGGCGGCGCGCACGGCGAGACCTTCGCCGGCGTCGAAGAGAACGATCGGCACATCGCGGCGCGGCAGACGCGCATGCACGTCGAGTTCGAGACGCGTCAACGAAAAATTGGCTGCGAAAAGCGGATGGCTCTGCGCATGCGGATCTTCTTCACGCACGTCGAGCAGCGCGATCTCCTGGCGGGCAAGCAAGCGCTCGCGCACGTCCTCGAAGGTGCGAACGGGATAGGTCTTCATGTCGTGCGGTCTTCCTTCGGTTTTCCAGGCGTTCGAGGCTATCACCGCGCGGGGCGCAAGCGAAATAGCGGATTGGCATAAGGATATGGGCGCGGTTCGCGGCGTGCTCATTAGAAAAGCACGATTCCTTCGTTTGCACCGCCAATCCGAGGCTCGATACTCGGTATCCCGACAATTCCAGGATGCCCCGTTCCATGACCCAAGCCTTCGATCAGCAAGCACGCGAAACGCTGCGCCTCATCGGTCCCGATCCGGACGACTGGGTCGCGAGCCGCGAGGGCATCGACCATAACGTCGTGATCGTCGGCGGCGGCCAGACGGGCGCGGCATTCGCGTTCGGGCTGCGGCGCGCGGGCATCGGCCGGGTGAGCGTGATCGATGCCGCGCCCGACGATACGCGGGCGGGCGTCTGGCAAACCTATGCGCGGATGAATCGCCTGCGCACGCCGAAAAATCTCGCCGGACCCGAGGCCGGTTTGCCGGGGTTGAGCTTTCAGGCGTGGCACGAGGCGCGGCATGGCGAAGCGTCGTATGCGGATATCGAGCGCATCGGACGCGAGCAATGGGCCGAATACCTCGCGTGGTACCGGCACTTTCTCGCCATTCCCATTCGATACGGCACGACCCTGACGCTGATCGAACCGTTGAGCACGCATTTCCGGCTGCATCTTTCAGTGCGGACCGACGAAGGCACTCAGACGCGCGTAGAAACCGCGCGCAAGGTAATTCTAGGCAATGGCGTCGCGGGCAACGGCCGGCCGAATATCGTGCCGCCGCTCGCCGGTCTGCCCGCCACGCACGTCGCTCACACCACCGACGCGATCGATTTCAACGCGTTGCGCGGCAAGTCGGTGGCGGTGATCGGCTCGGCGGCTTCGGCCTTCGATGCCGCCGCGACCGCGCTCGAATCCGGCGCGGCCACCGTGCATCTGTTCGTGCGGCGTGCGTCGCTGCCTTCGGTGCCTGTGAGCCGCGCAAAGGCATATCCCGGCGCCTACGACAACTTCCCCGCTCTGCCCGATGCCACGCGCTGGAAGCTCGCCCTGCGCTTCAGACGCGCCGGTTCGACCGCGCCCGCCGATGCGATCGATCGCGTCGCGCGCTTCGACAATTTTCATTTGCATCTCGGCGCGCCCTGGCAGCATGCCGAAGCCGCGGGCAAGCAAGTGAAGGCACAAGTCGGCGACGAAACGTTCTCGTTCGATTTCGTCATCGCCGGCACGGGTTACGCGGTGGACCTGCATGCACGGCCCGAGCTTGCGCGGATAGCCGATCACGTTCTGCTCTGGCGCGATCGATACGACGCTGCCGCCGACGAACGCGACGACGCCCTCGGCGCGCATCCGTACCTTGGAGATGCACTGGAATATCTCGAGAAAACGCCGGGCAGCGCGCCGTTTCTGAAAAACATTCATGTGTTCAATCCGGCGGCATTCGTGAGCCGTGGCGTGCCCGTCGGCGACGTGCCGAGCATGAAGCGCGACATACCGGCCGTGATCCGGCGCATCAGCGAAGATCTGTTTCTCGAAGACCTCGATGTGCACGAAGCGCGCATGCATGGCGACGTGCCCGCCGATTTCGACGCCTCGCGCTACGCGCATCGGCTCCATGAGAAAACGGATGCACAGCCGGCTAGCTGAAGCGCGCGACCCGCTTCGTCATGTAAGGAGAAGCGGCGTCAGACGAGTTCCGCCGCCCGGCCGACCTTGAACGCGGCGAGCTCGTCCGGCTCGCATTGCGCAATCAGCCCCGTCTCCCATGCGAGATACGCGCGCGCGGAATCGAGGTTGCCATCATGACGGTCATGCACGAAGAAGAGATAGTCGATGCGCGTCTCTTGCGGCAACTTCACGGCATCGCGATCCACGGGCAAGCCACGTTGCTCCCACGCATCGAGCCCAAACGCGGCGAGTTCGATATCGGCGAAACCTGCTTCGCGCAGATCGGCGGCGACGAGACGCGCCGATGCTTCCGACGCTGCATCGGCAAACAAAACCAGCGGCGTGTCGAGACGCGCATGCAAGGCGGTCAACGTATCGAAGACGCGCGGGCGAACGGTCCAGCGCGCGCCAACCGGCCGGCCGTTCTCATGCGCCGCGCTCGACCGCAGGTCGAGCACGATTGCGTTCGCGGATGGCGCTTCTTCGAGGAGATCGGTTCGATCCAGCGCAGCGGCAGCGGGCGCATGCGTATTCCACTTCGACACGATGGCCACGTCGACGGTCGCCGCTTCGTAGCCCAATTGCACGAGCCAGTGAGCGATGACCGGCGCGCGGATGCCGTCGTAGTCGATCAACAAGAGACGCGCATGACGCACCGCCACGCTCTGATCCGTCGCCTGCACGAGCTGACCGCCCGGCGCATGGGCAATGAAGGGCAGACCATCGCGCGCGTATTCCTCCGGCGTGCGGACATCGAGCAGATAGGTCGTGCGTGCGGTATCGCGACGCCACTGGTTCGCGTTCGCCTCATCGAGCGCAATCACGCCGAAGCGTCGCGCAAGCGCTTGCGCACGCTCGCGTGCCTTGGCCTCGTCGTGCGCGCTTGCCGCGCTCGGGATGATGTCCGCGTAGCTGCGCGTGCTGCCGTGTTCCAGCGCAAGACCGGCGAGCGCCCATCCTTGCGTACCGTTTTCCAGCGCGAAGACATCGCGACGGATGCCGAGATTGCGCAAGGTCTGCGCGCCGATGATGCTGCGCGTGCGCCCCGCGCAATGCACGACGATGGTCGTATCGGGCGAGCCCGCGAAGGCGTCGATATGCGCCGCCAGTTCGCCGTTCGGCACGCACACCGCGCCCGGAATCGCCATCTTGCGATGTTCGTCGCGCGTGCGTGAGTCGATGAGCGAGATCGGACAGCCGCCGCGTTCGGCGCGCCAGCGTTGCAGTTGCGCGGCGCTGACATGTGGCGTGCCGTATTCGTGTTCGACGAGTTCGCCGAAGGTCTTCGACGGCACGTTCACGCCGCGAAAGAGCGTATAGCCTGCTTGCCGCCATGCGGCCGTGCCGCCTTGCAGGATCGCGATATCGCCGTAGCCGAGCCCTTGCAGACGGGCTGCCGCGCGACGCGCCACGGCGTCTTCGTTGGCGCCATCGTCGAATAGCGCGATGCGCACATCGGCACGCGGCAGGAGGCGCGGCGCATCGAGTTCGAGCCGGCTGAAGGGAAACGGTACGGCGAAGAATGGATGGCCTTCGCCGAACTGGCCCGCTTCGCGCACATCGAGCAGCGCGAGTTCGCGGCCGTCGTTGAGCCACTGGCGTAGCGTTTCGGCGTCGATGAAGCGCACGGCGTCAAATGATAAAGGCATGGGAGGTCAGGTACAGGTGAGCCGGAAGGCGCGGCGAAGATCGTCGATCAGATCGGCGGGGTCTTCGAGACCCGCGTGCAGCCGCACGACCGGCGCATCTTCAGTGAAGTAGCCATGCACGCGAAGCCGCGATGCAGGTGCGATGAGCGCAAGGCTTTCGAAGCCGCCCCACGACGCGCCTTGCGCAAAGAGACGCAGGGCATCGACGAAGGCGCGGGTTGCATCGGGCGTCTTGCCGCGCGCGAATGCGAACGACACGAGACCGTTCGCGCCTTGAAAATCACGACGCCAAAGCGCGTGTGACGGATCGTCCGGCAACGCGGGATGATAGACACGCGCGACCGCGCTCTCCGTCTGCAAATATTCGGCGATGGCCAGCGCATGCCGCGCATGTTGCGCAAGCCGCACGCCGAGCGTGCGCGCGCCACGCAGCGCCAAATAGGCATCGTCCGCGCCGACAGCCAGGCCGAGAGCATCGTGGGTATCGCGCAGACGCAGTGCAAGCGCGCGGTCGTTCGTTGCAACCGCACCCTGCATGATGTCCGAGTGTCCGCCTATGTACTTCGTCGTCGCCTGAATGGAGATATGCGCGCCGTGTTCGAGCGGTCGATGCAGAACGCCGGCGCTATACGTGTTGTCCGCGGCGAGCAAGAGGCCGTGCTCGCGGGCGAACGCACCGAACGCGGGAAGATCGACGACCTCATACAGAAACGAACTCGGCGACTCGACATAGACGAGCCGCGTCGTCGCGCGCAACGCATGGCGCGGCGGCCCGTCTTGCGCGGCAAAGTAAGTGGCTGCGATGCCGAACCGCGCAAGCAGAGGCTCGATGCGCTCGCGCACCGGGCCATACACACTGTCCTGAATCAAGACGTGATCGCCCGGCGACAACAACGCCAGGAACACCAGCGTAATCGCGGATGCACCCGACGGCGCAAGCAACGCGTGCGCCGCGCCTTCGAGTTCGCCGATCACCGCTTCGAGCGCTCGATGCGTCGCCGTGCCATGACGGCCGTAAGTCGCGACATCCTCGCCATCGTGGCGTTGTTTGTGCAACCGCTCGTAGTCGGCGCTGCTGGCAAAGCGCACGGTGCTCGTGCGTACCACAGGCATGTTCACCGGCGCCGCGCCATTCTCGAAGCCAGCGAGACCCGCGTGCATGAGCCGCGTGGCGAGCGCGGTACGCTCGTCCGTCATCAGCCGACCGCCTGCGTCTGATGGTGCAGATGCGTCTGGTTGTATCGAACGATCTTGCCGTTTTCGAAACCGAGACGTCCCGTGAGCGTTTCGAGCGGCCTGCCGTAGAGATGGAAGTGCAGCGTAGGCTGCTCGCCGGTCACGTGGATGCTGTGGATATCGTCGGGCAGGAAAGCGATGGGCGTGCCCGGTTCGACCAGCACTTCGCGGTCCACCTCGACGCTCGCGCGGTCCTCGTCGTTGCGGTCGTCCGTGCGGCGATACACGCGGTTCAACTCGCTGCCTTCCACCGCGACGATCACGGCCCACGTGTCGTGGTTATGCGGGATCGTCGCCTTGCCGGGCAACAGCGAGTTCAAATAGAGCGCGATGCCATCGCTGCCCGGATTGAGACGGTAGCGCGTCGACGTGTCGCCACTGGCCGGATCGGGCGGAGGAAAGGCTTCGCGGGTGAAAAGCTCGGGCTGGTCTGCAAGTGTCTGCAATGCGGCCGCGATGTTGGCGAGCGCGTTACGCGTGAGCCCATCGCGTTCGAGAATGGCATGCGTTTGAGCGACGAGCGTATCGACGCGCTGCGTGATGTGAGGGGCGATGGAGGGTGTCGTCACGATTGATTCGATGCTAGCGTGAGGGATGAGCGCGAACGCGTGCGCCGCACGCGTGTGCCCGCGCTGTCGAGAAAGCGCTGCGTGCGTTCGTCGCGCGGCGCATGAAAAAGTTGTGCGGGTGTGCCTTCCTCGACGATCACGCCGCCTTCGGTGAAGACCACGCGGTCGCTGATGTCCTCGGCAAAGCGCATCTCGTGTGTGACGAGCACACACGTAAGGCCTTCGTCCACGAGTTCGCCGATTACGTTCAGCACTTCGCCGACCGTTTGCGGATCGAGCGCGGAGGTCACTTCGTCGAAGAGAATGAGTTCGGGCTGCATGGCAAGCGCGCGTGCAATGGCCACGCGTTGCTGCTGTCCGCCCGAGAGTTCGCCGGGATATGCGTGGGCTTTATCGGCGAGACGCACCTTGGCAAGCAATGCGCGCGCCGTGTGTTCGGCTTCGGCGCGGCTCGTGCCGAGTACGCGGACGGGCGCGATGGTGAGGTTCTCGAGCGCGGTGAGATGCGGAAAGAGGTTGTATTGCTGAAACACGAAGCCAATGCGCTTGCGCAATTCGATCTTCTGCTCGTCGCGCGTCAAGGCCGCGACATCCACACCGTTTACGCGCACTTCGCCACGCTCGGGCGTGATGAGGCCGTTGATGCAACGCAGTATCGTCGACTTGCCCGAGCCCGAAGGCCCGATGATCGATACGGCCTGATTGCGCTTCACGCTCAGATCGATACCGCGCAGCACGGGCGTGGTCCCATACGACAGATGGACGTCGCGCATTGTGACGAGGCCCGCTGGCGGTTCCATATCGAGTCTGGCGACGGCGCGCCCGTAGACGAGAGACATCATGCGTGGCTAGGAAGGGGAATCATTCGGCGCTCCGGCGCTACCTCTTGGGTGAGAGGCCCATTGTAGGAATGGCGCGATGCTTTCCGAACGAAGCAATCTTCACAACCTTATATGCGGCGTAACGGCGCTTTTCTCGGCGCGTGCTTTCCTTAGCAGATCAGATTCGTTTGCAGCGCGCGGCGCTGTGCCTACGCTAGCGTGTCCCGCAATTCGAACATGCAAGCCGAGGCTCCGATGTCTTCTGCCGTATCGCTTCAATCTTCTCTTCTTTTCACGCTCAAGCGCGCGACCCTCGCCGCGCTGACTCTCGCAGGCGTCAGCGCAGGAACGGCGCACGCGGATGCCACGCTCGATCGCATCGACTCGCGTCATGAGATCGTCGTGGGCGTGATGATCACAGGCGGTCCATTCGGTTCCATCGATCCAGCCACGCAAAAGCTGCGCGGCTTCAATGTCGATCTGGCGCAGGACATTGCGAAGCGTCTGAACGTGAACGCGCAACTCGTTTCAGTGCAGCCTTCCACGCGCGTGCAGTTCTTGCAGCAGGGCAAGGTGGACATACTCGTCGCCAATATGGAATTCACCGAGCAGCGCGGCGAGATTCTCGATCATGTCGCGACGCCTTACTATCAAGTGGGCGGCACGGCGATCACGGCGAATACGAGCGGCATCATGCGGTGGGAAGATCTGCGCGGCAAACCGGTTTGCATCTCGCAGGGCAGCAGCTACATCAAACCCGTGGTCGAAAAGTATGGCGCGATTCCGCGCGCGTTTCCCGGCGCGGCCGAGTCCTTGCTCGCACTGAAGGGCGGCAACTGCGTGGCCGCGGTTCACGATGCCGCGCCGCTGCTCTATCCGCTGCAACAGCGCGATCCCGAGTGGCGCGCGTATCGAACCTTGCAGCCCGAACTCGCGCCCGCGCCTTCGGTGATCTGGGTGCGGCAGGGCGAAAAGGACACGGCCGCACGTATCGATAGCTTCGTGCGCGACTGGCATCGCACAGGCTGGCTGATCGATGTTGAAGCGAAGAACGGTCTCACACCGCCATCGTCCGCGCTCGCGCAATGGCACACGACGCAGGTGTCGTCGAAATGACATCGTTCGCGCACGAGTTGATTGCACGCGCGCAGCACGCGGGACTCGACTACCGCTTTCTGCTCGATAGCTACGATCGCGCGTCGTTCGTGAGCGGCATCGGCTTATCGATCGGCATCGTTGCGGCGACGCTGCTCGGCAGCGCAATCGTCGGCGTGGTCTTGCTCATGGCGTTGCGTTCGAGCAGCGCGTTGCTCGAAGGCATTGCGCGCGGCGTGATCGAACTCACGCGCAATACGCCGACCATCGTGCAACTGTACTGCGCGTTTCTCGTGCTCAATACGCTCATCACGCAGCATCTGCAGGCGCATGGCGCGGACAATCCGCTCAAACCATTTCTGTGGGTCGTGATCGTGCTTTCGATCAACAAGGGCGCGTTTCATGCCGAAGCGCTGCGCGCCGGTTTCGATGCCTTGCCGCGCGAAACGCTCGAAGGCGCGGACTCGCTCGGCTTCTCACGCAAGACGCGCTTCTTGCGCGTGGAGTTGCCGCTGGCGTTACGCGCGGCGCTGCCCGCGCTCGTCAACAATGCGGTGGAACTGGTCAAGGCATCGGCGATTGCATCGGCTATCGCGGTCGGAGACATCACGTATCAATCGATCATGATCTGGACGCAGCGCGACAACGTACTCGGGTTGATGCTGCTGATACTCGCGTTCTTCTACGCGCTCACGGCGCTCGTCAATGTGTCGGGCCGCTGGATAGAGCGGCGGCTTGCGGTGCCCGGTTATGGTCAGCGATAGACCCGGCGCCTATGCGGGCGCGACCATCGCCGTGGCCGCGCTCGTGCTATGGCTCATGGCGCCGCGCGATATTCCCGGCGCGCAACTGCTTGCCGATTTCGTTCGATGGCTCCCCGCGTTGCTGCACGGCTTCGCAATCAATGTCGCGGTGAGCATCGGCGCGTTGACATTCGGCACGGTGCTGGGTGTGTTCGTCGGTTCGCTCTCGCTGGCTCGCGGTATCGTCGGGCGGGCGGCGCGGCTTTGGGTGCAGGCGTTTCGCAATGCGCCGTGGCTCGTGCTGATTTTTTTCACGACCTATGTGTTTCCGTTCGAGTTCGATCTCGGCGGACATATCGTGCCGTTTCCCGACTGGCTCAAGGTGGTTGCGGCGCTCGCGCTGCCGGCGAGCGCGAATATTGCCGAGGTATTTCGCGGCGCGGTGCAGTCGATTCCCTCCACGCAATGGGATGCCGCCGGTTCGCTCGCCATGTCGCGCCGGCAGATTCTCTTGCTGATCGTGCTGCCGCAATGCATGCGCCGCATGCTGCCGCCGTGGATGAACGTCTACGCGATCATCACGATGGGCACGGCGCTGTCATCGCTCGTCGGCATTCACGACGTGCTCGATACCGCGCAGATCGCCAGCACGACGGTCGCGCATTCGAGCTTCACCGTGCTCATGTACATGAGCGCGCTCGCGTTGTTCTTCGTTTATTGCTATCCGGTGACGCTCGCGACCCGCGCGGTCGAGCGGCGCTTGCGTTCGCGCTAGGCTTATCTTCCGTCAGGCGCGGCGTTGTCCGCGCTCCGCGCTCGCGGAGACATCTCCTTACCCGTTCCGTTAATCGAATTGCGCGAGCCAAAGGCAGTCGTTATACTGCCTCGGCGGTATAGTGGCCTGACCACTGCAATTGGCCTGACCGCGACAGACAAAGGTAATGGCAACTCCTGGCAAGCATCGCACCGGCATTCGCGCCCGTGCGCTTACGAAAGGCGTGTGATCATGATGTCGTCTCAAAGCCTCGGCCTCGCCCCGCGCAACGCCCGCAATTTTCTCGAACAGTCGTGCCATTTTTTATCTCTCGACACAGGGGGAGGGCCGAACGCGCCCTGATCGTCCATACGCATTCGGCCTGACAAAACGCTAATTCAATCAACGATAGCAGGCGACATGAAAGGAGACACAAGGATGTTCCGCAATGGAAAGACGGCCGCGCTCGCGCTGGCCTCATGCCTCATCGCAACCGGTGCGCACGCGCAAGTCGCAACCGGCGATACCTCGCAGAAGAAGATCGCGTTGTCCAACAGCTTCGGCGGCAACGCCTGGCGGCAGTCGATGCTGAAGAGCTGGAACGCCGTGTCGGAGCAGGCGGTCAAGGACAAGAAGGTCGCCGCCGCGCCCGCCTTCACCACGGCGGAGAATCAGGTCACGGAGCAGGCGCAACAGGTGCAGAACCTCATCCTGCAAGGCTATAACGCCATCGTGATCGATGCCGTCTCGCCCACCGCGCTCAACGGCACCATCAAGAAGGCATGCGCGGCCGGCGTGGTCGTGGTGTCGTTCGACGGCATCGTCGATGAACCCTGCGCGTATCGCGTCAACTTCGACTTCAAGGGCTGGGCGGAACAGGGCGTCGATTTTCTGGCGCAGCGTCTCAACGGCAAGGGCAATATCCTCGAAGTGCGTGGCGTGGCCGGCATCTCGGTCGACAACCTCATGCATGAAGGCGTGCTCGAAGGCATGAAGAAGCATCCGGGCATGAAGCTCGTCGGCTCCGTGTATGGCGACTGGACGCAATCGGTGGCGCAAAAGGCCGTGGCGGGTATCTTGCCGACGCTGCCGCAAGTGGATGGCGTCGCGACCGAAGGCGAAATGTCCTTCGGTATCGCGCAGGCGTTCAAGGCAGCCAATCGCCCGACGCCGCCGATGATTATCGGCAGCACGTATCCCGAACTCAACTGGTGGAATGAGCAGACGAAAACCGGCTATCAGTCGCGTTCGTTGTCGAATCCGCCGGGCGCGGTGAGCTTTGCTTTCTGGGTCGCGCAGCAAGTGCTGGCAGGCAAGAAGATCCCGAAGGAAGTGACCATCAACGTGCCGCTGCTTGAAATCTCGCAACAGGAATTGCCCGCGAAGCTCGCGGCGACGCCACCGGGCGGCATCAGCGATGTCACCTACACGTTGCCGCAAACCGTCGCGCTGCTCGACAAGAAGTGATCTCCATGGCGGCGCATGCCTGCAAGGGCCGCGCCGCTTTCTCCACACATGGAGCACGTGGATGAGTGCAACTTTTGATACCGGTAACAGCGGCGGCACCGGTCATGCCGGCAAGCGCGCCGCGCTGATTCGCTTCGAAGGCATCGGCAAGACGTTCGGCCGCGTGCGCGCGCTGGCCGATGTCGATTTCACCTTCCTGCAAGGCGAGTGCGTGGGTATCGCCGGGCATAACGGCGCAGGCAAGTCCACACTGATGGCCGTGCTCGCGGGCGTGTACGAACCGACGCAGGGCACCATCGAAGTGGACGGCAAGCATGCCGAAGGCTACGACGCCAACTCCGCACGCGATGCAGGCGTGCGCTGCGTGTTCCAGGAACTGTCGCTATGCGCGAACCTGACGGTTGCCGAGAACATGTGCGTCGTGCACCCGCAATTGCATGGACGCGGCTGGCGGCGTCGCGCCACGGCGTTGATGCGCGAGAAGCTCGAAGAGATTTTTCCCGGCAATGGATTGAAGGGCAATGAGCTCGTTTCCGATCTCACCCTCACTCAGCAACAGATGGTGGAAATCGCGCGCGGCTTCACGGTGACGGATGCGCCCGTGCGCCTCGTGATTCTCGACGAACCGACGTCTTCGCTCGATGCTCACACCGCCGACCAGTTGCTTGCGTTCGTGCGCAAGGCGGCGCAAAGCGGCATTACGTGTCTGCTCATTACGCATATGTTGGGCGAAATAGAGCGCGTGGCGGACCGCGTGATGGTCATGCGCGATGGCGGTATCGTGAGCGTGCTGGGCCGTGACGATGCGAAGCGCGAATCGATCATCCAGGCGATGGGGCAGCATCTCGAAGCCGACAAGACGCCGGGCACGGTGCGCGAACAGAACGCGCGCAATGACGAGCGGCATTTTCGCTGGACGCTGGGTGCCAAACGCGAGACATCCGTCGATGCCGCGCGTGGCGAAGTCGTCGGCTTTGCGGGACTTGCAGGACAAGGGCAGACCGAAGCGTTGCTCGCCATCTACGAAGCCGCGACGAATAATGCGAGAGTCGCTTTCGTGGCGGGCGATCGCGCTCGCGACGGCGTGTTCCCGGTGTGGTCGATTGCGCAGAATTTGGACTTGCGCTGGCTTGCGGGCGGCATGAAACGCGCGCGCGGTCTGGTCGATCTCGCGGCGGCCCGTGAAGTGGTCGAAGCATGGCGCGCGAAGATCGGCATACGCGGTGCGTCGATGAACGCGGGCATTTTGTCGCTCTCGGGCGGCAATCAGCAGAAGGTGCTGTTTGCCCGCGCGCTTGCATCGAATGCGGAACTCATCCTGATGGACGATCCCACACGCGGCGTCGATGTCGGCACGAAGCGCGACATCTATCAGCTCGTGCATGCGGAAGCCGCGAAAGGCCGCACGTTCATCTGGTACACGACCGAAAACGAGG
The DNA here is from genome assembly GCF_023631465.1 of Caballeronia sp. GAWG1-1. NCBI lineage: Bacteria > Pseudomonadati > Pseudomonadota > Betaproteobacteria > Burkholderiales > Burkholderiaceae > Caballeronia > Caballeronia sp. GAWG1-1. The sequence goes on from NZ_JALQDB010000037.1 coordinate 290,199, forward strand.
AACTGTCGCACTGCGACCGCACTTACGTGTTCCGTTCGAGTCACGTCACGCGTGTGCTGCATGCGGACGAATGCACGGAAGAAGCGCTGCTCGCGGCGAGTTTCGAGGAGCAAGCAGCATGACGCCCGCCAGTAGTAACACCCGCGCCAACGCATCGAATACGCAAGCACGTTTGCGCGCCTTGCTTCCCGCCATCTCGCTCGTCGCCGTGTTGGTGCCGATTCTCGTCATGCAGCCCACGGTGATGAGTTACTTCGGTTCCAGCCTGCTGCTGAATCTCGCCGTGCCGATCGTGCTCGCCACGCTTGCGCAGCTTGCGATCATCACCGTGAACGACCTCGACCTTTCCATCGGACCATTCGTGAGTCTCGTCGCGTGCATCGGCGCGACGCTGCTCGTGAAGACGCCGTGGCTCGGCGCGTTGACGCTCGTCGGTTGCGTGCTCGCATATGCGGCTGTCGGCGCGCTCATCGAGTTGCGCCAGATACCGTCTATCGTCGTCACGCTCGGGCTTTCGTTCGTGTGGAGCGGCCTTGCAATCGTGCTCTTGCCGTCGCCTGGCGGCACGAGTCCCACGTGGCTCGGCAACGCAATGAATTATCAGACGCCCTTCATCGCCGCGCCTATCGTGTGGTCGGTGCTGATCGCGATCATCGGTCACTTGCTGCTCATGCGCTCGTCGGCGGGCGTGCGCATTCGCGGTGCGGGCGGCAATCCGCGCGCAATGCGCCGCTTCGGCTGGTCGCTCGTGCGCAGCAAGGCGACGCTGTATGGCATAGCGGGCGTGTTCGGCGTCCTGTCGGGTCTGTCGCTGCTCGGTCTCACCACTTCCGCCGATGCCAACCTTGCACTGCGTTACACGCTGCTTTCCATCGCGGCCGTGATCCTCGGCGGCGGCGAATTCGTCGGTGGACGCGTGTCGGTGATCGGCGCGGTGCTGGGTGCGATCACGCTGACGCTCGCGGCATCGTTCCTCGCGTTCCTCAACATTTCGTCGGACTGGCAGGTCGGCATGCAAGGCGCGATTCTCATCGTCGTGCTTTCGTTGCGCGTGCTGCTGCAACGTGGAGAGCGCCGATGAACACACTCGCGGACAAGAATGGAAGCACCTGGACGCGCCTCAAGAGCATTCAGGCGCCCTGGGCCTGGTCGTTCGTCGGCGCGGTGCTGGTGTGGTTCGCCATCGTCGTGATCTTCGGCTTCGGCATTGCGAGCAATGTCGCGCAGACCGCGCTCACTTATGGCGTCTTCATGGTGCTCGTCGGGCTCGGGCAGATGCTCGTCATCACGTCGGGCGTGGGCAATATCGACTTGTCGGTGCCATCGACGATAGCGCTTGCGGGCGTCGTCGGCATGCACGTGATGGGCGGCACGAACGGCGGCATTGCACTCGGCATTGCGGCGGTGCTGGGCGTGGGGATCGTGATCGGCCTCGTGAATTACGCATTGATTCGCTTGCTGCGCATTCCGCCGATCATCGCCACGCTGTCGTCGAGCTTCATCATTCAGTCGGTCGCCATCACGCAAGGACGGCAACTGCCGCCGCCGCCTCCCGCGCTCGGAGCCTTTGCGACGGGACGCTTCCTCAACGTGCCGTATATCGCGCTCGTGGCGCTGGTTCTATCCCTCGTGCTGGGCGTGCTCTTGCATCGCGCGGTGTATGGGCGCCAGCTTTCCGCTATCGGTCAGAACTCGCGCGCGGCATGGCTTGCGGGCGTGAACGTGCATCGCACGCGCTGCATCGCGTACGTGCTTTCTTCGATGATCGCCGCGCTCACGGCCTTGCTGCTCGCTTCGGTATCGGGCGGCGCATCGCTCGACATGGGCGTGGAGTACATGCTCATATCGATTGCGGTGGTCGTGATCGGCGGCACGCTCGTGACAGGCGGCAAGCCGACCATCACGGGCGTGTGGGGCGCGTCCATGTTCCTCTTTCTCACGAATGCCGTGCTCAACGCGGTAGGTGCGGATGCGGGCGTGCGCTCCATCGTGTATGGCGTGCTCATCATCGCGGTGACGGTGGCCGCGGGCGGCAAGGTGGTGCGCTGAAACGGATTCAAAAAAGGAGGAGACACATGAAGTCAGGAGAGTTCGAGATTCACGACGCGCGTTTCAAGTGGCTGATGCAGGGCAATGCGCCACTGCAGAAGATCACGGGCGATTGTCTGTGGGCCGAGGGTCCGGTGTATTTTCCGGCGGCGGACATGCTCATCTGGAGCGACATTCCCAACAACCGCATGTTGCGCTGGGCGCCGGGCATGGGCGTGGGCGTGTTTCGCGCGCCGTCGAATTACAGCAACGGCAATACGCGCGACCGCGAAGGGCAGCTCGTGAGTTGCGAGCATGGCGCGCGCCGAGTGACACGCACGGAGCACGATGGCAGCATCGTCGTGATTGCATCGGAATACGAAGGCAAGCGGCTCAATTCGCCGAACGACGTGGTGGTCGATTCACACGGCGCGATCTGGTTCACGGACCCCGATTACGGGATCATGAGCGATTACGAAGGGCATCGTGCGCCAAGCGAGATCGGCCGATGCAACGTGTATTGCGTCTCCCCCGACGACACGCACGTGCGCCTGGTTTGCGATGACTTCGTCAAGCCGAACGGTCTTGCGTTCTCGCCGGACGAGTCATTGCTGTATATCGCCGATTCGGCGGCATCGCACGACGACACCGCACCGCGTCATATCCGCGTGTTCGACGTCGCGAAGGACGGCGCGCTGCGCAATAGCCGCGTGTTCGTGGACATGCCAAGCGGCGTGCCGGATGGCTTGCGTCTGGACGAACATGGCAATGTCTGGACGAGCGCGGAAGACGGCGTGCACTGTTATGCGCCGGACGGCACGTTGCTCGGCAAGATACTCATTCCCGAAGTGGTGGCGAACTTGACCTTCGGCGGGTTGAATCGCGATCGCTTGTTCATCGCGGCGACTTCTTCACTCTATTCCGTGGCCGTGAGCGTGCGCGGCGTCGGACGATAAAGACACATCTACAAGGAGACAGCAACGTGAAAACAGTATTGTCGTTTCTTGCCGGCGCCTGCTTCGTGGCGTTGTCGGCAAGCGCATCGGCGCAAGTCGCGACGGGCGATACTTCATCGCTCAAGATCGCGCTTTCGAACAACTACGCGGGCAATAGCTGGCGTCAGCAGATGTTGAAGAGCTGGGCGAACGTGGCGGACCCGGCTGTAAAGCAAAAGGTCGTCGCGGCCGCACCCACCTTTACGACCGCCGAGAGTCAGGCGACCGAACAGGTCCAGCAGATTCAGAATCTCATTTTGCAGGGCTTCAAGGCCATTGCCGTCGATGCCGTCTCGCCCTCCGCGCTCAATGGCGTCATCAAGCAGGCGTGCGGCGCGGGCGTGACGGTCGTGTCGTTCGACGGCATCGCGACCGAACCGTGCGCGTATCGCATCGCCGTGGATTTTCAGGGCATGGGGCGCATGCAGGTGGATTATCTGGCGAAGCGTCTGAACGGCAAGGGCAACTTGCTGGAAATTCGCGGGCTCGCGGGCGTTTCCGTGGATGACGAGATTCATCAGGGTATCGTCGATCAGCTCAAGAAGTATCCGGGCCTGAAGATCGTCGGTTCGGTGCATGGCGACTGGACGCAAACCGTGGCGCAGAAGCAGGTTGCGGGTATCTTGCCGACCCTGCCGCAGATCGATGGCGTGGTCACGCAAGGCGGCGACGGCTTCGGTACGGCGCAGGCCATCAAGGCAGCGGGCCGGCCGACGCCTATCATCATCCTCGGCAACCGGCAGGAAGAACTGGCGTGGTGGGCGGAGCAGAAGAAGACCGGCTACGAGACCATGTCGGTGACCATTCCGCCGGGGGCTTCGTCGTTTGCGTTCTGGGTCACGCAGCAGGTGCTGGCCGGGAAGAAGATTCCGCACGATATCCGCATGCCGGTGCTCGAAGTGAAGCCTGAAGAACTGGACGCGGTGTTGGCCAAGACGCCAACGGGCGCGCTGGCTAACAAGGAATACACGCGGGATGAGGTTGTCGCGGTGATCGACGGAAAGAAGTAGATGTTTGCGAAGTAGCGTGTCGAAGGGCGGCCGATGAATGGCCGCCCTTCGACTTTCATGACGCGCCTGATCAGCCCTTCTGAATCAACCGCCCAAGCGGCGCGAGCGGACCCACCGGAATCAGGTCGAAAGTCATGAAACCGCCTTCGGTCAGCGGCAGCGCGCCGACTTCCGCTCGGGCCGCGTCGACCGATTCGACGTCCATCAGAAACATCACGCCCGGACGGTCCTGACGGAACCAGAATTGCTCGATCTTGCCATCGAGATAAAGCTGCAGGGTATGTGGAACCTCCTTCGGCATGATCCGTTGCTGCTGCTCCGGTGTGGGCGGATTGGTGATCGATCCAACTGCGAATACCTTCATGGGTGAACTCCTTCCTTGACTGCGTTGCGATGTACAACGGAGCTCACTGTAGTCTTAGGGCGCAAAAACCGGTATCGTCGCAAATGCCAACTTTGAGGGCATTTACGCCATGCGAATTTCAATCGTCGCTTTGGAAGGCCTGTTCGATACCGGGCTCACGGTCCTGCTCGATGCGTTCACGCTCGCCAACAAGTTCTCCGCTCAGGCCACGGGCGGTGCGCCTCGGTTCGATGTTTCGCTGGTCGGCGTGCGCAAGAAGGTCCGCTCGGCGCAGGGATTCGGCATTCCGGTTCGGCCGGTTGCAGCCGACCTGAAGCCCGACTGGGTGATCGTGCCGGCATTGAGCACCGGCACACCCGAGTTGCTCGTTCCCGCGCTCGAACGGCCGGATGTGAGAAAGGCCAGAGCGCAACTGCTGCAATGGCACGACGAGGGCGCGCTTATCGCAGCGTCGTGCATCGGCACGTTCCTGCTGGCGGAAACCGGGCTGCTCGATCATCGCGAAGCGACGACGACCTGGTGGCTCGGTCCGTTTTTCCGGCAGCGCTATCCGTATGTGCTGCTCGACGAATCGCGCATGCTCGTGCCGACCGATGTGGGCGTGACGGCCGGCGCGGCACTAGGACATCTCGATCTGGCGTTGTGGCTGATCCGCAAGGCAAGCCCGGAACTCTCGAATCTGGTGTCGCGTTATCTGCTTGCGGACCTTCGCTCCTCCCAAGCGCCTTACATGATCCCCAATCATCTGGCGCAAGCCGATCCGCTCATTCTGCGTTTCGAGCGATGGTCGCGAGAGCACCTCAAGTCAGGCTTCTCGCTTCAGGAGGCCGCCAGCGCGCTCGCGACGAGCACGCGTTCGCTGCAACGCCGGTGTCAGGACGTGCTCGGCAAGTCTCCGCTCGCGTACTTTCAGGATCTGCGGGTGGAACGCGCGCAGGCGCTTTTGCATGGCAGCGGTCTCGACCTCGAAGCTATCGCGGCCGAAGTCGGTTATGTCGATGGCGCAACCCTGCGCACGCTCTTGCGTCAACGCCTGGGACGCGGTGTGCGAGACCTTCGCGCGGACTTGCGCTGAGAGCGGTGCGCCGGGACTTTAAACTTCAACGCATGACGAACACCGTGCGCTGTTTGTTGTCGTTGCCGTCCCAGTGCTCGCTCAACTGCGAGAGCGGCACCGCTTTTGCATCGACACGTAATGCTCCCGATGCAGCCGCGTTCAGTACCGCCTTCAAGCATTCGAGCAAGCGCGGCAGTGCAACGCTGCCGATCCCGCTGCCCATCAACGTGATTGCAGTGGAGCGCAACACGGCGCCCGGCAAGCCGATCTCGGCGCCGCCAATCGAGCCGATCTGCACGAAGCGCAAGACACGGCCATCGTCCAACGCTTTCGCGGCGGCGATCAACAAGGCACGCGCACCAGGACCCCAGAGATAGTCGAGCACGATATCGACGCCTTCCGCGAACTGCGCTTCGAAAGCACGCGACATCGCATCCTCGTTTTCATCAAGGGCGATCGTGACATCGGCGCCGGCTTCGCGCAGCGCGTCGAGCACCGCCGCGTTGCGCCCTAGATTCGAGACCTATCGACATGAGGCCGCTCAACGCGCCCATCAACTTTCCGCGCGCGTGACTGTGCAGGGACATTTCGCGCGGCGCGGCTTGCGTGTGTTCGGCGGCAGCGAGAAAAGGCCCGTCTTGCAAAGTGACGAGGTCGGGGCGAATGAGCGGTGTAGTCATGGCCGGTTTGCCGTATCGATTGGCTTTTATACCGGAGATTGGCCGCGCTCGCATGGCTAGACTGGATGCATCGTCATGGAGGCACTATAAAAGCCGCAATCGTCAATGCAGCAGGACAGCAACCGTTCTACGGCGACTTCGCCGAACCCGTCGCAACGCCAGAACACCACATCGTTCACGTCAATCAGCGCATTCATCGATGTGTTTCGCCGCACCTTCGGCACGACGCCCGGCCGCTATATGGCGATGAAGCGCGTTTAGATGTGTTCCAGCATCCATTCCCGATGCCCGAGCAGTGTCTGCCCCAGCACTTCGAACGCCGCCGCGGGCAACTGCTGAAGCTCTTCCACGACGCTACATACGGGATAGAACTCTTCGACCGCGTCATCGAGTATTCCGATACCGATGAGTTCCACCTTACGCGCGAGCACTTCGCGCACACGCTCGCGCAGATCGCTACGCAAAAGCGCGGGATGACCTTCTCCCGTCGCCGGATAACCGTCCGACAAAACCATCAGTATGCGACGGCGCGCACGTCTCGCGAGCAATCGTTCGGCGGCCCAGGTCAGCGCTTCGCCATCGGGATTTTCGTGGCCGCATGCTATGCGCGCAAGCCCGCTGAGATTGGCCGAATCGAAGCGCTTAAAGACTTGCAAATCGAGTCTTTCGACAAAGCGATTGAAGCCTTCGGGCGGCGTGTGTCCACTAGAGAGCCAGCGCTCGTAATAAGCGCGCATGTCCGCGTCTTCTATCGAGCTATAGCCCAGCACTTCGCACGCGAAGCCGAGATGTTCGAGCGCGTCGCACAGCGCGGTCGCGCATAGCCGTGCAAGTTCGATCTTGCGTCCAGCCATGGAGCCGCTTCGATCGATCAGCAGCGTGACGGCGGCATCGCGGCCGGGACGCGCGCGTGCCGCACGAAACGGCGTGCGATAGCCAGGCGATGTTGCAAGACGCACGAGCGACGGCCGGTCGAGTTCGCCGCGTTCCTGTTCGCGCTGCCAGTGCGTTTGTTCGTCGGCCTTCAATGCACGTTCAAGACGTGCCTTCAACGGCCCTGTTTGTGCGCGCGCCAGCGTGCGCAGCTTGCGCCATGCGGTGGGGTCGCCCATGCCGGTGAGATCGGTCACGCGATCGAATTCCGTGGTGAGGGGAACGGAGCGTGTCGGTCGTTCGATCGGCGATGCATTGCTTTCGGGCGCGATGGCATCGCCTTGAGAATCGGGCGAGGAATCGTCGAGTGGCGCCGCGCTGGAATGCGCGGGCGTCGACTCTTCGCTGCTTGCGTCGTATTCGGGCTCGGATGCCGACTCGTGGTCCACGGTGAACATCATGTTGTTGATGTCGCCCGCCGATAGCGCTGCAATGCGTTCGAGCGCGCGCATTGCAAGACGCACGCTTTGTTCCGTCGATACGCTCGCGCGCCCTTCGCGCAGGATATCTTCCATCACATGAAGCGCCGTGCCCAACGATGGCGTGTCCTCCACGGCCGTCGCTTGCTCGTTCCAGAGCGCGCGTTCGACGCGCCAAGCAAATTGCTCGCGCCAACTGAGCTTCTGCCAGCCGCCAAGCACGAGTTCCTGCCGATGCTCGCGGTACGAACGCAATAACGCTTCGGCACCGGGGTAAGCATCGAGCAGAAGGGCGCACGCGCGTCTGTCGTCGAGTGCGCGAGCGATACCGCGTGCACCTGCTGCCGTCTTGTCGAGTGCGTCTGAATCGCAATGACAATGCCGCGCGACGAGCAAGTCGAGATAGCCCTTAAGCGTGTCGATTTGCGTCGTCGGGTCGAGCGTATCCGGCAGCAAAAGCAGCTTGCCGCGCACGACGGGCCCGTCCGGTGAGAAGCCGATTTCCAGATCGTCACGACGAGCCAGCGTGCGCGCGAGCTTCGCGAGATTGTCGTCATCCATCGGCGTCGATGCGTTCATCTCGCGATGTAATGCTGCACGATATCGCGGATAAACGCGGCGTCCTCGGCGCTGACCTTGGCGTAGATCGTCGGACCCGCGGCGGCTTCCGGGTCGCCGCTTCTCAGCATGAGCGCGGTCCAGTCGAGCAGCCTGCGCGTGGAGAACGCGCTCGACAGATCTTCGCGCGCGAAGGCAGCGCGACAGTCCGCCGCGATGGAGGCAAGCGTCGTCGCCATGGATGCGCTCACGCCTTCGCCGAAGGTACGCACGAGCACCTCGGCTTCATCGGCGGGAGAAAGGTAGTCGAATTGATACACGCGCCAGCGGTCGAGGAACGCCTCGTTCATCACGTTGGCGCCCTGATACAAGTGCCGATATTGACTCATCGCGCCGACTGCATTGGCTGTCGCAAACAATCTAAACGAGGGATGCGGCGTCACGATCTCGTTGCCCTTCTCCTTGAGCAGGAGACGTCCGCCGGGTTCCAGCACGGCGGTGAGGACGGCGAGTATCGCGGGTTCGGCGAAGTCCACTTCGTCGACGATCAGCCAGAGACCTTCGCGCATGGCGGTGGGCAACACGCCGTCGATCCAGATGGTCTCGCCGCCCTTGACGGTCCAGAAGCCGACGAAGTCGCCGACTGTCGTCTGGCCGTTCATGTTCGAGCGCAGCACGCCCTGATTCGTATGCGCGGCGACTTGTTCGATGAGGCTCGTCTTGCCCGTTCCCGTATGCCCGATCAGCAAGAGGCGCCGGTTCTCGACGATGTCCAAGAGGATGTCGCGTGAGCGTGCCGCGAAGAGATAGGCCGGGTTCCGTGCGGGAACGAAGGGTCCGCCCGCACCCGTCGGCATGGGCACGGAGTCGATCACCGTGCTGTCCACCATGCTCACGACGCCCACGCTAGCAACGGCCGCGTGCTTCAAGTCTTGCATGAACGCATGACGATTAGGCGACGACGCCTGATCTTCCCGATGCTTCACGAAGCCTTCACGCCGCCACTTTTGCAGCTTGGCTTCGAGATTGTCGAGGTCGACCACTGTATCGACACGGACTTCGCCCGCATTCAGACGATGCAGGATGCGATACAGATGCGGCCGGTCCGCGTGACTGACGGTCCATTGGCCGGCGTTTGCATCGGCGGGATGAACATAGACGCCGACGTGAGACGCGTCGCGCGTGGAAGATTCGAAAGAGGCGTTCATGAAAGGCGAGGCACGGGCGATGACCTGTGCGAGGGTGCATCAAAAGTCACGCCACGTCCAGCTTACTTCGTCGTGACCGACGACGGCACGAAGACGAAACCTTCCATCAGACGCCGCGCGCTGCGGCTCATGATGGCTTTCGTCACGGTCCAGCTTCCGTCGCGTTGCTCGGCTTTCGCGCCTACTTCGAGACTGCCGGAAGGATGCCCGAAGCGCACCGGTGCGTGCGCATTCGCGACGAGCCGGTTGACGACCGTCCCCGGAATGGCCGCCGCGACGGCGATAGCCACGGCGCCCGTGCCCGTCATCGCGTGATGCAGCTTGCCCATGGAAAAGATGCGCGCGTTGATGTCGAGCGCGCTCGCATCGACATGCTTGCCGCTCGATGCAACGTAGCTCGCGGGCTTCGCGACGAAGGCGAGCTTCGGGGTATGCGGGCGCGATTGCGTGGCTTCGTCGGCTGACGCCGCGAGACCCATGCGCACCGCGGCGTGAGCGCGAATGGCTTCGGCTCGTTGCAGCAAAACGCTGTCGCTGTTCACGTCGCGCTGCAGTTCGCTGCCTTTCAAGCCGAGCGATGCCGCATCCACGAAAATGGCCGGGTTTCCCGCGTTGATCATGGTCATTTCGACCGGGCCGACGCCGGGCACGTCGAGCACGTCGATAGCGTTGCCGGTCGGAAACATGCTCTCGTTTGCATCGCCGGCCGGATCGAGGAATTCGATCTTTATCTCGGCTGCGGGGAAGGTCACGCCGTCGAGTTCGAAGTCGCCTTCTTCGACCACTTCGCCGTCTTTTATCGGCACATGCGCGATGATCTTCGCGCCGATATTCGCCTGCCAGATGCGCACGGTGGCCGTGCCGTTACGCGGGGCATCGACTAGACCCTGCGCGATGGCGAACGGACCGACCGCCGCAGTCAGGTTGCCGCAATTGCCGGACCAGTCGACCACCGGCCGGTCGATGGCGACCTGACCGAAGCGATAGTCCACGTCGCAATCTTCACGCGAGGAAGGACCGATGATCACGACCTTGCTCGTGCTGGAGGTCGCGCCGCCCAGGCCGTCGATATGCTGGCCATAAGAGTCGGGGCTGCCGATCACGCGTAGCAGGACGGCGTCGCGCACGGCAGCGTCGGCGGGTAGCCAGTCGTCGCGGAAGAATACGCCCTTGCTGGTGCCGCCGCGCATGTAGACGGCCTGAAACTTCGACTGAGCCAAGATGATTCTCCGGGTGTGCACGCATTCGATGTCTTCATTAAACATCAAAACGTCCCGACCCGGATAACTTACAAAAGCATCTCAACGCCTGGCATAGTCTTTCGCCGAACACAGCGAGGCTGCCAGCGCGACTTGCGTTTCATCCTCGCCGCGCAGACGCGCGAGCCACTTGCCCGCGTTTGCCGATGCAGTAGCGAACGGCGCGGTCACGCGTTGCAGATAGGCTGTCATCGGCGAGACGATACTGACGTTCTCCATCATGCCGCGATCTTCGTGATCGAGGATATGGCAATGCATGACGAATTCGCCCGTGAAGTCCTGATAGATCGTGCGCATGGAAAGCTGATACCCGGCCTTGATGAAAAGCGTATCGCGCTCCACGCCTTGCAGGTTGCAGTACTCAGTGTCGCCGGTTTGAAGCTCTTCGTCGGTGCAACCCCCCGAGCCATTGAAAATGGAGTTGCCGGCTGCGTTCTTGATGTCGATGATCCTGAACGGATTCGTGTGAATGTGAAACACGTGTGTGGCGAAGGCCGTGGCAGAGACGTTCCATTGATCGATGTTGCCGAGCACGCCGGTGTAAGCAGTGACGCTCGGATCGTAGCTCTTGCCGTTGATGGTGAATGCGGGCGGCTTGATGTCGAACACAGCAGGCACGACGTTGACCACCTTGCCATCGACCGGCACACTGGGCGCGAACGCTCGCAACGTAAGCGATGCGAGATCCGTCTTCGCGGGTTCCGCGAGCGTGGGATTGGCCGCGACCAGTTGATTGCGAATGTATTGCCAGTAGCGCGAGTGATTGCCGACCGTGGTGTTCGGAATGTTGACGCCGGGACCGACACGCGCGAGCGACAACAGACGCCGGTCCTTCGCCTTCGATGAATTGGTTCTGAAGTTGATGGTCGCGGAAGCCGAGGCGGCTTCGTCGAGTATGCAATACACACCCGGCGATGGAAAGGCCACGAGCACGTCGCTGCGGTAGCCGGGGTTCATCGAATTGACGTCCTTTTCGACCATCGCGTTCATGGTGATGCCGTCTTCGGCGAACTCGAGTTGCTTGACGGTTTCACCGCTGCAGAGTTGATCGAGCGTCAGGGTCTGCGACGTCTTGGTGTTGTCCTTCGCGAGCGCCGAGGCTGCCGCGCTCGTCGCCGTGTTGACCTGCGCCGCGCTCAAGGACTGCGAATCCGCCACGCCAACGGCCGAGAGATTTGCACGCACGATCTTCACATTGATGGTGTCGCGATTGCCGCCATGCACCATGCGAAGACGGCGCACTTCGCCTGCGGGTACGAAGGTCGTTGCGCTCGGAAAGACTGGCTGAACCACGCCGTTGATCTGCGTATAACGGCCGGATATTTGCCACGTCGAATTGAACTGCCCCGTGTGACCGGGCCGCGGGTCCTGAACGAAGGAAAGCTGGTTCGTATAGCCGCGAATTTCGCCGATCTTTCCAGATGGGCAGATCCATTCGAAAGTGGTCGGGTCGGCCAATGGCACGGTGGATTGCGCGTCGCTGAAGCAGCCGTATTCGATCTGCTGAAACAGCATGACGTGTTCGCGCATCGGCAAGGGTAACAGCAGGAAGCGGCGATGCAGGATGGTGTCGATATCGGCGCTGCCATCGACGACGCCACGGCGCGCCTGACGTGAACCGCGCACGATCAGCACGCCGGCCATGCCGCTCGCGACATCGATGGCAGTCGAGCCGTGCAGATGCGCGTGATACCAGAACGTGCCGGAGGGATGCGTCGACGGAATGTTGTAGACGTATTGCTGCGACTGCTGAGGCAGCACCGTCAGCAGCACGTTGTCCGACTTGCCGGAAGGCGAGACATGCAGACCGTGCGTATGGATGTTCGTGTGATTGAAGCAATGCGGCGTGGAGTGATCCGGATTGTCCGGGCAGTCGTCCACGGGATCGTTCACCTGCAACCTGTTGTTGAGCTTCAGCCTGAGCGTGGCGCCCGGCTTGATGCTGATGGTCGGCCCGGATGGGCAGCCATTGTACGAACGCATCGACACGGTATCGAAGGCGTTGGTGGAGGGGTTGTAGATGCGGTAGCTGCCCTTTTGCACCGACAGCGTGACCGAGGCCGAATTACCCGATGGATTCAGCCCTTGCAAGCACTGAAGCCGCGCAAGTATCGAAGCAAGCCCGCCCGGCGTTGCGACCGCTGTGTTGTCCGCCGTGGTGTCGGAGTCGTCGCTGAGATCGTCGAACGAACGTGTGGTCAGCGTGCTCGACGTGCTCTGCGCGAAGCTCATAGCGGGCGCGAATGCACAAGCAAGAAGCACGATCGGCAGAGCGCTTTTGAAACGACGAACGAGGGATTTCATGATCCGCTCCTTGCATGGACGAACACGGTTGGCTCGCTGCAAGAGGACATTAGGTGATTGGAAGAATGTCGTATCCCTAATCTTTTTCGATCTGTTCGCTTCACCACACGATGACCCGAGCGAGACGGTAAAAGCCGGTTGGCGTTGAAATCCCTGAGAGGGGAATATGAAAGGAAACCGAAGGGCGATGCCTCGGCGTCATCGCTTGCATGGAATTAGATCGGAACCCGAAACAATCTTCAGATGCGACGAAATTCATCGCATCAATGCCATGGATTCATGTCTGACGATTAGGCGAAGTCGTCCTTGCACTCCCAATCCCGTTATAAGCTTTCCACCCGTTCGTGCTTTTGCATATGCAAATCGATTCGTTCGCGTCCGCGCGACGGCGTTTTAACGTGTGCGCTGCGGCAGCAGCCCAGCAACGCCGCCAAGATCATCGACGACAGACGAAACAAAGGAACGGCAATACATGGCAGGCATCGATCGACGGGGATTTCTCATTTCATCGGGCGCGGCGCTCGCGTCCGCAAGCCTGTCCTCACTGGCGTTCGCTCAGGGCGACGCCGGAAGTCCGAAGCGCGGCGGCACGCTCAACATGCTGATCAATCCCGAGCCGCCCGTGCTCGTATCCATCTTTCAGACGACGGGGCCCGCGCTCGTCGCCAGCTCGAAAGTGCTGGAAGGCTTGCTCGCCTACGACTTCGATCTGAAGCCGAAAGCGCAGTTGGCGACCGCATGGAACGTGAGCCCGGACGGTCTCAAGTACACGTTCACGCTGCGCGAGAACGTCAAGTGGCACGACGGCCAGCCGTTCAGCTCGGCCGATGTCGCGTTTTCCATCGATTTGCTCAAGTCGATCCATCCTCGCGGGCGTAGCACGTTCGCCAACGTGGTGAAGGTCTCGACGCCCGATGCGCGCACCGCCGTGATCGAATTGTCGAAGCCCGCGCCGTATCTGTTGAAGGCGTTGTCGGCGGGCGAATCGCCGATGGTCCCGAAGCATCTCTACGCCACGGGCGACCCGCTCTCGAATCCGCACAACAACGCACCCGTCGGCACGGGACCGTTCCGCTTCAAGTCGTGGACACGCGGCGCGAATATCGTCTATGAGCGCAACCCGGACTACTGGGATGCGGGCAAGCCGTATATCGATTCGCTCGTGTTCAAGGTCATTCCCGATGCGGCGGCGCGTTCCGCTGCGTTCGAAACCGGCGCGCTCGATCTCGGCGGCGAGAATCCGGTGCCGCTCACGGACTTGCCGCGTCTTGGGCAACTGCCGCAGCTTGCCACGGAAACGCGCGGGTATCGTTTTCTTCAGCCGCAATCGGAGATCGACTTCAATCTCGATCATCCGATCCTGAAGGATCTGCGCGTGCGTCAGGCCATTGCGCACGCCATCAATCCGCAGATAGTGCAGCGCACGATTGCATACGGTTACGCCGATATTTCGCCGACACCGATCACGCCTGCATCGCCCTATCACGACGCCAAGATCACGCCCTATGCGTTCGATACGGCGAGCGCCGAGAAGCTGCTCGATGCGGCGGGTTATCCGCGCAAGAACGGCGGGCCGCGTTTCAGTCTCACGCATGACTTCCTGCCTTATGGCGATATGCATCGGCGTCAGGCGGACTATGTGAAGTCGGCGCTCTCGCGCGTGGGGATCGACGTGACAGTGCGCTCGCAGGACTTGCCTTCGTTCCTGAAGCGCGTGTATGCGGACCGCCAGTTCGACTTCACCAGCATAGGCGTGAATACGCTGTTCGATCCGAGCGTGGGCGTGCAGCGTCTTTATTGGTCGAAGAATATTCGTCCGGGCGTGCCGTTTTCCAATGCGCCGCACTACAGCAATGCGGAAGTCGATACGCTGCTCGAATCGGCATCCGTGGAAACGGATGAAGGCAAACGGGTCGCGCTTTATCAGCAGTTCCAGCAGATCGTGAATCGCGACTTGCCTGTTCTGAACCTCATCGCGCCGCGCATGATCACGGTCGCCAACAAGCGCGTGCATAACCACACGGTGTCGGCGCAAGGTCTGGAAGGCAATCTCGCCGATGTCTGGCTGAGCGCGTGAAGGCATCCACATGAGCCGACGCACGCGCCTCGCCGCCATCGTTCGCCGCACGGCCTGGCAAGCCGTGCCGACGATGCTTGCCATCGTGATCCTCAACTTCTTCCTGCTGAAGCTCATGCCGGGCGATGCCGCCGATGTCATCGCGGGAGAGTCCGGCTCGGCCACGACGGAGAGCTTGCAAGCATTGCGCGCGAAGTTCGGTCTCGATCAGACGGTGCTCCATCAGTTGTGGTCGTATCTCTCGCATCTCGCGCACGGCAGTCTTGGTTTCTCGCCGCGTTACGACGCGCCCGTCATGCAGCTGATCCTTTCGCGGTTGCCCAATACACTCATTCTGATGGGCGCGGCACTTGGCATTGCAATCGTGGCGGGCATCGTACTCGGCGCGGTCATGGCGCATTGGGCCGGCAAGTGGCCGGACCGTGTGCTGTCCGTGCTTGCGTTGTTGCTCTATTCGACGCCGGGCTTCTGGATCGGGCTTCTCGCCATCGTGCTGTTCTCGGTGCATCTCGGCTGGCTGCCGAGCGGCGGCGACGTGACGGTTGGCGCGAACCTGCATGGCTTCGCTTATCTGGCCGATATCGGCAAGCACGTGCTGTTGCCCGCGGTCACGCTCGCCACGTTCTTCGTCGCGATCTACGCGCGTCTCACGCGCGCCGCCATGCTCGAAGTGCAGCGGCAGGACTTCGTGCGCACGGCGCATGCAAAAGGATTGCATCCGTTGCGCGTCACCGTGCGGCATGTGCTGCGCAATGCGCTGATGCCGCTCACGACGATGGTCGGCATTCACTTCGGTACCTTGCTCGGCGGCGCGGCCGTGACCGAGACGGTGTTCAGTTGGCCAGGGCTTGGCCGCCTCGCGCTCGATGCCGTCATGGCGCGCGACTTCAGCGTTCTGCTCGGCGTCCTGCTGCTTTCGTCGCTGCTCGTGATCGTGGCAAACGTGGTGGTCGATCTGTTGCAGGCATGGCTCGATCCGCGTATAGCCTGATACGCCCGACACGCCTGACATTCATTCGAGGACGCATGGCTTCCGATTCCCCCGAACTCGTTTCATCCCATGCCTCGCCCTGGCGACGTCAGCTCGCGGGCGCGTTGTTCGGCACCCGCCGTGGTGAAGGCGCACCCACGGCCCGCGCGCGGCGTGGCGCATGGCACGCGTTATTGCGCAACCCTTCGGCGCTTGCGGGACTCGTGTTGCTCGCGGCGTTCATCGTGCTTGCGTTGAGCGCGCCGCACTTCTATCCGGGCGATCCGCTCGACATGGTTGCGCTTCCATTCGACTGGCCTGGCGCCGATCCGATGTATCGCCTCGGCACCGATTCGCTTGGCCGAGATGTCGCCGCGGGCGTAGCCCACGGCACGCGCGTGTCGCTACTGATCGGCGCATCGGCGGCTGCGATCGGCTTGTTGATCGGCACGCTCGTGGGCGCTATCGGCGGCTTCTTCGGCGGTCTCGTCGATGATCTGCTCGTGCGTATCACCGAACTCTTTCAGACCGTGCCGTCGTTCCTGCTCGTGATCGTGATAGTCGCTATAGGACGGCCCAGCGTGACGATCATTGCGCTTGCCATCGGCATTGCTTCGTGGCCCACGGTCGCGCGAATCGTGCGTGCCGAGTTCCGCACCTTGCGTCAGTCGGACTTCGTGCTTGCGGCGCGCAGCCAGGGCTTCAGCAACGCGCGCATCATCTTCGGCGAGATTCTGCCGAACGCGTTGCCGCCGGTGATCGTCACTGCATCCGTGATGGTGGCGAGCGCCATCCTGATCGAATCGTCGCTTTCGTTTCTCGGCATGGGCGACCCGAACGTCGTCACGTGGGGCGGCATGATCGGCGCGGGACGCGATTCGCTGCGTACCGCGTGGTATCTGACGGCGATACCGGGCGCGGCCATCGTGCTCGCCGTGCTCGCATTGAACCTGCTCGGCGACGGGCTCAACGACGCACTCAACCCGCGCATGCGCGAACGACCATGACGAGGCGCGACGTGGCCAATCTACTTGAAGTGCGCGACCTGCGCGTGAGCTTCGGCGCGCACCACGCGGTGCGCGGCATCGACCTCAATATCGCGGAAGGCGAGACGCTGGCGCTCGTCGGCGAATCGGGCTGCGGCAAGTCCGCGACCGCGCTTTCGCTCATGCGTCTCGTGCCGGAGCCCGGCCGCGTGACGGGCAGCGTGCGTTTCGACGGACGCGATCTGCTTGCGCTGGCGCCACGTGAAATGCGTGCGATGCGCGGCCGACAGATATCGATGATCTTCCAGGAGCCGATGACATCGCTCAATCCGGTGCTGTCGATCGGCGCGCAGATCGTCGAGACCTTGCGGCAGCATGAGGCGCTCTCGAAGGAAGCCGCGCATAAACGTGCCATCGAATTGCTCGACCTCGTGCATATTCCCGAGCCGCAGCGGCGCGTGTCCGACTATCCGCATGAGCTTTCGGGCGGGCAACGTCAGCGCGTGATGATCGCCATGGCGGTGGCGTGCAGGCCGCGTCTTCTCATCGCCGATGAACCCACCACCGCGCTCGATGTGACCATTCAGGCGCGCATCCTCGAATTGCTCGCGGAGCTGCGGCGCGAACTCTCGATGTCGTTGTTGCTCATCACGCACGACCTCGGCGTCGTCGCGAACCATGCGGACCGGGTGGCGGTGATGCTTGCGGGCGAGAAGGTCGAGGAAGCGAGCGTGGAGCAGCTTTTTACCGCGCCCAGCCATGCCTATACACGGGGATTGCTCGGGGCGTCGTTGAATCTGTCCGGCGAGTTGCATTATCGCGAGTGGAAGCTGCCGGAGATAAGGCACACCGTCACCGAAGACGGTAAGCCCGTCTTCGACGTTACGCCGCTTGCGCCGCATCGGATCGTGCCGACCGCACAGGCGGACGATGTGCCCTTGCTTTCAGTGCGGGATTTATCGGTGCATTACGCGCATCGTCATGGCAAGGACTTGCTGCGTGCGGTCGATGGCGTGTCGTTCGACATCGCACGCGGTGAGACGGTCGGTCTCGTTGGCGAATCGGGTTGCGGAAAGTCCACGCTATCGAAGGCGATCATGCGGCTCGTGCCGTCCGCTGCCGGCGTTATCCAACTGCGCGGCACCGACCTCGCACCGCTTTCCGAACGTGCCTTGCGCCCGCTGCGCCGTCAGGTGCAGATGGTGTTCCAGGACCCGTATGCGTCGCTCAATCCGCGCCGTAGCGTGGGTGAAATACTCGAAGCGGTGCTGGAAGTAAATGGCATCGGCGATGGCAAGACACGGCGTGCACGCGCTGCGGCCATTCTCGATCGCGTTGGTTTGCCCAGTGCCGCGCTCGGGCGCTATCCGCATGAATTTTCGGGCGGTCAGCGTCAGCGCATAGGCATTGCGCGTGCGCTGATTCTCGAACCCGCGCTTCTCATCTGCGATGAACCCGTGTCCGCGCTCGACGTATCCATACAGGCGCAGATTCTCAATCTGCTGGTCGAACTCAAGCGCGATCTCGGGCTTGCGTATCTCTTCATCTCGCACGATCTTTCGGTGGTGCGCTATATCGCGGACCGCGTGCATGTGATGCAGGGCGGACGCATCGTGGAGAGTGGACATCATCGCGAGATATGGCGAGCGCCGCGGCATGCTTATACGCGCACGCTGCTCGAAGCCATTCCGGTGAAGCAATTCGATGCGGAAGCCGCATGACACAGAACCATTCAAACAAGGAAGAAGGTATGTCACAACAGGACCCGCGCCAGGCCGCGCTCGATGCGCTGCCCGCGCTCGCCGAGGCGATCGGCGAAGATGCAGCCGCACGAGAGGTGCGCCGCGAGTTGCCCTTCGAGGGCTTCGCATTGTTTCGTCAGTCGGGTCTTGGCAAGCTGCGCTTGCCGGTGGAATGGGGCGGTCTCGGCGGGTCGCTCGAAGACGTGTTTCATGTGATCGCCACGCTTGCCGCGCATGAAAGCAATGTCGCGCATGCGCTGCGTATTCACTTCGATCAGACCGAAGCGCTGTTGCTCTCGCCCCGCACGCCGTTCAACGAATTGCAGATCAGGCGCGTGGTGGATGGCGCGATCTTCGGCGGAGCTTCGACCGAAGCGGGCACATCGCGTCCCGGCGAGATCACGACCCGTTTGCAGCGCGACGGGGAGCACTTTCGACTGAGCGGCCGCAAATATTACTCGACTGGCACGGCGTTCTCGGACTACGCGCGCCTCAACGTGCAGGACGAAAACGGCGATGCGGCCGTTGCCATCGTGCCCGTGCAACGTGAGGGTTTTCGCGTGATCGACGACTGGGACGGCATGGGCCAGCGCATGACGGCAAGCGGCAGTCTCGAGTTCGACAATCTGCTCGTGCATGCCGATGAAGTCACGCCGCGCGTGCAGTCGACGCTCACGGGACGTCATGGCGGCGCGTTGCGTCAGTTGCATCTCGTGACGGTGGCGGCGGGCATCGTGCGCAATATCGTCGCGGATGCAAAGCGTTATGTGCTGAAGCATGGCCGGCCGGTGATGCACAGCACCGCGCCCACCGCGCGCGAGGATGAGTTCATTCAGCAGGTGATCGGCGAACTGAGTGCGCATAGTCACAGCATCGATGCACTGGTGCGCGAAAACGCGCGCGAGTTGGAGCGTTCCGCACAAGCCATTCGCAATGGCGTTGCGAATGCCGAGGCGCTCGTGCTCGAAGGCGCGCTTGCGACGGCGCGCACGCAGATCGTGGTCAGCAAGCTCGCGCTGTTTGCAGGCGAGCGGATGTTCGAGGCGGGCGGTGCATCGGCGACTTCCCGGGCGCATAACTTCGACCGGCACTGGCGCAATCTGCGGACCATCTTCAGCCACAACCCGCTGCTGCACAAGGCACGCGTGATCGGTGACTACGAATTGAACGGCGTGACCACCCATTTGACCGAAGGGAAGGTTTTCTAAGCTGCATTGACGCCGTTCACCGGACGAGGCACGGCGAAGTGTCCAGCGCTCGCGCGGGTTTTCAGCGCAAATCGCCTTCATCACGAGGCGATGAAGCCATCGCAAAGCTCAGGGCTTGTAGCCGTCGTTCAACGTCTGCAGGAACGCGACGATGTCGCGAATATCCGCGTCCGTCATCGCGGGCTTGTCGCCGAACTTGCGGTCGAACGGCGCGTCCTTGTCATCGATATTCGCGTGATACCGCGGCGGCAGATCGTCGTACTTACGCACCGCGCCCTTCGCGTCTTTCGAATAGAACTTTTGCGGCGCGGTATTGCGCTCGTTGTAGAAGGCCATCACGTCGTCGAGCGAATGATAGATGCCGTTGTGAAAGAACGCGTGGCGCGTAGCGACGTTGCGCAGCGTCGGCGTGAGGAACATGCCGCAATACTGCGTCTGGTCACGCAGATCGTCACGGAAAGGTCCGCATACGCCCATGTCGAAGAACTTCGGATCGTGATTGGTCGCGAGCTTGTCGTTGCGCGGCACGCCAAGCGACTCGTACTGATAATCCGTGAACATGGGCGGCAGGCCATCGCCGCCAGGCTTCGACAAATGGCATCCCGCGCAATTGGCCTTGGCGGGATCGTTGAAGAGGTGCAGGCCGTGCAACTCCGCTTGCGTGAGGCGCGTCTTGCCTTCGAGCCAGTAGTCGTACTTGCTCGTATAAGGATGAAACGCCTGTTCCTCAACCTGATAACGCGCCACCGCGAACATGGCTTCCGACACGGCCAGGCCGCGCGTATCGAAGATGCGCGGGCCGAAGAGCTTTTCGAATTCGCCTTTGTAGGCCGTATGCGCTAGCTTGCCGGACACTTCGTCGAGACTCGTGTTCGCCATCTCGACCGGGTTCAGCATGGGACCGGATGCCTGTGCCTGCAAGGTATCCGCGCGGCCGTCCCAGAACAGGCCGCCTTGTGGAACCAGCGCGGGTGCGGCGGGCGCCACGCCTGCGGTCTTCGTGGCGCGTTGCGTGCTTTTGGCCTGATCGGCGAGTTGCGCGAGATCGGGCGGGGCGTCGGCATCGCCTGCATCGGGACCAATGCTGAAGTTCGGTTGCCGATACAGATACATGAGCGAAGGCGGCGGCCGATAACCCTGCAAGCTCAAATGCGGTCCGCCTTCCTGCACGGACAGATCATTGGATGGCCCGAACGAATGGGCCGGGTCATGGCATGACGCGCACGACTGCTTGCCGGATGCGGAAAGCGTCTTGTCGAAGAAGATGTTCTTGCCGAGTTGCGCGACCGCACTCAGTTGCACGGCCGGCGGACGCTGCAAGACAACCGGCGCGGGATTCGCGCCGGTCAGGTTTTCCACGATCTCGCCGACGGCCGCAGGCACATGCGATGGATACATCGACGCAAACGCACCGAACGCGCCTGCGGCGATCACGAGGGCAGCAACGCCGCGTAACGCATGACGCCTGAGCGGCGGCTTGTGAGGGGAACGACCGAAGGCGGGTTCGACAGTAGCGGACATGTACGGATGAGTTTGGAAAAACGCGATGTCGCCGGCGAGCGGCGACACGATACGAGCGGCGATGGCGCGCATTGAATGCGCGCGCCCATGCGTCACCTTCAGATTGCGGGCACCGATGCGACCGGCGAACCGAGCGACTGATCGACGAAGACCTTCGGGTTGTTGCCCTTGCCCGAGAAGTCGAACATGCCCATGATGCTGCCGGCCGTGGCGTCGAACGAACCGCTGCCGAGACGCGTCGAACCAAGCCAGTTGTCTTCGATGAAGCGCACCACCGAAGCCTGCGAGATCGCCGTGTGATCGACGTAATTCACCTTCGCCCAAGGCGAGATCACTAGAAACGGAATGCGCGTGCCCGGACCGCAGCGGCCATTCACCGCGCCGCCGTTCACGCCGACGGGCGCCGCGCCCGAGCCGCATTTGCCCGCACCGTTCAACTGGTCGGCTTGCGGATCGAACGACGATGAAGTCGGTACCGCATAAGCGTGGTCGTACCAGCCATCCGAGTCATCCCATGCAACGATCACGGCCGTCGTGTTCCAGTCCGGCTGTTGCTGCAGGAAGTTCACGATCTTCGACGTGAAAGCCTGCTCGTCGAGCGGATCGGAATAGCCCGCATGGCCGTCCTGGAACGCGGGCGCCTTGATGAAGCTCACCGAAGGGTAGTTGCCGGCCTTCACCGCAGCGAAGAAGTCGTCGCTATCGTATTCGTGATTCGCGGGCTCGGCGGTCTTGCCATCCGCCTCCAGCGACGAACCGATGGCCGCCGTCGAACTCGGACGCAAATGCTGCGGATTCGCCGTCGACGCGTAGTACTGGAACCAGTTGTGATGTGCAACGTAGTCGGCCGTGGATGCATTGACCACGTTCGAGAAGGTCGCGCGCTTGCAACCGGTCGAGCCGTCGCTGTTCACGGTGGCGAGATTGAAACCGCCCATGAAGCCGCCCCACGTGATGCTCTTAGCATTGAGCAAGTCGCCGATGTTCTTCGAGGTCATCAACGCCTGATCCGTCGTGCTCGAACAGACGTCGTTGGCGGGATCGACGTCGTTGATCATCGAGAAGCCGCCTTGACCGTCGGCGACATAGTACGAGCCCGATGCCGTCGTCAGGTTGAACACGGGCTTGCTCGTCTTCACGATCTGCATGCCGTTGTTCTGACCGGAGACGACTTCGAGCGCGCCGGGCGTGGACGGGCCGTAGGTGTCGGTGTACGCGTTGTCGCTCATCGCGAAGTTTTGCGCGTAGTTCCACAACGCGGCGACCGTGTTGCCGTCGTAATAGCCCATGACTTGGCCTGCCGTGCCGAATGCACCCGCGCCGCCGCTCGAACCCTTTCCCGTGTATTTCGGGAAGAGATCGGCTGCACCGTTGTTATAGGCTTGTTGTTCCGCGGTGTAAGCGTGGTTCTGGTCGGCGGTCGCGGCTTGCGTGCGATCGAGCCGGAACGGGTTGGCGGCAGCCGCGCCGTTCAGCGTGTTGACGAAGTTCGGGTTGGCCGTGAGCAGCGTGCCAGTGAGGCCATTGACCGTCGGCGTGCCGGCGGCCGCCGTGAAGGCGGGCTCGCCCGCGGGGTTGGCGGCGTTCGGGTAGGTTGCGAAGTAGTGATCGAACGAGACGTTCTCGTTGAAGATCACGACTACGTGCTTGATGGGCGTGGCGGTGACGAGCTTGTTTTGCGCGCTCTGTTGAGCGTTGTTGTCGTGATCGCTGCCGCAGGCGTAGAGGCCGAAGGCGGCGATCGCGGCCGATGTTGCGACCATGATGGCTCGACGAAACATGAAGGAACTCCGGGGGTCGATGTGATTTTGTTTGATGAGGCGCAAAGGCTTCTCCTCGACGCGGATTACAACACTCGCGTGTTGCGCGTCGAAGTCGAAGCGCTTTCGCACCTCTTACTTCACATTGACGATTCGGCGTATTCCGGCGTGTTCCTGATCCGACTCCGTAAGGCTCTTATTTCGCGGCAGCCCCAATGCCGTTCAGTTCCTCGATCACTTCCGGCGACAATTCGAGGCCCGCACTTTCGATGTTCTGCCGCAAATGCGCGCGTGAGGACGTACCCGGAATGAGCAGGATGTTTTGCGAGCGTTGCAGAAGCCATGCAAGCGCTACTTGCATGGTGGTGGCGCTCACCTGTTGCGCGACGCGATTCAAGATGTCGGATTGCAAGGGCGAGAAGCCGCCGAGCGGAAAAAACGGCACATACGCTATGCCTTGCTGCGCAAGATGATCGATCATGGCGTCGTCGCCGCGATGCGCGAGGTTGTACTGGTTCTGCACGCAGACAATGGGCGTGATGCTCTGTCCTTGCGTGAGTTGCTTCGCCGTGACGTTGCTCAGGCCGATATGCCGGATGAGGCCCTTGCGCTGCAATTCCGCAAGCGTCGTAACCTGTTCCTCGATATCGCCTTCAGCGGGACCGGCTATGTCGAACATGACGCGCATGTTCACGACGTCCAGCACGTCGAGGCCGAGATTGCGCAGATTGTCGTGCACGGCAGATTCGAGTTCGGCGGGAGACCGCGCGAGATTCCACGATGCGTCGTCGCCGCGTTTGGCCCCCACCTTGGTGACGATCACGAGATCGTCGCGATACGGATAGAGCGCTTCACGAATCAGTCGATTGGTCACGTGCGGGCCGTAAAAGTCGCTCGTGTCGAGATGCGTGATGCCGCTGTCGATCGCTTCACGCAGCACGGCGATGGCTTCGTCGTGGTCCTTGGGCGGGCCGAACACATGCGGCCCTGCGAGTTGCATGGCGCCGTAACCCATGCGCGTCACGGACGATTCGCCGAGTTGATAGAGGCCAGCGCGGTTTGCGTCGGTCATTGCAATGCTCCTTGCATCCGTCGATGCGAAATGGATTCTCGAAACTGCTCGTCTATAATACGAATAATCCTTCAGATTGTGCATTCGCATATGTCGAGCGACAACAAGACCGCGTTGAAGCCCCGCAAGCTGCCGCGCCAGGCGCGTTCGCAGGCCACCGTCGATGCAATCTTCGACGCCACTATTCAGGTTTTGCTGGCCGATGGTTTGCAGCGGCTCACCACCATTCGCGTGGCCGAGAGGGCCGGTGTGTCCATCGGCACGTTGTATCAATACTTTCCGCACAAGCAGGCGTTGTTGTTCGCGGTGCTGGAGCGGCATCTCGGCAGAGTAGGCGACGTGCTCCAGCAGGCGGCGGAGTCGGTGCATGGCGAGTCGCTGGCGACCATGGTGTCTACAGTCGTGGAGGCATTCGTACGAGCAAAGACCGCACGTATAGATGAAGCGCGCGCGCTGTATGCGGTCGCGGCCGAACTCGATGTGCGGGAGCTTGCGCAAGGCGCGGAACGCCGAAGCCGCGCTACGCTCGTTGCCATGCTTGCGACAGCGTCGGACGCCATCTTCGACGATCTCAATACCACTGCCTTCATGCTCGCAGCGGCGATGGTTGGACCCACGCGCTTGATGGTCGAAGGCGGAGCACCGCGCGCCATGTTGCGGGCCCTGCCGCGTCAGCTCGAGTCGCTATGTCTGGGTTATCTGGAGCGAGAGGCAAGGCCGCGCGCGCGGTTGAAGCGCACCGGCGCTTCGTGAGTACGGCGTGCATGGGGCGGAGTTAGCCAGCCTTCGAGTTTTGAGCTAGGCTTGATGTCTCGACTCAACTCATGGCTGCAAAATCATGTCTCGTCCCCTGCAAATCGACTTCGTTTCCGACATCGCGTGCCCGTGGTGCGCCGTTGGTCTTTCATCATTGCAACGCGCGCTGGAACGCCTAGGCGATACCGTCGATGCAACCATCACGCTGCATCCGTTCGAACTGAACCCGGACATGGGTCCGGAAGGCGAGCGTATTGTCGATTACCTGGGCAGGAAGTACGGCCGCACGCCCGAGCAAATAAAGGAAGCGCAAGCGATGATCCGCGAGCGTGGCGCGAGCGCCGGCTTTACCTTTGGTCAGCGCGATTGGGTGTACAACACATTCGATGCGCATCGGTTGCTGCATTGGGCGCGTATCGAAGGCAAGCAAGTGCCGCTCAAGCTCGAACTCCTGCGTGCGTATCATTCCGATGGTAAAAACCCGAGCAATCGAGATGTATTGATCGAAGCCGCCAAGGCCGTCGGACTCGACGGCGACGCCGCGCGTGAAGTGTTGACGAGCGGCGCGTATGCGAACGAAGTCCGAGACGAGGAACGCGAGTTCCAGCGACTCGGCATCAGTTCGGTGCCCGCGATCATCTTCGATCGACAATATCTCGTGAGCGGTGGCCAGCCCGTGGAAGCGTTCGAAGAGGCCATCCGCAAGATCGTCGCCGAGGCGCAGTAAGGAAACGAAGGGCACGCTTACTTGGCTGCGCCGACGAGCGAGAAAGCGTCCCAGGTCGGATCGATAGGCGTGTGCGGATTGTGCGTGAGCGCTTCAGCCACGAGCGGTTCGCATGCGCCGTAATCCGAACCGACACTGTCGCTATGCGCTTGTGGGAAGTTCACGCCCGTGACCTGACCGCCCCAACGATTGACGGTCGCGGTCATGCTGCACTTGCCAGCCCCACCCACCTTCAAATCCAGCACGAGCGCGTTCAAGTCGAGCGCCGCATCGGAGTTGGAAAAATTCCACTGCACTTCCATACGGTCGCTTGGGCTATTGCGATCCACGAGCTTCATGGTCTTGTCGGGAATGCCGACGGACTGCACCAAATCGAGCACATTGGAGCCGATGAGCGCGCCGTCGGTGTTGCGGGCTTCATGCGTTCGAATGGCGCTACATCCTGTCAGCAACGTGAAAAGAAAAGCGAAAGCGATCGTCAAACGTGACATGCGGGCTCCTTTCGATGAGCGTATCGATTGATGAAACGGCGCGCGTCCCTCGAATGGTGCAGGATTGCCGAACGACGCGAACCGCTTGAATACTGGTGCGACACCGCTGCTGCGGGCTGGTTCCAAACTTGCGGCATCGGTTTATGTGTTGAACACGGGTTACTCGCTTTCAACGCGCCACGGAAACAGTCCAAGCCATGCGAAGGAGACTTGATGCACAACGATGAATCACGACAATCGAACATGCGGCGACGCGTGCTTGCTTCCATCGGCGCGGGTTTGCTCGGCACGATGAGTGTGGGTGCAGCGACGCAGACGGCATTTGCTGCAGGTGCAGAAAACGCGCCTCGTCTGGAAACCGTGGCAACTTTCGACGATGATTTTCGTCTCGTGGGAATCGGCGTATCGAAGGAGGGGCGTGTGTTCGCCACGGCGCCGGCTTCGGCGAAGCGATCGCGTTACAGCATGGTTGAAGTCGATACGAAGACCGGCGCGCTCACGCCGTTTCCCGACGAAAGCTGGAATGTTTTCAAACCGGATGAAGATGGTTCGCATCAGTGGATTTCGGTACAAGCGCTATGGGTCGATGAACAGGACCATCTGTGGGCGCTCGACTCGTCGCTGACATCGGTCGATCAGACACGTCAGCCACCGAAGCTGATCGAGTTCGATCTGGCTACGAAGAAGATCGTGCGTCGGTTCGACTATGGCAGTGTGGTGACGCCGAAGGACTCGCTCAACGACATTCGCGTCGATCTGAAACACGGCTACGTGTATTTGAGCAATGCTGCAAATCAGGGCGGCGTGGCAGTGACGAACCTTGCAACTGGCGAGTCGCGTCTCGTGCTCGCGGGCGACAAGTCGAGCGTGTCGGACCCGCAGCAGCATCTCATGTTCCGCGATCAGATTGCGCGCAAGGGCGATGGCAGCGTCCTCGTCTTACAGACCGATGGCATTGCGCTTTCGCCCGATCGCGAATGGCTTTATTACCGGCCGCTCACGGATCACCACTATTGGCGAGTACCGACCAAGGCGCTTATCGATACGTCGCTTTCTGCTGACGCCCTATCGAAGAAGGTGCAGTTTCTCGGCGACGGCGCGTTGACCGGCGGTCTCATCATGAGTCCAGCTGGCGTGCTATACGGTGGCGATCTGGAGAACAGGACCGTGGTGGGCTTCGATGTCGTCGAGAAGCATGGCAAGCCCGGGCTCGTGCAGAAGACGCTGGTAGGCAAGCATCCGCAGCTTTCATGGGCAGATGGCTTTGCTATTCAAAACGGCTGCTTGTATATCGCGGATTCGCATTTGCATGAGTTGAACAACTTCTCCAATCCTTACCCGCGCGAAGGCAAGTTCGCGATCTTTCGCGTGCGCTTGCCGAAGCAGCCGGCGCATGGGTTGGCGGGTTGAGTTTAGCCTGGCGGTTGATGCTGCGGCTCATCGACGGATTGCCTCAAGCGAGTCAAGCAAGGGCCACGCACTTGCCAGTTCGCTTCGCATTTCGTCGATGAGCCATTGCGCGATCTGCCGCGCAGGCTCCGGAGGATTCGACGAGCGATGTTCGAGCACACAGTGACAGCCCGTCGCTACATGACGACTCCGTGCTGGCACCACCTTGCCTTCGTTAAGCGGTGCCGCTATTGCCAGCAACCATCCGGGGACAATGCGACGCACAGAGTTCGAAACTGCGTGCACTGAAGGGCAGTCCGTCGGGTCGGTTGATGAGGTATCGGTATGGAGAATTTGCTTGGCTGAGTCGGTATGCACGATTCAACGTGGAAGCGCCGCCAACGCAATATCTCCGGCGTTCCCTAATTGCTCGACCTGCCAGCAGTTATCCATCAACGCGCGAGTTTGCTCGGGCGAGAGAATCCCATCGGCGAGATCGGAGAACTTCTTCTCCAATTGCTGATCGGTCATCGGCACTTCGGTACTGCCGATAGCGTGCTGAATATACTTGTGCAGCTTGCGGCCGTCCTTCAGCACGATCGTCATGTCGACCTGTTCCGGTTTTATCGCGGGATCGATGATCGCATTCACCTTGTCGCGCAACGCAATGGTGTTCGGGTCGCGCACCTTCGCATCGCTGAACTGCTTCTCACCGGCCGCGCCGTCGATGATCGCAATCGCTACCGCATGATAGATGCTGAATTTGCCTTCGAGCCCGATCTGCGGCGTCTTCTTCCCCGTCAACTCAATGACGAGAGGATGCACGCGAAGATCGATACGTTCTATTTGATCCGCTTGCAGCTTGTTTTCGTTGCGAAGCTGGATTGCACCGTCTATTGCCGGATGAATGACGATGCCGCATGCAAACGGCTTGTACGTATTCAAGGTCGATTCGTAATGCGATCCCAGACCTTCGGTAATCTCGCGGTAATCCTGCTTCGTGCTGATGGTGTTCGCCCATCCGCGCTTGGCTTCGATCATGCCGTCAGAACTCGTGTAATCCCTTGCCGCCAGTAAGGCCGCGAAGATGCCGTTCGCGGCGGCGCGCCCCGGATTGAAGCTCTTGTTCATCGAGCCGAATGACTCGCGCAGTCCTACCGGTTGCGACGCTGCAAGTCCCAGCGCCCATACCATTTGCTGAACGCTCAGTCCCATGAGCTTGCCGGTCGCGACGGCCGAACCGAATACGCCGCATGTTCCGGTGATGTGCCAGCCGACATCGTAGTGATTGGGATACACGGCATTGCCAATGCGCAATTCGGTTTCGACACCCAGCACGAGTGCGTTGAGGAAGTCCTTGCCCGACACCGGTTGGTATTGCGAGAACGCGAGGATCGCGGATGCCACGGGACCCGCCGGGTGAATGATCGTCTTGAGATGCGTGTCGTCGTAATCGAAGATATGACTGCTGACGCCATTGATAAACGCCGCGTTCATGATGTCGAAGCGCTCGGCGCGGCCCAGCAGATTGGCTTGTGGCGGACCTGAGAATGGCGTGAGCGCGGCGACGGCGCGACTGACGGTTTCATCGTGCGAGCCGCCGACCGCGACGCCGACCCAGTTCATGAGCGTGCGCACGCCTTCCTTGCGTGCTGGCGCGGGCAAATCTTGATAGCTCGTCTTGCAGATGAACTCCGCAAGTATGCGTGTGACTTTCGGCGGGCGGGCGTTGGGTGCGCTTGCGGGCGCAGGTGTTGAAGCCGAAGCCGCGTTAGATTGAGCGAACGCGGCCGGACTGACGGTAGCCGATGCCAAGGCACCCGCTGCGCTGGTCCTGAGGAAATTACGACGGTCGAATGCGGACATTTTCTTTGTCTCCTTGAGTACTCATGCCGTGATAGATGGCTTGGTATCGCGGCGAGCAGGTTTCGCTCCCGAAGAGATCAGACTCACGGTCCTCCAGCGTGATAGGACCTTTCCTTGACAGCCTCGTTCAGCAACTGTTATTAATAATGGTTATCATTTAGCCTGAATCGATCACGCCGCTGGCTTGCGTGACCATCGCGCTTGCAACTTCTGCTCGGCCATCTGTTTCGATGCCATCGGCGTCGGTCACACGGCGCGTGTCCGCGACGGGACACAGTGCACTCATGAACTCAAGGATTCGCCAGCCAATGACTGGTTTGATTACGAACCGAATTGCCCGCGTGGGGCCGCTCGTATCGCGCATCGTCTGCGCGATGTTCGGCGGTTACACGCTTGCCGCCCTGACGAGCGTCGCCGCGCTCGCGCTGCCGATGAGCAAGCCACAAGCGGTGCTCACCGGCATGCTGGCAAGTTTCGTCGTCTACGTATGCGCGGTGATCTGGGTCTTCGCGGTGCGGAGCGCAACGCGCGCATGGTTCGGATGCCTTATCGTATCGATACCGCTCCTGATCGCGGCGTGGTCGGTATGAAGGCAGACGTCAAACCGCGCGGCATCCGCCAGAGCATGTCGGACCTGCATACATGGGCCGGTCTGCTCGTCGGGTGGATTCTCTATGCCATGTTTCTCACCGGCACGGTCAGTTACTTCAAGGACGAGATCTCGCAGTGGATGCGCCCGGAAGTCGCGCATCAAAAGGTCTTGCCCGACGCGGCATCCGCTGCCGAACGCGTCGCCGCGACGCTTGGCACCATCGCTGCGGGAAGCTCGCAATGGAGCTTCGACTTGCCGAACGATCGCAGCAGCGTGATGGGATCGTTCTGGCGCACGCCGGGCGCGGCGCAGAGCCGGCGCACGTTTTCGGAAGCGAGCTTCGATCCTGCAACCGGCCAGAAAGTGACTACGCGCGAGACGCTTGGCGGTGACTTCTTCTACCGCTTTCATTTCCAGTTTTACTACATGCCCGCGCTGTGGGGACGCTGGATTGCAGGCTTCTGCGCGATGTTCATGCTGGTCGCAATCGTAAGCGGCGTCATCACGCACAAAAAAATTTTCATCGACTTCTTTACTTTTCGATGGGGCAAGGGACAACGCTCATGGCTCGACGCGCACAATGCGCTGTCGGTGTTCGGCCTGCCGTTCCACTTGATGATCACCTACACCGGTCTCGTCACGTTGATGGCGATGTACATGCCGTTCGGCGCATCGGCCGCATTCAAGACGCCCGCGGAACGCCAGCAGATGACGGCGCAACTGAGCGCATTCATTCAACCGGGCAAGCCCGATGGAACGAAGGTTCCGCTCGCGCCCATAGCTCCGATGGTGCGCGAAGCCGAAGCGCGCTGGGGCCGGGAAAACGCGGGACGAGTGACGATCACGAATCCGGGCGACGGCGCGGCACGCGTGGCCGTATCGCGTGGCGATGCGGTGCGTGTATCGATGAGTCCGCAGTATCTTCTCTTCGATGGCGTGACGGGCAAGCTCATCGACGTGAAAGACAGCGTGGGCGCAGCC
Source organism: Caballeronia sp. GAWG1-1 (assembly GCF_023631465.1). Taxonomy (NCBI): domain Bacteria; kingdom Pseudomonadati; phylum Pseudomonadota; class Betaproteobacteria; order Burkholderiales; family Burkholderiaceae; genus Caballeronia; species Caballeronia sp. GAWG1-1. The sequence goes on from NZ_JALQDB010000037.1 coordinate 321,152, forward strand.
GCCGAAACGCGCGGTGTGCTCTATGCGTTGCATCTCGGGCGCTTCAGCGGTCTGCAACTGCGCTGGCTGTATTTCATCGTCAGTCTCGCGGGCACGGCGATGGTCGGCACCGGCCTCGTCATGTGGACGGTCAAACGCCGTCAAAAGCTGCTCGATCCGACGCGGCCGTACTTCGGCTTCTGGCTCGTCGAGCGGCTGAATATCGCGAGCATTGCGGGACTTTCCATCGCCATGACCGGATATCTGTGGGCGAATCGACTATTGCCCGTGTCGATGCACGACCGCGCCGAAGCGGAGATCAACCTGTTCTTCGCCATCTGGGCGGCAACGTTGCCGTGGGTGTTCGCGCGGCCCGCGAAGCGCGCGTGGATGGAACTGCTTTGGCTTGCGGCTGCCTTGCTCGCGCTCTTGCCGGTGCTCAATGCCTTCACGACGCAAAGGCCGTTCTGGCGAAGTGTCCCGGAAGGCGATTGGGTGTTCGCCGGATTCGATCTGATGATGTGGGCGTTCGCCGCGTTGCATGCCGCATTGGCGATACGCACAGCACGTCACACGCCGCGCGTGAAGCCCGCGAGAACCGTCGACGAGCGCAAGGTGACGATGAAGGAAACCGAGGAGGAAAGCACGTGACGCATGGAATCGCCTTGCTGGTCTGCGTCGTGTCATTCGCGTTTCTTGCGCTGGCAATGGAGCGGCATCAAGAGACCCTCTTCGGACGCGAGCTGTCACGCGGTCAGTCGCGCGCGTTTCGCACCGCCGGATGGTGCGGCCTCGTGCTCGCGCTTCGATACCTCGTCGGTGGCGAAGGCTGGGCGCTCGGACTCGTGAGCTTTAGCGGATGCACGAGTCTTGCCGCAGGCATCGTATATGGCGCGCTCATCTTGCTTGACCGACGCGAGGTTCGTGGATGAATGAAGCATCGCCCACGCCTCGCATCCATCAAAACGCCGTGCGTAATCCGATCATCACGCTACGACCGCCTTCAGGCGCGATGTCCCTTACGACCGAACTCGCGTAACGCACTTCCTGATTCGTCAGGTTCTGTCCGCGCACGTAAGCGAGCCAGTCCGTTGGTCCGACGCGGAACTTGTACGTGAGCGTGAGCCCGAGCGTCGTGTAGCTTCCCGTCGGCAGATCGTTCTCCGGCACGCGATGCTGCGCCCACGCGTGAACCATTTCCGCGCGCGCGCCGTACGGACCGTAGCCGTAGTCGAGCGCGAGTGTCGTGCGCAACGGCGAGATGCGCGGCAAGGCTTCGCCGGTATCGACATTACGGGCATGCGTGTAATCGGCGACGACTTCCACATCGAGCCGATGCGCGCCTTGATCGAGCACGCGCCATTTGCCATCCAGTTCGATGCCGTAAAACTCCGCGCGCACGCCGCGATAAACCGCTTCGTCGAGCGCGTCGTCGGTGCCTGGCGCCACGGGCGTGTCGTCGTCGTTGACGAGACGGCCCGTGTTGAACTCGGTCAGATAGTTGCGAAAGCGGCTGTAGAACACGCCCGCGCTGCCTTTGTTGGGACCGCTCGCGAAGCGCAAGGACACGTCGGTGGACACGGCCTTTTCCTTCTGCGCGTCCTGATTGCCGATCAGGTACTGACCGGTGGCATCGTGCGGACCGTTGGCGAAGAGTTCGTAGTAAGTCGGCGCCCGCTCCGTGTAGGCGAGATTGCCGACCACCGACCAGATCGGATTCAGCTTGAACAACGCGCCCGCGGACACGCTTCCCGCGTTGAAATCACGCGACATCGCCGATGCGAATTTCTCGTTGCCGCCCGCCGTCGGGTCGATCTTCACATGCTCGTAGCGTGCCCCGACGCTGAGCGTGAGCGCGTCGTTGACGGCCCATTCCTCGAGTCCGAAGAGCGCGGCGCTCGTCGTCTGCGATGTCGGCACGAGCGCTTCGTCGCCGAGCGCGGAAAATGTGTTTTGACTCAACTGCACGCCGATGGCGCCATCGAACGGACCGATCTTCTTGTGACGCGCCTCGATGCGCGCCTCGTAGCCGTGGTTACGAAAGGTCGTGCCGGTTTCGCCGTCGTCGATCTCCTTGTGTTCGTAATCGGTATAGCCGAAGTTGAACTTGAGCTGGCTGAACGGTCCTTGCAGATTGCGTATCTCCGATGCCGCCGTCACGTGATCCTGATGCATGCGCAGACGCACATCGTCTTCGGCGACCGATCCGTAGTTCGCTTCGTAGCCGTTGTAGCTCACACCCGCATATCCGTCGGCCCAGGTGTAGGACGTGCCGACCGCGCCGCCGTGCCAGCGCCCGTCGCTATTCGGGATGCTGCCGTAGGGCTCTTGCGCGTCCGGTCCGTCGAGCGCGCGCTGGCGATCCGAGTGCGTAAAGCCGGGGACGCGCTCCTTGCTGGTTTCGCGGTCGAAGGCATCGACGTGAAACGCGAACTGCCCGTTGCCGCCTTCCACGAGCGCCGCGCCCGCGCGCGCATCGTTGGCGCCGCCATAGCTGGCATCGGCCTGACCGGAGACGCCTTTGATCGGCTCGCGCGGAATGCGGTTGTCGATGGTGTTCACCACGCCGCCTATCGCGTTGCCGCCGTATAGCAGCGCCGCCGGTCCGCGCACGATCTCGACGCGCTCCACTGAAAGCGGATCTTGCGGGACGGCGTGATCGTACGAGAGCGACGATGCATCGAAGGCCGCGACGCCGTTTTGCAGTATGCGGATGCGGTCGCCGTCCATGCCACGGATGATCGGCCGGCCGACCATCGGACCGTAAGTCGTCGTGGAGACGCCGGGCAGACCGTTGAGCGTCTCGCCGAGCGAATCGCCGCGTCGCAGAGCGAGGGCGTCGCCGTCGAGCGCGCTGGATGGCGACATCAACTGGTTCGATCCAAGCGGATTCGCCGTGACGAATACCGGCGTGAGCGCGGTGTCCGTTACGTTGCCGGCGGCCGTCTGGCCGCGTGCCACGGCGGTGACCAGCAGCATGCCGAGTGGCAAGAGGCGCTGTCTGCGCGGCGCTGGATGAGCGAAAGGCGTGTGGTGCAAGATTTTATTGCTCCTGTCGAAATGATATAACGTTGCATCCGATGAGCGTACGGAGGCGTAAGGAACGGCATCCACCGCAGGCGGTGAGATGATATAACGTATCTTTACAAAAACGCCAGTGTCACGTGATCGACTAAACAACGCGCGTCAGTTGCGCAAAACACCACACCTTTTTGCGATGACTTGCCCCATCGTGTCCGCTGCGATATTCGATGTGATAAAAGTCCGCGTGCTTTTTTCGATCGGCTTCACGAGAGCCATCGGCAAAGCGCGACATACAACATCGATCAAAGCATCCAGCACACGACATCCATGAAGACGATCACATCGCGTGCCGTATCCGCCCTTGGCATCACGGCCATTGCACTCGCCTGTCACACCGCATTCGCGCAAAGCTCGGTCACGCTGTACGGCGTCGCCGACGTCGGCGTGCGCTATCTCACCAACGCCAATGCCAACAACGACGGCAAGGTGTTCATGACCAACGGCGCAATCACCAATAGCCGGATCGGCTTGAAAGGCACTGAAGATCTCGGCGGCGGTCTCAAGGCGATTTTCCGTTTGGAAAGCGGCGTGGAATTGCAGAACGGCCAGTACTCGGATAGCCAGCGCGAGTTCAATCGCGCGGCGTATGTCGGTCTGTCGAACCAGTACGGCACGCTCACGCTCGGCCGCCAGAAGACGCCGCTTTTCGACATGCTGGGCGATACCTACGACCCGCTCACGGTCGGCAACTACTTCGAGAATGCGTGGTTGCCGGTCGCGCTCGGCGCCGGTCTCTATGCGGATAACGCGGTAAAGTACAACGGCACGTTCGCGGGCCTGACGGTCGCGGCGATGTACTCGTTCGGCACCAACTACACGTCGACGGGCGCGGGCGGCTTCTCGGGCCAGGTGCCGGGTCACATGGGCGCGGGCAACATGTACGGCTTCACGGCTTCGTATGCCGTGGGGCCGCTTGCCATCGGCGGCGGCTACCAGCAGAACAGCGACAACGCCAGCAACAAGCAGAAGATCTGGAACGCCAACGCGGTCTATACCATCGGTCAGGCAAAGCTCTACGTCGGCTATCTGCACTCGACGGATGACACCGGTTTCGTCGATAGCACGCTGTCGCAACGCGATCTCGTGTCGGGCGTGGATATCCTCAAAGGCTCGGGTCGTCGCGACGATGGTCCCTTCGCCGGCATCACCTATCAAGTGACGCCCGCGCTCTTGCTCACCGGCGCGTTCTACTACGACCACATGAAGAATGCGGCAATCGGCGGTGGAGAAGTCGGCAGCGGCAATCGCTATACGGGCGTGGCGGTCGCAGAATATGCGTTGTCCAAGCGCACCGAAGTCTATGGCACGGTGGACTTCAACAAGGTAACGGGCGCGGGCTTCGTGGAACTGCCGGGACGCTCGAATCAAACGGGCGTTTCCATCGGGCTTCGCAATATTTTCTAAGTGCTATCGATGACGGCGCGTTCGCACCGCGCCGTCGATGTCGCCTCTTGCTGGTGCGAATATTGCGATCTTTCGTGCTATTCGAAGAAGGACCGGAGTCAGCGCGCTTGCGCTGACTCCGCCTCACAGGAGACGACATGCCCGAGAATCAGTCCCCCGATGTCTGCCGCATGGGTGTCGCGTTTATCGACGCCCAGTTGCAATCGCTCTATATCCACGCGGCGCTATTGAGCGGATGGATCGAGAATGGCGGTCCTGCACCCGATTTCAGCGGCGTGGAGCGGCTCCTGACGATTCGCCACGCGCATCCCGAAGCGCACACGCATAGCGAAGACGGCATGCCTGCCAAGCGCGCGCCGGACGGTCCGCCGCCGTTGCTTCCGTCACTCGACGATCCCGCCGAACGCATGGCTTTCGCGCTTCGCGTGCCGTCGACGAACGCGATTCTCGCCGTCGCCGATTTTTTCGATGCGCATCGCCTGTCCGGTTCGCGCACGCCCGAAGTGCAGTTTCTGATGCGTATCCGCGATGCCGCCGTCAATGCCAATACCTTGCATGTCGAGACGGGCGTTTATCGTCCGCACGCGGCGTATGGTGGAATCATCATCGACGAAGCGCTCGACGGCGCACGGCTTTTCAGCGACGGAGAAAAGCCCGGCTTCATGGAATTTGGCGATACGGTGGGGTTACTGCGATATCTGCGCACGCTTCTGAAGAGCATGCAGACGGTGATCAGCTCAGGCGATGCAGGTTGAGCGCGGCAATCGGCGAGCATGAAGCCCGCTGAATGCCGCGCCCGGCATTCATGATCCTGCTTACTGCGATGCTGCGGCGGCCTTCTTTGCGTGATGCTTGTGGCTGTGCTTCTTGTAAGCAGGCCGCGGCTTGTTGTTCGGATATTGCGCTTCGGCGAACGACACGCTCGGTGCGAAGATAGCGGCGACCGCCAACAGGGCAACAGCTTTCTTGAGAGACATTTTCATCAGGAACTCGCAGAGAAGAAAGGCTTGGAAATGCGCGGCGGCGAGGCCTTCGCCGCATGCGCGGTGAGCACTGTAGAGACTGCGAAGCGGAGTGTAACTTGGGGAAAACATCAGCGCTCGTTAAAACAACAATGGCGTTGTTTTTTGCGGGACTGCCACGGAATTTGCACGCTTCCGGCGCACGTTTAGCGGTATTTCGTTAAACTCGATGAAAGCTCGCGCGCGCAGCCACCTGTGGATTGCAATCGATACCGTCAGGAAAATCCATAGACGAGCGACTGGGAAACCGGCGAACCATCCCTCCATCAGTCCTTACCTTGTTTCCCTGCACTGCGGAAACGCTCAGTTGTTTTCTTGCAGCTGGCCGCGCAACGAGCCACAGCGCTAGTCGCCCAGCAACGTCTGTACGCCCTGCGCAAATTCATCGAGTAAGACGGGCTTGCGCAATACGATGGCGTCCTCGGGTAGCGTCGCCTTGACGGCATCGATATCGTCGTAGCCGGTCATGAACATCACCGGCAGACGCGGATGCGTTTCCGCGAGAATGCGCGCGAGCAAGCCGCCGTTCAAGCCCTGCATGGCCTGATCGGTCACAACGACATCGGGCGGCGAACGATCGATCGCCTGCAGCGCCGCAATGCCGCCGCTCACCGCTTCGACATCGTAGTTCGCGTCGCGCAGCAGTTCAGATAACGCTTCGCGCACGTTGGCTTCGTCATCGACCAGAATGATGCGCACGCGCTTTCGCAGCGCGACCGGGCTCGCCGATTCGCATTCGCCGTCAGCATCGCCCGCTTCCTGAACGGCCGTTCGCAGATACAGCGAGACGGTCGTGCCCGCGCCCGGTTCCGTGCCGATACGCGCGATCCCGCCCGCTTTGAGCGCCACGCCATACACCTGCGAAAGCCCGAGCCCCGTGCCCTTGCCTTCGGGCTTGGTCGAGAAGAAAGGCTCGAACGCGCGCCGGGCGACTTCGGGCGGCATGCCGGGGCCGGTATCCGACACGCGCAGCTCCACGTAATTGCCATTCGCGAGATCAGGGTCGCCCTCGGCTTCGAAGACACGTGTGGCGACTTCTATTCGCCCGCGTCCTTGCATTGCGTCCCGTGCGTTGATGACGAGATTGAGCAGCGCCGCTTCGAGTTGCGTCGCGTTGGTCAGCACGCGAACGCCTTCGGAGCGAAGCTGAAACGCAAGCTGGGTTTCGGGCCCGAGCACGCGCGCCAGCAGTTCCTTCATGCCGTGCACCGAACGCGTGACGCACAGCGACTCCAGTTCGACCGATTCCTGCCGGGAAAACGTCAGCAATTGCCTGATGAGCGCCGCGCCATGCGTGACCGCCTGCAGACCGTTGGCGCTCCAACGGCGCACCTGATCCGCATCGTGCGCGCGATGCTCGACGAGTTGCAGACACGTGCTGATGGTCTGCAGGAGATTGTTGAAGTCGTGCGCAATGCCGCCCGTCAACTGCCCGACCGAACCCACGCGCTGATTCTGCTTGAACGTTTCGTGCGCGGCGTCGTCATCGGCGAGTGCGTCGGTGATCTTGCGCTGCAGTTCGCGTTTCTCCTCGCCGCGCTGAATGCCCATGCGCCGCAGCTTCAGCATGATGGCAGCCTGACGCGCGAGCGATTCGAGCGCCGTGCATTGTTCCTGACTCAAGGCACGCGGCTCGCGGTCGATCACGCAGACGGTGCCGAGCGCGTGACCGTCGTCCGTGACGATAGGCGCGCCCGCATAAAAGCGGATATGCGGCTCTCCGAGCACGAGCGGGTTGTCCCTGAAACGCGGATCGAGCGTCGCGTCCTCGATCACCAGCAGCGAGGTGGGTTCCAGAATGGCATGCGCGCAGAACGCCTGATCGCGCGGGGTCTCGCGTGCGCCGAGACCGATGCACGCCTTGAACCATTGCCGGTCGCGGTCGATCAGCGAAACGAGCGCGATAGGCGACTGGCAGATCGTCGCGGCCAGCGTGGCGATGTCGTCGAAAGCGGGTTCGGGCAACGAATCGAGTACGTCGAAGCTTCGCAGCGTATAGAGACGTTCCGCTTCGGTGGCGGGCACGGCCGCGCCACTGTGCGTTGATTTGGGCATGAGTACGAGGGCAGAACGGGTAGCGAAAGGCGCTGACCGATCATGGAACCTGATCGTGCGCAGTCGCTCAGTGTACGCTGGTTCGCCGTGCGTTATCGGACAGGCTCAAGTCCGTGCAAGCGCGCTGCGCTTCGCTGGTTTGCGCCGTTTGCGCGCACCCGGCACGACGCCGATGCGCGGATCGCGAGCGAGTACGAGTTCCGAAAGCCGACGCGCCGTGTCTTCGAACGCCGGATCGTCCTGCGGCACGTAAAGCCATTTTCCGAGCACGGGATGTGGCTGCAAAGCCGGAATGTCTTCGATGAGCGCTGCATGATGCTCTTGCGAGGTGCATACGAGCACGCCATTCCAGGGCTTGTCGCGGTCGGCGGCCACGAGACACATCAGTCCATCGATATACGCGGCGTCGGAACCGAACATGCGCTTTTGAATGAACGTGTCATCGCTCTCGAGCGGCTCGAAAACCCATAGCAGCGAATTACGAACGGTGGAGGGCATGATGGCGGTCGCGAGCCTTGACGGGCTCCATGTTACAACTCGAAGCGGTCGCGGGTCGTCACGTAATCGCTTGCGCCGAAGCGCCCGACCGGAAAGTAATGCTGTAAGCGCACGCGCCAGGTGTCGAGGTCGATGAGCTCGTCGCGTGCGTGCAGCATCAATACCTTGCCGATGAAGATGTGCCGGCTCGCGGTTTCCAGCGTTTCCCACAGCACGCATTCGAACGCGACGGGCGCCTCGGCGATGCGCGGCGGCTTCACGCGCAGGGACGGCAGCGCGGTGAAACCAACCGCGTCGAGTTCGCTGACATCGGCGGCGAAGCGTTCGCCGCAGCGATGCATCTGCTCGGCGATGGCTTCATCGGCGAGATGGACGACGAATTCCTTCTCGCGCGGCACGTTCGCGGCTGTGTCTTTCAACGTGCCATCCGCGAGCCGGTTGATGCTGATCATCACGATGGGCGGTTCTTCGCCGAGCATGTTGAACATCGAGAAAGGCGCGGCATTCACGGTGCCATCCGCACCGAGCGTGGTCACGAGCGCAATGGGCCGTGGCACGATGAGGCTCGCCATCAGCTTGTAGCGCTGGTATTCGGTGATGGCCTCGAAGTCGATTTCCATGTCATTGCACCTTTTCAATGCCGAGCAGATGCGCAAGGCTCTTGGTGCCCGGCATCCGTGTGGTTTCTATACGCGCTTCGAGTCCCTGCAGATGCGCGCTCATATGCGCCGCCGCGCCTTTTGCGTCGCGTCGTTCGAGGCAATCGAGAATGGCGGTGTGTTCGTCGTGCTCGCATGGCGCGTTGCCCGCCGGTTCATAGACGCCAACGATAAGCGAGCAGCGCGAGACGAGTTCGTTCAGATACTGCAGCAGGATGGCATTGCCCGCGAGCGCCGCGATACGCAGATGAAACTCGCTTGCGAGGCGTGCCCATGACGGTTGATCGAAGCGGTGCATCGCTTCGTGTTCCTGGTTGAGTTGCTCGCGCAAGGCGGCAATGTCCGCGCTGCTCGCGCGCTCCACCGCGAGTTCGACGAGCGCGCGTTCCACCGAGCGGCGTGCTTCGAACACCTCGCGCGTTTCCTCGCGCGTCGGTTGTGCGATCACCGCGCCCTTGTTGGGCCGCAACACCACGATGCCGTCGTACGCGAGCTTTTCGAGCGCGCGCCGGACCACTGCGCGGCCCACGCCGAAGAGCTCGCACAGTTCCGGCTCGGGCAGCTTGGTGCCGGGCGCGAGACGCCGGCTCAGCACACCGTCGAAGATGCTTCGATAGATGCGCATATCGGCGGCATCGGCTTGATCACGCATGCGCGGCGAGCTCATGCGGCGCGCGCGGCCGTGCTCGCCGCCTGTTCCATGTGCCGCGCGATTGCGCCGGGCGTGGTGAGCCAGATGTCGTTGCGCGCCGCCGCGATATGCGCGAGCGCGCGCCGTAAATGACGCAAGCGATACGGTTGCCCGACGATATACGGATGCAGCGCAATCCCCATGACGAGGCCCTGCGGCGTGCTCGCGCGTTGAGTCTGTTCGAGCATTTCATCGAACTGGTCGACGATCATGTCGGTGAACGCGCACATGTCGAGATGCCGCGCCATGATCATCGGCAGATCGTTCAGCTCTTGCGGATAAGGCACGGACCACAGCGCGCCGTGACGTGTTTTCATGCGCACGGGCCGGTCGTCGTGACACCAGTTGAGCGTGTAGCCGTAACCCGTTTCGGCAAGAAGGTCCGGCGTGTGATGCGTCTCCGAGATCCACGGCGATAGCCATCCTTGCGGCATCACGCCCGACTCCGCAAGGATGCGTTCGCGACAGTGCGCGAGCAGTGCGCGCTCGCCGGCTTCGTCGAAATCGCTCTGACGCTCGGCGTTCGTGTGACCGTGCGCGATGAGTTCATCGCCCCGCGCCACACATGCTTCGATCAGCTCGGGGCAATGATCGTAAAGCGACGTGTTGATGAGCGTGCCCGCGGGCATGTCGAGCGCATCGAACAATTCAATGCAACGCCACGCGCCCACGCGATTCCCGTACTCGCGCCAACTATGGTTGAGGACATCCGGTTGCGGCGATAGTGGTCCGAGCGCGGCCCCCAGTCCTTCGCCGAACGCAAAGTGTTCGAGGTTGAAGCCGAGATAAACCGCGAGACGCGCGCCGTTCGGCCAGCAATACGGCTCGCCATGATGAATCGCTTGATAGTCGAAACGGCCGTGCGATCGGAGTACATCGGGATTGAAGTCGCTCATTGTCGATGAATGCATGAACCGGTTTGGTTACGTCGTGCCCCAAGGCGGACCTGTTGCGCACCGCGAACGTACACGCCTCGCGTCGCGACGTGCCGACGATCGAGGCTTGCGATCGTGTGCAATATGCGAGCCAACGTGTCGACACGCATGCTGCGCTACGCGTTGCATGCGATGAAGCCGAACCACGACAGCAAATGGCATATGTCTTGCAATGGCTTCGCGCTGCAAGCCATTTCCCGTCAGCGCGTTCATAAGGACAAGCCTTCATGGTTCAGCCGGCATCAACCGTGGTTCACGCGACAGCCGCCGATATCGAACTCGTTCACGTGACGAAGCGCTATGCGGATTCCGTCGCCGTCGATGCGATCGACCTGCGCATTCCCGGCGGCGCGTACTGTTGCCTGCTCGGTCCTTCGGGATGCGGCAAGACATCGACCTTGCGCATGATCGCGGGGCACGAGTGGATTTCCGAAGGCGATGTGCTGATCGGCGGGCGCAACGTCACGCGCGAACAGCCGGCCGCACGCGGCACCGCGATGGTCTTTCAAAGCTACGCGCTCTTTCCGCATCTGTCCGCGCTCGATAACGTCGCCTTCAGCCTCAAGATGCGCGGCGTCGCGAAGGAAGCACGCAGAAAGCGCGCGGGCGAACTGCTCGAACTCGTCGCCATGTCGCCCTACGCGAACCGCAAGCCCGCGCAGCTTTCCGGCGGGCAGCAGCAGCGTGTGGCACTCGCGCGCGCCTTGCTCAATGAACCACGCTGTCTTTTGCTCGACGAACCGCTCTCCGCGCTCGATCCTTTCCTGCGCGTGCAGATGCGCGCCGAACTCAAGCGCTGGCAGAAAGAACTGGGCATCACTTTCGTGCACGTCACGCACTCGCAGGAAGAAGCAATGGCGCTCGCCGATCTCGTCGTCGTGATGAGTCACGGTCATATCGAACAAAGCGGCACGCCGTTCGAAGTCTTCAACCGGCCGCGCACCGAATTCGTCGCGCGCTTTCTCGGCGGCCATAACGTGCTCGGTTCGAAGGGCGGGCTTTTCACGGTGCGTGCGGATCATCTGCGGATCGCGCCGCAGGGCACGACGCCCGGCACGAGCGCGGGCGAGGGAGGACTGAGCCGTATCGGCGGACTCGCATGCACGGTGCGCGAGGCCGAGTATCAAGGCACGCATGTGCGCATGACGCTCGTGCCGCTCGACGGTTCCCCGGAACTCGTTTCTATCGTCAGCGATGCCGACTACGACGCCGAGCGCCTCGGCCCCGATGCGCGCGTGACTGTCTGGTGGGATCAACGCAACGCGCATCCGCTCGCGGCGTGATGCGCGCTTGAGCCAAACACATCAAAACCCGAAACGAGGAGGAAGGCTATGAGCAATGACAATGCACGTCCGCAAGCGACTCAGGAAATCAAAGAGACCAAAGAGGAACTGGAAAGCCGCGGCCGCACGCGCCGCACTTTCATCAAGGGCGCCGTGGCGGCGGCGGGCATTGCCGGGTTCCCTTACGTGCATGCACAAGAGAAGATCACCTTGCGCTATCTCGGCACGGCGGTCAACCAGAGCGCGGACATTGCGAAGAAGTTCAAGGAAGACACGGGCATCGAGATTCAATACATTCCGGTGACGACCGATGACGTCACCAAGCGCATCATCACGCAGCCCAACTCGTTCGATATCGTCGATACCGAATACTTTTCGCTCAAGAAGCTGATTCCGGCGGGCACGCTGGCCGGCATGGATGCGAAGCGCATCAAGCTCGCGGACAAGATCACGCCGGTGCTCACGAAGGGCGAAGTGAACGGCAAGAAGATTGGCGATCAGGGCACGGCCCCGAAGAAAGTGATGTTCTTGAAGGGCGCGCGCTCGACGGAGTTCTCCGCGACGCCTACCGAATGGATGACGCTCATTCCCACGACGTATAACGCGGATACGCTCGGCATTCGCCCGGACCTCATCAAGCGTCCCGTCAACACTTGGGCCGACTTGTTGAATCCGCAATTCAAGGGCAAGGCGGCGCTGCTCAACATTCCGGCTATCGGCATCATGGATGCGGCAATGGCCATCGAAGCGATGGGTCAGGTCAAGTACGGCGACAAAGGCAACATGACCAAGGCCGAGATCGATCAGACCATCAAGGTGCTGATCGAAGCGAAGCGCGCAGGTCAGTTCCGCGCCTTCTGGCGCGACTTCAACGAAAGCGTGAACCTGATGGCATCGGGCGAAGTGGTCATTCAGTCGATGTGGTCGCCCGCGGTCACGAAGGTGCGCACCATGGGTATCGCCTGCACGTTTCAGCCGCTGAAGGAAGGTTATCGCTCGTGGGCGTCGGGCTTCGGCTTTCCGCGTTCGCTGCAAGGCAAGAAACTCGATGCGGCCTATGAGTTCGTCAACTGGTTCCAGGACGGCTGGGCGGGCGCCTATCTAATGCGCCAGGGTTATTACCCCGGCGTGACGGAGACGGCCAAGACGCACATGCAGGCTTACGAGTGGGACTACTGGATGGAAGGCAAGCCCGCGACGCAGGACATCAAGGCACCCGATGGCCAGTTGCTCGAAAAGACCGGCGCGGTGCGCGACGGTGGCTCGTACACGCAGCGCATGGGCGCCATCGCATGCTGGAACGCGGTGATGGACGAGAACATCTACATGGTGCAGAAGTGGAACGAGTTCATCGCCGCCTGATGTTCACGTGAGGTTCACATGATGCACACAAGGAGCATTTGCTGATGGCATCCGTCGAGTATCTGTCGCAAGCGAAGGAAGCGCCGAAGCGTCATCGGCGCGTGAGCGCATGGTTGCAGGCCACGCCGCTCACACTCACCTTCGTGCTGTTCTTCATCGTGCCGCTCGTGATCACGTTGATCGTAAGCTTCTGGGATTTTAACGAATATCAGATCATCCCGGCGTTCACGCTCAAGAACTATGTGGCGATCTTCGACGGTTGCAGCTCCTTCACCGATGTCTGCGTGACCTTCAAGACATATTGGTCGACGCTCAAGTTCTGCGCAATGGTATGGGCCGTGACGCTCGTGCTCGGTTTCTCCATTGCGTACTTCCTCGCGTTTCACGTGCGCACCACGGCCATGCAGACCATTCTCTTTTTGCTCTGCACGATTCCGTTCTGGACGTCCAACGTCATCCGCATGATCTCGTGGATTCCGCTGCTCGGCCGTAACGGGCTCGTGAATCAGGCGCTGATCAACGCGCATCTCATCGATCAACCGCTGGAATGGCTGCTGTACTCGAACTTTTCGGTGGTGCTCGCGTTCGTGCATCTGTTCACGTTCTTCATGATCGTGCCGATCTTCAACGCGATGATGCGTATCGACAAGTCGCTCTTGGAAGCCGCGCGCGATGGCGGGGCGAGCGGCTGGCAGGTGATCCGCGATGTCGTGTTGCCGCTCTCGAAGACCGGAATCGTCATTGGCTCGATCTTCGTCATCACCATCGTGATGGGCGACTTTCTCACAGTGGGCGTAATGGGTGGACAGCAGATTGCGTCGGTGGGCAAGATCATTCAGGTGCAGACGGGCTATCTGCAATTTCCCGCCGCGGCGGCCAACGCGATCATTTTGCTGGCCGTCGTGCTGATGATCGTGTGGGCGCTCACGCGTGTGGTCGATATCAGGAAGGAGCTTTGACATGGCCAGCGGCATTGCGGGATTGAAGAAACATCGGGAGCACCGGCCCGCCAGCTTTTACTGGCTCGCGTTGCTGTTCGGCTTGTTCGTGCTATTCCTGTATGGACCGGTCATCACCATTTTCATTCTCTCGTTTCAAGGTCCCGAAGGCGGTCTGACCTTTCCCATGCGCGGCGTCTCGCTGCACTGGTTCGAGCAGTTGCGTCAGGGTGTGGGCGATATCGATATCTGGGCTTCGTTCGGCCGCTCCGTGAAGCTCGCGCTCGCGGTCACGGTGCTGACCGTGCTGTTCTCGGTCACGGCGGGTCTCGCCTTCAGAAGGCGTTTTCGTGGCGATACGGCCGTGTTCTACGTGTCGGTGGCGAGTCTCATCATGCCGTCGATCATTGTGTCGCTCGGTATCGGCCTCACGTTTCGTCTGCTCGACAACGTGATCAAGTATCTGGCGAACGAGTGGGGCTTTACTTCTTTCGCGGATTCGTGGACCACGTCGATGGGCCTCTTCACCTCCGCGCTCGGCGCACATCTGACGTGGACGCTGCCGTTCGGTTTGCTCGTGATGTTCGCTGTCTTCAATCGCTTCAATCCGGCTTACGAGGAAGCGGCGCGCGATCTGGGCGCATCGCCGTGGCAGAGCTTCAGGAATGTAGTGTTGCCGATCATCGGGCCATCTGTCATTGGCGTGGGAATGTTCGGCTTCACGCTGTCATGGGATGAAATCGCGCGGACGTCGCAGGCTATCGGCGAGCAGAATACGTTGCCGCTCGAATTGCAGGGCCTGACGACATCGGTGACCACGCCGGTCATCTATGCGCTCGGGACCATGACCACGCTGATGTCGCTGGCGGTCATGGTCGGCGGCTTGTTGATCGTGAGGGCGGTGACCAGGCGCCGGACTTCGAAGTAGGCGCCAGCGCTTTCCTCACGTGCGATCAAATGCAATCAAGTGCGATCACCTATGATCGTGCTCCCAGCGGCCGTCGTTCCAGCCGTTGTCGTCGTCATGACCGGTATGAGCGGCGCGCCAGTGGTTGCCGCCCTTGCACACGAGTTGCGATCCGTTTGCGCTGCATGACGCTTCATAGCCCGGCGAATAGAGAAACTCGCCGACCCAATGCGGATTCACGTTGGTGTTGCCGGGGTTGTACGCGACGAAGTTCGCTGCGTCGTCCGTGCTGCCCGAGCCCGTGTAGCGCGCTGCCAGCGGATACGGAAACACCGGACGCGTGCGCGTGGTCTGCCCGGTCGTATCGACGAGCGATGCCACGATCTTGCCCGGCTTCGCGCCCGTTTCAACCCACGCCATGGCGGGCGTCAGCATGTCGAAGGTGCTGGGACCGTCGCCGCCGCCGCAGTGCGCAACGCCCGGGAACAGATACAGCTTCGCGAACTTCTCGACGCGCTCGTCGCCCATGTATTCCTTCATCTTCGCGTAGTACTGCAGCGTCGATTGCGGCGAGATGTGCTGGTCTTCCAGGCCGTGCCAGAGAATCAGCTTGCCGCCGCGTCGATGAAAGTCACTCAGATCGGGATCGGTTGCAGCAAGATAGTTCGACGTCTGCACGGTCTTCCAGAACGATTCGACAGTGAACTTCAGATCGCTGAACGCGGCGTTCGGGCGCGAGTCGTTGAAGTAGTCGAGGTATGCCAGGAACGGCATCACGAAGTTGATGCTGCCGCTAGGTCCGGCGTCCGTCGCGGGCACGAAGAGCGACCATTGCAATTCCGAACCCCATTCACGCGCGATCGGCTGTTCGAGATGACGGCCATACTGATCCGTCGCGCCATCGTGAATCTTGCGCACCACCGCAGCTTGCGCGGGCGTGAGACACGTGGCGTCGGGCTGCCCCTTCGCACACACGAGACTCGCGGGATCGAAATGACAAGCCTGCGGATTGTCGATGATGCCGTCCGTCACGCCGTCCTGACCGTCGCACGACTTCAGCACGGCGGCGTGGATCATCGGCAACTTGTCGGCGAGCAGAATGTACTTGCCCGTCTTCTCGTCGATGTTGACCGCCGCCGCCCAGCCGTGGTGGAACGTGTTCTGCACGATCAGATCGTTGGCCGGCGCGCCCGCGACGATGCCGTCGAAGTCGTCGGGATAGCGTTGCGCTTCCATCAGCGCTTCGCGTCCGCCGTCTGAGCAGCCGTCGAAATACGAGTACTTCGGAGCGCGCGCATAAAACTTGTTGATGATCGCCTTGGATACCTGCGCCGTGGCGTGCTCCGCGCGATAAGCAAAATCGATCTTGGCTTTCGGATCCAGCGCCCATGCGCCATCGTTGCCGCCTTCGTGGCCCATGTCGGTGGCGGAGATGGCGATCTGGCCGTTCGTGACCGGCACGCAGGTCGATGCCATCGGCGCGCTGATCGAGAGATTGCCGCACAGACCGCCGCATCCCGTTTGCAGATAGCGCTGCGTCCAGCCTTGCGTCGGCAAGCGCAATTCAAAGAGCGATGCGCCAGGGCCTATGGTTCCCTTGATATCGCACACTTCGGAAGGCAGTCCGGGTCCAGCCGTCGCGCCTGGAGGCATGCCGGGGTTGCTGATGACCGTTCCTTTTGCAAGGACCGTTGCCGAGGTGATGGTGACGGTACCATCGGTGACGCCGCTTAGATCGAGCGTGGCGACTGCCGCGCAGTTCATCGCGGGAAGGATCGAGGGGAGGTCGGCTAGACCGCTTGAATTGGCCGCCATTGCTTGAGGCGCCATGATTACGCATGTCGTCAAAAGAGCAAGCCACGCATAAAGCGTGCGGATGCATCGTCTGAGTAGGGCGGGGTTGCTGCAGAGTAATCGCATCATCGTCTCCTGAGGTCGTCGGGTCACTTTCCAGCGAGTACGGAGGATGACGAAAGAGTTTCGCGATAGGGAGAGGGCGTATACCCGGCAACCCTGCTTAATCGGCGCTCTAAAGCGTCAACGTTTGCGGCGCCCGCATGCTGCACCAAGGCGGAGCGGACATACCGCGCTTCCGGTGGCCGATAAACAAAACAGATAGCCAGGCAAATGATACGCAAGGAAAGCGTCCTTCATGCCGTACGCGGCTTCACCGAGACGCTTCGCCTGACTCATGCTAAAACGCTTCGAAGGCATCGAATCTGTTTATCGGGCACCGCATGGTCTTGCTGCGCAACGCCGCGCCAAATCACGCTGACGTGCATTTTCCGGCCCATGGGCATGGTTTACCCATCCTTTGCGTTATCAAACACAGGGACTAGCTTGCGTCATCACCTGATAACCATTCCGGAGAAGCGTCCATGAGTAGCAACCTGCATCCGAGCGGCAGTCAGTTTCCGAACGGCATTGCAACGCCCAGGCCCACGAGCGTGTCGTCGGCCATACGCGCCGGTGTAGCCGGTGGTCTCGCGGGCGCCGTCGTCATCTGGATCTACGAAGCATTGATCTGGGTAGGCGTACAGCATCTGATGCCCCTCGCGGGCATTCCGCGTAACGCGACCGGGCTGGTCTTCGGGAAAGCGTTTCAGGAAGCGAGCGGCATTTGGGCGTATGTGATTGGCACGGGTATTCACTTCGTGTTCGCCATTGCTTGGGGCATTCTCTTCGCACTCGTCTGGCCGTACTTTCGCCGACGCGGCTACGAGGCGACGTTCATCGCATTGTTCTATGCCGTGCTCGCGTGGATAGTGATGCATGTCGCCATCATGATCGCTTCGGACAATCACCCGAATTACTATGATCCGACTGTCGTCATCGGCGGATTCATGTCGCATATCTTCTTCACGGTGCCGCTCGCGCTTATCGTAAAGCGCAAGATGGAAGTGCGTTAGGCATTTAGCCTATCGATCGGTCCGCAACGGCTTGCCTCGTTCGAGGCGCATGAGCCGTTCGCGGATTGAGTCTCGCTGTTACCTGTTTCAAATTCCCTTATTGCAGCGCGAAAGCAGACGGCATGGCAGAAGACGCATGCCGCGTTTCTTCAATCTCGCGCAGAAGTCGACTTTCTCGTCACTTCGCGGTGAAAGCTCACATTTGGTTCGCAGCCGAGAAATGAGTAAACGGTTTCCTTTTTGTTTCGGAAACTCCGATTCCATGCAAAACCATTCCTTGATCGTGCCGGGTAATCCCCTATCAGGTCGTTGGATAAAAGTTTGACAGCATCGGCTTACAAAGCCTAAATTTGGAAAACGTTTTCCGATGAAGTTCGCTGACTCAAGCTCGGGGCTTCATTCAAATTATTTTTAATCTTCACCGATTCCGATGAAAAATTTCGGAAGGCCAAATAACGTCCGGTGTCGATCAAGCGCTCAAAGGACGCGCAAAAGAAACCCCCCGCACTACCCACATTCATAACTAAAGACGGAGACAACATGAATCGAAACAGGCAAATCACGCGTGCGTTCGCGCTCGGCACGCTCTCGGCGCTCGTCCTCGCTGCATGCGGTGGCCATGACTCATCGGATGGTTCCACGCCGCCGCCCGCCGCTGTGGCGGCTAATTCGCTTCAAGCCGTGGTCTACGGCGCGAACGACACGAGCGTGCCCGCCGGCGCCGGCGTCCCCATCACGATGATGGGCCAGATGCGCGCGCTCTTCGACCTCATCCGCAAGTCGCCGGATTTCACTCAGGTCGTGATGGATGTGGGCGATGGCAGCCCCGTGCACGTACTCGATACCAACACGGGCGACAAGTTCTTGCCGGGCAAGCTGGCGCTTGGTCTGTCTTACATCCTCATCGACATGAAGAAGAAGGGCGACCCCAAGTACGCCGACTATCTCGCAACCTATCAGAAGATAACCACGGCGATGATGGCGCAGTCCGCGAGCGGCGACTACGTCTACGCGAACACGTCCTGGGGCGAGTATTACTATCTCGTCGCCCTCAACAATTTGAAGGCGAACGGCATGCTGAACGAAGTCTTTAGCGATGCCATGCTCAACACGTTGCAAGGCCGCCTCACGTTCTGCGACATGTTCGGCCCCGATGCAAGCGGCAAGGACAATACGTGCCCGGCTGGCGGCGCGTCTATCGACGTGGCTTCGCTCAACACGGCGCAGAATTACTACGCGGTGTCATATGGCATTGCCGGGCTGAGACAGAAGCTCGGCTGGAGTAATCCGGGCTTCGTCTCCACTTCGGACCCGGCGGTTGCGACCATGGGCGCGCGCGATGCGCTGCTCTACACGTTAACCAAGCATATCCGCAATGATTCGTCGGGCGGCTTCTCGGATGAGGCATCGAACACGCATACGACCTACTACGATCAAGCGCGCTTCGACCGCTACAGCACGCTGCTTATCGCGGAGACGGTCGAGCGCAGTCTCGAGATGGGCAACGAAGCGAATTTGACGCCTGAATTGAAGGGCTATTTGCGCAAGTCGATCGATCTGATTCTGCCGCAGATCAATCCGGACGGGCAGGGCTTCAACTACGGCCGCTCGATCGGACCTTACGGCGATTCCGCTTTCATGGAGATTCTCACGGCCGCAGCCAACGCGGGCGTGCTGAGTGCCAAGGAGATGCAGGTCGCCTACACGTTCATCTACAAGGCAGCGCTGCGCTTCGACACCTTTTGGTACGACCCGAACCTGCCGACGCCGTCCGTGAACATGTGGGTGAAGGGGCGCGGCACGGACACATATCGCGGCAAGCCTCGCGTGATGGGCGAAAACTTCAGCCTGCTGCATCAGTACATGTACGTCAACGCGTGGTGGAGCAAGCTCGGCTTCGGCGGCCAAGCCCCCATGAGCGACAGCGATTTCAAATCATGGCGCGATGCATTGCCTCATTACACGCTGACGTACTACAACTTGCCGAGCGACAGCGCGCATCCGTATAACGCGGCGCTGCTGACGGTGCGTGATGGCGAGCGTGTGATCAACCTGAATCTGAGTCAGGCGCCGGACTACAACTCGTATTCGCCGTACTATCCGGTGCCGTTCTCCGACAAGCTCATCTACGGCACGACCGACCTGGGTTACGCCTTGCTGATTCCGCAAGTGACGTACAACGGCAAGACATACATTCCGGTGACGTACTACAAGAATCTGAGCGTGCAGGAGAGCAACGGTCAGGTGACCGTTTCCTTCGATACGACGAAATTCCGTCAAGCGACCAAGAACGCGGCGTACACGACCGATATCGACCTGCAAGCGCACACGGTGCTGACTTTCGCGCATGGCACGATCACGCGTACGGACACATTGAGTTCGGCCACCCTTGCGGCGCCGCTCGCGGTGGAAACGGACTTTACCTCGTTCGCGGACTTTCAAAGCACGGCGGCGGGCGCGAACGGTAACTCGGTCACCTACGCCAATAGCGCCGCGACGAGCTATGCCACGAGCGGCTTCGATGCTTGCGCGCTGTCGAATTTCGATGTCGCGAACGGTGTCACCAATCCGCTGTCGACTACGCCTGTCGGCCAGTTGCACTCGAACTTCGCATGCAAGGCGAATGCGTTCTCTCTTGCGGGTGGCGCGCAACGCAACTTTAGCTGGACCTTGAAGTACGCGGACCCGAACTGATCCTCGTGCAAGGCAAAGCGGGCTCCTCTTGCAAAAGGAGCCCGCTTCTTTTTATTCGACGTGCGCGGCAAATCCGGTCTGTCCCGCAGCATGCTCGTCTCGCAAGGTCAACTGCGGAATGCGGTAGTCGCCATGATTCTGCCGTCTATAAGCAATCGGCGCGTTGTCCCAGAGGGTGTCTAGCCGTTCTCCGAGCGCATCGCGCGTGGCCCCGAAACGCGTTTCATCCATCTTGCTCGTGCGATACACCACGAACGGTGGCACCACGTCGAAGCCCGGATAGAACAGCATCCCGTGCTGGATCGGGAAGAGGATATCGTCCATCGGGCCGTTGATGCCGCGCGCGTCGTAATGCGATTCCCAACCGCCGGTCGTCACGATGATCATCGCGCGTTTGCCCGACATCATGCCTTCGCCATAACGATCGCCCCAGTGCGTGTCCGAGTGTTCGCCCACGCCGTAAGCGAAGCCATAGGCATAGACGCGCTCGAACCAGCCTTTCATGATGGCGGGCATGGAGAACCACCACATCGGGAATTGCAGGATCAATGCGTCGGCCCAGCGCAGCTTGTCCTGTTCGATTTCGATGTCGTGGCTTTGCAAGCCGTTTGCGAACGCGTGTTTCGAATCGAGACTGGGATGAAACGGCGCGTCGGTGTTGCGCTCGCGCACGTCGTTCGCGTCGAGCGTCGTTTTCCAGTTCATCTCATACAGGTTCGACACCTGCACCGTGTGGCCGTTATCGCGCAGGCGCTGCACGGCAAAGTCGTTGAGCGCGCCGTTCAGCGAGCGGCGTTCGGGGTGGGCATAGACGATCAGCACATTCATGGCTGCAACTCTCCTGGTTCGTATGACCGCCAGACTAGTGCGGATGAAGGTATATTGGAAATGAATAGTCAATATGCCAGGCATTACGATGAATAATATTCTCCGCAGACTCGATCTCAATCTGCTCGTGACGCTCGACGCGCTGCTCGCCGAACACAACGTCACGCGCGCGGCCGAACGGCTGAACTTCTCGCAGCCTTC
Source organism: Caballeronia sp. GAWG1-1 (assembly GCF_023631465.1). Lineage (NCBI taxonomy): Bacteria > Pseudomonadati > Pseudomonadota > Betaproteobacteria > Burkholderiales > Burkholderiaceae > Caballeronia > Caballeronia sp. GAWG1-1. Next base: position 342,601 of record NZ_JALQDB010000037.1, read on the forward strand.
GGTGAGCGTGCATCTGGCGAAACTGCGCGATATCTTCGGCGATCCGCTATTGCTGCCCGGCCCGCGCGGCATGCGTCCGACTGCGCGCGCCGAGGGTTTGCGCGAGCCATTGCGCGAAGCGCTTGCAGCACTTGCGCGCGCGGTGTCGCCGGAGCAGGCATTCGAGCCGGCGAGCGCGGAGCTTACGTGGCGTATAGCCGCAACCGATTACAGCGAGTCCACCGTGCTCATGCCGGCGATAAACGGCTTGCGGCTGGCCGCACCGCGGACGCGCATTGCCGTGCTCGAAGCCACGCCGCCGCGTCTCGCGCGACAAGCCGAACGCGGCGAGATCGATCTTGCGTTTCATATCACCGAAGGCGCGCCACCGGGTCTGCATCGGCAGGCGCTTTTTACCGAACGCTATGTGCTTGTGGCGAGGAAGGGTCATCCGCGTCTCAAGCGCAAACCCAGCCTCAAGCAGTTCTGTGCGCTCGAACATGTGATCGTGTCGCCGGACGGCGGAGGCTTCTTCGGTCCGACCGATGAAGCGCTCGCGGCACTCGGCGTCGCGCGTCGCGTCGTGCTGTCCGCGCCGCATTTTCTCTTCGTGCGCTCGCTGATTGCATCGACCGATCTCGTGGGCATGCTGCCATTGCGGCTAGTCGAGCACGATGCGGCGCTGCACGTGGTGGACGCGCCAATCGAAGTGTCCGGCTATGAAATGTCGATGTTCTGGCACGAGCGCGTGCATCGCGATCCGGCGCATCGGTGGTTGCGAGACTTCATCGCCGGATCGGTATGACGCGCGATTGCTAAGACGTGAACTGCGAGCGCAGCGACTTGCGGATGATCTTGCCAGTCGCCGTCATCGGCAATTCGGAGACGAAGCGCACCTCGCGCGGATATTCATGCGCCGCAAGCCGCGTGCGGACGTGCTGCTGCAGTTCGAGCACGAGGGCATCGCCCGGTTCGAAGCCGTCGTTGAGCACGACGACCGCGCAGACGATCTCCGTGCGCCGTTCATCCGCCACGCCGATGACCGCCGCGAAGCGCACGGCGGGATGCCTCAAAAGACAGTCCTCGATCGGTCCCGGCCCAATGCGATAACCCGCGCTCGTGATGACATCGTCGTCGCGACCGATGAAGCGAAAGAAGCCCTCCGCGTCGAGCATGCCGAGGTCGCCCGTCAACAGATAGTCGCCGCGAAACTTCTGCGCGGTCGCGGCCTCGTCGCGCCAGTAGCCGAGAAACATCACGGGATCGGGCGCGGCAATGGCGATTTTGCCGGGCGTGCCCAAAGGCTGCGGCATACCCGAATCGTCGACGACAGCCACGCGGTGCCCCGGCACCGCGCGCCCGATCACGCCGTTGCGCGGTTCGAACCATCTGGCGCACGAGGAGAGCACCACGTTGCATTCAGTCTGCCCGTAGAATTCGTTGATGGTGACGCCAAGCGTTGCGCGGCCCCACGACAGCAACTCCTCGCCGAGCGATTCACCGCCGCTCGCCACCGAACGCAACGCGAGCGCCGGCGCTTTCGCTTGCGGCGTCGCGCGCATCATCTTGAGCGCGGTCGGCGGCAGGAACGTGTGGCTCACGCCATGCCGTTCGAGCAGATCGAACGCGGCGTGGCCATCGAACTTGTCGAAGCGCCGCGCGAGTACCGGCACGCCGTGATGCCACGAAGGCAAGAGCACATCGAAGAGGCCGCCGATCCACGCCCAGTCCGCGGGCGTCCACATGAGCGTCGCGTCGAGCGGGAAGCACTGCTGCGACATCTCCACGCCCGGCAGATGCCCAAGGAGCACGCGATGTCCGTGCAATGCGCCTTTCGGTTTGCCCGTGGTGCCAGACGTATAGATGATGACGGCGGGATCGTCCGCGGAAGTATCGACGAGAGTGTCTTCTTCCGATGCCGCTTCGAGCGCGGGCCAGAACGTAGCGTCGCTGCCATCGGTCGCGAAGACGTGGCGCAACTCCGGCAGCGATGCGCGAATCGACGCGATCTTCGCCGCGCCTTCGGCGTCCGTCACGACGGCGGCGGCCCCGGAATGCGCGAGCCGGAACTCGATTGCATCGATACCGAAGAGCGCGAAGAGCGGCACGGCAATGCATCCCATGCGATAGGCCGCGAGATGCGCGATCGCCGCTTCGACCGATTGCCGCACGAAGATGGCCACGCGCTCGCCGCGCTGCACGCCGCGTTCGGCGAGCGCATTGGCGAAGCGGTTGGAGAGGCGTTGCAGGTCGTCGAAGGTATAGCGTTGCTGCGAGAGATCGTTCGATTCGACGATCAGCGCGAGCCGGTTCGAGCCGTCCGCCCATTTGTCGCACACGTCTTGCGCGATGTTATAGCGCGCGGGGATGCGCCAGGTGAAGGCGGCATCGACTGCTTCGTAAGTGTCTCCTGACGGCAGCATGGTTTCTTGTGGTGGGTGAGGGTTCCTCGATCATACGCGTTGCAGCGTCTGCTCCTTCACTTCGTGGTCGCGCTCGGGCGTAATCTGCTCCCAGGTGCTATGCACATGCCGCCTCAGGAATTCCCCCAGCCGCGCGCCATCGCGCGCGTTGAGCAATTGCACGATGATCTCGTGTTCATCGATAGCGGTATGCCACGTCTCCGACGTCACGCTACCCTGAAAGCGATAGCGATAAAGCTGCCGGTTGAGCCGCTCGTGCACTTGCGTGAGCGTGGCGTTCTTGGCCGCCACGATGATGTTCGCGTGGATCGCCTGATTGAGCCGGAAGTAATTCATGCGGTCGCGCCGCTCGTAAGCCGCGTGCATCTCGTGATGGAGCGCGCGAATCTCGGCGATCTCCGCATCCGTCGCTAAACGACACGCCTGTTCGCCGCCAAACGCCTCGATTGCGCCCAACACGTCGAGCTTCTCGCGGATTTCCGCCGCGCTCAGGTCCGCCACGACCGCGCCGCGCTTAGGCAGCACGACGACGAGGCCGTCGCCCGCCAGTTCCTTGAGCGCCTCGCGCAACGGCGTGCGCGAGACCGTCAGCCGTTCGGCGAGCGTGCGCTCGCGCAGGCGCTCGCCGGGCTTAAGTTCGTCGGTCGCGATCATCGTGCGCAAGCGTTGCGCAATCTGCATGGAGAGCAGCGAATCCGGCTCGTCGGCGCTGTCGAAGCCTTCATGCTCGTCGTCTGAATCCTTCATTTTTGCTTGTTCCCTCGTCGCGGCGACATCCTCGGCCACTCTGGTATGCCACTTTACCAGCGAACGCGTCATCCGAGATTTGCGGCCGACAATCGCCCCGTCTAGGTGCGATCCCGCACTTGACGGTGCACGACGATAGAACTAAATTTCGGTATACCAGAATTAGACAGAGCGCAGAACGTCGTCCGACGCCTGCGAAATTCATAAGAACGCGACTTGGAGACCTGCATGCCAATCGACCGAAAACACCGTTGAATAAGGGTTTCTTGCCGATGCCCGTGTAGTTCGTCCGTGTTTTCGGCAAATAACTCCATCGTTCGGGCTCCGCATTTGTCCGGTATACCACAATGAAAACCTCGTCGACACCGGCGGGGCGCCACGCTTTTCGAGCCGCACTACTTCATGTCGCCTTCGCTCTATACGTTGATCGCGCCCGTTATCGCGATTCTTCTGCTGGTACTGCTGATCACGAAGGTCAAGCTTCACCCGTTTCTCGCGCTCATTCTCACGGCCGGCTTTCTGGGCTGCGCGGCCGGACTCGCGCCTACCGCCGTCATCAAGAGCTTCGAAAAAGGCTTTGGCGGCATTCTCAGTTCCGTGGGGCTCGTGGTCGGACTAGGCACCATGCTCGGCGGCTTGCTGCTCGAATCGGGCGGCGCGGATCGCATCGCCAATGCGTTCATCGGACTCGGTTCTAAGCGCTGGATTCCGGCGGCCATTTGCGCGGCGTCGCTGCTCATCGGCTTGCCGCATCTGTTCGATGTGAGCTTCGTGATGCTCGTCCCGCTCGTCTACGCCATCGCGCATCGCACGAAAAGTCCGCTGATGGCCGTCGGCATTCCGATGGCCGCCGGCCTCTACGTCTCGCACGGTCTCTTGCCGCCGCATCCGTCGCCGACGCTCGCGCTTGCCGCGTTACATGCGGACGCGGGCCGCACGATCTTTTTCGGCCTGATCGTCGCCGTTCCGATGGCCATTCTCTCCGGCCCGCTCTTCACGGCCTTCGTCATGCGCTTTCTGCCGGTTACGCCAGGCGAGGGTCTTTATTCGCCCGCTGCCGCCGACGAGAAGAAAGCCGGCCGCGCCACGCCGCCGCTCGCGCTCGTGCTCATCACGGTCCTGTTGCCACCGGTCCTGATGATGATCCGCACGTTCGGCCGCAACTACGCGCCGACCGGCACGCCGATGCGCGAACTGCTCGAAACCGTGGGCGACCCTATCGTCTCGTTGCTGATTGCCGTGCTGTTCGCAATCTGGTCGCTCGGTGTCAAGAGCGGCCTCACGTTGCCGCAGATTCAAAAGCTCCTCGGCAAGAGCGTGGCGCCCGCTGCCGCCGTGATCCTGATCCTCGGCGCGGGTGGCGGCCTGAAAGAGATGCTGCTCGCCACGCATATCGGCGACGCCATCGCGCATTGGGCCACGCATTGGTCGATCTCGCCGCTCGTGCTCGGCTGGGCGGTCGCGGCGCTGATCCGTATCGCGATCGGCTCGGCGACGGTCGCAACCGTGACGGCGGCGGGCATCGTCGCGCCGATCGCGGCGGCCACGCCCGGCGTCAATCTCGAACTTCTGGTGCTCGCCGTGAGCTCGGGCGGACTGATGCTCTCGCATCTGAACGACTCGGGCTTCTGGCTTTTCAAGGAATATTTCCGCCTCTCGGTCGCCGATACGCTCAAGACCTGGACGCTGCTCGTCTCGTTTCAATCGCTCGTCGCGCTCGGCGTGATTCTCCTCATCAACTCGGTGATCGGCTAAACGTGCCGTTCACGTTCCCCACAAGATCAGGCCTTAAAGGACAGACATCGCCATGAACTACGAACATCTCTTCAAGTCGCTCGGCAGCCGCACGATCCGCATGGCGCTCGTCGGTCCGAAAGGCGGCTTCGGCCGCTCGCTGCTCGTGCAATGCCGCGCGTTGCCGGGCCTCGAGATCGCCGCGCTGTGCGATATCGATATCGAAGGCACGCTCGCCGCCCTGGCTTCGCTCGGCTTCGCGAACGATACTGCGCGCGTCTGCAACAACGCCGACGACGTGCGCGCCGCTCGCGCTGATGGCCGTATCGCGCTGGTGGGCGACCATCTGCTGTTGAAGAACGTGGAGCTCGATATCGTCGTGGAAGCGACGGGGCATCCTGAAGTGAGCGTGCAGATCGCCGAGAACGCATTGAAGCGCGGCGTGCACGTGGCGATGGCGACCAAGGAAACCGATTCGGTCGTGGGCCCGTATCTGAACCGGCTCGCGCTCGAAAACGGCGTGACGTACACCACGCCCGACGGCGATCAGCCGAGCAATCTGATCGGCCTCGTGACGTGGGCGCGCGTGCTCGGCTTCGAAGTGATCGTGGCTGGCAAGTCGAGCGAGTACGACTTCATCTACGATCCGGACGCGCATACCATCGACTATCTCGATCAACGCTACGAAGTCTCGCTCGATGCATGCTGGACGCCTGGCGACGATATCGCCGCGACGCTCGCCGCCCGTAGCAAGGCGCTCTCGATGCTGCCGCAAAGCGCGACGCCCGATTACTGCGAGATGAACGTCGTCGCCAATTCGACCGGCTTCGTGCCGGCTGCCGATGCGCTCAACTATCCGCTCGCGCGCTTGAATGAACTCGCCGATATCTTCGTGCCGAAGGAAGACGGCGGCATTCTAGAGCGCACCGGCGTGGTCGATGTCTTCAACTGCCTGCGTCGTCCGGACGATCTGAGCTTCGGTGGCGGCGTGTTCGTCATCGTGCGCTGCAAGGACGAGGAAACCTGGGAGTTGCTCAAGCAAAAGGGCCATGTGGTCGGCAAGAACGGCCGCTATGCATGCATCTACTTGCCGTATCACCTGATGGGTCTCGAAACGCCGATGAGCATTTTTTCGGCGGTGCTGCTCAATCAGCCGACTGGCAGCGCGGAGCAGTTGCCGCACGCGCAAATGGTGGCGCGTGCCGAACGCGACTTCAAGGCGGGCGAGACGCTTGCCATGGGCGGTCATCATCACACCATTCAGGGCGCGACGCCGTTGCTCATCGAACGCGCGAAGGCGGGTGTCGCGGCGCCGTTCTATCTCGCGGCCAACAAGCGTCTTCTCGCCGATGTAAAGCAGGGCGACCTCGTTCCGCTCGATGCGCTCGACTTGCAAGGCTCGGCGCTTTACGAAGCGTGGAAGCGCAATCCGTCGCTATAAACGGCCTGCGATACGACGAGGGCTTTCGACCCATACAGGAGGAGACATGCAAACCAATTTATCCGCGAGCGCCTCGGGCAGTTCGCTGCGCGCGCTTCTTTGCACCACCCGCTGGCGCATGGTGCTGTTGCTCTTCGTGCTCTATACGATCAACTGCATCGACCGCATGTCGCTGTCCATTGCAATGCCGACCATCGTGCGCGAGTTTCATCTCGCCGCGACGATGCAGGGGTTGATCCTCTCTGCGTTCTTCTGGACGTACAGCACGTTCCAGATTCCCGCTGGCTGGGCCGCCGACCGCTTCGGCGCACGCCGCATGATCGGCATCTCGGCGGTGCTGTGGGGCGGCTTCCAGTGTCTTGCCGCGTTCGCCATGAACGGCGTGACGCTGTTGCTTACGCGTATCGGTCTCGGCGTGTTCGAAGCGCCTTACATGCCCGCCGCGACGAAGCTCACGGCGGCGTGGCTGCCGCCCGCGGAACGGGCGCGCGGCGTGACACTCATCGATAGCGGCGCGCCGCTCGGCTCGGCGCTCGGTGGCTTGCTCATCAGCGCGCTGATCGGCTTCTCGGGATCGTGGCGTTCGGCGTTCCTGATCGTGGGAGCGGTGACGATCGTCTTCGGTCTCGTCGTCTATCGCATGCTGCGCGAGACGCCCGAGCGGCACGCGGGTATCGACCAGGCGGAAGTCGCGTATATCCGCGAGCAGAAGCTCGTTGCTGGCGAAGCCCCTAGCGCGAAGATGGCGCCGCTGTCACGCGGCATCATTTCGGCGATGGTAGTGGGCCGTGTCGGTTGGGCGATGGTGTTCTTCGGCCTCGTGACCTGGGGACCGAACTATTTGTCGGTCGGACGCGGGCTCGATATCCGCAGCATGGGCTTCGCGACCTTCATCATTTTTCTCGCGGGCGCGGTCGGCGAGATTCTGTCGGGCGTGACAGCCGACTGGTTGCAACGGCATTTCGCACGCAAGACGGCGTTCAAGATCCTCTTCGGCGTGTCGGGCGGCATGTCGCTTCTTTGTCTGCTGGCTTTGCCGTTCGTGGCGGATATCCGGTTCGCGGTCGCCGTGTTGTCGCTCGGCGTGTTCTTTCACTTGTGGGGCGGCCTGTACTGGCTCATTCCCGCGATGCTCGCACCGCGCGAGCAAGTCGGCCTCGTCGGCGGCGTGATGAACTTCGCGGGCACGGGCGGCGCGATCATCGTGCCTATCGTCGTGGGCGTGATCGTCGATATGACAGGCGGCTTCACGGCGGTCATCCTGTTCTTCGCGGCGGCGGCGTTCGCTTATCTCGTCGGCTCGCTCTTTATCGATTTCGGCCGCAACGATCCGGGAGCGCGCGCATGAACGAGGTGTACGAAGGGCCGATCATCGACGCGCATCAGCACTTCTGGGACCTCGAAGCGAATCGCTATCCGTGGCTCATGCCGGGCGTGCTGATCGAACATCGTTACGGCGACTACACGCCGATCAAAGAGACGTACCTGCCATCGGACTATCTGCGCGATGCGGCGGGGCATCGCGTGATCGGCAGCGTGTATGTCGAAGCCGAGTGGAACCCGGATGATCCGCTTGGCGAAACGCGCTATGTCCGCGAGCTTGCCGAAGAGACGGGTCGCCCCAACGCGATCGTGGCGCAAGCGTGGCTCGACCGCGCCGACGTGGACGACGTGTTGTCCGCGCAAGCCCGCGTGGCTCGCGTTCGCAGCGTGCGTCACAAGCCGGGCGCACCGGACAAGGATGGCCGCACGCTCATGTCCGACGAACGCTGGCGGCGCGGCTATGCCTTGCTCGAACGATACGGCCTGCACTTCGACTTGCAGGCGTCGTGGCGGCAACTGTCCGAAGCGGCACAGCTCGCCCGCGATTTTCCACACACCACGCTCATCGTCAATCATGCGGGCGTGCCCGGCGATAGATCGAACGCGACGCTTACGGGTTGGCGCGCGGCGCTGGAAGAACTCGCGCGTTTGCCGAACGTGGCCGTGAAGGTGTCGGGGCTGTGCGAGGCGGGCAAGCCGTGGAGCGTGGCCGCAAACCAGCCAGTGCTCGATACGCTTCATCAAGTCTTCGGCGCCGGGCGTCTCATGTTCGGCAGCAACTTCCCGGTGGATGGCATGTTCATCTCGCTCGACGGTCTGCTAAGCGGCTTTGCCGAACTGGCGCGCGCCTGGCCGCGCGCGGATCAAGAGGCTTTCTTTCACGATACGGCCGTGCGCATCTATCGCCCGGAAGGGCTTGACGACAACGCACGCGGCACTCACGCAAGGACATCGCGATGACCACCAACACGCTCGGCTTCGACCTGCCGATACTGGATGCGCATCATCACTTCTGGGACTTGTCGGACGGCGACTTTCCCTGGCTCACGAACGAGTACGACGACGCCTTCTTCCTCGGCGACTATCGCCGAATGTGTCAGGACTTTTTGCCGCCGCAGTATCGCCAGGCGACGGCCGGCTTCAACGTGATCGGCACCGTGCATGTGGAAGCGGAGCGTTCGCGCAAGCAACAAGTGCGCGAAACCGACTGGCTCACCGCGCTCAACGCGAAAACGGGATTACCCAGCGCGATCGTCGGCCATGTGTTCTTCGTGCAGCCCGATTGCGATGCGATTCTCGCAGGCCATGCAAACAGCCCGCTCGCGCGCGGTGTGCGCTCGAAGCCTGAAATCTCCAGCGGTCCGCATGAATCCGTTGCGGGCCAACCGGGCACGATGCAAGACGAAGCATGGCTTGCGGGTCTTGCTTTACTCGATAAGTACGGCTTCTCGTGGGACTTGCGCGTGCCGTATTGGCACTTGGAAGAAGCGGCGGAAGTGGCGCGTGCATTCCCGAAGACGCCTATCGTCACGAACCATCTCGGCTTGCCGCTCGATCGATCGGACGAAGGCGTCGCGATCTGGCGCTGTGGCATGGAGAAGCTCGCGGCGTGTCCGAACGTCTATCTGAAGGTATCGGAACTCGGCTTGCCGAACGGCACGTGGGACAGCGTGAGCAATCGCCGCGTGATTCGCGAGGCCGTCGATTTATTCGGCTACGAGCGTTCGATGTTCGCGAGCAATCTGCCGGTGGGTAACTTGTCGGCGAGCTTCACGGAGATCGTCGCCGATGTGCTCGGCGCCTTGCCGCAAGCCACCGAAACCGATTTACGCGCGTTGTTCGAAGGGACCGCGCGACGTTTCTATCGCGTCGAATAAAAACATGACCGCACGAAATCAAGGAGACTGACATGACGCCCGCCATCGACGAAAACAGGCTTTTCAGAAAGATATCCCTGCGCATTCTGCCCGTGCTGATGCTTGGATTTTTCTTTTCCTATTTGAACCGCGTGAACGTGGGGTTCGCCAAGCTGCAGATGTCGAGCGACCTCCATTTCAGCGATGCCGTGTATGGCTTCGGCGCGGGCATCTTTTTTCTCGGTTACTTTCTGCTCGAAGTGCCGAGCAACGTAATCTTGCATCGCGTGGGTGCGCGACGCTGGATTGCGCGAATCATGGTGACGTGGGGCCTGCTTTCGTGCGCGACCATTTTCATCCGCACGCCGACGCACTTTTATGTCATGCGCTTTCTGCTGGGTCTCGCCGAAGCGGGCTTCATTCCGGGCGCGATCTATTACATGAGCCAGTGGTATCCGGCGGCGCGACGCGGACGCGCATGGGGCGTGTTTTATATCGCGCTGGCATCGTCGGGCGTCATCGGCGGACTCGTGTCCGGCTCGATTCTCGGCTTTCTGTCGGGCGTCGGCGGCATGCGCGGCTGGCAGTGGCTGATCTTGTGCGAAGGCATTCCGACGATACTCCTCGGCATCTATATCTACTTCCGCATGAGCGAGGATATTCGCCGCGTCACGTGGCTGACCGATGGCGAGAAGACGCATCTGAGCGCGGTGCTTGCGGCGGAGAATCGCGACAAGATCGCGCATGGCTTCATGAGCCTGCTGGGTCATGGACGCATCTGGGCGCTGATGCTGATCTATTTCGTCTACAACATGGGGCTGTACGCGATCAGCTTCTGGATGCCGACGCTCGTGCAGAAGATGGGCGTGGCCGATCCGTTCACCATCGGGCTTCTCACGGCGTTGCCGGGCGTGTGCGCGATCATCAGCATGCTGGCGTTCGGATTCTCGGCGGATCGTCGCAAGGAACGCAAGTGGCATCTGATTGCCGCGTTCTCGATGGCCGCGCTTGGCTTTGCGTTGTGCGTCGTGTGGCAGAACCAGCCGGTATTGGGCGTGATCGCGCTGTGCATCGCCAACATGGGCGTGCTGTCGATTCCCGCGTTGTTCTGGAGCTTGCCGACGGCGTTTCTCACAGGCGTGACGGCGGCAGCGGGCATTGCGATGATCAACTCCATCGGCAATCTCGCGGGCTTCGTGTCGCCCTATATGATCGGCTATCTCAAGGACGTGACGGGACGCACGGATGTGGCGTTGATCGTCGTGGCGGCGGGTTTGTTGGTCGGCGCGGTGGCGGTGGGGTGTGTGTTGCGTGGGCGTAGTGGAGTTGGGGCGGCGGGGGTGGGGGTGAGGAGTTGAGGCAGCCGGAAGGCACAGACCGGATGTCCGTGCCTTCCCCGATAGGCCCTGCCAGCGAGGCACGCTACGATGCCTGTTTCCCCAGGCATCGTGACAGCATGAAGGACGAACGCCTCACCGAGATGAGGATCTTCAGGGCCGTCGCCGAGACGGGCGGTTTCACGGCTGCGGCGCTCGCGCTCGATTTGCAGCAGCCTTACGTCAGCCGCACTGTATCCGCGCTGGAGAAGCGGCTCGGCGTATCGCTTTTGAGGCGCTCCACGCGTCGCCTTCAGATGACGCAGGAGGGCACGCAGTATCTCGCGCTCTGCAAGCGCATTCTCGAAGAACTCGAAAGCGGCGAAGCACAACTCTCGCGCGCGGGCCAGCACATGTCCGGCGATATTCGCGTGACCGTGGCTACGTCGTTCGGCATGGATCAGATCGTGCCGCTCATTCCGGCATTTCTCGAACGTTATCCGGGCCTGCGCGTGCGGCTTTCTCTTTCGGATACGCTCGCCGATATCATCGGAGAAGGGTTCGATGTCGCCATCCGCATGGGCAATTTGCAGGACTCGAATCTCGTGAGCCGCAAGCTATGTCATCTGCAGCGAGTGGTCACGGCGTCGCCTGCGTATATCGCCAGACATGGGGTACCCTCGACACCCGCGGAACTCGCCCGACACAACTGCCTGATGTGGGAACCGCCGATGGACCATCTCAACCATTGGCCTTTCATGGTCGGCGGCGAGCGCACGTCCATGCTCATCAACGGCAACTTTCAGACGAGCAGCGGCGTGAGTTCCGTTTATATGTGTCTTGCAGGCGTGGGCATTACGCGGATGGCTGAACACATGGTGTTGCCTTCCATTCGCAGCAACATGCTCGTGCCTTTGCTCACCGACTTTCAATCGAGCGACGAAACCGCGATCTATGTGCTGTATCCGCGCGATTCGACTTTGCATCCGCGCGTGCGTGCGTTTATTGATTACGTGGCGGATAAGCTCCGGCGGCCGCCATGGGCCGCCTGAAGCAACGCGTCATTTGTCCAACGTTCGAGGCAAGCGCATCGTCATGCAGGCGCCGAGCACGAGGAATGCGGAGATCACATACATGCCGACTTCCGCGTGTCCAAGCCACACGTTGAGCAAGCCTACGAGATACGGCGACATGAAGCCCGCGATATTGCCCACTGAATTGATGAACGCCAACGCTGCCGCCACCGATGCTCCCACGAAGAGACTTGTCGGCAAGGCCCAGAACAGCGCGATGCACGAATAGACGCCCGCTGCGGCGACCGACAGGCAAGCTACCGTCACGAGCGGCCCCGCCGACAACCACATGCTTACGGCAAGTCCAACCGCGCCGATCACCATGAACGCCGCGAAGTGGATGCGCCTGCCGCCGGTGCGATCGGCGCTGCGGTTCGACAAATAAAGCGCTATCGCCGCAAAGATGTTCGGCACGGCCGTATAGAGTCCGATGGCGAACGGGTCGGCGACACCGCTGCGCTTGACGAGCGAGGGCATCCAGAAACCGAGCGCATAAAGACCCATGATGAGGCAGAAGTAGATCGCGCAGAACGCCCACAATTTCTTGTTGCCGAGAAAGCCGCGCACGCTCGTATAGTCGATCTTGCTGGCGTTTTCCGCGCGAATGTCGGCGAGCACGAGATTGCGTTCGTCGTCCGAAAGCCAGCGCGCCTTGGCGGGATCGTCGTCAAGAAAGCGCAACACGACGAAGGCGAGCACGATGGCGGGCAGCGCTTCGATCAGAAAAAGCCATTGCCACGGGGCTAGCTGGTCGTTACCTGAAAACGCGTGCAGGATATAGCCGGAAATCGGCCCGCCGACGACGAACGCGAGCGGCGCGCCCATCACATAGATGGACATTGCGCGACCGCGGTAGCGCGCGGGAAACCACAGCGTGAGCAGATACATGATCGCCGGTGCGAAGCCTGCTTCGGCGGCACCAAGCATGAAGCGCGCAATGTAGAACATGGTCGGCGTCTTGACGAGGACCATCGCCGCAGAAATGACACCCCACGTGAGCATGATGCGCGCAATCCAGCGGCGCGCGCCGACCTTGCGCATCACGAGATTGCTCGGAACCTCGAAGAAGAAGTAGCCGGCGAAGAAGATGCCCGAGCCGAGGCCATAGATGGCGTCGTCGAAGCCGAGTGCATCGAGCATCTGCAACTTCGCGAAGCCAACGTTCACACGGTCCAGATATGCCACGAGATAGCAGATCAAGAGCAACGGCAAGAGCCGCCAGTAAGCCCTGCCATAGATGCGGCCAGCATCCGTTTCCTTGACGGCCTGATCTCCGTATAGCGCTTCCATGCTTGTCTCCTGTATTTTTTAGCGCTTTATCACGGCATGCTCGTATGGCACGCATGCCGCTGGGTCATTGCTCAGTCGAGATATTCCGGCTCCTCTTCGGCGATCTCATACAGCATGGTCTGGAAATGCAGCCAGCTGATGAACGAGTTGCCCAGATGACGATGCGAATACTCGGCATGCTCCGGGTCGATCTGCAACGGGCGCGATTCGGTCGCGTCCATGAGCAGCTGCATCTTGCAACAGTGATCGAGGGCGATGAACGTCCATACTGCATCATCGATGCTATGGCGGCTCGCCGTCAGAAGCCCATGGTTCTGATGGATTACGGCCTTGTGTTCGTTGAAGGCGCGTGCAATCGGATTACCCGATGCATCCGCGACCGGCACCTTGCCCGCGCCGTCGCGCACGACCATATGCGAGCCATAAAACATGCAGGCGTCCTGCGTCACATAGTCGAGCGGCTTGCCCATTGCGGCCCACGCATCGCCATGAACGGTATGCGCGTGACACGACCCGATGATGTCGGGATTGTCAGCGTGGATCGCGGAATGCAGCACGTAGCCTGCGCGGTTCACCGCGTACTTTCCTTCGACCACTGTGCCCGAATGATCGACGAGCACGAGTTGCGAGGTCTTCACGCGTGACCATGGCACGCACATCGGATTGGTCCAGAAGAGTTCGGGATGTTCCGGGTCGCGCACGGTCAGATGGCCGCCAAAGCCGAAGCTGAATCCGTGCCGCGCGAAGATCCGGCATGCGGCGGCGAGATGCTCTTTGCGATAGCGCCGTTCTTCCGCCGAGGAGGAAAACGTGGGCTCTTCGGGGAAAATCAGCCCGTCCTGCGTCGGGCTGTAGATCGATTCCTTTGCTTCCATCAACATCGGTGTCCCCTTGTTCGAAATGTGAGACCCCAGTATAGGAAAGCCTTCCGCAAGAATTCAGTACCGCGCCGGAATAGCATTTATGCAACGCCATGCCGATATTGCGCCCGCACAATTTTGGCGTCGTACGATCAATTGCCAGTCGCCGCTCTCCGGGCAGGCCGTCGCTTTCAATCGTTCATGGAGCTTTCAGCAATGAAAAGGTCAATGTTGATCGTCGCGCTGCCTGCCGCTTTATGCGCAGCTTCGGTGCATGCGCAAAGCAGTGTCACGCTATATGGCCTGATCGACACGGGTATCGTCTACACCAACAATCAGACCGGCCACAGCAACTGGCAGATGCTCAGCAGCGTCACGCAGAACACGGTCTTCGGCCTGAAAGGCAGTGAGGATCTCGGCGGCGGCCTTAAGGCCATCTTCAAGCTGGAGCAAGGCTTCAATCTGAATAACGGCACCAATGCATTCGCGGGCGATGGCTTCGGCTCGCAAGCATGGGTCGGCCTGCAACACGACGACTACGGCACGCTCACGGCCGGGCGTCAATACGACGTGCTCAACGATCTGCTCGGTCCGCTCACCGCCGAATTCAATACGTGGGGCGGCAGCATCTCGGCGCATCCGTTCGAAAACGATAATCTGGCGGCAAACTCGGTCGTCATCAACAACACCGTCAAATACGTCAGCCCCACTTATCGCGGCGTGACGGTCGAGAGCATGTATTCCTTCGGCAATAGCGCCGGAAACTTCGCGGATAACCGCGCGTATGGCTTTTCGGCATCGTACGCGCAAGGGCCGTTCACGGTCGCGGGCGGCTATCTGCAATTGAACAACGCGGGCGGCGGCATTGCGGGGACGAATTTGAATGGCGCGGTGTCGCAAGGGGATGGCAGCGCGAACTTCGTCGCGCAACGGCAGCGCATCTGGGGCGCGGGCGCCAACGCCACCTTCGGGCCGGCGACGGTCGGTCTCGTCTGGTCGCACACGCAACTCGACAATATGAACAGCGTGCTTTCCATCGGGCTCGGCAACTATATTCCGCTCGATGGCACCCTGCGTCTCGACAATTACGAAGCGAACGTGCATTACGCGCTCACGCCCGTGTTGAGCGTATCGGCGGCTTACACGTTCACGGACGGCGCTTATGGCAACGCTGCATCCATCGCTTATCCGTCGTGGCATACGGTCATGTTGCAGACCGACTATTCGCTCTCGAAACGCACGGATGTCTATCTCGAAGGCGTCTATCAGCACGTAAAGGGGGCGCCGCCCGATTCCGTGCTCGGGCAGGCGATGCTCAATACGTTGTCGCCGTCATCGACAGGTACGCAAGTCGGCGTCACTGTCGGCTTGCGGCACGCGTTCTAGCATGATTCAAGGGCGCGCAGCCACTTCGTCGAGATGGAACAGCAGGTCGGCGGGGTCTTCGTAGACGCGCAGCGCGCCCGAGCGTTCCAGTTCGTCGCTGCCATAACCGCCCGAGAGCAGACCGACGCCGAGCGATCGGCAGCGACGCGCCGCGAGCATGTCCCAGATGCTGTCGCCAACCACCACGGTATGCTCGATCGGCACGTTCAGACGCGCGGCCGCCGCAAGGAACAAGTCGGGATCGGGCTTGGCGTATTTCACCTGATCGCGCGTGACGACCACTTGCTTGCCTGGGTCCACGCCCAATGCTTCGAGATTGAACGCCGCCGTTTCCATGCGGCCGCTCGTGGCGATCGCCCAGCGCGTGCCCGCCTGGGTCAGCGCGTCGAGCAATTCGCGCGCGCCCGGCAATGGGCAGACCTGTGCGCGCAGACGTTGATAAGCGTCGGCATGAAGGCGCCGCAGACGTTCCACGCGATCCGCGTTGATCTCCCCATGCGTTTCGCGCAGCAATTGATCGGTGAAGAGGCCGCCGCTCATGCCGATTTTGCGATGAATGCGCCACACCGACAATTCGATGCCCTCGCTATCCAGCGCTTCTTTCCACGCGAGCACGTGCTGATAGACGCTGTCGACCAGCGTTCCGTCGAGATCGAAGAGAAAGGATGTTTCGATTCGCATGGTCTGCTCCCTTGGTGAATGGCGTGTTCCGGTTCCTTTCATGATACGCACGATCCTCGTCCGCTTTCGGAAATGCGCGACGCATGCGCTTCAAATGCGATAATCGATGTTTGCACCGCGCGGCCAAAAGTGCGCGGTTTTCTCGCATCGAATAGCCGCAACATGCATTCTTTACGCATTCATTACGCCCGACGGAGCTGACCTTGAGCCGCATCGACAATCCCTCCCGCGATCAGGAGGCCGGCGTGGCCGACTCCACGCAAGACACGACCCGTATCGACGATACGCGCATCGGCGCGGTGCGCCCGCTGATCTCGCCAGCGCTTTTGCTCGACGAACTGCCGGTCACGCCCGGCGTGCAGGCGCTCGTGGAAACGAGCCGCGCGCGCATCGCGGACGTTCTGCATGGCCGCGATGACCGCCTCGTGGTCGTGGTCGGACCGTGTTCCATTCACGATCACGACCAGGCGATCGAATACGCGCACCATCTGAAGACCGTCGCGGATCGTCTCGGCGACGATTTGCTGATCGTCATGCGCGTGTACTTCGAAAAGCCGCGCACGACGGTCGGCTGGAAGGGCTATATCAACGACCCGCGTCTGGACGGCAGTTTCCGTATCAACGAAGGTCTGCGCCGCGCGCGTGAGCTTCTGCTGGAAATCAGCGAGCTTGGTCTGCCAACGGGCACCGAGTTTCTCGACCTGCTGAGTCCGCAGTACATCGCGGACCTGATCGCGTGGGGCGCAATCGGCGCACGCACGACGGAGAGTCAGAGCCATCGGCAACTGGCGTCGGGGTTGAGTTGTCCGATCGGCTTCAAGAACGGCACGGACGGCGGCGTGCAAGTCGCGGCGGACGCGATCGTCGCGGCGCGCGCGAGCCATGCCTTCATGGGCATGACGAAGATGGGCCTTGCCGCCATCTTCGAAACGCGCGGCAACGACGACTGCCACGTTATCCTGCGCGGCGGCAAAAAAGCACCGAATTACGATGCGGCCAGCGTCGCGGCGAGTTGCGCGGCGTTGGCGGCGCTCGGACAGCGCGAGCAGGTGATGATCGATTGCTCGCATGCCAACTCGAACAAGTCGCATCTGCGGCAGGTGGATGTGGCCGAAGACATCGCGCGGCAACTGATCGCGGGCGAAAGCCGCATCACCGGCGTGATGATCGAAAGTCATCTGGACGAAGGGCGGCAGGACCTCAAGCCGGACGTGCCGCTCAAGCACGGCGTCTCGATCACGGATGCGTGTCTCGGCTGGAGCCAGACCGAGCCGGTGCTCGACCTGCTTGCCGATGCGGTGAGACAGCGCCGTCGCGGCTAGGCATGCGTACCTAGCCGTCTCCGCTTTCGGAGACGGCTAGCGGATCAACGCATCACCGCAGCGTTCAACGCTTCGATCAGCGCCAGCGGGTCGTAAGGCTTGCGCAACTGCGTCGCGCGCGGCAAGGCCTTGCGTTCGTCGGCGCTCAGGACGAGGTCGTATCCGGTGACGAACACCACGCCGATTCCGGGCGCCTCACGGCTAGCCGCAAGGGCCAGCTCGATGCCCGATTCGCCCGCCAGATCCACATCGGTCAGCAAGAGTTCGAAGCGCTCTTCGCGCAGCAGGGCGAGCGCCTCGGCGACGCTGCCGGCTTCCACGAGATCGAGCCCGAACGTGCGCAGCAACTCGGCGCTGCTTACGCGCACGAGTTCGTTGTCTTCGACGAACAGCACGCGCATGTGCGAGAGGGCGTCGGCGGGCGCGGCATCGGAAACCATGTTGCCGGTGACCGTCGCGGGCGGTGCGCTGGAACTCGCGCCCTTGCCGCTAGCCGCGAGCACCTGACGCACCTTGCGGGCGAGCGCCTCATGCATATAAGGCTTGCTCAGCAGATCGATGCCTTCATCGAGCCGTCCCGCATGCACGATGGCGTTGTCCGTGTAGCCCGACGTGAACAGCACCGCGATACCCGGCACGCGTTCGCGCGCCTTTCGCGCCAGTTCAGGGCTGCGTAGCGGACCGGGCATCACGACATCGGTGAAGAGCAGGTCCACGGGCACGCCGCTCTCGACGATAGCCAGCGCGCTTTGCGCATCCTTTGCACGAAGCACGCGATAACCGAGGTCGCCAAGCATGGCGACGACGGTTGCGCGCACTTCTTCGTCGTCCTCGACCACGAGTATGGTTTCGTCGCCGCCGTGCGCGGGGCCGGCGTCGATCGTGGTTTCGAGGTCTTCTTCCTGGCGGGCGCGGGGCAGATAAATGCGTATCGTCGTGCCGTGTCCTTCCTCGCTGTACACCTTCACGTGGCCGCCGGACTGCTTCACGAAGCCGTACACCATCGAGAGTCCGAGACCCGTGCCCTGGCCCTCGCGCTTGGTGGTGAAGAACGGTTCGAACGCGCGTTCCTGCACTTCGGGCGACATGCCCGAGCCGGTATCGGTAACAGCGACCATGACGTATTGGCCGGGCAACAGGTCGGCGTGGCGCTTGGCGTAGTTTTCATCGAGCGATGCATTGCCCGCTTCGATGGTCAGCTTGCCGTGCGCGTTCATCGCGTCGCGCGCGTTGATCGCCAGATTGAGCAGCGCGTTTTCGACCTGGAACGGATCGACGAGCGTGTTCCATAAGCCGCCCGATACGATCGTCTCGATCTCGATGCCGTCGCCCAGCGCGCGGCGGAACATGTCGTCGAGACCGCGCACGAAGCGGCCCAGATTGACGACCTTCGGCGCGAGCGGCTGGCGCCTGCCGAACGCAAGCAGCTGCGAGGCGAGGTTCGCGCCGCGCGCCACGCCCGCGAGTGCGCTCTTCACGCGCTGCTCGGGGCGTTCCTGGCCCGCGACGTCCTTTGCCAGCAATTGCAGATTCCCGCCGATCACCTGCAGCAGATTGTTGAAGTCGTGCGCGACGCCGCCCGTCAACTTGCCGATGGCTTCCATCTTCTGCGCCATGCGCAGCGCTTCCTCGGCGTGCCGCAGCGCGTCGGCGGTTTCGCGGTCCGCAGTGACGTCGCGCCCCACGCCGTGGATGCGGCGCGTGGCCGGGTCGATCGACAAGGTCCACGCGATCCAGCGCCAGCCGCCTTCCACGAAGCCGTGCCGGCACTCGTAACGCACGGACGCGCCGCTTTGGCGCAGACTTTCCATCGCGCTCGCGACCGCTTCGACGTCGTCGGGATGGACGAGGTCGAGCATGGTTCGCGCATGCACGCGCTGCAGATCGACGCCGAGCACGGTCGACCACGACGGGCTCACGCGCAACAGCGTGCCTTCGAAGCTCGTCACGACGAACAGGTCTTCGGTCAGTTCCCACAGCCGGTCGCGGTCCGCGATGGCGTCGGCGACGCGGCGTTCGAGCGTATCGTTGAGATCGTGCAGCGCGGCCTGCGCCTTGGTGCGCTCGGCGATCTCGTCCTGCGCCGCCTGAAAGAGCCGCGCGTTGTCGATGGCGATAGCCGCCTGCGCGGCGATACCCACCACGATCCGCTCCGCGCGCAGGTTGAACATCGCCGGTTCGGGATGACCGAAAAACAGCCCGCCCAACACTTCGCCCGTGCGCGAGATGACGGGCGCGGCGAGATAGCTGCATACGCTGAGATGACCTTCCGGCATGCCGTAATGCGGCGCGCTCTGGCCGTAGCGCGGGTCTTTCGTGATGTCGTCGGAACGCACCACGCCTTCGCCCGCGAAAGTCGGGCCGAAGAGCGCGGTGTTGCGCGGCATGGGAAAGCGCGAAAACGCGTCTTTCGGCACGCCGGAGATGGAATAGAGCGTGTAGCTCTCGCCCTTGTCGTCGAGCAGGTTGTAGAAGAACGAGCCGAAGGCCGCGCCGGTGAGCTCGGTGGCGGCATCCACGACGACCTGCACGGCGCGCGACAGATCGAGCTCGCCCGCGACCGTGGTGCCGACGTCGTTCAGAATCTCCAGCATGCGCGACTCTTCGCGCAGGTTCTCCTCGGACGCGCGCCGCAGCCGCGCGATGCGCAGATTGCTCGCGACTCGCGCAAGCAATTCTCGCGCGGCGAAGGGCTTGGTCAGATAGTCGTGCGCGCCGGCTTCGAGACCGCCCAGGCGCGCTTCCTCACCCGCGCGCGCGGACAGCAGCACGACCGGTGTCTCGCGCAGCGCTTCGTCGGCGCGCACGGCGTTCAAGAGGCCGAAGCCGTCGAGGCGCGGCATCATCACGTCCGACACGATTACTTCGGGATGCCCGGTGCGCGCCGCTTCGAGCGCGCTCTCGCCGTCGGCCGCGACGCTCACTTCGTGGCCCGCCGCGACCAGCATGCGACGCATGTATTCGCGCAGGTCGGCATTGTCGTCGACCACCAGCACGCGGCCGCGGATTTCATCGGCGGATGCGCTGGCGTTCGCGCCCGCGCCGAGCGGCGTTTCGTCGTCGAGGGCGAGCGCCGGTTCGCTTGCGTCGGGAATCCAGCGCAAGGCGGCATCGACATAACTGCGCGCGCCGCTGCTGGCTTGCGCGCGCGGCGTATCGGCATGTTGCGCGTCGACTCGTTCATGCGCGGCGGGCAGCGTCACGGTAAAGCACGTGCCCTCGCCAGGACTGCTTTGCACGCTGATGGCGCCGTCATGCAGCTTGACGAGCTCCTGAACCATTGCAAGGCCGATACCGCTGCCTTCCACCGAGCGCCCGGTCGCGCCCGCCACGCGATGAAAGCGCTCGAACACGCGCGCCAGTTCCGCCTCCGCGATGCCGATGCCGGTATCGCGCACGCTCATCTCCACGCGCTGCGCGGCGTTCGTGCGCAGCGTCACTTCGATCGTGCCGCCAAACGTGAACTTGAACGCGTTCGACAGCAGGTTCATCACGACTTTTTCCCACATGTCGCGATCGATGTCGGCGAGCACCGGCGTCGAGGGAATGTCGATGTAAAAGCGCAGCCCCGCCGATTCGATGGCCGAGCGAAACAGCGAGGCCAGTTCCGCCGTGAACGCGCCGATGTCAGTGGTCTGCCGATGAATCTCGATACGCCCTGCCTCGATGCGCGAAAAGTCGAGCAGCGCGTTGACGAGCTTGAGCAGGCGCAAACCATTGCGATGCGTGATTTCGAGCAGACGCACTTCGTCGCCCGCGCGCTCCGGCTTCGTCAGCAGGTCTTCGAGCGGGCCGAGCATCAGCGTGAGCGGGGTTCTGAACTCGTGGCTGATATTCGAGAAGAAGGTGGTCTTGGCGCGGTCGATTTCGGCGAGCGCCTCGGCGCGGCGGCGTTCTTCCTCATAGGCATGCGCGGCGCCGATGGCCGCGCCGATCTGGCCGCCCACGAGGTTCAGGAACGCGCGATAGCCTTCGTCGAAGAGACGGTATGGATTGAGCGCGGCGATCAGCACGCCCGCGCGCCCGGTCTCGCCCGACGGCGCGATAGGCAGCAGCACCGCGTGCGTCGGCGCGGCGTTCCACGAGCCGGTGGGCAGCGGTCCTTCGATGAAACCCTTCAGATTGGTCACGAGCCGCGCTTGGTTGTCGCGCAGCACTTCGTGAACGGGCCACGCGCCCGCTTGCGCCGCGTGCAGCATTTCCGGCGCGGCCGCACTGCCCGGCGCGATGCCGCATGCACCGGTGAGCGTGGCGCTTTCGTCGCCGGGCTCGGCTGTATAGAGCAACGCGAAAGGCATGTCGCGCGCGGCATTCGCGAGCACGTTCATCGAACGTTCGCAGGCCTCGCGCCACGAACGCGCGTTCGCGGCCGACGCAGCCAGTTCGCGCAGCACGAGCAACTGGCGTTCGCCAAGCACGCGTTGGGTATCGTCGCTATTGGCGCAGATGATGCCGCCCGCGCCGCCGCGATCGTCCGGAATCGGGCTATAGGAGAACGTGTAGTACGTTTCCTCCGGGAAGCCGTTGCGTTCCATGATGAGCAGCTTTTGCTCGACGAAGGTGCCTTCGATGCCGGCAAGCGCGGTGTCGAGCAGCGGGCCGATCTCGTTCCAGATTTCGCGCCACACCACCGACGTCGGCTGACCGAGCGCTTGCGGATGCTTGCCGCCGATGATCGACTTGTAAGGATCGTTGTAGAAGAACAGGAGATCGGGACCCCAGCCGACCCAGATCGGCTGCCGCGAGGTGAGCATGATGCGCACGGCCGTCTTGAGACTCTGCGGCCATTGTTCGGGCGAGCCGAGCGAGGTTTGCGTCCAGTCGAAAGCGCGGATGAGCGCGCCCATCTCGCCGCCGCCGAGCAGAAAGCTCGGCTCGGGCGCGTCGGTGCGCGTGTCCGGTATCAGCTTGTCAGCTTCCATTGACGCAGGTTCTCCTCGCTGCATGTCTTTTTTGCATGTCGTTTGGCGTGTGGATCGGCTCAACCCGGCTTGGCCCAGCGAACGGCTTTTCAACTATTGAGCGGACCAATCCTGCCTGTGGAGGCGCTCGCGCGAGCATCTCGATTTTCGCACGGAACGCCGTTTTCGCTTCGCAAATACGCATGAAACGCAAGGTGAACCGGCGCGTGGCACCTGCCTGCGCTTCAATGCGCGGCGATCGGGTCGAGTCCAGTGGCACGCACGGTGTCTTGTGCCTGCGGCGAAGCGAGGTAGCGAAGCAAGGCGCGCGCCTCCTCCGGGTGCTTCGAGCCGACCGGAATGCCCGCGGCGAAACGCGTGACGGACTGCACGGACTCCGGAATCCTGCCGACGAAATCCGCGCCTTGTACCGGTAACAGTTCGCTCACTTGCTGGAAGCCGAGTTCGTACTGACCGTCCGCAACGACCGAGGCCACGGGAATCTTCGGGATCATCTTCGCCTTGGGTTTCACCTGATCTTCGATGCCGAGTTTCTTGAACATCTCGTTCTGGATATAGACGCCGCTCGCGCTGTCCGAATAAGCGATCGATTTTGCGTGCAGCAGCGTTTCCTTCAACGCATCGACATTGCCGATGTCGGGTTTCGGCGCGCCGGCTTTCACCGATACGCCGATGCGCGAATCGGCGAGTTCGACACGCGAGTCCGGCATGACCTTGCCTTCCTTGATGAGATCGTCGAGCGCGTAGCCCACCATGATGACGACATCGGCGGGTTCGCCGCGCGCGAGTCGATTGGGGATGGCTTCGGGCGCCTTGCCCATCGACGGGCCGAGTTGGGTATCGAGCGTATTGCTGGTTGCGGCCGTGAATTTCGGGCCGAGGATTTTATAGGCGGCGGTGAAGCCTCCTGAACTCATGACATGAAGCTCCTCGGCTTGCGAGGAAACAGGCGCGGCAATGGCGCCGAAAGCGATAAAAACGAATGCGGCGAGTCTTGAGGAGAGTGGTTTCATAGGCGGCTTGTTTGGTGGTTCAATGGCTGGGCCAGGGTGGATTTGGTCATAACTTTTTGCACTATACTGAAATCGATGCGTTATCGTTCGGCCTTCGTTTTTGCGGGCACCGGTACGAATGTGGAAACAACGCCGCGACTTGATTCGCGAAGAGGGATCAAGCGAACGCCTCATCTCCCGTCCGCAAGACGAAATAACAGAGATCTACCTGAGATCGAATTAGTTTGGTTTCCTACGCAAGAGAAATAATCACCATGCTTGAAGACAATGATCGAAACGTAACGATGACATTTGCTGAAGCCGAAGCGAAGTTTCGTCAAGACATCGAGGCCAATCCTTCCTCGGTTGTAGCAAAAAACAATCTTGCGCTGGTGTTGCGCCAGCTTGGCCGCTTCGCCGAAGCAGAGACGTTGTTGAACGAGGCGCGGACTTTGCAGCTCACGTCCGCCGAGATTGTCGTCAATCTGGCGCTTGTCATGGCAGATCAAAAGCGGTTCGCCGACGCCGCATCCTTTTGCCGTGAAGCGCTGGCTATCAGGCCGGATTCTTCTCTCGCGCACTGGATGCTCGGCTGCATCCTCAGCGACGAAAAGCGCGAGTCGGAAGCCGAGGACGCTTTTCGCCAGGCTATCCATCATCAGCCGGACATGGTTCAGGCGCATTGCGCGCTGTCTGATCTGCTGCGCCGTCGGCAGCGTCTGCCGGAAGCCGAGGTTGCAGCGCATGCTGCCATCGAAGCGCAGCCGCAGTCGGTCTCCGGCTATCTTGCGCTCGGTGATGTCCTTTGCGCCGCCGTTCGTCTAACCGAAGCCGACACTGCATTTCATCGTGCGCTGGACATCGATCCCAAATCCGCGGAAGCCTATTGCGGTCTGGGCAATGTGTCGGAACGACGCTTCAATCCGGCCGAAGCCGAGGCGCACTTCAAGGAAGCTTTGGCACGGCGTCAGCCGTTTTTCGAGGCGAGCATCGGTTTAGGCATGGCCATGCTCAATCTCGGCCGATTCACCGAGGCGGAAGGTGCGCTGCGTCAGGCGCTGGCCATTCGCCCCGACGACATGCGCGCGAAGGATGCGCTCAACTTCGTTCTTACGCGTCAACTCAAACCGGCCCCGCTTGTGCCGGGAACGGTGTTTGCAACTCCGCCGAACCAAAAGACGTCGCCCTAACGCTTGGGTAAGCCGGGCGATTGTTCCTGCGAGGAGCATGCCGACCACAACACCTCTCGCTGCTCCGTGCCACTTTCCATGGCGATGCAGCGAGCAGAGTGCCCCAGGCATGACCGGACCCTTCACGCGTTCGCGGGGAAGGGTCCGCACTTTGCCGTTTGCATCGATCGCAAAGCGCGGCGCTGCTTGCTAAAGCGGCGTTTCGTCGCGATAGACTTCATCAAGCTCCAACGCTCGTGCAACATCCAAACTCTACCGCGCCACCTTGGCCACCATCGCTTTCCTGTTCAGCACCCGCGCCTGCAGCACGATCACGAGCAGCAGGAACAACCCGCGAATCACCGACTGCCAGTAAGCCGATAACGAGATATAGCCCAGGCCGTTCTCGAAGTTGAGCAGATTGAAGACGAGGCCGAGCAGTGCGACGCCCGCAATGGTCATCGCGATAGAGCCGTCGCCGCCTGTCAGACGCGTGCCGCCGAGCACCACCGCCGAGATCGCGAACAGTTCCCAGCCGATGCCTTCGTTCGGCTGTCCCGCGCCGAATTGCGCCGCGAGAATCGCGCCGGCGATGCCCGCGAGCAGGCCGCTCACGGCATACACGGCGACGAGTGTGCGATCCACATTCAGTCCCATCAGACGCGATGCTTCCTCGCTCCCGCCGATAGCCAGCGCATGCCGCCCGAAGCGCGAGCTGCGCAGCGCGATCCAGCCGACAATCGCCGCCGCGGCCGCGACGAGCCCCGGAATCGGCAAGCCGAAGAGATCGCCTTGGCCGAAGTTGGCGAAGCTGGTGTCCGACGAGATGGCGACGGCATCGTTATGGCCGAGCAGAAGCGCGAGGCCATGCGCGCCGAGACTCGTCGCCAGCGTAACGATGAAGGGCAGTATCCGCAGATGCGTGATCACTAGCCCGTTGAGCAGGCCCACCGCGAGACCGGCAGCCGAGCCCGCGAGCACCGCCGCCACGCCGCCATGCGGACTCGCGAGCGCCGCGACCACGCTTGCGAGCGCGGCCACCGCGCCCACCGACAGATCGATGCCGCCCGTGATGATGACGAACGCCATGCCGATGGAAATCAGCGCGAACATGGAGTTGTAGCGCCAGAACGACGTCACGTTGTATTCGGATGCAAAGTGCTCGTACCGCACGACGCCAAGCACGAGCAGCGCCGCGAGCGCGATGAGAATCGGGAGGTTCTTCTTCATGTCGTCGTCAGCCTCGCTTTCTCTGCACGTACACGGCGGCGATGATGATCGCGGCCTTCAGCACCAGCGCGGCGGCATCCGGAATGCCGTGTGCAAGCAGCGTATAGCGCAGCAACTGGATGATGAGCGCGCCGATCAGCGTGCCCGTGATATACGCCTTGCCGCCCGTGAGCGCGGTGCCGCCGACGGCCACGGCCGCGATGGCATCGAGTTCCACGCCGAGGCCGACCACGTTCGCATCCGACGACGAATTCACCGAGATCGAAATCAGTCCGGCCAGACCCGCGAGCGCCGCGCACGCCGTGTACGCGATCATCTTCACGCGCGCGGTCGGAATGCCGGAAAGATACGCCGCTTCCTCGTTGCCGCCCGTCACGAGCAGATATTTGCCGAAGAGCGTCTTACGCACGATCCACGTAAAGATGGCGACGAGCGCGAGCATGAGCAGGATCTGAAACGGCACGCCCGCCACGCGGCCCAGCGCAATCCACTGAAACGCGGGATTGTTGAAGGCCTGCAGGCTGCCATCGGTGACGACCTGCGCAATGCCGCGTCCCGCGATGAACAGCACGAGCGTCGCGACGATAGGCTGCACATTCAGCCGCGTCACGAGAAAGCCGTTGAAGACGCCGCATAGTGCCGCCGCCACGATCGGCAAGGTGAATGCGAGCAGCAAGCCGCCCGGCCCGTCGATGTTCATGAAGAGCATCGGCGCGAGCGCACCGGAGATGGCCATCGAAGCGCCCACGGACAGGTCGATGCCGCCTGTCGCCACCACGAGCGTCATGCCGATGCCGACGATCACGATCGTCACCACCTGCGTGAGGTTCACGTTGAAGGTCTGCAGCGACCAGAAGTGATCGGTAAAGAGCAGGTTGAAGAGGATCATCGCGACGAGCACGACGATCTCGCGTTGAATCGCCATGCCGCGTTTTTTCTTCCGCGCGGGCGCGGTATCCGCGACGATAGGTGCGCTGGTTTTCTCTATCACGACTCGGTTCCTTGAGCGGCCGAAGCCAATGTCGATTCCTCGCCCGTGCCGTAAGCGATCGCATCCATGATCGAGGTCTCGGTCATCTGCGCGCCGTCCAGTTGCGCGACCGTTTCGCCGTCGCGGATCACGACCGCGCGATCGGCCACCGCCGTCAACTCTTCCAGTTCCGATGCCGACAGCAGCACCGCAAGCCCCGCATCGCGCAACTCACGCACGATTTTCGCGACATCGGCTTTCGCGCCGACGTCGATACCGCGCGTGGGTTCGTCGAGCAGCAAGAGACGCGGGTTGGTCGCGAGCCAGCGCGCGAGCAGCACCTTCTGCTGATTGCCGCCCGATAGCTCGCGGATCGGCTGATCCGGCGAGCGCAGCTTGATGCCGAGCGAGGTGATGAAGCCATCGACGATTTCGCGCTGTTTGGCCACGTCGATTACGCCGCGTCTGGTCAGCGCCGGCAGGCACACGAGCGTGAGGTTGTCGCGCACGGAAAGCTCCGGCACGATGCCTTCGGCCTTGCGATCCTCGGTGAGATAAGCGATGCCGCGCGCGATGGCGTCTTTCGGCGACTTGAATGCGACCTCCGCGCCGTCGACCGCGAGTGTGCCGTTGGACGGACGGTCCGCGCCAAACAACAGGCGCATGGTTTCCGTGCGGCCCGAGCCGAGCAATCCGGCGAGTCCGACGACTTCGCCCGCGTGGACATCGAGCGTGACGTCGGTGACTTTCGCGCCCGCCGAGAGACCCTGCGCGCGCAACGCCACCGCGCCGCGCTTGGCGAGATTCGCTTCCTTCACGGCATCGTCTTCGTGCACGACGGCGGCAAGCGTGCGGCCGAGCATGGTCGTGACGAGCTTGAGCTTGTCCATCTCCTGCATGCTGCTTTCGGCGACGGTCTGGCCGTCGCGCATCACCGTGACGCGGTCGCACAGTGCATAGAGTTCATCCAGCCGGTGCGACACGAAGATGACCGCGCGGCCGTCGTCACGCAAGCGGCGCACGACCGTGAACAGCAATTCGACTTCACGCTCGTCGAGCGAGGAAGTCGATTCGTCCATGATCACCATCTTCGCATCCGACGATACCGCGCGCGCCAGCGCGACCATCTGCTGAATGGCGGTGGAATATTCCCGTACGGGTTTTTTGACGTCGATGTGAAGGCCGAACGATTCGAGCAATTCATGCGCGCGCCGCTGCACGGTTTTCCAGTCGATGAGTCCGAAGCGGCGCGGTTCGCGTCCGAGAAAGATGTTCTCGGCCACCGACCGGAACGGCACCAGGTTGATCTCCTGATAGATCGTGCTGATGCCCGCTTCACGCGCTTCCTTGGGCGTGCGGAAATCGGCTTCGCGGCCATCGAAACGAATCGTGCCCGCGGTCTTTCTATACGCGCCCGTGAGAATCTTGATGAGCGTGGACTTGCCTGCGCCATTCTGGCCGATGAGCGCGTGCACTTCGCCCGCCGCCACGGTGAGGCGGGCGCGCTTCAATGCGGGCACACCGCCGAAAGCGATGTCGATGTCCTGCATGTCGAGGAGGGGAGCATTGGGCATGGCGTCGGTGTTCGTCCGGAGAAAAGAGCGGGCGTCCGTGAATAGACGCCCGCGAACCAGCCAACTGCGCTCAATACCCGTACTGCATGCTTTCCTTGACGTTGCTCTTGTCGTAGAAGCGGTCCGAGACCTTGACCCACGGCGGGATGGTTTCGCCCTTCGCGAACTTCTGCGCGACGTCGCACGCGAGCGGGCCGAAGAACGGACTCGACTGCACGCTTGCGCCCAGTTCGCCCGCCTGAATGGCTTCGAGTCCGCCTTTCGTGCCGTCGATGGTCACGAGCACGATGTCCTTGCCCGGCTGCTTGCCGGCCGCCTTGATCGCCGCGATCGCGCCGAGCGCCATTTCGTCGTTATGCGCGTAGACGGCGGTCACGTCCGGATGCGCCTGCAACAGCGTTTCCATGACTTGACGACCCTTGTCGCGCGCGAAATCGCCGCTTTGCGACGC
Organism: Caballeronia sp. GAWG1-1; assembly: GCF_023631465.1. Taxonomy (NCBI): domain Bacteria; kingdom Pseudomonadati; phylum Pseudomonadota; class Betaproteobacteria; order Burkholderiales; family Burkholderiaceae; genus Caballeronia; species Caballeronia sp. GAWG1-1. The sequence continues at coordinate 371,340 of NZ_JALQDB010000037.1, forward strand.
GACGATCTTCATGCCCGAGTTCTTCGCGATGACATCGTCGAAACCTTTCTTGCGGTCGTTTGCAGCGGAGGCGCCCGTCGAGCCTTCCAGTTCGATGATCGTCGCCTTGCCGTTGGTCGCCTTAACGAGCCAGTCGGCGGCGCGCTGACCCTGATCGATGAAGTCCGAACCGATGAACGTGATGTAGTCGCGGCCGGCCTTCACCGTCGATTGATCGACGTTGCGGTCGACGAGTATCACCGGAATGCCGGCTTTCTTGGCCTGCAGGATGACCGGCACGAGCGGCTTCTCTTCGCGCGGCGGGAACACGAGCAGATCGACGTGCTGCGCGATCATGCTTTGAATGTCCGATACCTGCTTCGCGGCCGAACTGTTCGCGTCGGTCATGACTACCTGCCAGCCGCATTTCGCGGCGACATCCTTGAAGCTCTTGGTTTCCGCGAGCCGCCACGGATTGTTGCTCTCGGTCTGCGCAAAGCCGACCTTGAGCGGCTTCTTGTTGGCGATCTTCGGCAAGCCGTCATCGGCGGCATGGGCCGCGCTGAAACCCATGGCGAGCGTCAGGGCGGCAAGCGTGGCGGCGAGCGGGCGCAAGCCCAGGCGAGTGTTCTTTTCTAGCGACAGCATGTCTTCCTCCGATAGGGATGGGTGCCTTCTTCTATTGATGCCGATGCTTATGTGTTGCCCGGTCTGCTGCTGCGAGAGTTGATTTCCGGCGAGTGCATGGTCGGCTTATGACTCGTCATCGCTAATATTATTAATTGCGAGTTGCTTTGCTTCGGTAATTTCCCTGACGGAACCGCGTTCGATGAGCGGGCCGTCCAGCTTCACGGTGCGGCGTCGCACCGGTGCGCCGGCCGCGCGGTTGTGTTCTTCCTGCAGTAGCGTTTCCACGGCCCAGCGGCCCAGGTCGTAGTTGGGCAAGACCACGCTCGACAGCGGCGGATGCGTATGGCGCGCGATCTCCTGATCGTCGTAGCCGAGCACGGAGACATCGTCGGGCACGCGCAGTCCGAGTTGCTTGAGCGCTTCGATTGCACCGAGCGCCATCAGGTCGTTGGCGCAGAAGATGGCCGTCGGCGGATTCGCCTCGCGCATCAATGAAAGCGTCTGCTCGAATCCAGTGGCCGGTCCCCAGTCGCCTTCGCGGACCAGTTCCGGCGCAAACGGCAGGTCCGCCGTCGCCAATGCCGTGCGATAACCCTTGAGCCGGTCGCGCGCCGCGTCTTGCCACGGTTCGCCGTTGATATAACCAATTCGCCGATGCCCCGCCGCCAGCAAATGATCCGTCGCCGTGTGACCGCCCGCGACCTCCGCCGGCACGACCGAAGACACGTTCGCTTCGCTCGCATAGCAGTTGAGCAGCACGGTCGGCACCTGTTCGAGCGCGGCGGGCACGGTGACGCGGCGCGTGTAGACCGTCGCGTAGATCACGCCGAGCACGTCCGGATTGCCGAGCGTCGCGTCGAGCACGCGCGCCTCGATTTCCGCGTTGCCGTGCGTCGAATAAACCGCGAGCATGCGGCCGTGGGCGAAGGCGGCATCGCGCGCGCCGTCGATGCTCACCACCGGATGCGGACTGGTCGAGATTTCATCGGCCAGATAGACGATCAGATTGCGCTCCGCCGTATCCAGCGGCGCAAACGAAAGCGGCTCGCGCTGCGTCATGCGATAGCCGAGTTCGTGCGCGGCGCGCAGCACCTTGTCGCGCGTGGCGTCGGAAAACTTCGCGCCGGACGCGTTGTTCAGCACGAGCGATACCGTCGATTGCGAGACTCCGGTGAGTTTCGCGATGTCGGTCATCGTCGGGCGGCGTTGGGTGGTTTTCTTCATCTGGCGCGCCGTCGTAACGGCGGCGATTCATCCGTGAGCGTGCCGCTAATATTAATGATGATTCCGCGAAATGCCGCTCGGGGTTTTCACTGGTTTTGCGTGGAAAATTACTAATAATATTGACGGACGGATTACGCCCATGCCATTCTTGGTTTCACTTCGGCAAACATAACAAGGAGACGACACGCATGGGCCGATACGACGAGAGCGCAAGAGATGCGCTCGCGCAGGACTTCGAGCGCGATGGCTTCGTTTTGTTGCGAGCACACTTTCCACGCGCAACCATCGAAGCTTGGCGCGATGCGTTCATGCCTTTGCTCGCGCCGCATAGAGAAGCAGCGGACGGCAATCGCGGGCCAGGCCGCTATTACGTGACCTTGCCCTTCGAAGGCGCATTTGCCGATCCATCGATTTTTTGCGACGAGGACATCGTGGCCATCGTCGAGCGCGTAGCCGGCGCCGATCCGGTCATGTGCCAGCTCGCAACTGATACGCCCGTGCGCGGTTCTGACTTTCAGGACTGGCATCGCGATACGCCCGCGCTCTTCGACGACGCGCCGGAAACGCCTTCGTTCCAGCTAGCGGTGAACTTCCCGCTCGTCGATGTCGACGACAGCAACGGTCCGCTCGAAACCACGCGCGGCACGCATCGCATGTCGCGCGAAGAAGCGCTCGCCGGTCTCGCCGATGGCCGCTTCCCCACCGAACGCGTGCCAATGCGAGTTGGCGACGTGATGATTCGCGATGTACGCGGCTTGCATCGCGGCACACCGAATCTTTCCGGTGCGCCCCGGCCGATGGTCGTGGTCGGCTACAGCCGGGCGTGGTATTTCCGGCCCGAAGTGCGGATCGATGTGCCGCGCGATGTCTTCGCCAGCTTGCCCGCTCGCGCGAAGCGTTTGCTGCGTTACAACCCGCAAGTCGAAAGCACGGCGCGCACCTTCGACGAAAGCTACCGGCAGTTTGCATATTGAACGCCGCTCTAGACTCCAACGCCCGCGGAAGTGAAGCGCTCGTCGAACTGCGTCATGGCGCGCGGCGTGTTGTGCTCGCTCCGCATATCGGCGGCGCGATAGCGGCGTTCTTCGAAACGCGCGATGACGGCGTGGTTCACTGGCTGCGGCCCGCCACGCCGGATGCGCTCGCTGCAAGGAATCCGCTCGGCATGGGCAGTTTTCCGTTGCTGCCGTATTGCAACCGCATTCGCGATGCGCGCTTTGCCTTCGATGGCATGGAGATCGATCTGTCCGGCGACGGCAACGGTTTTGCGCACGCGCTGCATGGCAATGCGTGGCGGCTGCCCTGGCAAGTGAGCGCGTTATCGGAGGCGCAGGCGACGTTGAGTTTGCGGCACGAGCCTTCGCAAGAAGCCGCGCATCACTGGCCGTTCGCTTACGAAGCCGAACAGCGCATCACGCTCGACGCACATGCGCTCCATGTGACGATCACCATGCGCAATCTCTCGCCAAGAGCGATGCCCTTCGGCATGGGACATCACCCGTACTTTCCGCGCACCGAAGCGACTTTCGTTCACGCAAATGTCGATTCGATGTGGCATGCAAGTTCCGATCCGCTGCCGCTGCACGCCGGTCCGCATGCTAGCGTCGATGCACTGGCTTCGACGCAAGGCATGTCTGCAAACGGCTTCGATCTGGATAACCACTTCACGGGTTGGAAGCACACGGCGACAATCGACTGGCCGAACGAAGGCCGCTCGGTCACGCTGAACGCCGAAGCACCGCTGGACTTCATGGTGATCTACGCGCCGGCCGTGTTTCCTTCACTGCTTTGCGTGGAGCCGGTGAGCAATGTCGCGGACTGGGTCAATTTGTATGTCGAGCCAGCGCTGAAGGGAGGAGGCGTGCTGCAAGCGGGTGAGTCGATCACGGCATCGTTTTCGCTTACGACCAACGTGCGCTGATTCATCGATTCGCTGAAGAACAGACGAAAACGCCCGGACCAAGGCCCGGGCGCTTTCAACCGTTGACGACTTAGTTGGACTGGCCGCCAGTGCTGTTGTTCGACATGCCGTTGTTCGACATGCCCGAGCTGCCCTTTTTCATCTTGCCCATCTTGTGCGAGCCGCTGCTGTTCGAACCGGAAGTGTCGCCACCGGTGGCGCCCGAGGTCGAACCCGTCGTGCCGTTTGCGTTCGGTGTGCTCATGCCCGTGCCGCCTTGACCCGCGCCGTTACCGCCTGCCGTGCCGCCACCGCCGCCTGCTCCACCGCCCGCGCCCTGCGCGAATGCCGCGCCCGACAAGCTCAGAACCAGCGCCGATACCAGCAAGCTTTTTTGTGCAATCTTCATGATGTCCTCCCGAGTGGAATTTCGATGCGCGCCGCCTCGTGTCCGGAGCGACGTCGCTGCTTACATACCGCAATCGGCGTGCCGCGTTGCGAGCGAGCAGCTTTCAGCCGTCGACGTCTGAAAGAAAGAACACCGGGTGAGCGGTCAGGCAAGTACTTCGTCACACCACTCGATAGCCCACGAGCGCGCGCAATGCAGCGCATCCGCCTGGCTCTGGAAGGAGTCGAGATCGCCTGAATCGAAAACTTCCACATGCGCGGTGTCGTCCTCCGAGGCGCGCGTAATTCGCGCGTGAGCCTGGTAGTTCCCGTCTTCGTCGTGTGGCGCGGTGCAGTCGATGTGAAAGGACCGGTAATCAAAGCGCATTGATTTCTCCGTAGGTGAGTGGACAAAGGCTAGCACGCTTGCGGCGTCTTGCCGGGTGCATGGCTTGCTCTTTCGTGACGAGAAACTTAACGGATGAACGCTCATGACCACTCGACACGCGCAGCATGGACACCCTGCGGACGAAGATGAAGCCCAAATCTACGGGGCTTTCAAGGACCTCGTGAACATGACGCCGCACCAGATAGAAAAGTGGCTCGCGACGGATCGATCCCGCGAAGTTGGCCAGAAAGACGGCAACAGCGAGTCCGTGGGACACAAGTCGGGGCGGCACATTATCGACATACTTGGCAAGAAGAAGGCCGACCTGAGCGATGACGACTACGCGCATATGCGCAAAGTGGTCGGCTATATCAAGCGACACCTCGCGCAACGACCGAATGATGTCGAGCACTCGCACTGGCGCTATTCGCTGATGAACTGGGGCCATGATCCTCTCAAATAAGCCGCCAAAACGGTCGATTGCTTTCCGCTACCCACACACATAGAATACTGTACGTATATACAGTATAAAAGCCAAGATGGATCTGTCCGAAAAGCTCGAAATTCTTGCTGACGCCGCCAAGTACGACGCGTCGTGCGCCAGCGGCGGCGCGCCGAAACGGGAATCGCGCGGCATCGACGGGCTCGGCGCGAGCACGGGCTCGGGCATTTGCCATAGCTTCACGCCGGACGGCCGCTGTGTGTCGCTGCTCAAGATTTTGCTGACCAACTTTTGTCTCTACGATTGCCGCTACTGCATCAACCGCCGGTCGAGTAACGTGCCGCGCGCCCGCTTCACGCCGGACGAAGTCGTCAAGCTCACGCTGGACTTTTATCGCCGCAATTACATCGACGGCTTGTTTCTCAGTTCGGGTGTGATCCGTTCGTCGAACTACACGATGGATCAACTCGTGCAAGTAGCGCGATCGCTGCGTGAAAAGCATCGCTTTCGCGGTTATATCCATCTAAAGACCATACCGGATGCCGACCCGGAACTCATCGAACTGGCGGGGCGTTATGCGGACCGCTTGAGCGTCAACATCGAGCTGCCGACCGAAATCAGCCTCGAACGTCTTGCGCCGGAGAAGAGCGGCCGCACCATCAAGCTCGCGATGGGCAACATTCGCGTGGCGCGCGAAGAGTCGGAAGCGGAGCCGCGCGCGCCGCGTTTCGCGCCCGCCGGGCAGAGCACGCAGATGATAGTTGGCGCGGACGAGACCGATGACCGCACCATCCTCGGCACGGCGGAAACGCTGTACGGTTCTTATCAGCTCAAGCGCGTCTATTACTCGGCCTTCAGCCCGATCCCCGACAGCCCGTCGGGTGTGCCGTCGCAGGCGCCGCCATTGTTGCGCGAGCATCGGCTGTATCAGGCGGATTTTCTGATGCGCGGCTATGGCTTCGAAGCGCAGGAGTTGCTCGGAACGGCCGGTAACCTCTCGCTCGATATCGATCCTAAGCTCGCCTGGGCGCTGTCGCATCGCGAACGCTTTCCGGTGGATCTGAACGCCGCGCCCGTGCGCATGATCTCGCGAGTGCCGGGCATCGGCATGCGTAATGCCAAGCGTATCGTCGAGTTGCGCCGTTCGCGGCGCGTGCGGTATCACGATGTCGCGCGGCTGCGTTGCGCAATGGACAAGGTGAAACCGTTCATCGTGACGGACGATTATCGGCCGCCGTTGCGCGAGGCGTCGACGGAGCAGTTGCGGCGTTCGCTCGCGACCGAGCCCGTGCAGTTGTCGCTCATCTGAGCGGATCATGCACGTCATCGAGATAGAAGACGACTTCGACTCCTGGCGGAGCGCGGCGCTCATCGCGCTGGCAAAAGAGCGCGCGCCCGAATCGATCGAATGGCGCACGGCCGAAGGCGCGGCGCAAGCGCCTGCGCTGTTCGGCGACGTCGTTGAAGACGCCGCCGCTTCCGAGGTGAAGCCCGCACAGATCCGCGTTTCGAAGGAACTGGCGGCGTTGCTGAAAGACGCAGCCTGCTTTCGCGACGAACGCCGCTGGAGCTTCCTCTATCTCGTGCTATGGCGCTGGACGCATGGCGACCGTTCGGTGGCATCTCCCGCGGATGAAGACGGCGCGCGGCTTTACAAGATGGCCAAGGCCGTGCGGCGCGCGCAGCACGACATGATCGCCTACGTGCGTTTCCGGCAGCGCGACGAGGCGCTCGGCGCGCCCGAGTACGTCGCATGGTACGAGCCGGATCACGACGTGCTCGCTTGGGCCGCCGAACACTTCGCGGCGCGCATGGGACGCTCGTCATGGCTCATCACCACGCCCGATGGCGCCGCGCTCTTCAACGGCGAGCGCCTGCAACTCGAGCGCCGCCGCGCGCTCGCCGCCGATCACGCGAACGACACCGCCGACGCCGCCGAGGCGCTCTGGATGACCTACTACCGCAGCATCTTCAACCCGGCGCGGCTGAACGAGAACGCGCTCGAACAGCATATGCCGGTGCGGTTCTGGAAAGGTTTGCCCGAAGGCGCGCTCATTCCCAAGCTCGTGAGCGATGCGCGCGGCGGCGCGCGGCGTGTCGGCCAGGCGCGCAGCGTCGGCGCACTCGGCGGCAAGGCGGTGCAGGTCGAAGCCGACGCCGCGCAACCCGAACGCGACGCGCCTACATCGCTCGATGAATGCCGCCGCTGTTCGCTGTGGAAGCACGCGACGCAAGCCGTACCCGGCAGCGGCCCGGCCGACGCGCGCATCATGCTGCTCGGCGAGCAACCGGGCGATCAGGAAGATTTGAAGGGCGAACCGTTCGTCGGCCCGGCAGGGCAGTTACTCGACGACGCCATGCGCCGCGCGCAACTTCCGCGCGAGCAGGTCTATCTCACGAATGCGGTCAAGCATTTCAAATGGGAGCCGCGCGGCAAGCGGCGCTTGCACAAGACGCCCGGGCAGCAGGAAATCGAAGCGTGTTCGTACTGGCTCGACAAGGAGCTTCAAGAGACCGGCGCGCGCGTGATCGTCACGCTCGGGGCCACGGCGCTGACTGCCTTGCTCGGCAAGCGGGCGACCTTACAGGCGCATATCTGCCGCGTGGTGCCGTATGGCGACAAGTTCATCGTCGCCACCTATCACCCTTCGTATGCGCTGCGGCAGAACGACGAAGCCGCGCGCGAGAAAACCGTTGCGGCTATCGTCAGTGCGCTCGAGAAGGCCGCCGAAGTGAACGCGTCGCGCTAAAACGCCGACTTCACGACGCCGCCATCCGCGCGAACCGCCGCTCCGTTGGTCGCCGAAGACAGTTCCGAGCACACATACACGACCGTGTTCGCAATCTCCTCGGGCGTGATGAAGCGCTTGAGAATCGAGGTCGGCCGGGCTTCCTCGAAGAACTGCTTTTCGAAGTCCTTCAGGCTCTTTCCGCCCGAGAGCTTCTCCGCGAATTCCGTGACGCCTTCCGAACTCGTCGGACCGGGCAAGACCGAATTGACCGTCACGTTCGTGCCCGAACACGTCTCGGCGAGACCGCGTGACAGCGCCAACTGCGCGGTCTTGGTCAACCCGTAGTGAATCATCTCGACGGGAATCTGAATACCGCTCTCGCTGCTGATGAACACCACGCGGCCCCAGTTTTTCTCCTTCATCTTCGGCAGATAGGCGCGCGAAAGCCGCACGCCCGACATCACGTTGGCGTTGAAGAAGCGCAGCCATTCTTCATCGGAAATTTCTTCGAAGGGTTTGGGATCGAAGATGCCCATGTTGTTCACGAGAATATCGACACTCGGGAAGCGCTTCACGAGTTCCGCGACCTGAGCGGCATCCGATACGTCGCCCGCGAAACCCTCGGCCTGTGCGCCCGGCGCCTGCTCCTTGAGCTTGGCGAGGGCGGCATCGACGGAAGCCTGCGAGCGGCCGTTGAGGATCACCCGCACGCCTTCGCGCGCGAGTCCCACCGCGATGGCGTGCCCGATGCCCTTGGTCGATCCGGATACGAATGCCAGCTTGCCGGCGATCTTGAGGTCCATATGCGCTCCTTGAAAACGATTCGTGGATGCGGCGCGCCCCTTCGCGCGACGCCTGGCGGTCATGGTAACCAGAAGTGGTGCACCTCTGCACAAGCGGTGCGCCGGCGCGGGCCGCGAAGGCCGCGAAAGACGTGAAACCTCGCGACATAAATGCTCGATGGCGCACGCGGCGGGCATCGTCCATAGTGGCGACCAGCGTGACGCAGACATCGCGGTAACGAGTGAACCCAAGCGCCGTATCACGCACAGCCAGGATCGCGGTTATACGGTCCGATATCCCCGACTTTTTGCTTTCCGGCGCGGCCGGCATACAAGGTGCACATCATGTTCGACTCGATCAAGACCCCTTCGCTCCATTCGCTGCAGAAGCTGGCTCGCCGCGTGACGGTGGCAAGCCTGTTTGCCGGAGCGGCGCTCATGGCCGGTTGTACGAACGCAAACGCGCAGACCGTCGCAGGCCCCGACGTGATCTACGTCTACGCTTTCCATAGCGACGCGTCCCAAGTCAAGCTCGATCAACATGGTCTCGCGTCGAAGCTCTCTAGCGCGTTCTCGGGCGACACTTCCGCCGCACAGCAAGCGCAGGACGCCACGGCCGCGCGAGAGGAAGTGGCCAACGAAATCGTCGCGAAGCTGCAAGCGCAGGGTCTGCGCGCCGTTCGCGCAGACGTCGCGCCGCCGGACGATCAAAACGTGCTCGCCGTGGTCGGCGACTTCAGCACGATCGATGCGGGCAATCGCCGCCGGCGCGTCCTGATCGGACTCGGCGCGGGCGAAAGCAAGGTAGGCGCGAACGTGCAACTCGTCTTCAAGCCGGCGCACGGCGCGCCGCAAGTCATCGAACAGTTCGATGCAAAGGGCGACAGCGGCCACGCACCGGGCGTCGCGGAAATGGCGGGCGTCGGCGCGGCGGCGGGCCATGTGGCGAGTTCGCTCGCGGTATCGGGCGGCATGCACGCGGTATCGGAGACGAAGCACGCGGATGTATCGTCCGATGAAAAGCGCCTGGGCGACGCCATCGCCAAGGAAATCGCCAAGGTGAGCCGGGAAGCAGGCTGGACGGCATTTAGCGGTTGAACAAAAACCCAATACACTGTGGGTCCCGGACGCCAGTTCCTTCACCGAGACCCCCGCATGCCGGCGCTTGCCCTGATTGCTGTGATTGTCCTGACCGTCGTCGTGACCGTGGTCATCGTGCTGCTGATCGCGAATCTGACGAGCGGCGAAAAGAAGATCGAACACAAGATCGAGCGGCTCTACGCGAGCGACGATCCGCAATTTCTCCGCTCGATGGGACTGTTGCTCGGCCCGCCCGTCGTCGATGGCAACTGCTTCGAGATGCTCGTCAACGGCGATCAGATTTTCCCGTCTATGCTCGCGGGCATTCGCGGGGCGAAGAAAACCATTACCTTCGAAACGTTCATCTACTGGTCGGGCAAGATAGGCGAAGAGGTGGCCGCCGCGCTCGCCGAGAAAGCGCGCTCCGGCGTCGCGGTACACGTGCTGCTCGACTGGGTCGGCTCCTCGAAGATGGACAAGCGCTACTTGCAGATGCTCAAGGACGCGGGCGCGGAGGTCATTCAGTATCACAAGCCGCACTGGACCGGTCTTGGCCGCATGAACGACCGTACGCACCGCAAGTTGCTCGTGATCGACGGTCACACGGGCTACACGGGCGGCGTCGGCATTGCCGAGGAATGGACCGGACACGCTCAGGACGAGAAGCATTGGCGCGACACGCACTTCAGGATAACCGGCCCGGCGGTGGGACAGATGCAGGCGGTCTTCATGGACAATTGGGTCAAGGCCACGGGCAACGTGCTGCACGGCGGCGACTACTTTCCCGAGATCGCGCCCGCGGGCGACGGCCTCGCGCACATGTTCAGCTCATCGCCCTCGGGCGGCAGCGACGACATGCAACTCATGTATCTCATGGCGATCACCGCCGCCACGACGTCGATCCATCTGTCGAGCGCGTATTTCGTGCCGGACAAGCTGACGATCAACGCCATCGTGGAAGCGGCGAAGCGCGGCGTGCGCGTGCGTATCATCACGCCGGGCAAGCGGATCGATACACACACGGTGCGCGAAGCCTCGCGCGCCTGCTGGGGCGACCTGCTCGCGGCGGGCGTGGAGATGTACGAATATCAGCCGACCATGTTCCACTGCAAGCTGATCGTGGTCGACGAATATCTCGTGTCGGTCGGGTCGACCAACTTCGACAGCCGGTCTTTCAAGCTCAACGACGAAGCCAATCTCAACATCTACGACCGCGACTTCGCGGCCCAGCAGACCGCTATCTTCGACGACGACGTGACCCGAGCCAAACGCATCACGCTGAAAGACTGGCAACATCGGTCCTTGCGTGAACGCGTGCTCGAACGCGTGGCCGCGCTTCTCGATTCGCAACTTTGAAGCGCTTCTTACCTGGACAAAAGTTGCGTGCGGAACTAATTGCAGCCGCACACTAAAGAAGCGCGATACCGCGCCGATAAGACGCTCACACTATTGAGTCTTCGACATCGGCCCGGACATGCACGGCACCTATAACTTATGGCTGGTCGCGGCATCCTTGATCGTCGCGACGCTTGCCTCCTTCACCGCGCTCGACATTTCGGGCCGCCTCGCCATGCTTGGGCAGTCGCGCCTGCGCCACGTCTGGCTCGCAGGCGGCGCGGCGTCCATGGGCCTCGGCATCTGGTCGATGCATTTCATCGGCGTGCTGGCGTTCCAGTTGCCAATTCCGCTCGGCTACGACTTCTGGATCACCACGGGATCGCTGGTCATCGCCGTCCTGACGTCGTTCTTCGCGCTCTACGTGATCACCGGCGCAAAGCTCACGGCGCGACGGCTCGTGGTCAGCAGCGTGATGATGGGCGCGGGCATCGCGGCCATGCACTATACGGGCGATGCCGCCATGCGCATGCTGCCCGCGATCGTCTACGACCCGACGCTGTTCGCGGCGTCGATCGTGATCGCCATCGTGGCTTCGGGCGCGGCGTTGTGGATTGCGCGAACCTTGTCTGACGCGAACAAGTCGCACGTGCTGACCAAGCGCGCGGCGGCGGCGCTGGTGATGGGAATCGCCATCACGGGCATGCACTACACCGGCAACGCGGCGGCCGAATTCGCGCCGGGTTCGATCTGCGGCGCGGCCAACGATGTCGATACACACTGGCTCGCGACTACCGTCGTGCTCTTTACGCTCACCATTCTGATCATCACGCTGGTGCTGTCGCGCCTCGATGCGCGCACCGCGTTCCTCGCCGGCTCCGTCTCGCGGCTGAACGGACAGATCGTGCGCATGGCGACCTTCGACACGCTGACCGATTTGCCGAATCGCAGCACGATCACCGAGCGCATCGAGCGCGCAATCAAGAGCGCGCAGTCGGGCGGCAACGGCTTCGCCATTCTCTTCATGGACCTCGACGGCTTCAAGACGATCAACGATTCGCTCGGCCACTCCATCGGCGATGAAGTGCTGAAGGCTTTCGGCCGGCGTCTGCAACAATGCGTGCGTGGTGGCGATACGGTGGCGCGCATCGGCGGCGACGAATTCGTCGTGATGCTGGAAAACCTTCCCGAGCCCGCCGATGCCGAAAAGATGGCCGAGCGCGTGCTCGAATCCATGCGTCAGGGGCTGATGGTCGCGAAACATACCTTGCAGGTAATGCCGAGCATCGGCATTGCGCTTTATCCGCAGGACGGCGACACGGTCGATGCCTTGCTCAAGCACGCGGATATCGCCATGTATGAAGCGAAGCGCGGCGGGCGCAGCACCTATCGCTTCTTCGAGGCGAGCATGAACGAAGCCGCCGTGCGGACCTTGCAGATTCAGCAGGCGTTGCACGAGGCATTGAACGCGGGACACTTCTATTTGCTGTTCCAGCCGAAGTTTCGCGGCGCCAACGGTACGCTGGCGGGCGCGGAAGCGCTCATCCGGCTGGATCATCCCGTGATCGGCGTACTGACGCCGCTCGAATTCATTCCGATTGCGGAGCGCTCGGGGCAGATCGTGCAGATCGGCTACTGGGTCGTGCGCGAGACTTGCCGACATATCGCGCGCTGGCGTGCCGAGGGGCGGCCGGCGGTGAAGGTGGCCATCAACTTGTCTCCGCGTCAGATGAACGAAGTGGACCTCGTGGCGAACGTGATGCGAATCGTGCGTGAAGAGAGCGTGCCGAGCGACCGGATCATGTTCGAGATCACCGAGACCGTCGCCATGCAGGACGCGCCGCGCACCATCGAGATGATTCGCGCGTTTCAGGACAATGGCTTCGAAATCGCCATCGACGATTTCGGCACGGGTTATTCGAGTCTCGCGTATCTGCAGCGGTTTCGCGCGAAGCAATTGAAGATCGACCGGTTTTTTACCAACGGGCTGGACGAGAACGGCCACGAAGGGCGCGCGATCGTATCGGCGATCATTGCACTCGCGCATTCGCTGGACATGGATGTGGTCGCGGAAGGCGTCGAGACGGGATCGCAATTGAATCGCCTGCAAGACTTGATGTGCGATGAAATGCAAGGCTTCTTGCTGGCGCGACCGCTTTCGGCGGATGCGTTTGGCGAGTTGCTGGCTCCCTCGAACGCGAGGACCGATGATGCGGTAAATGGCGCATCGGCGTCTGGCTTAATTACGGGATAAGCGCGCCGGGCGTTTCATAGCGATCCATACATCTCTCTCCCGAACGAAGCTAGTGCTGGAGCGAGATGTCGATATACAGAAGTAACTTGCCGCATGTATTGAGCTTTATCAATCTCAAGGGCGGCGTGGGAAAGACCACGACGGCGGTGGCCGTCGCCGAAATGCTTGCGCACGAGTTGCGCAAGCGCGTGTTGCTTATCGACCTCGATCCGCAGACGAACGCAACCATCAATCTCATCTCCAAAAAGCGCTGGGACGAACTCGATCGCGAAGGGCAAACCATCGCACATTTGTTCGAAGACAAGATCAACCTGCATTGCAAGCCGAAATTCGATATAGAGAAAGCGATCGTGCGCGGCGTTTCCACGGTCGATGGCGGCATTGCGCGGCTCGATCTCTTGCCTTCGAGCATCCGGTTGATCGACTTCGAAGAGCGCATTGCGATGATCTCGTACAACCCCGGTTTTCTGATTAGTCCGCTCGATGTCTTGCGTCAGGCGCTGGAGCCGGTGCTTGAGCGTTACGAGTATGTGATTATCGATTGTCCGCCGAGTCTTGGTTCCGTCACGAAGAACGGCTTGCGCATTTCCACGGGCTATGTGATTCCGACGATACCGGACATCGTTTCGACTTGGGGCATTTATCAGATCGTGCAGAACGTGCGGAGCTTTGGTGCGCGGTTTGGGCGCGTGCTCGAGCCGCTTGGGATCGTCGCGACCAAGGTGCAGAGGAACAACCTGCACGCGCGCGTGATGGAGGACTTGTTCCATGGACGACTGGGCAAGTTCTCGGAAGAGGGCGTGCCGCAGCCGCGCTTTTTCAAGAGCAGAATTCCGCTGGCGGTAGACGTCGCGCGAGGCGGTGATGCGGACGCGGGGCTGCGCACGCTGAAAAGCAAGTATGGCATCGAAGCCTATGAGGCTTTGCACGAGCTTACCTTGGAGATATGGGCGCTATGCGAAGCACGATGCCATTGAGGAAGTTGTTGATGCGGCTTGCCCGGGTGGTGGTGGAGGAGGAGGCGGTTTATCCTGGGTTTGCGGTGAGACTAGGGGCGGTGTTGGTTTCGGTAGGGCAGGAGGTGGAGGCGGCTGCGGCTCCGACTGCAGTGCAGGTTCCTGCGGCGGTTCCAAGTCCGATTCAGGTTGCAGCCGAGGTTGCGTCTGCGGTTCCTGCCTATGCTGCGGCTGCGGATGCGGATGCGGTTCCGACTTTGCGTGCGCGCTCGCCGAAAATCGCCTTGCCCGATGTGCATAAGGAGTTTGCCAAGCTCGGCGATGAAGGCTTGCGCATATGGCTGCGTTCACTCGCGGTGGAGACGCTTAGGGCGATCATTCGGCGCGAAGATATGGATGCGGCGCGAAGGGCTTCGAGATGGAAAGATGTCGGAAGGCTGGCAGAGTTTATCGCCGATGCGCTGGAGGTCAGGAGGAATCGAGGTGCGGCGTTTATTGGGCGCGAGCCGCGGGACATTGGCGGATCGTCAGATGGTATGGACGTCTGACGCCAACGCGTGGGTTCTGGGAAAATAGAAAGCGGTCGTCCTTCAGAACGATGAGGGGCCATTTGTAGCGGCCCGCCTATCGCTCGCACAATTAGGGCAGCGGTGGCAATCAAAGAATAATGTTCATGTCGAATGGCATATTCTTTGGGTACATTCCTGCGCAAGTTCGCCGATGCGACAGACATGGCGTAGAGGTCGCAGCCCTGCTTTAAGAAAACGCGGAGCCATCGGTGATGGCTCCGCGAATCATAGTCGCTAGCTAATTATCTTACTGAACAGATATCGCGATTCCGGACTTGAGGCCACCAGTTGTATCGGCTCGGTTGATGTTGATTGTAACGCTCGTATATGAGGAAGATGACGTCGAACCGGCGCCCGCGATATCGACTTGTGCGAGTGCGCTTCGCGTGATTTTCTGCATACTCATTTTCAAACCTATTTAAAGTAAAAGCGTTGATAAAAATTCTCGAACCTGTTGACGAGAATGGGTTTTCCGAGGTCGTCACGTATGGATATCGATGCAACGACACGCGGATGTTTGACGGATAGCGCGGTGACTATTCGACCAGTCAATCTGGGAGCGTTTAGAGCGCGCTAAATCCTTAAGATTGGTTCACATATCGTTAGTTTGGAAAACGAACCTTAGACCAGTTAATTATAAGCGAAGTTGACTGTAGCTACTGCCGTCACCGTACCACCCGTCATTGCTCCAAGTCGGTAGAATTGCGCAACCATCGGGATGGTCATCTCATTCGTCTGATCGACGGCACCGAGCGATTCAGCGCTTCCAAGCGTAATAGGCGATCCAGTCGTGTCGCCAACGTTCGTTGCCTTCAGCAACTGCACACCCACCTGCGCCGCTGAACCTGTGTTTTTCAACACGCTGGTCAACGTGTCATTCGTACCATTCACGGTCATTGTCACGTTGGTATTCGTAGCACAAGCGGCCAACTTTACGTTGAACGGTCGAGGATTTTGAGTGGACCCCACAGCCGCGAAATCGGTCGTCTTCGCCGTGTCGAGCGAGATTGTCTGGTTCGCACTACTCGAATCGACCGTGCAGGTTGGCAGAATGATTGTGCCTGTGAAGTTGAGCGTCGCGTCTACTGCAAACACCGACTTCGCGGCGGCCAATGCTGAGACTACTAGAATGAGCTTAAGTTTGTTCATCTTGCTTCCCGAAAATGTTTATAAACTTGAATGGTGCAAACACGTTTTTTACGCTTCTATTGGTACAGCACAGTCATTGTCATGGTCGAGTTCGCCGGTCCCGGAGTAAGGGTTCCTGTTCTGTAGTAGCGTGCCGTGAGCGGAATGTTGTAGCTACCACCTGTGGCGCTATTGAAGTTGCTTAAAGTTTTGTACACGCTAAGCGGAAAGACTGCACCGGTGCTGTCATAGAGCTGGATTCCGACGCCGCCGGCAGATGGGCTTCCGCTCAACGCCGCGACGTTGGTAAAGCCGGCTACTGCTCCATTCGATGGATCGATTCGGTATTGAATGCTGTTAATTTGCCCAACCGAAAGGCCTGCTACGGGCGCACCACCGGGGCAGTTATTCAAGTCGAGCGTAAACGATGCCGGATTGCTCGACGTCGACCCAACAGTAGGTAAGTCACTTGGGCCGTGTATGCCCATGGGGATCGTCTTGTCTGGTGTCTGACAAGTCAACACGGTCACGACGACAGGCGTAATGTTGAAGCTTATAACTCCTGACGCAGGATTATCTCCGGCGGGTGGGCTAACAGCGCCTTCCCATGAAAAGCCTTGCGCAATCAAACCTGAAAGCGTGCCGGGAGTAATATCGCCGATCTTCACCAAGGCAACGATCAGTTGACCCCCATTGTCATTGGTGCCGTTACTGTTCCAGTGAAAGCCCATGTCGTTGAAGCCGACAGGACCGGCCGTGCGGCCGTGAGCATTGAGGTTCCCCCCCATCGCGATCCCCACGCCAGGAAGGTTGGTTTGGTACACAGGGAACACCGTGCCGTTATAAGAGGCCTTATAGCTCGTCATGGTCGAACTCATGCCTGCGAGTTCGAAGTCTATTCCTGAATATGTAAGGTTAGTCGATGTACATGTGTACATGTTGGTCGTGTTCGGCATCATTGACCAGGATGTCAGCATGGAACCATTGGCCAGGTCGCGAGGAACCGCAACCGTGCCCGGCATCGTGATAGTAAAACTCGTATAGTTCGAGCGGCATGAGACATCGGCTTTAGCATTGTTAGGGAGCATAGTGACAGCTAACACCGAGCACACCGCGAGCCGCGCGAATGTCAGCACTATCCTCTTAACGTGATTCATGTATAACTCCAAAATGGTTTAACTCGTGCCTTGCATTACTGGCATACGCCGTCCGCGATCTTTAGCAAGATCGGCGTCACCGAGTTTGTCTTTTCTGGCAACTGATAAGGCACGGAGCAGGCTTGATCAGATGCATCGCCCCACTTGACATTCAATTTGCCGCTATCGAGCTTCAGTCCCACCGCGATAATGCGGCTGCCCTGAGCAACGGTACCGACCGTGTTCTGTGCGTCGTCCGAAACCGTGGCGCCAAACGGAAGCGGCTTGCCGTTGGCCTGCAAGACACGCATTACTGCGGACTTGCCCTTGTCCTCGGTTTCGAACTTGAGCTTCACGACTGCGCCTGCCGTCGGCGCTGTTCGCTGAACGGTTGATTTCAGCTCGATATTCAGAGGCAAGCCCTTGGGATCGATCTCGACGTCGTTATTCGAATACGGCTGTATGCCCGACACCACTGCGTGGCCCCAAGGGTCTACGCGAAGGCCCGAGCCGTTCGCAAGCTTGGCTCCAGCCGCATCCTTGGCTTCCACCACGGCAACCGTTTCACCCATGTTCGGCGTGAACGCCACGCCATCGCCCCAGGCCACCACACCGCCTGAAACGCTCGCGCCCACCTGAGAGTATTGACGTCCCGTGCTGGCGTTGGCCGTCAGGAGCGCGAATGGCGACATATAGCCCACATTGGCGCCTGCATTGAACGAACTGCGTGCGTGGCCACCGTCGTTGAAGTTTCCATTCAGGCCATACGTGATGGCGTTGTCCTCACCCAAGGTGCCGGTGATCGACTGTTGAATACTGGAACTGCTGTCGCTCGTGTCATGCTGGAAGTACGTCGACGATTGCGGCGCATGCGAACCCAAACCCAGCGGAACCGTGAGATTCAGCATGATCCGGTTGTCCCAGCGGTCGGCATCGACCTGATACTGGCGCACAAGCGACGCGCCATAGGTCAGACGCTTCCAACTGTTGTTATAGCCAATCTGATACTGCGTGTCGTGACCAGAGCGGTTCCAGTAGGAAGTGACCGAACCCATTGCATACACTGACCCGAAACGGCCACTCGATCCGATGCTCTGATTCAGCACGAACTGAACACGCGATTTCTGTAGCGCCGACATAGCCGCTAGCTGACCGTCGTCGTTCAATTGACGCATGGTCATGGCATCAGGCAAGCTGAAGAAACCGCTCGTGGAATAGCGGTACGCTGCGATCGCGATATTCGTGTCGGTTGGTGCAATTAGCTGCGAGTAACTCAGGCGTACGCTCGCCCCGTTACGCGTGCCGAGTCGCTTGAAACTCGCGGTCGCGCTGGTTACGTCCACGCCGAATGCACCAACGCTCGTGTTTAGCGCCGTGCCCACCATGCCCGCGAAATACAGATCCGCAGCGGTGATCCCGCCGTAGAGCGTCAGCAGGTTGCTCATGCCGTGCTGTATCGTGAACTGCGAGACGAAGGGATGAATGTTGAGCGTGGCATCACGATACTCACCGATCGTCGCGCTATAGCGCGTCACTCCCGGACGCAGCGCATTGACGGCTGCGGCGTACGGCACAGTGGAGACATGCTGAGACCCGTCTGCTTCGGTGACGATGACATCGAGATTGCCGCCGTAGCCAGTCGGATACAGGTCGTCGATCTCGAAAGCACCGGGTGCGACGGTCGTTTCGTAAATGATGTTGCCGTTCTGCCGGATCTGAACCTTGGCGTTGCTATTCGCGATGCCATGGATGACCGGCGCATAGCCACGCTGCGATTCCGGATACATTCGGTCGTCGGTGCCCAGTGTGACACCTCGAACGCCATAGCTGTCGAATAGAGCACCGTCGGTGAAGGTGTCGCCGGCGGTCAACTGGCTCTTGATTCCCTTGAACCCGCGCTGAACATAGGTCTGCACACTTTGAAAGTGCGAACCACCGTTACTGGTGTTCGTCAGGTTGCCCTGATAGCGAAAGCGCCAGGCACCCGCATTGATCCCGCCGATCAGTCCGAGATACTGAGAGTCGTTATTGAATTGCGGCGACGAACTGTGATATGCATTGGCGTTGTATTGCAGCATGGCCGCAGGCACGCCGTCCTCCCAGTACTTCGGATCGACATAGCCTCGGGCACGGCTATTCATCACGATCTGGGGGATTGAGACGTCCAGCCGTTGCTCGCCACTGTCAAACGACGCGACCGCGCTCGGAATCAGATCTGGCAAAGTCAGGCAGACCTTATCTGCTGTTTCGAGCTTGGCGGTCGACTCTGCCGAGAGCTTTCTCGGGTCGACGCCAAGCCGTTCGAGCAGATCGGCATTCATGCAAGGGACCACCTCGTGAGAGTCCCCTCCCAGCTCTCGAACCTCGATATTCAGCTTTCCTTTCCAGGCGTCGTTGACATATATGTCGGACCGATACGTGCCCGGAAGCACTTCTTGGCCCTTATTGAATCGAGATACATCTAACTTCTCGGAATCGCTGGAATCGAGGAATTGCTCGTTAAACTCGACGGCGGCATAGTGTTGCGGTGTATCCGCCCAGGCACGGCAACTGGTACCCACTGCCGCGATAGCTTGAATGACCAGAATACTTACCGGTTTCAGGTGCGTGCCTGCCAACTTAATGCTGCGGTATTTCATGTTCCCTGACGCATACGAAAATTACGGGCGTGCATAGCCATGCAGCCATCAAAGGCGTGCATGCCAGCCTGCGCGTCTTTTGGAGGAAATCCGGCGCGTTTGCAAACTCGTGGTTAGTTGGCCACGCGGTCGAACCGGGGTTGTCTCTTAGTCAGGGAGCCAGACTCGCTTCGCCAGACTGGGGGCCGCCGTAGTCGTTAATGGCCGTGTATTTGACCTTTCCGCCCGATGAAGGCACTTCACCCTTGAGCGGAAACGATTTTGATTCTCCCGGCCCGACCATTCCACCTTGATCGAATGCCGCGGTATGCCCGTCCCCCGTAAGTTCGATGCGGTCGAAAGAAACGTGATACTGAGAGCTATTGGACGCTTCGATCGCATTCGTCGAGCCATCACGCTTGACGTGCCAAACGACAGCGCCGGGCGCGTCCGACGCTTGCCCTTTCAGTCCAGTCGGCCGGAAGAAGAACTTGATGCGTGTACGGAACGCCAACTGCAGCTGGTTGGCGGAAGCGTCATCGCCGGATGGCTTTGGCGGGACTTCCAGCACGTTCAGGTAGAGAATTGATTCCTTGTCGGCAGGCAGCGCCTCGCCGGTCGACATGATGCGCAACGTCTGAGACTTGCCCGGATCGATGCGCATGATGGGAGGGGTGATCGTGAACGGGACGTCGATGCTGTCCGGCTTGGCGTCCGGGTCGCCCTTATCCAGCCACACCTTGGTCAGCCCCGGGAGCTTTCCATTGTTCGTGAGCTTCACGGTGACTTCGGAATCGCTCTGGTTGTAGACGACGCGCGTGCCGGCAATCACCACGGAGGCGTACGCTTGTGGCGCCGCCGTGAGATGCCCAATGCACAGCGCTGTAATTGTGAGTAGCCTGCTTGCCAGTCTCATGGGAACTAAAATCTCAACCAAATGCTTTGACCCAACGCGAGGGTGGGCTCGCGCCCACCCTTGCATGACCTCTTACTTGTGCGAACTCAACCGCCGCTAAAAGCGCGGCTTATTGATAGTCGATGCTATAAACGACTGACGAGTTCGCCGCGCCAGCGGTCGTTACACCGGTTGCGTAGTACTGAACTTGATAGTTCAGCAGAGCCGAGCCTGAAGAGATGTCGGCCGCGATGGAGTTCTGCAGGTCGCGCGAAAAACCTGCCTTAATAGGCGAGGAGTCCGAGTTCAACAGTTGCAGCTTGACATTTCCGGCACCGCCGCCTGCGACAATCAGACGACCATCGCTCGGGTCGACGGTCGAGCCTGCTTCATAGAACACCGCCGCCTTGCTGCTGGCGGTAATCGGCGAGCAGGCCGAAAGAGCTATGTGGTAGGAGGTCGTGCCGGCTGTCTCGCCCGAAGCCGTGAGTTGGCTGGTGGAAACGGTCGGCAAGGTGACGGTGAAGTCTTTAGACGACGTGTCGTTGCCGTTGATGGTGCAAGTCGTGGCAGTCAATGCGCCGTTGAACGTAATGGTTCCGTCCGAGGCGAATGCGCTGGAGGCAGTCAAGCCAAGCAAGCCAGCAACGAGGGCCGAGATAGCAAAAGTCTTCATACGAGATTCCAGACAGTTAGATTTGCGAATGTGTTTTAAGTTGAATCGCCGCTAAGTATGTGAAGCGTCGAGCCTGGATTGGCGCCGAAAAGGTGCGCGTCAGTCCAGACAGTCAGCTTCATCAGACGACAGAGTCAGTGCGACTAAAGTCATCCGAGTCGCTCTCTACAAAGCGTGTTTGAATGATCCGGTATCCTTATCTAAGCTTCAACGAGATTGGTCTTATATTTTCATTGGCATTATTGCTTATGTTTAGGAAATCGAATCTTTGATTGAAAAGTGCCAATGTAAGTGTGAAGGAAATTGCTTTGGGGCAGTGGGTGAGCCGGCTAATTTGCTGCGCCTCGGGCGTCGTATGCTTCCTTGCGCCTGCCTTAGTATTTCGATGTAAGAAGGGTTTGATCCGGCGATGCAGAACCAAAATGTGCTCTTGAATTTCCGTCTCCGCCGGATTGGTGAGGCACCCGGAAAGCGGCGCGAACACTAGCCGACGTTGTCAGTGCGCAAGCAGCACAGATGAGTACGTGACGCCAGGCAGCTTGTCGAAGTGGAACTGCTTCCAACCACGCTTCAGTCGTGGCGGTTGCATGCGAAGTGCGTTCGGGGAAGTGGCTTGTAGTACCTCTGTCATGTTGCGCAGGGTACCTCGACCGGTGAACAAGACAGAAGTCACCTGGATGGCGAAAGTCGAAAGCCAAGAGCCGAAAACCTTGCATCTTAGACAGACGCGCGTTGCGGAAAGGTTGGTTTTTTGTTGGCGCCAAGGAAGACCATCAGGTCGAGCGGACGCTTGAGGTAGGGAAAGACCCGAAGGACAATGTTGACAAGACGAAGTCTTGATCGACGCGCCTAAACGACCCATGCTCGAAAGCAGCGGCACAACCCATCGTGCCCACGCGATCTTCGGCTTTAACATGCCGCGCCGAAGCACGAGCGCATCAAGCCCCAGGGAGACTAAGCGGTATTAGATAGCAGCAGCCGAGCAGCGCAAAACCGATGCGCGTCACCGTGCCTAAACAGAAGGTCAAATATGACGCGCCGCAGCAAACCCGAAAGCTGCTGCGGCGCGTTCGCCTTACACAGGCTTGATGTTCGAAGCTTGCTTGCCCTTCGGGCCCATCTTTTCTTCGTAGCTCACTTTCTGGCCTTCCGCCAGGCTCTTGAAGCCGTCAGCGCGGATTTCCGAGAAATGTGCAAACAGGTCCTCGCCACCGCCATCAGGCGTGATGAAACCAAAACCCTTTGCATCGTTGAACCACTTGACCGTACCGGTTGCCATATCTTCTTCCTGAATTTTGCCGCGTAGCGGCGGTTTCCTATCGCGATTGCGCTAAGGCGCCTATAGTGAACTGCCTACGTCTGAAAGGCAACTGGTGTTGTGCGCAAAATTACTTCTGCGTCAAACTCCGGTTCGCGAAACGCCGGATTTCCTGCCTTTCGGGCACACAACGTCCATTTCAACCTCAATAGACCGATGGCAAGCCGTCCGGCCGATGCTTGAAGCGCCTGTGCACCCAATAGTACTGCTCGGGCATCAGGCGAATCTGTTCTTCCAGAAATGCATTCATGCGGCTCGCATCGACCGTGTCGCTGGCGGACGGAAAATCGATCAAGGGTTTAAAGACCTTCAGCCGGTATCCTCGATAATCGGGCAACACCTCGGTGACGAACGGTACCACACGCGCATGTCCCAGCTTTGCAAGCCGAGAGACGGCAGTCAACGTGCAGGCCGGCACGCCGAAAAACGGCACAAAAACCGAATTGTCGATGCCGTGATCCATATCGGCCGCCAGCATCACCGGCGTGCCCGAGCGAAGCAGCGCAACCACCTTTCTGGCGCTCGTCGACCGCTCTATCAGCTTGGCGCCGAACCTGCCGCGCTGCCGTTTGGCGAGCGCGCACAGGCGCTTGTTCGACATGCGGGTGTAGAGCGCGGCCACCGGCGAAGTCGTCGAATGCACCAGACAGCCGACCTCGATGGCAACGAAGTGAAAGCCCATGAAATGGTTGGCGGGGCGTTTTTATCATCGAGATCGATTTCGCTGTCTATCTGCACTATCGAACGTATCGACTTCGCGCTGCCGTACCACTGAATACCGCGCTCGAGATAGCTGCGGATTACATGACGAAAGTGTTTTTTGGCAAGCTCTTGATAGTGCGCTTCGGAATTGCCGGGAAAGCAAAGGCGCAGATTGACGAGAACGATGTGCTTGCGACGGCTCGGGATCTCGTACAGCAGCGCGCCAAGTATGCTGCCAATTCTGGCAACCCATCGATATGGAAGCATCGAGAGAGCACGGAGCAGTAGCGCGACAGGCGTGAAGCCGGGGTTCTCCGGTATCTGTTCTCGTGGATGAGGGAGGGAATCGGCTGTCATGGGCAGGTACCACTCGGTAGTAAACACCGTTTGCTCCGTAGACCGGCCTGAACCAGCTATTTACACATACGTAGTAGGCATTTAGTCTTGTTGAGCCGGAAAACAGCCGGCTGGATATTTCACGCTGATGGTCGGTGGCCTGGACGCGCCGACTAAAGTGGCAAAGACTATTTTTCGCGAATCGATCGCCGATGCGATCGTGACGCACGCAAGACATTAGTCGCAGAGAATGGCGACTCTGGGCGGATTAGAAGCGGGCAAGGCTTGCGTTTAAACGCGCCTGCAACCGAGGAGATCGTGCAACCCGTCGCTGCACTTACACGAAGTTAGAACTAACGAAGCGAGTATTGAAAAGGATCATCAGATTAATAATGCGCTAATTACTCGTAAAGAGTCGTGCGAAAAGGGCGCTTTCTCGTTGAAGGGAGCATGGATTGTCGAAGCCCATTGGCAATACGTGCACGATCGATAGGAGGGAGCAACTCACAAGCGGCGAATGGTGCGTGCCGCGTGGCTTGCTTCAGAAGGCATGTTGTCAAGCTTAACACGCATGCGGCTGTAAATCGGTAAAACATAAAGCAATTGGAACGATATTTACCGGGCGCTGTGCAACTAAATCCTGCCCAACTAACGCGTGCGTCATCCTGTGTGCAGAGACTAAATAATTTAGTACGGTCGAGCCTTTATCGGCCGTTGTGGCAGACGTTAAGCCGTGACCAGATTCGAATATGCGAACTGATACATCCATGATTCAAATCGACCGCGCCATCGGCAAAGCATTAAGAGATATTCGGATACCGAAACATAACGATTAACTTCAAGAAGTCGAGTCATCTCTTCGGCACAAAAAGGCATGGACTTTTCGCCGTGGCGTGTATCGAATGATTAGCGACTCAATTCATCGCTGCGCGCATCACACCGACAACGCACATCAGCATGAAGTCGTTGAGATCACGATCATCGTGGTTTGCCTGCCCGTCGCCTCTGGAACACCGGGCGGCGTCTTCCCTATAATCGCCCGATGGAAACTCAACTCGACAAACGCTTCGGCTTTCTGGTCGCCGATGTGGACCGCCTGTGCGGCAACCGCTTCGACGAGCTGGCCAAGTCATCGCTGAACTTGACCCGCGCGCAATGCCGCGTGCTCGCCTATCTGTCGCATTACGGCGAGGTGAATCAGGCGCGGCTCGCCGGGCTGCTCGAAGTTGCGCCGATCTCCGCCGGGCGGCTGCTGGATCGCATGGAGGAGGGCGGCTGGATCGAACGGCGGCTCAATCCCGACGACCGCCGCGAGCGGCAAGTGAGCATGACCGCGAAAGCCGGGAAGGCGCTCGACCGGGCGCGGCGCGTCGGCGACGAAATCACTTCCGAGGCGCTCGCGGGCCTGAGCCGCCAGGAAAGCGAGCAGTTGATCGGGCTCCTGCAGCGGGTGCGGGCGAACCTCAGCCGGATCGTCGACAAATAAGGTTTGGATCGGTTCTTGCTGTCGCGACAGGCGCTTCATTCACTTCCTGGGGAGAAGAATTATGCTTAACCTACGCACCGCACCGCTCGCCGTCATCGCGCTGTCCGTCGCGGCGCTCGTCACGCTGCCCGCGACGCCCGCACACGCGCAAGACGCCGGCGCGTCCACGCCCAAGCAGGTCAAGAAAGCGCAGCGCAAGGAAGCGCGCGCAAAGAAAAACGCCGAACTCGGCGAGCTCGAAAAGAACGGCTATAACCCCGGCGGCGAGCAGAACGACTATCCGCAGAATCTGCAGAACGCGCAGGCCAAGGTCAACGCAAAGAAGGCCGGACAACCGGCGCCCGCTTCGACGCCGTGAACCGGACGCTCAGTCACGTGAAGCTTCAGTCCAGCTGATACGACAACGAAGCGTTCACACGCGGACTGCGCGATGCGCTCTCGACGGGCGCATCGCCCGTTGCCTTGGCGACGGAGAGATCGATGCTGTAGTGCTTCGAATCCGACACTCGAAAACCTATCCCGAACGACGACAAACGCCGCGGACTCGCCGTGCCGCCGTGGAGAAAAACGTGCGCGGCATCGACCATGACGTAGGGCGTGAAGGTCTTCAGATACGTCATGCCGATATCGAGCGGCCGGTTCATTTCGAATGACGCGCCGAAGCCCGAATCGCCCGACACTTCGCCCGGCTGATAGCCCAGCGCGAAACGCTGCGCGCCGAACGAAACCTGCTCGGATGTCGGCAGGGAGTCGGGCGAATACTGCCCTGTCAGCGAAAGCGCCGTGCCGATTTTCATCGGCCATTCGTTGCTCTGCGTGTAGCTCGCGCCGGTCCGCACGAAGGTGAGCGAGACGGGATTGACGGGCGCGTAGCCGGCAATGTTGGTGTCCGCGCTCTTCGAGGCGCCGAGCACGTCGAACGCCTTCGCCACGTTCACGCTCGCGCGCCGCACGACGCCTGTCGCAATGCCGGTGTAATCGAGCTGCAATTGCGCGACGCGAATCTGCGAGCGCTGCGACAACTGCGGATTGCCCGCGACGATGGTGTTCTTCAGCCGGTCTTCATCGTGCGATGCATAGACGCTTCCCGTGCCGACGAGACTGCGCGCGTTACTCAGCAGGAACGGATAGACGGCGGAAAACGCGAGCTTGTCGTTCACGACGGTGCGCTCGATATAAGACGGCAGTCCCGGATTGTCGACCGGATGCCCGTGATAATGCGATGCATCGACTTTCGCGGTGAAGCCATCCGTGCCGATAGGCAGCGAGCCGTTGAGCGCGTAATAGGTTTGATCGTCGCGTCCCTTGGGCAACAGAGCGGACGCCGACAGCGATTCGCCGAAGCCGAGCATGCCGTTCTCGGTCGCGCTCAGAATGCCCTGCACGCCCGGATGATTGAAGTCGATGCCCGTGCTCACGTTGAAAGGCTTGCGCTCGACATCGAGTTCGAGCGTGGCGCCGCCGTCCGTATTCTGCGGCGGTGCGACGGTCGCGCGCGTCTTCACGCCCGGAATCATGCCGAGCACGTTGATATAACGCTCGAAATTCGCTTGCGTGAGCGGCCGGTCCTGACGCATGCGGTCGGCCACCACGCGAATGCGCTTCTCGGCCGCGCCCGCGTTGCCCTTCACGACGACCTGCGCGATATACCCTTCGACCACCGTTATCCGCACCACGCCATCCCGAAACGTTTGCGCCGGAATGAAGGCGAACGAGAGCGCATAGCCGCGCTCCTTGTAAAGCGCGGTGATGCCGTTGGCGGTTTCGATCAGCTTGCCGATGGTCACGTCCGTGCCGACGAGCGGCGCGAAGCGTTGCGCGACATCGTCGAAGGGCAGAGCCTTGACGCCCTCGATTTCGAATTTGCGCGGCGTGAGATGCTGTGCGAGGAGCGCGTCGAGCGCGGGAGCGGGCGGCTGCACGTTCACCGATACCGCCGGCTTGGGCGGCGTGTTCACTTGCGGCAGGGCATCGAGCGGATTGCCGCCGATGCTCGCGCGCGGCGCCGCCGGAGCAGTTTGAGCGAGCGCGAGTTGCGCCGTGAATGGTGCGCCGATTGCGGCGAGCAAGAGCACCCGTTTCCAGTCGCGGATCTCCACGATGAATCCTCGAAGGTTGTCGCGAGAACGTCGTACGGTGCGTGCTTCTTCCAACATCCTGCACGGGCAGCGCCGCGTTCTTCGTCGTGTGTTGTCGTTTGGTGATGCGATTCGTGGCTTCGATCGGACGCGTGTTGTGTTGCTGGCATGCGCGTCGACGTTCGCCTGGCGTCACGCCGTTTCCGAACCGCGATACGCCGCGATCCGGAAACGGTGACGCCTGGCTTCATGCGTTAGCGTCGCGGTCCTCCGAGCACGCCGCCGACGATCGAACCCACCGCGCCGAGCAAGCCCGTGCCAGAGCCGTTTGCGGTGCTGGCGGTGCTGCCCGTGCCGCCTGTCGTCGTCGCGATACCTACGCCCGTACCCGCGCCTGCGCTGGTCGTGCCGTGCGTCGTGGCAACCGTCACGCCGACCGCGCCCGTGATCGTGGTCACCGTGCCGAGCACGCCGCCGCCCGAACCGGACGAGCCGGTCGTGCCGCCCGGCGCACCAGTGACCGCGCCAACGATGCCTGTCACCGGAGCAAGCACGCCACCGGCCGATCCCGTGGCGCCTGTAAGCGCGCTGGTCACGCCGCCGACCGCGCCCGTGACCGGAGCAAGCACGCCCGCACCGGCGCCCGTACCGCTCGTCGCGCCTGTCAACGCACCCGTCACGCCGCTGACCACGCTCGTGACCGGCGCGAGCACGCTCGTACCGCTGCCGGTTGCGCCCGTCAACGCACCCGTGACGCCGCCGACAAGCCCCGTGACCGGTGCGAGCAAGCCCGCCGTCGAGCCCGTGCCGCCGCCCGTCGCGCTCGTAAGCGCGCTCGTCACGCCGCCGACGAGACCGGTGACCGGCGCAAGCAAGCCTGCCGTCGTTCCAGTGCCGCCCGTTGCGCCCGTCAGTGCGCCCGTGACGCCGCCGACCAGACCCGTGACCGGCGCAAGTACGCCCGAGCCTGCGCCGGTAGCGCCGCCGAGAATGCCGGTGATCGGTGCGAGCGGATTGGACGCCGGCGTGCCGCTGACGAGGCCGCCCGCGGATGCCACCGTCGTTCCCGTGGTCGACACCAGATTGCCCACGCCCGCCGTGACCGGATTGGCGCCCGTGCCTGCGATGCCCTGACCCGCCTGACCGAGCGCGCCGCCGAGCGTTGTGAGGAGGTTGTTGACCGGCGTGCCGAGGCCCGTTGCCGCGCCGACGGTCTGCGTCGTCGAACTGACGACAGACGTGATCGGCGTGATGGCCTGGCTGACTTGCTGCGTGAGTTGCTGAACCGGTGCGCCGGTCAGCGTCTGATCGAGGACGCCGCCCGTCTGCGTCACCGCGTTACCCACGATTCCGACGATGCTCCCGACCGGCGTCGTAACGGGTGCGAGCGGTGAAAGCGTACCGGTGCCGAGGCTCGATACGAGCGTCCCGGCGCCGCTGACCGTATCGCCGGTTTTTTCGACGACACCGCCAAGACTCGCCACCGTCGTGCCGACCGGATTCGTGCTCGAGCCGATGGTTCCGAGCCCGGCCGACACGCCATCGCCGAGCGTCGTGACAGCCGCGCCTGCGTTCGTGACGACATCGCCCGTGGCTTTCGTGGTGCCCGCGCTGACGAGCGGTGTGGTCGTCGCGCCGATTGCCGACCCGATTCCCGATACCGTCGCGCCAAGCGCGGACACCACGTTGCCTGTTTTGCCTACGACGGCCGCGACAGGCTGAGGCGTCGTGCTGCCCGTGGTGCCACCGCCGGTTCCCCCACCGCCAGTGCCCCCGCCGCCCGTGCTGCCCCCGCCGGTGCTGCCACCACCCGTACCGCCACCACCCGTGCTACCGCCTCCGGTGCTGCCACCGCCGGTGCTGCCACCACCCGTACCGCCACCGCCCGTGCTACCGCCTCCGGTGCCGCCGCCGCTTGTGCCGCCCGTGCTGCCACCGGAGCCCCCGCTGGTCCCCCCGCCACTACCGCTGCCACTACCACTACCCCCGCCGCTACCCGTTCCGGTACCGCCGCTGCTGCCCGAGCCCGTGCCGCTGTCGCCGGTCGTGATCGTTCCAGAGCCGCTACCGCTCGCGCCTGCCGACTTGCTCATCGTGCCCGAGCCGCCACACGCCGCCAGCGTGAGTACGCTCGCGACCGCTGCCGCGACGATAGACTTGCGCAAGAATTCCTGTCCGACGTTCCTCGTATTCATGATGGCCCTCGTTACTTTGTTTTGGTTGAACCGCGGGCCAGTAACTGCGAAAGGTGTGCCAACGTACGGACGACGGGGCTCGCAGGCGTTCCTCGCCCTGCGAGAAGCGCTCGCGAAAGGAGAATTTCCAAATGAATTCGGGGTTCGGCGGGAGATTGCGGCCGCCTCTCACCGCGTATCGGCAAACGGCAATTCGGACGTTCGTAACGTAACGAACATCGAGCCGCGTTACGACGCGACGCGTTACGCGGGCCCGCCATAAAGAGCCAGTCAATGAAAAAGAGCGGGGCAGGAAATCAATACGAGTCGCTGCATTCGCATCAAGTTGATTTTACTGATATGCCAGAGTTTATTTACCCGATGCAACTATTGATGCACTGCACGATACAAAATGTTCTGACGTAATTGATTTTGAGATGTGCATGCGATATAAATTCGCCAACGCAGTCCTCTTCTTTCGGCAAACGTTGTGGGAGGGTAGCGATCAACAAGAAAAACCAAAAATATCGAGAGAGTTGGAGCGCCGCTCCGATGCATGGGCCCGGGGTCACGACATCGCGTTCGCGTGGTTGTCTGCCGCCTGGAGCCTCGCACGAAGAGGCGAATCCGCGGCCAGGCAGTACACCATCCGAGGGCAACAAGAATGACATCTACCTTGCTTCAATTCATCCGCGACAGGCGTGGGATCACCGCCATCGAATATGGGCTGATTGCCGGCGTGCTTGCGCTCGGCATCATGACGGCCGTGGGCGGCGTCTCCACTCAGCTCACGTCCACTTTCAACGCGATAAAGGCGGAGCTCGCTAAAACGTCGAGCTAATCCCATCTTTATTCGCTGACGAGATGCCGATTCGCGCGCCGGAGCAATCCGGCGCGCGGACCGAATACATCTTTCGAGTTTCGATTAAACCTCCGTATTACTACGGAGGGCGCTGTCTTATTGCCTGCCGATTTACGCTGCCATGATTTATTTTGAATCCGCGATATTTATCGGCTGGGCGCTGGCGGTCGTCTTATTTGACTGGCAGCGCAGGTCCATTCCGAATTCGTTGGTCGCGGCCGGAGGCGTGTTCGCGCTTGCGTTCGCCGCGCTCGGCATTTCGCCTTTTCAGACGGCGATCGGCTTCGCATTGCTCGGCGCGTTGGCGGGTTTCGTCGCGCTCTTGCCGTTCTACCTGCTCGGCATGATGGGCGCCGCCGACGTCAAGGCGTTCGCCGTGCTCGGCGCGTGGTGCGGCCCGCGCGAACTCGTCGGCGTCTGGGTCGCGGCGAGCCTTGCGGCCGCGGTGCATGCGCTCGTGTTGCTCGCGCGCCGTGAGGACCGCGTGGTGCTGTCGCTGCGCAGTCTTG
Organism: Caballeronia sp. GAWG1-1; assembly: GCF_023631465.1. Taxonomy (NCBI): domain Bacteria; kingdom Pseudomonadati; phylum Pseudomonadota; class Betaproteobacteria; order Burkholderiales; family Burkholderiaceae; genus Caballeronia; species Caballeronia sp. GAWG1-1. Next base: position 401,916 of record NZ_JALQDB010000037.1, read on the forward strand.
CCGCGGATGCGAGCGTGGCCGAACGCAGGCGCAACAGCACGCCCTACGGCGCATTGCTCGCGGCGGCTGGGATCGGTCAGCTGGCGCTGCATCTGCTGAACGCAACGGGGCGGCCAGCATGAAGTCCGCGCCATCAATCCAACGGCCACGCCCACGACGAAACCAGCGCGGCAACGTGGCGGTCGAGTTCGCCATCGTGTTTCCGCTGTTCTTCCTGATCTTCTACGCCATTGTCACCTACAGCCTCGTGTTCGTCGCGCAGCAGTCGCTGACGCTCGCAGCGGAAGAGGGCGCACGCGCCGCGCTGCGCTATCAGGCCAACGCGACGAGCATCGACGACGCCCTTGCGCGCCGTGGCAGTGCCGCCTGCCAGACCGCGCAAGGCTTGTCGAACTGGCTTGCGGGACTCGCGCAATGCACCGCCACGCCCGCGCCATGTACCTACGACGGGAGCCTGCGCTGCATCCAGGTGACGCTCGCTTATGCCTATGCGCAAAAGCCGCTGGTCCCAACGCTGCCGTTGATCGGCCTCGCGCTGCCCGATTCGCTGGTGGCGCGCGCGATGGTCCAACTCAATCCGGACAACGTGTTATGAGCGTCCGCCCGAACTTTCACGATTGATCTCACATGGCCAACGTCACACGAACGCTCGCGGTCCTGTTTTTCATGCTGGCCATCGCGCTGGGCATCTTCGCGTTCACGCTGGCGCGCGCCCCGGCGCCGCTGCCGGCAAGCGCCAACGGCGGCGCGCCCGGTCCCGCGCTCGCGGTGGATCGCAAGCTCGCGCCGGTGGTGATCGCCGCACGCGATTTGCAGCCCGGCAAGCCGCTCGATGCCGCGTCGCTCACGGTGCGCATGCAGGCCGAACCCGCGTCCGGCGTGTTCGGCGATACCGCCGCGCTCACCGGCCGCACCACGCGCGTCGCGGTGCCCCAAGGCACGCCGCTCACGGTCGAGACGCTGTCGAGCGGACTTGCCGATGTCGTCGAGCCGGGCGAACGCGCGGTCGCGGTGCGCGTCGACGAAACCAATGCGGTCGGCAATCTCGTGCGCCCGGGCAATTTCGTCGATGTGTTTTTCACGCTCAAGCGCGAAGGCGGCGGCAGCAGCGGCGCCGAAGTAGAGGCGACACAGGCGCGCCTTTTATTGTCGAAAGTGCGCGTGCTGAGCGTGGGCGGCGCGTCGGTGGAGGGTGTCGATGGCAAGGCCGGGGGCGACACGAACCAGGCGACTCGCAATTTGAACGCACAGACCGCCGTGCTCGCCGTGCGCACCGCCGATGTCGATGCGCTCACGCTCGCCGAAAGCTCGGGCCGCCTCGTGCTGGCGCTGCGCAACACCAACGACGCCGAAATGCCGCCGCCGCAGTCATGGCTGCCCCTGCATGCCGCTGCCTTGCATGCCGACGCGGATGGCGCCGCACGCGCGGCCGCCGGGGTATCGCTCGGTGCGCTGTCGGGCGCGCGCGCCGGCCGCGAACCGGTGACGCAGCCGCGTGCGGCGGGCGTGACGCGTGCGCCGCGTAGCAACGAAGTGGAAGTGATCCGGGGTGGCCGTGTCGAGCGAACCGCATATTGAGCGCGCCGATGCCGGCTATCCCGATGAATTCGAAACGAAGCAAGCCATGACGATGACGATAAACCGGCCACCGATCTTGCGGTTCCACACGCGCGCGCTCATGGCGTGCTGCGCGGTTTTGCTCGGCCTCAACGTGAACCTGACGCATGCCGTCGCGACGCCGCACGCGGATGACATCGAGCGTGCATCGACGGGCAGCGCGCAAGACGCTCCCGTGATCGCGCTTGCGACCGGTGCGCAGCGGGTTCTCGCGCATGGCCGCACGGTGTCGCGCGTGGCCGTCGCCGATCCCGGCATCGCGGATGTTCTCGTGCTCAAGAATGGCGGCGTGCTGCTGGTCGGCAAGTCGGCAGGCACGACCAATCTGCTCGTCTGGGAACAGGGCCGCGACACGCCGGCGTCCTATACCGTCGATGTCGCCGCCAGCGCGAACGCCGCGCTGCTCGACCACGACGCGCCGCAAGTGCGCGTGCTCGGCAAGACGGCCGTACTCAGCGGCAGCACGCCGTCCATGGCCAAGCATCAGCGCGCGGCAGCGGCGGCGCGCGCGGCTATCGGCAAGGACGGCGCGCTCGTCGATACATCGACGGTACAGAGCAAGAGCGTCGTGCAGGTGGACGTGAAAGTGGTCGAGTTCAGCAAGGCCGTGCTGAAGGAAGCCGGCTTCAATCTGTTCTCGCAGAATCACGCGGGCTTCGCGTTCGGCAGTTTCGCGCCCAGTTCGCTGGGTTCCTATACCGGCGGCGCGACGACCGCGTTGCAGGTGACGTCCACCTCGCCAATCGGCGCCGCGTTCAACCTGCTGCTCAACTCGGGCTCGCGCGGTTTGTTCGCCAACCTGAGCCTGCTCGAAGGGAACAACCTCGCGCGCGTGCTCGCGCAGCCGACGCTCGTCGCGCTCTCGGGCCAGAGCGCGAGCTTTCTCGCGGGCGGCGAAATTCCGATTCCGGTGCCGCAGGCGCTCGGCAGCACGACCATCGTTTATAAGCCGTATGGCATAGGCCTTTCGCTCACGCCGACCGTGCTCGGCGCCGACCGCATTGCGCTGAAGGTCGCGCCCGAAGCGAGCCAGCTCGACTTCGCGCACGCCATCACCATCGACGGTGTTTCGGTGCCCGCGCTCACCACGCGCCGCGCGGAAACGGCGGTCGAACTCGGCGACGGCGAAAGCTTCGTGATCGGCGGGCTGGTGGATCGCGAAACGGCGTCGAACGTGAACAAGGTGCCCTTGCTTGGCGACTTGCCGATCATCGGCGCGTTCTTCAAGACTTTGCAGTACTCGCAAACGGACCGCGAGCTGGTGATCATCGTGACGCCGCACCTGGTCGCGCCTATCGCCCGGGGCGCCGCCTTGCCGATGACGCCCGGCCAGCAGTCCGAACAGCGCGACGGACCAGTGTGGAAGAGCTTCGTCGGCGGAGCGCTTTCTTCCGACACCGCGCCGGGATTTTCGCGATGAACACCCAAGGCTTCGGACCCGGCAAGGCAGCAGCGGCGGCGGCAGCGGGCGAGCCGCTCACCGCGCGCTTTCTGCTGGCGAGTCCCGAACCGTCGAGGCAAGCGTGGCTGCAGCAGGCGCTGACCAACACGGGCGCGGTGGAAATCGCGCCGTGCGATGCCGTCGCGCTGGTCACGCGCATCGCGGAATGCGCGCCGGCCATCGTGTTCATCGACTTCACCGAGCGCGCCGATTACCACGCGGCCGCACTCGCCGAAGCGGCCCGCGACGCTTTTCCGAACGTGCCGGTCGTGGCGCTCGGCACGCTTGCGACGCCCGCACCCGCGCTCGCCGCGTTGCGCGCGGGCGTGCGCGATTTCATCGATACCGGCGGGCATCCCGGCAGCGTGCTCACGGTGGCGCGGCGGCTCATCGACGAGCGTCCCGAACATGTGCCCAAGCGCGGCAAGCTGACGGTGCTGCTCGGCGCGCGCATCGGCGTGGGCGTGAGCACGCTCGCCGCCAATCTCGCCGTGAGTCTGCAACGGCGCGGTCAGAGCGCGCGCCGCGCCACCGCGCTGCTCGATCTCGGCCTGCCCGCCGCCGACAGCGCGCTTTTGCTCGACACGCGCAGCGAACTGCATTTCGTCGATGCCGTGCGCAACTTGCGCCGGTTCGACGAAACCTTCGTGCACACCGCCTTTGCGCGTCATGCGAGCGGCCTCGCGCTTACCGCGCTGCCCGCCGATCTTGCCGAAATGCGCGCGATTTCCTTTGCCACGGCCGTCAGCACGCTCAACCGGCTGCGCGCATACTTCGACCACCAGATCGTCGATCTCGGCGGTTTTTCGAATCCCGACTTCGTCGCGCAAGTCGTGCAGGCCGCCGACGAAACCTGGCTCGTATGCGATCCGAACGTGGTCTCGGCGGTCTCGGCCGTCACGCTCGTCGAGCATGTGCGCGGCGGCGAGCAAACCGAAGCCGCGGCGCGGAAGATTTCGCTCGGTCTGGTCGTCAACAAGTTCGATGCGGCGCTCAACTTCGGCGCGGATCAACTGGCCGCGCGGCTCGGGCTACCGCTCATCGGCATCTTGCCGGAACGTGCGCAGGCGCTCGGGCGCGCGGTGAATCAGGGAAGCCTGCTCGCGGATACCGCGCCGCGCGACCCTTACGTGCGCGCGCTTTTACCTCTCGTCGCGCGTCTCGCGGATGAACCCGCGCCCGCCGGCCGCCATGCACTGCCCAAGGCTACTGAAAGCCCGGCCGCCGGACTCGCGCAACTTCTTCCCACCTTTCTCAGGCGGTCATGACGATGGTTCAGGACTTCAGCAAGGACATCGCGTTTTCCAACGATCTGGCCGAGGATGCCGTCGCGTTCGCGCACTCGCAGCAGTTCCAGGACGTGGCGAGCGCGGCGCATGAACATCTGCTCACGCGTATCGAGGAACTCGGCGCCGAATTCGGGCGATGGTCGCGCCAGGCCATCCAGCAATTCGTCGATCTGGAGATGGACAGCTTCGTGCGCCTGCGACGCATCCCGCTCAACGAGAGCGAGGTACGCCTCGTCGCGGCCGCGCTCACGAAGGAGCTCGCGGGCTTCGGTCCGATCGAGGACTTGCTCGCCGATGCCGCCGTGGAAGACATCCTCATCAACGGCTATAGCGATGTCTACGTGTCGCGTCACGGCATGCTCGAAAAGATTCCCGTGCGCTTTGCGGACAACGCGCACCTCTTGCGCATCGTGCGGCGGATTCTCGCGCCCATCGGCCGACGGCTCGACGAGTCGAACCCGATGGTCGATGCGCGCCTGCCAGACGGCGGCCGCCTGAACGTGGTCATCGAACCGTTGTCGATCGACGGGCCGGTGGTGTCGATCCGCAAGTTTCGCCGCGATCCGCTGCGCCCCGACGATCTGCTCGCGAACTCCACGTTCAATCAGGAGATCAGCTCGCTGCTCGAAGCGGCGGTGGAGGCGCGCTGCAACGTGCTTGTCTCGGGCGGCACGAGTTCGGGCAAGACGTCGCTGCTCAACGCGCTCGCGTTCTTCATTCCGAAGCACGAACGCGTCGTGACGATCGAGGATACGGCCGAGTTGTCGCTGAACCATCCGCATGTGGTGCGGCTCGAAAGCCGTCCGGGCGGCTTCGACGGCGCGGGCGTCGTGTCGATTCGCGACCTCTTGCGCAACACGTTGCGGATGCGGCCCGACCGGATCATCGTCGGCGAAGTGCGCGGTGGCGAAGTGCTGGAAATGCTGCAGGCGATGAACACCGGCCACGACGGCTCGATGGGGACCGTGCACGCGAGTTCACCGCGCGAGTGCCTTTACCGGCTGGAAATGCTCGCGGGTTTCGCGGGCTTTCAGGGCACCGAGGCAAGTCTGCGGCGGCAGATCGCGAACGCCATCGACTTTATCGTGCAGATCGGGCGGCTCTCGAACGGCAAGCGGCGCATTCTTTCCGTGACGGAAGTCACCGGGCTGTCGGACAACATCATCGCGATGCAGGAGTTGTATCGCTACGACCCCGTCGCCGATGCGAATGGCGAGGAAACCGACCGCTGGACCTCGCTCGGCATTCATCCGAGCTCGCCCAAGCTCGCGAAGTATCGGCAGGCGTTGGGCGCGTCGCTTGCAGAAGGATTCGGCAAAAGCGGCGGCGGCGGTTTCGGCGGCTTCGGCGGAGGCTTCCGTGTCTAGAGGCGTGGCGCTCGTCGCAATGCTCGCGCTGTTGTTCGCGGCCGCCGCGCTCGCCTTGTGGCGGCGCGGCGCGCAAAAGCGCGAACGCATGCTCGCCGCGCGCTTCGTGGAGCGGCAGGTCATGGCGTCGCACGCAACGCCGCGGCCGCGCACTGCACGGCAGCCCGAGCAGTCGCGGGCATCGGCGAACACGCACTCGGGCGTGAGTGTCGAGATTGCGCGAGACATCGTGCGGGCGCGTGCCGCTTATGGACATCTGATGCGGCGTGCGGGAATCGAACGGCCGCGCGCTTTCTTTTTCGTCACGCTCGTCGCCGCGGCGCTGGCCGCATTCTGGATGACAGCGCGCACGAACGCATTGCTCGGGCTTGCGGCCGGCGCGCTCGTGCTTGCCGTGACGGCGGCAGCGCTGTTTTGGCGCGCGCAGAAAAAACGTCAGCGTATCGTGCGGCAGTTGCCCTCGTTCATGGATGGCATCGTGCGGCTCATCGTCATCGGTCATAGCGTGCCGGCGGCGTTTCAGACCGCGCTCGCAAGCGCGGAGCCGCCGCTCGCCGATTGCCTCGACCGCGTGTTGCCGATGCTGCGTACCGGCATGGAGATCGATCACGCGCTCGGCGCGGTGGCGCGGATGTATCGCGTGCGCGAGCTCGAACTGGTGGGCGCGGTGCTGCGCGTATCGGTGAAATACGGCGGGCGCTCGGACGTGATGCTCGACCGCATGTCGGCGCTCATGCGCGATCTGGAACAGGCCGACCGCGAACTCGTCGCGCTGTCGACGGAAACGCGCCTCTCATCGTGGGTGCTCGGTCTCCTGCCCGTTCTGCTCGGCGCGGCGGTGATCGTCACCAACCCTCAATATTTCGATGCGATGTGGACCGATCCGCTCGGCCAGCGGCTCGTGTACGCGGCGCTCGGCCTGCAAATGCTCGGCGTGTGGCTGCTGTTTCGCATGGCGAGGCTCAGGACATGAGCGCGCGCGCCGTAAACGTTAAGAGGACGCGATGCATCTGACGCCCAACCTCGTGGCCGCGTTCGCCGTGCTCGCGCTCGCATGCGCCGCCGCCCTGATCGGCGTGCTCGCGTTGAGCCGCTACGCGCGCATGCAACGCTCGGCGCGCACGCTGGAAGGTGCGCTCACGCAACGTGTCGCGGCAGGCGCGCCGGTATCGACGGATAGCGGGCCCGCGCGCGGCGAAGCGCCGCCAACGGGCCTGTTCGCCGCCATCGGTCGCGCGAGCATCGCGTGGCTCGATACCTCGTTCGGGCGCATCGCCGTGGCCGACGAAGACCGCCGCCTGCTCGATCGCTGCGGCTATCTCGACGCGCGCGCTCGCGGCGCTTTCATGCTGGCGCGCATCGCGGGCGCGGCGCTCGCGCCGGTCGCGCTGATGTTGCTCGCGCGTGGCACGCCGCACGGCGCGCGCTTCACGCTGCTGCTGTTCGTCGCGCTGTCGGGCGGCTTCATGGCGCCGAAGTGGTTCGTGCAGAGCCGGGCGAACGCGCGTCAGCGCGCGGTCGGCAACGAGCTGCCGATGTTCGTCGATCTGTTGCGGCTGTTGCAGGGCGTGGGGTTATCGCTGGATCAGAGCCTGCAAGTGATGATCCACGACTTCAAAACGGTGCTGCCGATCTTGTCGAAGGAACTGGCGGCGGCGCAGGCGCAGTTTGCGACGGGCCGCACGCGCGAGCAGTCGCTCAAGCGCCTTTCAAGCAGCTACGAGAACGAAGACCTCGCGGCGGTCGTGCGGCTCGTGATTCAGGTGGAGAAATACGGCGGCGCGGTGCAGGAGCCGCTCAGGCAGTTCGGCGACCGTATGCGCGAGGCGCGGCGTGCGGCGCTGCGTGAGCGCATCGGCAAAGTCACCGTGAAGATGACGGGCGTGATGGTGCTGACGCTGTTGCCTGCGCTGCTCATCGTCACCGCGGGGCCGGGGTTTCTCGCGGTATTGCATTCGCTTTCGGGGCTTCATCGATGACGCAATCTTCAATCAACCGGACGCGACTCGTCGCGCTTGCCGCTATCGGCGCATGCATGCTGTTTGGCGGATGCGCGAGCAAGATGGAAAGCGGCTACGGCGTCGGCATTCAGGCCGAACGTCAGGCCGCGCTCGATCAGGCGATGCATCGCGATGCCGCGCCCGACACGCCCGGCATGTATCTGGCGCTCATCGACCGGATGCAGTCGCAAGGGTTGTACTTCGCGTCGCTCGCGCATATCGACGCTTACGAGCAGCAGTATGGCGAGTCGCCCGACACCATTCTCTTGCGCGCCGATGCGCTGCGTCAGACCGGCCAGACACAGCCCGCCGAAGCAGCTTATGCGCGTCTCGCCGATACCCCGTTCGCGGCGCGCGGTCTGCGTGGACTGGGTTTGCTGGCCGGCCAGGCGGGCGACTTCCGGCTGGCGGCAATGCGCTTCGAAGCCGCCGCGCAGCGCGCGCCGACCGATGCCGCGACGCTGTCCGACCTTGGGTACGCGAAGCTGCGCGAAGGCGACATAGCGGGCGCGCGCGTGCCATTGATGAAGGCCGCCGAACTCGCCCCGGACAACGCGAAGATCATGAGCAACGTCGCGCTCTTCCTGCTTTCGAGCGGGCAGGCCGCGAACGCGCAGGGATTGATGACGCAACAGAAGTTCGCGCCGGACGTGCAGCAGGCCATTCAGGGCGATGCAAAGCGCGTGCAGCAGGCGGCGCGCACGTATCGCGCGCAAGTGCAGGACGAAGGCGGCGGTAGCCGTATCGCGTCACGTTGAAATCGAATCGAGCGAGGAAGCAGTCGATGAAAGCATCGTCAATGGCAGCGATCTGGTTCAGCGCGATGGCGCTCGTATCCGCAGCGCGGGCCGAGGAAGGCGCACCGGCAGCAAGCGAAGTCGGTCACGCAACCGAAGCCTGGCTCACGTTGCAGTCGAGCAATGCCGCAGCCGGTCCCGCGCGCCCGATGCCCGGCGCGCAAGCGAGTCTTGCCTACGCGCGCTACATGAAGTCGTTCGAGACCGCCATTCCCGAGCGCTACGGCTCGTCGCTGGAACAGGCGGGACGTCCGGCGCTCGATGTCAACTATCACGACGCGGACTGACCGGCCCATGACACGGCCTTTTCGCCATCGACCAGCGCGGCGCGCGCAACGCGGCGTGGCGGGCACGCTCGCGGCCATCTGGCTGATCGTGGCGGTGGCGGCGCTCGGCGCGATCGACGTCGGCAATTTCTTTTTCGCGCGCCGCAGCCTGCAAAGCGCGGCCGATCTAGCGGCAACAGCAGGCTCGCAAGTCGCCGATGCCGCATGCACGCGCGCCACCGCCGCCGCGACGGGCAGCGCGGCGGTCAACGGCTTCGATGCCACCGCGTCGGGCAACGGCATGACGACCGCGTGCGGCCGCTGGGACACGCAAGCGAACGCCGCGCCCGACTACTTCGCGGCGGGCGGCACGCCGATCAACGCGGTGAAAGTCGTCGCGACGCGCACCGTGCCGTACTTCTTCGTGGGGCCGGCACGCACGGTGACGGCGACGGCCGTCGCCAAGGTCACGGATATCGGCGCGTTCAGCATCGGCACGACGCTCGCGAGCATCGGCCCGGGACCGATCAACGGCCTGCTCAACGCGCTGCTCGGCACGAGCCTCAATCTCTCGCTCGCGTCGTATCAGGGACTCGCCGATACCCGCGTGAAAATCGCCGATCTGGTGACGGCGGCGGGCGTGGGCACGGTCGATCAACTGCTCGCCACGAGTCTCACGGCCGCGCAGATCGCGCGCCTGATGGTGAACGCGCTGCAAACGACGAGCGTGGCCAACGCCAATCTCTCGACGGCGCTCGGCGCGATGCAGACCATCGCGAGCGCCAATATCCCGGGCAATCAGACGATCTCGCTCGGCAAGACATCGACGGCGCCGGGGCTGCTTTCGGTGGCGCTCGCCAACACGCAATCCGCGCTCAACGCGACCATCAGCCCTCTGGATGCGCTCTTCGTCATGGCCGAGATCGCGCAGGCCGGGAAGTCGGCGGTGAACGTAGCGGGCGGGTTGAATCTGCTCGGGATTTCCGCCGGGCTGACCGTGCAGGTCATTCAGCCGCCGGTGCTCGCCATCGGCGAAGCGGGCCAGGATGCCAACGGCAACTGGCGCACGCAGGCGCAGACCGCGCAAGTGCGCGCATCGCTCGATGTCACGGTCGGCACGCTGTCGCTCGTGCTCGGTCCGCTCTTCGGCAACATCGCGCCGACCGTGCATCTGCCCGTGGTCGTGGAGGCCGTGGCGGGCTCCGCGTACCTTGCGTCGACGCAATGCAAGGGGCCGCCGCTCGCGCGGCGCTCGGTCATCGGCGTCAACAGCACGGTGGCGAACGTGTGTGTCGGCGACACCCCCGCGGGCACCGCCGCCTGCTCGCAACCGGCGACGCTCGTCAACGTGCTCGGACTGCTGACGGTCACCGCCAAGGTGACCACCGGCTCCGTGCCTTCGGCATCGGGCACGCTCACATTCGATGGCCAGAGCGGCAACAGCGACGACTATCAGACACTTGCATCGCTGCCGGGGAAGACGCTCGCCAACGCGTTGTCCTCGCTCAACACGAGTCTCTCGGCGCCTGGCGGTTTGATACTCGCGTCGCCGCTGCTTCCGTCCGCGCTGCTCAATAGCATCGCACCGCTGCTGCTTGCCTTGCTCACGCCCGCATTGACCACGATACTCGCCGGACTGGACCAGGTTCTCGTCCCCGTCCTGCAACTCCTCGGCGCGCAGATCGGCACGAGCACGATTCACGACTTGTCGCTTACCTGCGGCGAATCGCAACTGGCGTACTGAACGACATGAGACAGATCACCAAAATCGATGGCCTCGACATCCACGTGTGGGAGGGCAAGTCCGACATCGTCGAGCGCGTGGTGCGCTGCATGTCCAGTCACGAAGTGGATGTATTACGCGCGGACGGCACGTCCATCAGCGCGCCGCGCGATTCGTCGCGCCCGGCGATCGCGATCATCAGCGTAAGCGTGATAGACAGCGGCGCGTTCGTGCTGCGCGACTGGGAAGCGCGTCATTCGATGCCCGTGGTCTGGGTCGGCGCGGCGCCGCGCGAACGCGATCCGTCCATGTTTCCCGCCGATTATTCGCACATCCTGCCGCTCGATTTCACCGGCGCCGAATTGCGCGCGATGGTCTCGAAACTCGCACAGCAATTGCGCGCGCATGGCGAGGAAGCGCAGGCGTCGCATGCGTTGATCGCGCATGCCGAATGCATGCAGGCGCTCCTGCACGAAGTCGATACCTTCGCCGATTGCGATACGCCCGTGCTTCTGCACGGCGAGACCGGCGTCGGCAAGGAGCGCATTGCGCAATTGCTGCACGAGAAGCATCGCCGCTATGGCGAAGGTCCGTTCGTGCCGGTGAACTGCGGCGCGATTCCCGATGGTCTCTTCGAGTCGCTGTTCTTCGGGCATGCGAAGGGATCGTTCACGGGCGCCGTGCTCGCGCATAAAGGCTACTTCGAGCAGGCCAACGGCGGCACGCTTTTTCTCGATGAAATCGGCGATTTGCCGCTCTATCAGCAAGTCAAGCTGCTGCGCGTGCTGGAAGATCAGGCGGTCACGCGGCTCGGTTCGGCGACGCCCGTGCGGCTCGAATTCCGGCTTATCGCGGCGAGCAACAAGAGCTTGCCGCAGCTCGTGAAGGACGGCACGTTTCGCGCGGACCTCTATTACCGGCTCGCGGTCATCGAACTCAAGATTCCGACGCTGGAAGAACGCGGCGCGGCCGACAAGATTGCGCTCTTCAAGTCGTTCATCAACGAAGTGGTGGGCAAGGAGAAGCTCGAGTCCTTGCCCGAGTTACCGTACTGGCTGGCGGACGCCGTCGCCGATGTCTATTTTCCCGGCAACGTGCGCGAGTTGCGCAATCTGGCGGAGCGCGTGGGTGTGACGGTGCGGCAACTCGGCTCGTGGGACGAAGGGCGCGTCAAGCGGCTCCTCGTGCTCGCGCGCAATGCGCAACCCGTGGATAACGCCACTGAGCTGCTCGTCGACCGCAGCAAGTGGGACATGAACGAACGAAACCGCGTGATCGCCGCGCTCGAAGCGAACGGCTGGCGCCGGCAGGATACGGCGTTGCATCTGGGCATCAGCCGCAAGGTGCTGTGGGAGAAGATGCGCAAGTTCCAGATCTTCGATGAGGAACCGGAGACGCGCCCGCTCTGAGTGCCGCGCTCGGGTATCGATTCCGGGCGTCCAAAAAAAAACGCCGACGCATGCCTACGTCGGCGAAGTTCTGGCGTTTCGAGGGCTGCCAGAAGCTCTGGGCGGCCGGATGAAATCAGTGGGTCCGGCCTTATGTCCTTTCAACTTTCCATACAGGCGGTGCGCGCCTTCATGCGGCGTCCGCGATACGCATCGCCGAGCGCCGGCTGGTTTGCCGCGTGATTGCATGGGCTCCCTGCATGCCTTGCATGTCCGCGTGAGCATCCACGCCCGGCACGTTGTCCATGCCAAACGTGGGCCGCGCGAGCAGGAAGCCTTGCGCGAGCACATGCGGCCACTGCGCGAGCCATTGCGCCTGCGCGGGCGTCTCCACGCCTTCGACGACGATCGATACCTTGAGCCGCGTGAGCAGCGCGAGCACCGAGGAAAACACCATGCACGCATTCGGGCAGCGCGGCGCTTCCGCGAGCAACTCCTTGGCGATCTTCACGGTGCCGAAATCAATCGGCCCGAGCGCGGCGAGGCACGCGTAGCCGGTACCGAAATCATCCATCGCAATGTTGACGCCTTTATTACGGAAGCGCTGGACGACCTGTTGAATCGACGGAAAGAGCGCAAGATCCTCGCTTTCCGAGAGTTCCAGTTCGATATAGCTCGACGCGATGCCGTGCGCCACGCAGATCGCTTCCATGCGTTTTGCGAAGCCCGGCATGGCGGCGACCGAAGGCGGCACGTTGACCGCGACGGGATAACGCTTGCCGCCGCGCGCGAGCCACGCGGCGATATCGCCTGCGACGGCATCCATGACGAACCAGGTGATCTTCACCATGACGTCCGGGTCCTGCAACGCCTCGCAGAACGCGCCAGGCAAGAGCACGCCGTAGTCTGGATGACGCCAGCGGATGAGCGCTTCCATGCGCGCGAGCTCGCCGCTGTCGACTCGGTAGATTCCCTGATAGGCGATACAAAACTCGCCAGCCGCGAGACCCTGAAGTACGCGACGCCTCAATGCCTGACCGGAGTCGCGCACGACGGTCTCGACCTGCGAGCGGGATGTCGTTGTACTCATGCTTTGCCGCCCTCCCTTAGTGTTCAAGAGAAGGTTTGCAGGAGTCGTGCCAGTTTGGATATACGCGGCGGTTCGGCGTTCGGATGCGGACTTCAGAAAGGGAAAACCCGAATTTTTGCCGGTGTTGAGCGATCCTCGGAATGATCGGGAATAGCGTATCGGTCAAAGGTAACGTTACGTCGAGGCAAGCGTTACGCCCGCATGCGTCGTCACCGTGCACGGCGCCTTGTAGTTTCGAGCCTGTGTGTAATAACTTTTGCAATGCTGACTAGTGGAGAGCGCACGTTCGCGGCTCAGTAAGTGATGGTCGCAAGGATGGTATCGCTATAAGTTCCGGCGGTGGGTGTGGCTTGCGGCAGCACGCGCGCATAGACCGTGATCGCCTGACTCGAACCGGTGCCGGTGCCTGCGAGAGCCGGCGCGGAATTCGTGCCATCGCCCCACGGAGTCGAGTAAGCCGCGTTCTGATAGAGCTGATATCGCACCTGTTCGCTGCCGCCGCCGCGCGTCATGCGCCGGTCCGCGACGCTTGCGCCGCTGCCGCCGCCGGCCGATAACGTTATCGAGTAAGGGTCGTTGTTGGTGCATGCCACGCTCAGTGTGCCCGTTGCCGTCAAGGCGCCATCGAGTAGTCCGGCCGTGCCGAAATTGATGTTGGTCGCGGCAAGCGTGCAATCGTTGATGACGGTCGCGCTCACGGTAAAGGAAAGGGCGTTCGAATTGGCGGTCACGGTCGAGCAGTTGGGCGGCGAAACAACGTATTGCTGATACGTCATTTCGGCCTGCGTCGCGCCCGAGAATGTCGATAGATACGTTCCCGCGACGAGCGTGCTCTGACCCGCCGCGATGCGTCCATAAAACGGCAAGGTACGGCTGCCGGATGCCGTGCCGAGCGCGAGGGTAAGCGGTATGTCGAGCGCCACCGCGCCGTAACTCGCGGAGCGCCGCGAGCCCCAGATCGTGCCGCCGGTCGAATCGGCATAGAGGTTGTATTGCAGCGTGCTGGCGCCGTTGGCCGCCAGGCGCGGCGCGTAGGACGCACCTGCGCTGCCCGTCCCGATGCTGATGCACGCCCGCACCGGCAAGGTCAGCACGAAGCCCGTGCAAGACACCGTCACCGAGCCCGAGACGTTCGCGGACGAATCCGTCGCGGGCGCGATCGATCCGAAGTTGATGCTCGATATCGACGCCGTGCACACTTGCGCACGCACCGGCGTCGTCATGAAGACGAACAGCGCGATAGCCAAGAACCATGCGCGCTTCATGGCGACGCGCTCTTGCAGGTGAATGGGCCGAGCGTCGGCAAGGCGTGTGCTTGCGCCGTGAAGGCAACGTGCGCTTCGCAGGACGTGCCGGATGACGTGGCGTCGAGCGTATTGGTCGCGGCGAGATCGTCGATGAAGGCGAGTCCGTCGTAGCCGACGACGTATCGCTTGCCGGTCTCGCGGTGCGTAAGCGTCGTGCCCGGCGGCAAGGGAGCGCTTGCGGCATCGACGAGCTGCAGTTGTGCGCCGCTGAAACCCCGTATCGGAAAACGCGCGACGACGCCCGCCCGCGATTGCGGCGCGAGATTGAGCTGCGTGGTGGCGATGGAGGTATTGGCGGGAAGATCGAGCGGGTCGATGCCGAGATGATTCGCCTGATACGCAATCAGATCCGGCACCAGCAAATGCCCCGCGCCATTGGTCTTGCCGATCTCGCGGTTCTCGTGCAGCACGGGCACGTTCGCTACGCCATCGGTGGAGACGAGCGCGAAGGCGTCGTCGATACGGCGGCCCGCGAGCACATCGCCTTCCATCATCACGATGGAGCCCGATGCGTCCAGCTCGCCATACACGCGCGACTGCACGCTCGCCACGGTGCCGAGCAAATCGCCATAGCGAGTGCGATACGCGCCTTGCGCAAGCGACTGCTGCACGCCGTTCTGATGCGCCGTCTGCGCTTGCCAGCCAAAGCCGCCGCCGTAGTCGGCCGTCTTCGTCACCGATGCGCCGAAGAGCGGTTTGCCGTGATCGCTGCCTGCATCGACGCTCGCGTTGAGGGCGCCGCCGAGCGCGAAGGCGAGCGCCACGAAGACGCCGGTGTTACGCGTGTCGCCGAAGTCGTGATACACGCTCGCCGATAGCGACGTGCCGCGCGGCAACGTCACCGTGTACGCCAGCGAACCGATGCGCGAGTCGCCGTAGTAGGGATCGGCAAGACCCACGTAACTCGCGCTTGCCGTGCTCGAAGAACCCAGCACGCGCACGGGCGCGGCAAGCGTCGCGCGATACGTCGAACGCGGCACGGGCGTGCCTTCGGCGGACGCCAGATCGCTGTAGTGAGGCGTCGCTTTCTGCGCTTGCAGATCGACGGAAAGCGCGGGCGTGCGCCATTGCCATCCCACCGAAACCTGCATGCCGCTGCCGCCATGCGGCGCTTGCGGAACATAAGGCGGCAAACTGCTATCGAAGCCGTTGTAGAAGCTTGCCGGATAGATATAAAGGGGCGCGGGATTCGAGCCGCCGTTGCCCGCGCTGCCCGCCAGCGACACATTGAAGACGCCCGCTTGTCCGATGCCGAACAATACGCCGGCGCCCGCGTTGTAGACGCCGCGCGTGGCTTCGCCGTGTGCTTCGAGCGTGATGGTATCGCTTAAACCGCGCCTGATCGACGCCGATGCCGACGGGTCGCCCGCATAGTCGAACGAGCGCAGCGCATATGCGCGGCGCACGAAGCCCGCTTCGACGGAGAAGTCCGTGAGGCCGCTTGCGAGCAGACGCGCGTCGATATAGAGCGGCACCGTCGTCATCACGCTGCGACCGAGCACATCGCGGCTCACGATCACCGCTTCGCCCGCGCCGTTGATGGCCGGCACCGCATTGATGACGAACGGTCCCGAGGGCGCCGCGCCGCTGAACTGGCGTACATTGTTGACGTAGAGATCGACGGCGCTCGGCACGGCGGCCGAACCGCCGAGCGCGGGCACGGGATACGTGACGAGATCGGGCCGCAAGCCGAAGTCGCGCGATAGTTGCGCGCCTGCCATTCGCACCGGGCGCGTCCATGTGAGCGATGAGGAAATCGTGTCGCCGATGCGCGTGGTCATGAGTGAAGCGGTGTCCGAATGGCTCCACGACGTATCGAGCCGCACGTAGCGGCGGCTGTCCGCATACCAGTACGCCGTGCCGGTGTTGTCGAAGAGGCCGCCCGGATAGAAGAAGCGTTCCTCGCCATAGAAGCCGTATTGCGCCGGCGAGTTGGTCTGCACGCTCGCTTCGTAGTTGATGACGAGGCCCGTGCCGGTTGCGGCCACCGGCGCGCGTGCCGGAATGTTGGAAAGCGCGGAAGGCACGCGGCGCGCATCGGCGGCTTCGAGGTCGATGCGTTGCTGTTGCTCGAAGTATTGATAACGCAGGCCTGGCACGACACCCAGCGCGATGCGGCCGTTCGCTTGCGCTTGCAGGTCGTCGGTGCGCAAGCCGAGTTCGCGCAATTCGCCGGGCGTCGTGTAGATCATCTCGTCGGTCACGAAGAATTGCGCGATCTTTTGCGTCGATGTTCCGTTGATCGACACTTCGAGATAAAGCTCGCCGCGTTCATGGGGAAGGGCGCCTTGCATCTGAATGGGCGCTGTCGCCGGTGTCGAGTCGTTCGCGTGCGACCACGCGGGCATGGCGGACCACACGATGATCGGCACGAGACGAAGCACATGAGCGCGTGACCGGCTCGCACGCGGGCGCGGCGATGGCATCCACGGCCTAGCGGTCGGAGCCCGGCGGTCCCGGCTCGACGTTCACACGCATGGTCACGGGCTCGCCGTTGACGACGGCGTGCAAGGTCGCCCACGTGCCATTCGCAGGCGCGCCCTGCACGGGCCAGCGGCGCGCGGCGCCGGGCAACGCATAGCCGAGCAGTCCCGCCGAGACTTGCGTGCTCTGACCATCGGACCAGTCAAGATGAACGCGGCTCAGTTGCGCATGCGTTTGCGCGCCGTTCGACACGCGCAGCATGACGTCGGCTTCGTTGTTTGCCTGGCTCTTGCGTTCCAGCGCGAACTTCAACGCGGGCGAGCGCGCTTCGTCCGCGCCCACGAAGACCGGCACCGAGTAGCGCAACTGCATGCGCACGCCCGTGTTCTGCGCGCTTTGTGCGTTCGGAATTTCATCGATCAGCAGACGATACGTCTCCTCGCGCGCAAGCGGCTCGCTTCCCACTCGCAGAATGCGGATGGTCTGATCGCCGTTCGGCGCGATCTGCACGATCGGCGGACTCGCGACGATGGCGGCCGTGCGCTCCAGATGGTCTTCGTCGAGCGACTGCGTCCATGCGAACACGCGTACCTGAGCATTGAGCGGCGCACTGCCGTCGTTATGCAGCGTGAGCGCGGCGGCGGGCCTTTCGGCGGAGAGATCGAGCCGGATCGGCGACACTTGCAAGGCCGCCGCCGATACGTTCGCCGCGTACAGAAGGCACCACCACGAGAAGCCCGCCAGCGCACACGCGAGCGCCCGCCTGCCGGGCCGCGCGGCCCGGTAACACTGCGATGAGCGCATGCTAGAACGTGACGGTAGCCGTGACGACGGATGAATACGTGCCCGCGGCCGGCGTGGTCTGCGGCGCGACGCGGCCATAGACCGTGACCGTCTGCGCCGCGCCCGTGCCGGTGCCGGAGACCGTGTCGGTGCCGACCGTCTGGCCCCAGACGAGCGTGCGCGCGGCATCGCGATAGAGCTGATAGGCGACCGTCGGCAGAGGCGTGCCCGTGCCCGCGAGCAGCCGGTTCGGCACCGTGGAACCCGACACCGAACCCGCATCCAGCCCGACGTTATACGACGCGCCGTTCGAGCAGGTGACGCTCAACGTGGTGGTCTGATCGATGTTCGCCGCGATAACACCCGAGTTGCCGAAATTGAGCGGATTGGCCGCGATCTGGCAATCGTTCTGCAGCGTGAGGGATACGGTGAAGGTAGTGGTTCGCGTGGCTGCGTTCGCTCCGAACGGAACGAGCGGCCCCGATGCCAACGCGATGCAAAGCACGGAAACGGCAAGGTTACGGCGACGCATTGTTCACCTCTTCTCTGGAAGTGTCTTCCGCGCGCCAAACGTTTGCGCTGCTCTCTCAGATTTTTGGCGCGTCGTGACGCCCTGATTATGTGCATTCCTCAGACGTTAAAGCGTAAGCGATTGTAACAATGCGTCGCCAAGGGTTCGACGTTTCAGAACGCGATCTCGACGACCGGCATTTGCGGTCGTTGCGCGGCCTTGATCTCGGCGATGCGGACATCCGCGAAATATTCGCCCGCGAGGATGCGGTACTGGCCGCCTGCGGAACAGGCCACGCTCGGCTGCGTGGCGCCCGTATCGAGCGTGCAGATATCGTAGACGGTCAGCGTCACGGGCAACTCTGCGTTGCCGGTGCCTGCAAAAGCGGAAGGTGCCGCGCTGAGCGCGAACGTCACCACGACGGACCATGCCGTCAGCGAACGGATGCTGGATGCCATGAATTTCACGATGAACAGCGGTGACGGATGCAGCCGACGGCGCGGCCGCGAGCGCCGCTACTTCGGCGCCTCTTTTCGTTTACGGCATCCGCTGAGGAAACTTGATCGAGCGACCCAGCCTCAAGCGGCAGCAGTCTCCGTCACGGGCCGAAGACGTTCGAGCGCACTGCCGTCCTGGTTGAACAGATGCACATGGCGAATGCTGAAGCCCGCGTTCAGGCGTTGTCCTTCGAACGCAGTGGACTCGCCCGAGCCCTTTACTTGAATCACGAGGTCGTTCGGCAATCGCAGATGCAAGAGCGTCTCGCCACCGAGATGCTCGATCACCATCACTTCGCCGGCAAGACCGCTATCGATATCGCCGCCGCATTCCTCGACGAAATGTTCCGGGCGAATGCCGAGCGTGAGCGTCTCGCCCGCCTTTACCGACGAAGCCTTGAAGGGCAGCGTGAGCGCCTCGCCACCGGGCAGTTCGATGCTGACGCCGGCGGCATCGACACGTTGCACGCGCACGTCCATGAAGTTCATCTTCGGCGAGCCGATGAAGCCCGCGACGAAGCGATTATGCGGCGTGCGATAAAGCTCCAGCGGCGTGCCGATCTGCTCCACGCGCCCATGATTCAGCACGACGATTCGATCTGCCATGGTCATCGCTTCGGTCTGATCGTGCGTGACGTAGATCATCGTCGCGTTGAGTTGCTTGTGCAGCTTAATGAGTTCGAGGCGCATCTGCACGCGCAAGGCGGCATCGAGATTCGAGAGCGGTTCGTCGAAGAGAAACACTTGCGGTTCGCGCACGATCGATCGCCCGATGGCAACGCGCTGACGCTGTCCGCCCGACAACGCGCGCGGCCGGCGTTCGAGCAGTTGACCGATCTGCAGGATCTCGGCTGCGCGCTGCACGCGTTCCTTGATCTGCGCTTCGGGCAGCTTCAGCATGCGCAGTCCGAACGCGATGTTCTCGTACACCGTCATGTGCGGATAGAGCGCATACGACTGAAACACCATCGCCACGCCACGCTGCGATGGTTCGAGTTCGGTGACGTCTTCACCGCCTATCAGTATTTGCCCTGAATCGCTGCGTTCGAGCCCGGCGATGCTTCGCAGCAAGGTGGACTTGCCACATCCCGATGGTCCGACGAAGACCATGAACTCGCGGTCCTTCACCTGAATGTCGACGCCCTTGAGCACATCGGTGCCTGCAAAGGACTTGCGGATCTGCTGTAGATGAACGGCGCTCATGCCTGTCTCCGTCTATGGCCGAGCCACGAGTATGTTCATCGCAGCGCAGCATCGAATGGCTTCGTCGATTTAGTTCTTGACAACCTGTTCGGGCCAAAATATACAATTGTAAAACCGAAATTACAAGTGAAACGACACAGACGGTCTTCGCCGCATACGCCGTGTTTTCCACCCGTTTCCCTTCGCACTCGCAGGAACCGAAAGACGCTACGAACGAATCCGCAAGCCATCACTGCTCTAAAAAAATCAAAGGAGACAGGCATGAAGAAGCGCTTCACCCAGGTGAGACAACTTGGTCCCGTCAAGCACGTAGCGGCTGTCGCGCTACTTGCGGCTAGCGCGGCTTTCGCCGCATCGAACGCACAGGCGTGGACGCTCAAGGAAGCCGCGGAGCCGTATTCTGGCACCACCATCAAGGCTATCTTTCTGGATCGTCCCGGCTACAAGGCAGCACAAACCCTGATACCGCAGTTCGAGAAAGAGACGGGCATCAAGGTGCGCTGGGAAGTGATTCCGTACGAGAACACGCGTGAGAAGGAAGTGCTCAACTTCGTGGGCGGCGGCGATCAGGACATCGTGCTCGTGGACGTCGTGTGGATCGGCGAATTCGCGAGTAACAAGTGGCTCGTGCCCATCAAGAAGTTCACGGACGACCCCAAGCTCGCGGACCCGAATCTCAATCTGAAGGGCTTCTTCCCGATTCTGCTCGACTCGTTCGGCACATGGGACAAGGTCACGTATGGCCTGCCGTTCGATAATTACTCGGGCCTCATGTTCTACAACAAGTGCATGCTGAAGGACGCGGGTTTCGACGAGCCGCCGAAGACCTGGGACGAGTTGCTGACAACCTACGCGCCGAAGCTCACGAAGGGCGACAAGTTCGCTTTCGCGTTGCAGTCGCGGCGCGGCGAGACGCAATCGGCGGATAGCTTCATGCGCGTGTTGTGGCCCAATGGCGGATCGCTTCTCGATGCTAAGTTCAAGTCGAACCTGATGTCGCCGCAATCGCAAGCGGGCCTCGAATACCGGCAAAAGCTGATGAAGTACATGCCGCCGGGTATCGTCGATTTCGATCACGCCGAAGCCGTCAACGCGCTTGCGCAAGGGCAGGTCGCGATGATCACCGAATGGTCCGCTTTCTATCCGACGCTCACCGACCCGAGCAAGTCGAAGCTCGGCAACTGTCTTGCGATCACCACCGAACCGAAGGGGCCGGCGGGACTCAAGCCCGCGCTCGGCGGCTTCTCGCTTGCCGTGAATGCAAAGGCCAGCGCGAAGAAGCAAGCGGCATCGTGGCTCTTCATCCAATGGATCACGTCCGAGGCCATGGCGAAGCCTTATCTCGAGGCGGGCGGCGTGCCGGCACGCACGGCGGTCTATCAGGACAAGGCGGTGCAGGACAAGTATCCGTTCGTGAAGCCGATGGTCGAATCCTGGCAAGGCGGCGTGCCGGATTATCGTCCGCGTTTCCCCGAATGGCCGGCGGTGTCGGAAGTCATCGGCGAATGGGGCAGCAAGATCATGCTCGGTCAGGTGACGGTGAAGGATGGCGCGCAGACCATCGGTCAGAAGACCGAGGACATCCTGAAGAAAGCCGGCTATTACGACGGCAAGAAGCCTTTGCTCAAGTAATCGGCTGAACGCTAAACATCAGGAACCGGAGGCGATCGAATGGCAGGCGTGGCAACTTCTCCAAGGCTCGGAAAGCGGACGCGTTACTTTGGCGTGGTGCCGCGAACGCCTGCCTTCTGGTTCCTGATTCCGGCGATATTCGCGCTGGCGGTCATCGGCATTTACCCGCTGCTGCTGGCGCTCTATAACTCGTTTCATCAGTACAAGCTCGCCGATCTCGCGTCGGGCACGCCGTTCGTGGGCATCGACAATTACGTGGCGACGCTCACCGATCCCTCATTCTGGGGCGCGCTCGGCCGCACTGCGTTGTTCCTTTGTCTTACCTTGCCGATCGAGGTCGCACTCGGGCTCTTTGCGGCGTTGATGCTGCACCGTATCGACCTGCGATGGATGCGCGCCGCCGCTCGCGTGAGCCTCGTCATTCCAATGGCGACAACTTACGCGGTCGTGGGCCTAATCGGCCGCCTGATCTTCAACCGGCAGTTCGGCGTGGCGAACTATCTGGCGGGCCTCTTCGGCATTCCGCCGCAAGACTGGCTTGCCGATCCGACGCTTGCGTTCGTCTCCGTGATGATCATGGATATCTGGCAGTGGACGCCGTTTTGCGCGCTGATTCTGCTGGCCGGGCTTTCCATGGTGCCGAAGGAAGCCGAGGAAGCGGCGCGCCTCGAAACGCCGAAGTGGAGCATGATTCTTTGGCACTTGCAGCGACCGTATTTGCTGCCGGGTTTGACGGCCATCCTCATTCTGCGCTCGGCCGACATGCTGAAGATGTTCGATGCCGTCTTCACCATGACGCGCGGCGGCCCCGGCACCGCGACGGAGTTCATCAGCATCTATATCCAGCGCGTGGGCTTTCGTCTCTTCGATCAGGGCATGGCGTCCGCTCAGGCCATCATTCTCTTGATCCTGACTATCGTGCTGTCGCGTCTTTATATCCGCTTCGTGTACCGGGAGGCCGCGTGAGTTCTCCGACTCTGCAAGCCGCGAATGGCGGCATGACCAAGCGTGCCTTGCGTGCGCGTGCCGCACGCAAACGCGCCACCGTATGGCACTTTTTCGGTCTGGCGATCGTCTTTCTGTCGTCCGTGTTTCCGTTCTACTGGATGGTGACGACGAGCCTGAAGAGCCAGTCCGACGCGCTCGCGTATCCGCCGAAGTGGCTGTTCAGTCCCACGTTTCATCACTATTCGGCGGCGCTTTTCGAGCATGACGTGGCGGGCAGTCTGCTCAACTCGCTCATCATCGCGAGCAGCACGACGGTGCTTGCCATTCTGCTCGGCGCGCCTGCTGCCTACGCGCTCGCACGCTTCGAATTTCGTGGCAAGGAAGACCTGTGGTTCTGGTTCATCTCGAACCGCATGGTGAGCCCCGTGGTGCTCGCGGTGCCGTTCTTTCTGATTGCGACCAAGCTCGATCTCGTCGATACGCACATCGTGCTGATTCTTCTTTATCTGACGTTCTCGTTGCCGATCGTCGTATGGATCTGCACCGACCAGTTCCGCAATATTCCCGTGGAACTCGACGAGGCCGCGCGGCTCGATGGCGCGTCGCCGTGGCGCGTGTTCTGGCGCATCAACTTGCCGCTCGCGATGCCGGGCATCGTCGTATCCGCCATCTTCGCTTTCATTTTCTCGTGGAACGATCTGCTATATGCGCTCGTGCTGACACGCACCGATGCCATTACATCGCCGGTCGCCGCGACGAGCTACATGAGCGGTTACGAATTGCCCTGGGGCGAGATCATGGCCACGGGTACGCTGATCGTCCTGCCGATGGTCGTCTTCGCGCTGCTCGTGTCTGGGCGGCTGGTGCAAGGTCTCACGATGGGCGCGGTGAAGTAGACTCCTTCGGCCTTCCATTGTGACCAGACACTCGATATGAGCAAGACAGTACCACCCCTAGCCTTCGCCGAAACCGACGAATCCATCGACTCGGAAGAGGAATTGCAGGCGCGCGTCGCGTGGCACTACTACGTCGGCAACCTGACGCAGCAGGAGATCGCGGAACGTATAGGCAGCAACCGCGTGCGCGTGAACCGGCTGCTCGCGGCAAGCCGCGAGTCGGGTCTCGTGCAGATCACCATCAACAGCAAGATAGCGCCATGCGTCGCGCTGGAAGAAGCGCTCAGCAAACGCTTCGGTCTTGAATGCGCGGTGGTCGTGCCGACCGGTGCGAACACCGAAGCGAACAACGCGGCGCTCGGCATCGGCGCGGCGAGCTACTTTTCGAGGCAGATAGTTGCAGGGCAAACTATCGGGCTTGGCTGGGGACGCACGATCCGCGCCGTGCTGCGCGCCATGCCGCAACGCAGTTATGGCGCGGTGTCAGCGGTGTCGCTGCAAGGCGGCCTCTCGCATTGCCCGAGCATCAACACGTTCGACATCGTTTCCGACTTCGCGGATATCTGCCGCGCGGACGGATATCTGTTCGCCGCGCCCATCTACGTCAGCAGCCAGAAGGCGCGCGATGTGATCCTGCAGGAAGGCACCGTGCGCGAGACCTACGAACTCGCGCGCAACTCCGACCTCGCCCTGTTGACTTGCGGCGATCTGACGGAATCCCTCGTCGTAACCTATGGCATCGACAATCCGGAGCAATTGCGCACGCTCGAAAAAGCAGGCGCGGTCGGCGACATGCTCGGGCATTTCATGGATGAAGACGGCGAGCTGATCGATCATCCGCTGAATCGCCGCACCGTTGCGATCACGCTCGAAGACTTGCGCAAGCTGCGTCGCGTGGTTCTCGTCAGTGGCGGGGCGAAGAAGTTTCATGTCACGCGTGCGGCGTTGCGCGGACGCTATCCGTCGGTGCTCGTGACCGATGAAGACACGGCGCGGCGACTCTGCGACGAACCTTGAAGAGAACATGACCGACACCATCGACCGTAACCGCGAGTTTGCAGGCAAGACCGTGCTCGTCACCGGCGCGGGCAAGGGCATCGGCCACGCGACCGTGCATCTCCTGATCGAACGCGGCGCGCGTGTCGTTGCCTTGAGCCGCAGCGCTGCCGACCTCGTGCAACTCAAGGAAGAGACCGGCTGCGAAACCATTGCCGTCGATCTCGCAAATGCCGATGCCACCCGCGAAGCCGCGCGCGGCGCGCAACCGGTCGATCTGCTCGTGAACTGCGCGGGCATCGCGCAATTGCAGCCGTTTCTCGAGACGACCGCCGAAGCGTTCGATCTCACCATGAACGTCAACGTGCGCGCCGCGATGATCGTCGCGCAGGAGTGCGCGAAGAGCATGATCGCGCGCAATGCGGGCGGGGCCATCGTCAACGTGTCGAGCTTGTCGGCGACCGTCGGCTTGCCGTTGCATGCGGCGTATTGCGCGTCCAAGGGCGGACTCGACGCAATGACGCGCGTGATGGCCGTCGAACTCGGACGGCACGGCATCCGCGTCAACGCCGTGAACCCTGTCGTGACGATGACGCCCATGGCCGAGCGAGCCTGGAGCGACCCCGTCAAATCCGGCCCGATGCTCGCGCGCATTCCGCTGAACCGCTTCGTGCAGCCCGTGGAAGTGGCACGCTCCATCGCCTATCTGCTAAGCGACGATTCCAGCATGGTCAGCGGCGTGAGCCTCGCCATCGACGGCGGCTTTCAGGCGGGCTAGCCAACAATGAACATTTCAAGGAAGGAACGACGATGGAAGCACTGGTTCTCGAAGAAGCACGGCGTATCAGCTTGCGGCCGTTCAGCTTGCCGCAGGTGGTCGGACCGCGCGACGTGCGTATCCGCATTCACACGGTGGGCATTTGCGGCAGCGACATTCACTACTACCAGCATGGCCGCATAGGACCGTTCGTCGTCAATGAGCCGATGGTGCTCGGGCATGAAGCGTCGGGCACGGTCATCGAGGTCGGCGATGAAGTGAGCAATCTCAAGGCGGGCGACCGCGTGTGCATGGAACCCGGCGTGCCGGACATGGAGTCGCGTGCATCGCGTGAAGGGCTTTATAACCTCGACCCCAAGGTGCGCTTCTGGGCCACGCCGCCCGTGCATGGCTGTCTCGCGCCGTTCGTCGTGCATCCCGCGGCCTTCACGTACAAGTTGCCGGACAACGTGAGCTTTGCCGAAGGCGCGATCGTCGAGCCGCTCTCCATCGGCTTGCAGGCTGCGAAGAAAGCCGCGATCAAGCCGGGCGATGTCGCCGTCGTGCTGGGTGCGGGCACCATCGGCATGATGTGCGCGCTGGCGGCGCTCGCAGGTGGATGCAGCCGCGCCATCGTCTGCGATCTCGTGCAGGAGAAGCTCGATCTCATTGGCGCGGTGCAGGGCGTGACGGCCGTGAATATCCGCGAACGCAATGCGAAGGACGTGATCGCCGAACTGACCGACGGCTGGGGCGCGGATATCGTGATCGAGGCGAGCGGTAATGAAAAGGCCTTCGAGGGCATTGTCGATCTGTTGTGTCCCAGTGGCTGCCTCGTGCTGGTCGGCATGCCGCAGCGCGCCATTGCCCTTGATGTGGTCGCCGTGCAGATCAAGGAAGCGCGCATCGAATCCGTATTCCGCTACGCGAATATTTTCCCGCGTGCGATCCAGCTGATCGCATCCGGCAAGCTCGATGTGAAGCCGTTCATCTCGCGCACATTCCCCTTCGCCGATGGTATCAAGGCGTTCGAGGAAGCATCGAGCGGCCTGCCTACGGATGTGAAAGTGCAGATCGTGCTCGAAGAATAACGAACGTCAAAACGATAACCGGAGACACGAACATGACGGATATGACGGCCATTGTGTGCCGCGCGCCGAAGGACTATCGCGTGGAGCGCGTCGCGCGCCCGACGCCGGGCAGAAACGAGATCGTCATTCGCATTGCCGCATGCGGAATCTGCGCGAGCGACTGCAAATGCTGGTCGGGCGCAAAGATGTTCTGGGGCGGCCCGAACCCTTGGGTCAAGGCGCCGGTCATTCCAGGCCATGAATTCTTCGGCTACGTGGAAGAACTGGGCGAGGGCGCGGCCGAGCACTTCGGCGTGAACAAGGGTGACCGCGTGATCGCCGAACAGATCGTGCCGTGCGCGAAGTGCCGCTATTGCAAGTCCGGGCAATACTGGATGTGCGAAGTGCATAACATCTTCGGCTTTCAGCGTGAAGTGGCGGATGGCGGCATGGCCGAATACATGCGCTTCCCGCCGACAGCCATTGTTCACAAGATTCCGGACGGCATCTCGCTCGAAGATGCCGCGATCATCGAGCCGCTCGCGTGTGCCATTCATACGGTGAATCGCGGCGATATTCAGCTAAGCGATGTCGTCGTGATCGCAGGCGCGGGACCGCTCGGCTTGATGATGACGCAAGTCGCGCATCTCAAGACGCCCAAGAAGCTGGTCGTGATCGATCTCGTGGATGAGCGGCTGGAACTCGCGCGCGAATACGGCGCGGATATCACCATCAATCCCAAGAGCGATAACGCGCTCGACATCATCCGCTCGATCACGGACCAATACGGTTGCGATGTCTATATCGAAACCACGGGCGTGCCTGCCGGCGTGTCGCAAGGGCTGGAATTGATTCGCAAGCTTGGACGCTTCGTGGAGTTCTCCGTGTTCGGTGCGGATACGACGGTCGACTGGTCGATCATCGGCGACCGCAAAGAACTCGACGTGCGCGGCGCGCATCTCGGTCCTTATTGCTATCCCATCGCTATCGACTTGCTGGCGCGCGGGCTCGTGACTTCCAAGGGCATCGTCACGCACGACTTTTCCCTGGAAGAATGGGACGAAGCGATCAAGACCGCCAATTCACTCGACTCAATCAAGGTTTTGCTCAAGCCTAAGAGCGCTTGAAGCAGGTGTTGCAAGCGCGCCGCATTTTCTTAAGCAGGCGTTTTCTCGCTGACATAACCCGTACTAAGATGTAACGGTCAACGACGACGCTCGCCGAGGCCGAATGTGAGACGAAAGGATCTGCTCTATCTTGCGATTCTGGCGCTTCTTCTAAGGTTCTTGCCTGTCCTTACGCTCTGTTTCCTGGCAAGCGGCTTAGCGGATTTTCAACGCAGCCGCCAGTTCGATGCAGCCAACTGGCGGCGTTATTTTCTTGGCAATGGCCTGCTTACGTGGGTGCTTTCTCCCTTCAATTTGCTGGTCGATCTCATCTGCGAACGCAATCACGGCGTCTACGATCTCTCGCAGTTACCGGCCGCGCATCAAGACGAGATTCGCTCGATCATCGCCGCTTTCAACGCCCATCTTCCGCTAGTGAACGCGCGCCTCGGAGGGCAAATGGCAAGCAAGCGCCGCGGCATGTGTTTTGTGCGCTGGTATGGCATGCCTGTCGATAGTTCGCTTGACTTACCGGAATTGGCGCGCGACTTCAAATACGTCAAGACCATCGGCATATCGGTTTTCAATGAGCGGCAGAGTACGTCAGTGCATTACGGACCGCTGCGTCTTACCTTGCGTTGTCTTTACAACCTCCGTCCTATCGACGACGAAAATGTCTTTATCGAAGTAGCGGGGCGTCGTCATTATTGGCACGACGATCCGCTATTCATTTTCGACGATACGCTCGTGCATCGGTCGGTCAACGAATCTGATCGCTTGCGGTACTGCATTTTTCTCGATGTCTTGAGGCCTTCGCATTTTGCGCGCGTGCTTGACGTCATGGTCGCGGCGGTGCGTCTTGGCGTCATGTCCATGCGACGTGTGTTCTATGCAAACTGGGAAATGATTCGCTAACTTGCCAATAGGCGAGAGGGCCGTGAAGCAACTCGCCTTAGCTTTTATCATGCAACTAACTGTCGATCGCGCTTGGTACTTTATGTTGACGCCTTAAAGCAAATGCCTCATTCCTTAAGCCTGCAAAGCAACATGGTGCTAAAGCCGTCTGAGCTAAAGGCGTCGCCATCCATGCTCCTTTTTTAATGCGGCGCTACAATCCGCTTGCCTCGTGCTTAGTCGCCTTGCATTCGAGACGCGATGAATTCAAAGACTGACGGCCGGCCCCACGCCTTCAGCCTCATGCGATATCCGATAACCATTAATAAGCCGGAGCCGCCCAATGACCACGCTTTCCATCAACGGCCAGACGCATACCGTCGATGCGCCGCCCGACATGCCCTTGCTTTGGGTGCTGCGCGATCTTGTGGGCCTGACGGGCACCAAGTTCGGCTGTGGCATCGCGCAATGCGGCGCCTGCACCGTTCATCTCGACGGCGTCGCCGTGCGTTCATGCGTGCTGCCTGTGGCGGCTGTCGGTGAGCGCAAGGTGACGACGATCGAAGCCGTCGGCGACACACCCGCTGGCAAGAAGGTGCAAACCGCATGGCGTCAGCTGGATGTGGTGCAGTGCGGCTACTGCCAGTCCGGACAAGTCATGTCCGCGACCGCATTGCTCACGACCGTTCCCAATCCGACCGACGACGACATCGACGCCGCGATGGCGGGCAACGTCTGCCGCTGCGGGACGTATCACCGCATCCGCGCGGCGATCAAGCAAGCCGCGAAGGAGGCCTGAGATGTCGCAAGGCTTAATCGAGGCGGGACGTCATGCGTCGCGCGGGACATTCTCGCGCCGTGCGTTTCTCAAGTTCGGCGTAACGATAGGCGCGGCTGCCAGCGGCGGCTTATTGATCGGCTTTAGTCTGCCGGCCGCGAGCCAGGATCAGAAGAGCGGCAAGTCCGTTATTGCCGGCGATGGTGTCGAAACGCCGCAAGACGGCGTATTCGCGCCCAACGCCTTCGTGCAGATCGACAAGAACGGCAAGGTCACGCTCATCATGCCGAAGGTCGAGATGGGACAGGGCGTTTATACGGCGCTGCCCATGTTGATCGCCGAAGAGCTGGAAGTGCCGCTCGACAGCGTAGCGATTGCGCATGCGCCGCCCAACGAAAAGCTTTTCATGGACCCGTTGCTGGGCGGTCAACTCACCGGCGGTTCAACGTCGATTCGTTATGCATGGGAACCGATGCGCAAGGCAGGCGCCGCCGCACGCATGACGCTCATAGCGGCTGCGGCGCAGCAATGGCAATGCGATGCATCGACATGCAGCGCCGCAGGCGGCAAGGTCACGCAGGCATCGAGCGGACGCAGCGCAAGTTATGGCGAACTCGTCGAAGCAGCCGCCAGATTGCCGGTTCCCAAAGACATCAAGCTCAAAGACCCCAAGGACTTCAAGCTGATCGGCACGCCCGCCAAGCGTCTGGATTCTCCCGAAAAAGTGGATGGCACGGCGGTATTCGGTCTCGACGTGCGCTTGCCCGACATGGTCTATGCGGCCATCGTGAACTGCCCGGTTTTCGGCGGCACGCTCGTTTCCGTCGACGACAGTCACGCCAAAAAAATCCCGGGCGTGAAGCAGGTCATCGAGTTCGATAACGGCGTGGCGGTCATCGGCGATCATACGTGGGCCGCCAAACGTGGCGCGGCCGCACTCGTGATCGAATGGAACGAAGGCGCGGGCGCGAACACATCGACGAAACAACTTGTCGATGAAATGGCGAGCGCATCACGACGCTCGGGCGCCGTGGCGCGCAAGGACGGCGATGTCGACAAGGCGTTTGCCAATGCCAAGACGCGTGTCGATGCCGTCTATGTGCAGCCGTTGCTCGCACACGCGACGATGGAGCCGATCAACTGCACGGTGCACGTGCGCGCCGATGGTTGCGATGTCTGGCTAGGCACTCAGGTGCCCACGCGTGTCGTCGATGCAGGCGTCAAAGCCACGGGCTTGCCGCCCGAAAAGATCGTCGTGCATAACCATCTGCTCGGCGGCGGCTTCGGTCGACGGCTCGAATTCGACATGGCCACGCAAGCGCTCAAGATAGGCAAGCAGCTTGGCGTGCCGGTCAAGGTCACATGGTCGCGCGAGGAAGACATTCAGCACGACATGTTTCGTCCTTGCTATCACGACACGCTGTCGGCCGGTCTCGATGCGAACGGCAAGCCCGTGGCGTGGACGCATCGCATCGTCGGTTCGTCGGTGCTTGCGCGTTTTGCGCCGCCGGCGGTGAAGAATGGCATCGACCCGGATGCGGTGGAAGTCTCCGCCGATCTTCCCTACGATCTGCCGAATCAACTCGTGGACTACGTGCGCCAGGAGCCACGCGAGGTGCCGACCGCATTCTGGCGCGGCGTGGGACCGACGCGTGGCACGTTCGTCGTGGAGAGTTTCATCGACGAACTCGCGGCGCAGGCGAAGATCGATCCCGTGCAGTATCGACGCGATCTGCTCGGCAAGTCGCCGCGCGCGCGCAATGTGCTCGATGTCGCCACGCAGGCGGCGGAATGGGGCAAGCAAACCATGCCGCAAGGTCAGGGGCGCGGCGTGTCGGTCATGCATGCGTTCGGCAGCTACTTCGCAATCGTGGCGGACGTCGCGGTCGATAAAGCCGGCGCGGTGAAGGTCAGTCGAATCGTATGCGCGGTGGATTGCGGCATGGTCGTCAATCCGAATACGGTCGAGGCGCAGGTGCAAGGCGGCATCATATTCGGCATCACGGCGGCGCTTTATAGCGAGATCACGATCAAGGACGGCCGCGTCGAGCAGAGCAATTTCACCGACTACCGGATACTGCGTATTCACGAAACGCCGCCGGTGGAAGTGCATATCGTCAAGAGCAGCGAAGCGCCGGGAGGAATCGGCGAACCGGGCACGGCGGCACTCGCCCCCGCCATCACCAATGCGATTTATGCCGCCACCGGCAAGCGACTGAGGCAATTACCAGTCGGCAACCAGTTGCAAAGCGCTTGACGGAGGCCGACATGAAAGACGTATTCAAGCCTCTCGTGGCTGCCTGTTTTGCAGCGTATGCCGTGACGTCGACACTCGCGCATGCAGCGGATGCATCCGCCGATGCACTCGTCGCACGCGGCGCTTACCTTGCCAAAGCCGGCGATTGCGTGGCCTGCCATTCCGCTCCGCGCGGCAAACCCATGACCGGCGGCTTGCCGATGATGACGCCGTTAGGCGCCATCTATACGACCAATATCACGCCCGACCCCGACACAGGCATTGGCCGCTATACGGAAGAGGATTTTGCTAAAGCCTTGCGCGAGGGCGTTGCCAAGGATGGCCATAATCTTTATCCGGCCATGCCTTATCCGTCTTATGCAAAGATCAACGATGAGGACATGCATGCGCTTTATGCGTATTTCATGCATGGCGTCGCGCCGATCAAGCAGGCTAATCGCGAACCAGACTTCAAATGGCCGCTCACCATGCGCTGGCCGCTCAAGCTTTGGAATATGGTATTTCTCGAGAAGGGCGTGTACCGCGATAAAGCCGGCAAGGATGTCGCCTGGAACCGTGGCGCCTATCTCATTCAAGGCTTGGGCCATTGCGGCTCGTGTCATACGCCACGGGGTATCGCGTTCCAGGAAAAAGGACTCGACGAAACGAGCAGCGTCTATTTAACCGGAGGTTTGCTCGACAACTGGTTTGCATCGAACCTCACCGCCGAACACAACACCGGTCTTGGCCGATGGAGCGAGCAGGATATCGCGACGTTCCTCAAAACCGGCGCGAACGGGCACGCGTCCGCATTCGGCGCAATGACGAGCGTGATCAACAACAGCACGCAAGCCATGAACGACAGCGATGTGGCGGCCATGGCGAGTTATCTGAAGTCGCTGCCGGCAGCGGGCGGTAACGGCAACGCGCCGTATTCGTATGATGCCAAGGCCACGAAGGTGTCCCTGGCGCGTCCGGCTGCATCGGATTCGGGCGCGCGTGTCTACACGGCGTATTGCATGCATTGCCACGGCGTGGACGGTCGTGGCTTTGCGCCGATGCTCGCGCCTTTGGCGGGCAATCCCAACGTGCTGGAAAAGGATGCGTCGTCGCTCATTAACGTGACGCTGAACGGTACTGGCGACCTCGTCATTCAAGGCGTGCCGGCGCCTTATCCCATGCCTCGCTATGCGCCGGTACTGAGCGATCAGCAGATAGCGGACGTACTAGCGTTCGTTCGCGGCGCATGGAACAACAACACGCCCGCCGTCAACGTCGAGGACGTCACCAAAATGCGCAAGTCGACGCAGGCGGCGCGTTGAGCCGCGTCAAGTGGAAAAATCGACGACGTCGAGCGTGACCGAACTCGACGGATGAGCAAGGAATTTACGATGAACGCGAGCGCTGATGCGCTCGTAGCCATCGCTTAACGCTTTGAGCAGACGCTCGTCGGTAGCACCGACGGGCGCCCAAAAATATTGCTCCAATGCCTTGCGCGTGATGTTGCACTGAATGGCCTGCTCGCGCGAGAAGGCAACGAAACTGACGGACGCGCGGTCCGCCGAGACGCTGGCATTGACGTTCATCTTGCTTGTCATGATTCGACAGGGTTGTCCGGTTCGCGGTTTTTATTTTGTCAGAAATTCACCGCTCCGCGCATGCTTCATCGTTCGGCAAACGTGCGCAAGCAGGCAAACGACTTCCTTCATTACGGTGACATGGGAAGCCGCTAAAGTATTCTAAAGGGTTTGCCGAACGTTCGTTCGCTAATGCATTACGCGTTCGCTTTCCCCGCCGCGTCTCAAATGGCGGGCCGGACGGCCCGATCGAGCGACCGACGCTTGTCATTTTCTACAAAAGAATGGAAAGAAAAATAAAAACAATGCATGCTCAGGTGTACTACTCTAGATCGAATGTCCAGAGCAGTGTCTCCACCAAGAGCAGGAGTCGATAACGGTTCGACCTGGCGCGGCTCGCCCCGGTGTCAAAGATGGCGCGTCGTGCATTCCCGAAAGTTCACCAGGCAGCGGTCCGGCTTGCTTCGCGGACGCCTGTTGCCGCCAGCAGGAGCGGAACATGAAGCTTCCATCGACGATGGATCCCTGGAGCCGTACCCTGGCATTGCTCGATAGCCGGTCAAGCCGACGATCGCAGTCTGGCGAGACCCATGGGCTGATGCCGCGTGCCTTCACGCGCGAGCCATCGAACGCATTAGCGCGGGCGGCGGGCGCGGAAAGCGTGAACATTCGCGTGTTGGAGCGCTTGAGCGAATCGACACTGGCGCTTTCATGGCACGATCCCACCTCATTCAATTATTCCGAGCAGGTGTGGGCACTTTGCACGGCGCGTAAGGGCGGAACGTGCGTGCTAAGCGGGCAGGTGATCAGGCGCGGGCAGCCGGTGTACCGGCCAAGGCGCGTGGGCAGTTCCGTGCCGCTCAATAGCGGCGCGATGATTCTCGCGGGAGCGCTCGTGACGGATGTGCACGAGCCTGCCGAGATGGCGCAGGAAAGCTGAGAAGTCGTCAAGAGGGCGTGTGCAATGCACGCCTCGCCACACCGCTTTTTTGATTGTTTCGCCAACGCCATATTCATCAAGCCATTGCGCCGTGCGCGGTTAAAGCACGTCAAGCGCATCGAACGCAATTAGGCCGAAAGCAATAAAAAGTAATCTTTTGAGCGATTGCCGCTATAACAATGGTATCGCTTTAAGATGTCTCGACGGGTGAGTGTGCGCGTCGAGATTAATGCTTCATTGTTTAAGCCTTTATCAATTCTCGTACGCTCATTCCCTAGACCTATGCAGGATATCAAACGGGGGAAGAATGGTTACATTGGCTCAGTTGGAAACTCAGATTCAAAAATTGCAGCGCCGTGCAGATGCATTGCGTGAACGTAAATCGAGCGAGGTCATCGCAAACATTCGCGCGCTGATGCAGGAATATGGCCTGACTACGGCGGATCTCGACAAGAGCGACAGTTCGCCTGGCGTCAAGAAGCGTGGGCGTCCGGTGGGGTCGAAGAATGTGGCTTCGTCCAGGAAGGCCGTCAAGAAATCGAAGATGCCGCCTAAGTATCGTGACCCCGCGAGCGGTCTGACTTGGAGTGGGCACGCGCGTCCACCGGCCTGGATCAAGGATGTAGCAGACCGTAGCGTGTATTTGATCGACGGCGCATCGAACGGCAAAACGGGCGCGCGTCGTGACAGTCCGGCAGGATCGTCTAAGGCAGCGGGCGCCAAGAGCAAAGCTCGTCCGGCAGGAAAGAAAGCGGCAAGCGTGCAAGAAGCAAACACTTGAAATGCGCTTAGCGCGGTTTAATCCCGCTAAGCAAGCAACGGACTGCGCATGCTGGAATAGCCGCTTGCGCGATCGTAGGCAAGCCCGACTTGCAACACGGCAAGATCCATTTGCGCCGGCCCGATTATTTGTATTCCGGCTGGCAAACCCGCAGGACCGAAACCGGCTGGCGCCGACAACGCGGGTAAGGACGCCATGGTTGCGGGCACCACGGTTTCCATCCATCGGTGATAGGTATCCATTGTTCGTGCGCCTATGGAATGAGGCCAGTTGAGCGTGGCATCGAAGGGGAAGACTTGTGCCGCAGGCAGCACCAGAAAATCATAACTTTCGAATAGCGCGTTCAGCGTTTGATACCACACCGAACGGTCCAGTGCGGCGCAGTAGACGTCTTCTCCCGAAAGACCCAGTCCGCGCTCGATTTCCCATACGGCTTCGGGCTTTAGCAATGCGCGCTTAGCGGCATCGCGATAAAGCGGCGCATTAGCGCCCGCAATGGCGAAGCTGCGTAAATCGATCCACGCTTGCCACAAGCGATTGAAATCGAATTTCAAATCTGCCGCTTCGACCGTGCAACCTGCCGTTTCAAAGTGACGCAAGGCGGCGCTACAGGTATCGAGCAAGGACGTCTCGGTAGGCAGATATCCGTTCAGATCGCCAAGCCAGCCGATTCGCGTGCCACGCATATCGCGCTCCAAGGCACTGGCAAATGCCGCCGGTGAATCGTCGCGGCGCGAGAGTGGGGCGCGCGTATCGAATCCCGCTTGCACCGAAAGCAGGAGGCCGAGTTCGGGGACCGTGCGCGCCATTGGACCGGCGACGCTGAATTGCTGATAGAACACTTCGTCGGCGGGGCCATACGGCACGCATCCCGGTGTACTGCGAAATCCGAACACGTTGTTGAATGCCGCAGGCGTGCGCAGCGAGCCCATCATGTCCGATCCATCGGCCACGGGAAGCATGCGCAACGCGACCGCAACGGCTGCGCCGCCACTGCTTCCGCCAGCCGACCGAGATGGATCGAATGCGTTGCGCGTCAAACCATAAACGGGGTTATAGGTATGTCCGCCAAGGCCGAACTCGGGAGAGTTGGTGCGGCCAATGAAGACCGCGCCTGCGCGACGCGTGCGTTCGAAAATAAACGCATCGGTTTGCGTGATTTGCTTGGCTAAGAGGGGCGAGCCTTTGGTCGTCACCATGCCGGCGACGGGCAAAATGTCCTTGGGCGCTTGAGGAAAACCATGCAACACGCCAAGACTTCCGTCACGCGCCAACTGCGTGTCGCGCTCGCTTGCGAGCTTTAGAAGACTCTCGCGATCCTGCATCGCGACAATCGCGTTGACTTGCGGGTTGAGGCCATCCACTTGCGCCAGATACGCGTTCATCACTTCGACGCAAGATACTTCTCGTGCATGGATAGCTTGGGATAGCGCAATGGCGTCGAGTGCAACGATATCGTTGGTGGGCAAGGAAGCAAGCCTGGTCATATGCGTTTAGCGATTAAATTCGGGTAACACGTATCTCGCGACTTCCTCGATGACCGCGCGTGCCTCGCGCCGCTCAGACGAAACGTTCAGCGTGACGTGATGCGTGCCGTTATCCCGCATGGCGCGCAGCAGGTCGATCAACGCGCGATAACCCGTGCGATAGCCAAGAGAAATATCGCTGGCGGGTTCGTCGGGATCTTCGCTCAAGTCGAGACGCATGGCCACGCCGAATGCGCGAAATTCGCCGGGCGACACGCGCTCGACCGCTGCGCGCCACATGCTATAGCGGCCGCGCTGCGCTTGCGGTTCACGGTGATAAGTCATCCAGCCGAGCGAGTGACGCGCAATCCAGTCGACGCTTTGACCGCCGGAGCCGACTGCGATCAAGGGAATCGAAGCGTCCTGCTCAGGCCGCAGAAAGAATGCGGGCGCACCTTCGGGCTCGCGGTCCGGAATGACGCGCGAGGGCACCTCGATGGCCGCAGCGAGCGTCTCCCAATGCCGTTTGTATAAGTCGCGGCGTTCTTCAGGATCGCGCCCGAAGGCCGCATATTCGGGCGGCCTGTCACCGGAGCCGACACCGAGAATGAAGCGTCCACGCGAAAGCGCATTGACGGAAACGGCGCCCTTGGCGATATGAAGCGGGTGTCTCAACGTGAGCACGATTGCTCCGCTTGCAAGCGCTATACGCTGCGTATTCGATGCAAGCGCGCCGAGCAGGACCCACGGATCGAGGTGTCCGACGGGATCGGGATAGTCGATGCTATTGAGCGGGACATCGCGCACCCATAGCGCACGAAAGCCGAGTTGATCTGCAAGACGCGCGAGTTCTAGCTGCTCGCTAAAGTCCACTGCGGTCCGGCCCGACGTTACCAAGGGAAGCGTAAGGCCGATGGAGAGCTTGCCGGGTGCGAACAGCGTGTTCGCGATGGAAGAGGCGGACATGGCACTCGACGGAAGATGAGAAGGGCATGCTCCATCGATACTATCACTCGGCAAAGAAGCCCGACGCCGTCAAGCGCCGGGCTTTTTCCATGGCGCTAAACCGCGGGCACCACGCGGCGATGCGTCACGAGCGATACCGCGAACGTCACGACGATATTCACCGCCAGCGCAATCAGGCCGATATAAAGCGGCCACGATCCCGCGCCTACATGCAGGACATACACCGGCTTGAGCCCTTGCGAGATGGCAAGTCCAGTGCCGAGCACGATACCGACGAGCCAGCCGAGAAAGAGGCCGGGCATCGTCATGCGGCGCGTGTAGAGACTGAACACGATAGCGGGGAATATTTGCAGAATCCACACGCCGCCGAGCAATTGCAGGTCGATGGCATATTGCGTCGGCAGGAAGACGATGAACAGCAGCGCGCCGAACTTCACGACGAGCGATACCACCTTGGCCGTCGCGGCTTCCGAAGCGGGCGTCATGTCCGGCGAGATCAGCGGTCCCCACAAGTTGCGTGTGAAAAGATTCGCCGCGCCGATCGACATGATCGCGGCCGGCACGAGCGCACTAATGGCAATGGCCGCCGCCGCGAAGCCCACGAACCACGAGGGAAACAGCGTGTTGAAGAGCGCGGGCACGACATCCGACGCCGATTTCACATGAATGCCCGCCGCGATCGCCATATAGCCGAGCAATGCGATCAGGCCCAGCAGCAAGGTATAAGCGGGCAGAAAGATTGCGTTCTTGCGCACCGTGGTCGCGGACGACGAAGACAGCACGGCGGTCATGGTATGCGGATACATGAATGCCGCAAGCGCCGATCCAAGCGCAAGCGAAGCATACGCCGTGAATTGCGCGGGCTTGAGCGTGATGCCCGTTGCGCCGCCCTTGGCCTTGAAGAACTGATCGGCGGTATCGAACACATGCGCATAGCCGCCGAGCTTCGACGGAATGACCCACACGGCCGCGATCACGACGATATAGATCATGATGTCCTTGACGAACGCGATCATCGCGGGCGCGCGCAGGCCGCTCGTGTAGGTGTAGAGCGCGAGGATCACGAACGCGACGATCAACGGCAATTCGCCCGTCACGCCAAGTCCCTTGATGACCACCTGCATGCCGACCAGTTGCAGCGCAATATAAGGCATGGTCGCGACGATGCCTGTCAACGCGATGGCAGCAGGAAACCACTTGCCGCCGTATTCGCCGTGCACATAGTCCGCAGCGGTGATGTGATTTTTGGCGTGCGCGATTTTCCAGAGCTTGGGCATTACCGCGAACACGAACGGGTACACGATGATCGTATAAGGCAGCGCGAAAAAGCCGTACGCGCCGACCGAATAGACCAGTGCGGGAACCGCGATCACCGTATAGGCGGTATAGAAATCGCCACCGACCAGGAACCACGAAATCAAAACGCCGAATTGCCGGCCGCCCAAGCCCCATTCATGGAGTTGCGTAAGATCGCCACGCTTCCAGCGCGCCGCAAAGAAGCCGACGACGGTGACCAACAGAAAGAACGCGATGAAGATGGTCATCGCAACCGGATTGACTGGATTGAGATCGTTCATTTGATGCCCCGATACACGACATAAAGCAAAAGCGACGTGAGCGGCACCCAAAGAAACTGATACCAGTAGAAGAAGGGAAAGCCTGCGAACGATGGATGCGTGTCGTTATAAAACGGCAGCCAGAGCAGGGCAATATAGGGAATCAAAAGAGTCGCCCAGAGCCATGGACGGTTCTTGTTTTGGTCGCTCGTGTCGGGTTCCAACGCTGGTTCTCCTCATACGTCGTTGCGGGTTCGAGGCGCGGCGCAGTATCGTCTTTTGTCTGCGCCTGGCGCTGCGAGCGAATTATCCAAGATATTTGTAATTGATGCGCGCATGTCACGCTATCTTCGTTTAATGCTTACGTGTTCCTTTCCGGTTACGTCAAGCATTAGCTAAACCATCGCTTATAGTTGGTCCTGGCACGATGCGCTAAAGCTAAGCCGCCTCGAAGACGATCAGCATTGCACGCCTGACGCTAAAGCCCGCGGGATCGATCGACACACTCATGCTTCGTCGGACGATCCTTCGAGGTCGATTCCCAATTCAGCCGCCATGCGCTGAACCATCGCTCTTAGCTGGTTGACTTCAAGTGTCAGGCGCTTTTGCTCGGCCTTGAGCGATTCGACTTCCGATGGCGACCAAGACTCGCGTTCAGCGACATCGCGCACGGGAAAATCGCTCATGCTCACTTCGCCGCATAGCAAATGCACCCAGCGGCTTTCGCGCTCGCCCGGCACGCGCGGCAGTTTCATCACGCGCGGCGGGTCGTTGGAAGCGAGCTCATCGAGAAAGCTCTCCACGGAGGAGATGTCCGCGAAGCCATGCAGACGCGCGCTGTTCGAACGCAATTCTGCAGCGGTTTGCGGGCCGCGCAAGAACAACGTAGCGAGCAAGGCAACCGATTGGCTCGGCACACCAAGCACACGATTGACGTTATGTTCGAAACGCGGCACGCGGCTGCTGCTGCCTTCCATCACGAGCGAGAGGCGCTTCAATCCGTCGATGGTCGTGAGGACTTCGTCCTCGCTCACGTTCATGACTGGAGCCCGTGCGGTCTTCTGGTTGCATCCCGAGGTGAGGGAGTTGAGCGATAAAGGATAAGTGTCCGGCACGGTATGCTGCTTTTCTACGAGCACGCCAAGGACGCGTGCTTCGAGTGGCGTGAGTTCGCGCAAGGCAGGGCGCGAAGCGGGAGAAGAGGGCGTATTCATAAACTGTCGGAGACTGGCGGTGAGACGCTTATGATACCGGTGGAGCGCAACGATTCATGCGTACGCGCACCGTCGTGCGGCCGTCTGGCTTCCTCAGACTGTGCACTCGTTCGGACCGATGCGCTTTTCTGGTGCATGGATGTTGGCATCGGCGCAATATAAAGGTGTTTTTATTCCGGCTTGTACCATTGGCATTGAAGTTGCTTTTTGATTGAACGGCACTGGGCTGCCCGCGCATTCGATGCAGACGAAAATCGTGGCTATCGTTGGCATCGCGCTTAGAGGTCGCCTAAGAAACAACACGACATACCGGTTGAGTCCGGTCGGCCGCGTCGTTCAGGCTTTCGAGCGTTTGCGAGTGCAACCAGAATTACGAGCGAAGGGGCGCCGCCCCAGCATGCACTTCATATGGAAGACCGGTTATGACGCAAGCATTCTTCAACGAGATGTTCGAGCAAAGCGTGCTGGAGGCGCGCGGTGTGCCAGCGGCAGCCTTCAATGACGTGGGCGATCCGCGCAAGCATTACCGCGATTTCATGACCTGGCTCATCGCGCAGAGCGAACAGCAAATCAGCCTCAAGCGCGCCGAAGCCGATCTCAACTTCCGCCGCGTCGGCATTACGTTCGCAGTCTATGGAACGAGCGATACATCCGGCAGCATTCCCGAGCGCACCATTCCCTTCGATGTCATTCCGCGCATCTTTCCCGCAGACGAATGGAAAGCGCTAGAGCGCGGTTTGCGGCAACGCGTCAATGCGCTCAATCGGTTTATTCACGACATCTACCACGAGCAGAACATCATTCGCGCGGGCATCATTCCCGAGGCGCAGATTCTCAACAATTCGCAGTATCGGCCGGAGATGCGCGGCGTTAAGGTGACGCGCGACATCTATGCGCATATCGCGGGTATCGATATCGTGCGCGCGGGCCAGGGCGAGTTCTACGTACTCGAAGACAATCTGCGTGTGCCGTCGGGCGTGTCCTACATGCTTGAAAACCGCAAGATGATGATGCGGCTCTTTCCCGATCTGTTCGCGCGTAACCGCGTGGCGCCGGTTGCGCATTACCCCGATTTGCTGCTCGATACATTGCGCGCGGCGGCACCCGCAGGCGTTGAAAATCCGACGATCGTCGTGATGACGCCCGGCATGTATAACTCGGCGTATTTCGAACACACGTTCCTCGCGCAGCAAATGGGCGTCGAGTTGGTCGAAGGACAGGATCTCTTCGTCGACCACGACTTCGTGTATATGCGCACGACGCAAGGGCCGCAGCGCGTCGATGTGATCTATCGCCGCGTGGATGACGACTTCCTCGATCCGCTCGTGTTCCGCGAAGATTCGTCGCTCGGCGTTCCGGGCCTCATCTCGGCATATCGCGCGGGCAACGTGTCACTCTGCAATGCGGTAGGAACAGGCATTGCCGACGACAAATCGATCTACCCGTATGTGCCGGA
This sequence comes from Caballeronia sp. GAWG1-1, assembly GCF_023631465.1. NCBI lineage: Bacteria > Pseudomonadati > Pseudomonadota > Betaproteobacteria > Burkholderiales > Burkholderiaceae > Caballeronia > Caballeronia sp. GAWG1-1. Next base: position 442,888 of record NZ_JALQDB010000037.1, read on the forward strand.
CATGGTGCGCTTCTATCTCGGCGAAGAGCCGATACTCAACAACGTGCCGACATGGATGTGCCGCAAGCCAGACGACTTCAAGTATGTGCTCGATCACTTGCCCGAACTCGTCGTGAAGGAAACGCATGGCGCGGGCGGCTACGGCATGCTGGTCGGCCCGGCATCGACGACCGCGCAGATCGCCGAGTTTCGCAAGGTGCTCGAAGCGCATCCGGACAAATACATCGCGCAGCCTACGCTCGCGCTATCGACATGCCCGACGTATGTGGAGGCAGGCATCGCGCCTCGCCATATCGATCTGCGTCCGTTCGTGCTGTCGGGCAACGAGGTGCGCATGGTGCCGGGCGGCCTCACTCGGGTCGCGTTACGTGAAGGTTCTCTTGTCGTGAATTCATCGCAAGGAGGCGGAACCAAGGACACGTGGGTGCTTGAACGCTAAGAGCCCCGGCTCGAGAATCGAGACGCGAACCTCCATATCAACAACCGGGAAAACCCATGCTGAGCCGTACCGCGGATCATCTCTTCTGGATGGCGCGCTATACCGAACGCGCCGAAAACACCGCGCGCATGCTCGACGCGAACTATCAGCTGTCGCTCTTGCCGCAGTCCGACGAATATGCGGAACTGGGCTGGCGCGCGATGCTTTCCATCTCCGAACTAAGCGGCATCTATTCCGCCGCGCACCACGGCATGAAGAGCCACGAGGTCGTCGACTTCATGGCGCGGGACATGTCGAATCCCTCGTCCATCGTGAGTTGTCTGCGGGCTGCTCGCGAGAATGCACGCGCTGTACGCAGTTCGACGAACAGCGAGTTGTGGGAATCGCTCAATACGACGTGGCTCGACTGTCAGCGCATGCTGGCCGATGGCATTCTCGAGCGCGAGCCCTATACCTTCTTCGAGTGGGTGAAGTTTCGTTCGCATCTCTCGCGCGGGGTTCAGCTCGGCACGCTCGTCAAGGACGATGCGTTTTACTTCATGCGTCTCGGAACCTTCATCGAACGTGCGGATAATACGGCTCGCATTCTCGATGTGAAGTTCGAGATGATGGAGCAGCGCGCCGATACCTCCGCGCAGCCGTTCGATTATCACCACTGGACCGCCGTGCTGGGCTCGGTATCGGGCTTCGAGGTGTATCGCCGGGTGTATCGCGATGTCATTACCCCCGAGCGCGTTGCGGGCCTCTTGATCCTCTATGGTGAATGGCCGCGCTCGCTTGCGGCGAGCATTGCCGAAGCGGAGCTGCTCATCCGTCATGTCACCAAGGGTCGCGAGACCGAGGCGTCGCGCCTGGCGGCGCAGTTGAGCGCCGAGCTTAGAACGGGACGCATCAGCGAGATTCTGCAAGCGGGGCTGCACGCGTATCTCGTGAGCTTCCTCGCGCGCGTGAACGATCTTGCAGGCCGTATCAGCCGCGAGTTTCTCTTGCCTATCGCTCCCGAGACGCCGGAAGCGACTCAGGAGCCCTCGCAAACGCAGACGCAAACGCAGGGGACGGGTCAGTCGCAGAGCCAGTCGCAAGGCTCCGCTTGAACGCGTCCCTAGCGTTTCGACGCCGCCGCGACGACGCGATGCACGAAGCGCAGCTTGTCGATCACCGCCGGGGCGAGCGTAAACGGATAACCATCGGGCATGCCCAGGCTGCGGTTCAGGCTGTTGAGCACATAGGTCAACGGAAACCAGCGTTTCATCAGGTTATCGAAGGTGGTTTCCTCGACAGGCGTCTGGTCGGTAAGCGTCGGTTCATGCGGACTGTCGGGGACGAGCGCGAGGCCGCAGGACACGGCGGTATCGAGCGTATCGACGATATGCAGGTAATGCGCCCAGGTCTCGGCCCAGTCCTCCCACGGATGCATCGTGGCATAGCTGCTCACGAAGTTCTCTTCCCAGTTGGGAGGCGGTCCCTCGTTGTAATGGCGCTGGAGCGCGGCGTTGTAGTCTTGCTGCTCGTCGCCGAATGCAGTGCGATATGGCGCAATTCGCGCGGTGTCGCCAATCAGGCGATCGAAGAAATAGTGCCCTGTTTCATGGCGGAAATGACCGAGCAAGGTGCGATACGGCTCATGCAGATCGGCGCGCGTTTTCTCGCGATGCGCATCGTCGGCTTCCGCGATGTTGAGCGTGATGATGCCGTTGTCGTGACCCGTCATCACGCCGTGGCCTTGCGAATCGCCTTCGAGAAAGCGGAATTCGAGGCCGCGTTCCGGGTCTTCCTGCCGCGAGATCACCGGCAGGCCGAGCTCGGAAAGCGTATAGAGCAAGCGCCGCTTGGCCGCCTCGATCCGATACCAGTAGGTACGGTTGTCGGGATTGTCGAGGTTGGGAATGACGCTCGTCAGCTTGCAGGAGCAGCAGAGCGTTTCCGGCGAATCGGCGGGAACCACCCAGTTGCAGACGTTCTCGACCTCGTAGTTATGACACGGGCGGTACAACATGTCTTTCGCGAGGGGATGCAGGCTTTTCCATTGGCCGTCGCCGGTTTCCTCGAATGCGCTGATCTGATTGAGTTCGGGCACGTAGCCAAGCCGCGCGCCGCAATTTTCGCAGTGTGTGTTCTCGAAGAACACGAGCTGATCGCAGCGGTTGCAGTGAAAAGTCTTCATCGTGATAGCCGGAAGGGGTGGAGTTCGCGTCGGAACCGACGCGGTGTTCGTGGATGCGCGCAGTCCACGCAATCATCGTGCCGCGTTAAGCGCTCTTCCCGCCTGGCGTTACAGCAACGCTTAAGCAACAGATAAGACGCGCACGATGCACTGTCCGTGTGCGGCGTCATTTGAATAAAAGGAGTCCGGTGTGTCCATTCGCGTCGCGTTGAACCATGTCACGCATTACCGTTATGACCGGCTCGTCGGGCTGTCGCCGCAAGTGGTGCGCTTGCGCCCGGCGCCGCATTGCCGCACGCCGATTCTGTCGTACTCGTTGAACGTCGAGCCCGAGGAACACTTCATCAACTGGCAGCAGGACGCGTTCGCCAATTATCAGGCGCGCCTTGTTTTCCCGGAGAAAACGCGCGAGTTCAAGGTGACGGTCGATCTCGTCGCCGAGATGGCGGTCTATAACCCGTTCGATTTCTTTCTCGAACCGTCCGCCGAAAAATTCCCGTTCGCTTACGCGCCGGATTTGCGCCACGACCTCGCACCCTACATGATCAAGCGCGAACTGACGCCGCGCTTTGCGGAGTTCATCGCGAGCATCGACCGTACGGAGACGCCGACCATCGACTTCATGGTCGGATTGAATCAACGTCTCGCCGATGAGATTCGCTACCTGATCCGCATGGAACCGGGCGTGCAGACGCCGGAGGAAACGCTCGTCAGCGCTGCCGGTTCGTGCCGCGATTCAGGCTGGCTGCTCGTCGAAACGCTGCGCCATCTGGGACTTGCAGCGCGCTTCGTCTCGGGCTATCTGCTGCAGCTCGCGCCGGATACGAAATCGCTCGACGGTCCGAGCGGCACGGAAGTCGACTTCACGGATCTGCATGCATGGTGCGAAGTGTTTCTACCGGGCGCGGGCTGGATCGGTTTCGATCCGACCTCGGGCCTGCTCGCGGGAGAAGGCCACATTCCGGTGGCGTGCACGCCGGAGCCGGACAGCGCGGCGCCCGTTTCAGGTGCAGTCGATGAGAGCGAAGTCGAATTCACTCACACCATGACCATCACGCGCGTGCTGGAAACGCCGCGTGTGACGAAGCCGTACAGCGAGGAAGACTGGAGTGACGTGCTGCGCATGGGCGATCAGGTCGATGCGCAATTGAATGCTTCCGACGTGCGCCTGACGATGGGCGGCGAGCCGACCTATGTCGCCGTGCGCAACCGCGATGCGCCCGAATGGAACACCGACGCCCTTGGTCCGACCAAACGCGCCTACGCGGTCACGCTAATGGACAAGCTGCGCGCGGAGTACGGCGTGAACGGCTTCCTTCATATCGGCCAGGGCAAGTGGTATCCCGGCGAGCAGTTGCCGCGCTGGGCGCTGTCGCTATTCTGGCGTGCGGACGGCGAGCCGTGCTGGAGCGATCCCACGCTCTTCGCGGACGAACGCGAGCCCGCCAACTACACCGCCGAAGATGCCGAGCGCTTCATTCGCCATCTCGCGGGCAAGCTTTCCTTGGATGCAAAATACGTTCAGGCGGGCTACGAAGACAGTTGGTACTACCTGTGGCGCGAGCGTCGCCTGCCGGTCAACGTGGACCCGTTCGACTCGCGTCTCGACGACGAACTGGAGCGCGCACGGCTCTTCCGCGTGTTCGATTCCGGCTTGCCCTCGGTGACCGGCTACGCGCTGCCCATTGCCCGCGAAGCCGCCGACGGCACACGTCCGGCGCACTGGGCGAGCGGCCCGTGGTTCTTCCGCGACGAGCGCATGTATCTGATTCCGGGCGATTCGCCGATGGGCTACCGCATGCCGCTCGATTCGCTGCCGTGGGTGGCCAAGAGCGACTATCCGTATCAGCACGAGCACGACCCGTTTGCGCCGTCCATGCCCTTGCGCCGGGCGGCTGAATTTCGCATGCAATATGCCGCCGACCGGGATTTTGAATCCGGTGTGCAAAATGCCGAGCCGGGCGCAGATGTTCTCGGCAGCGATGCGGCAGGTCCGGGGAAAGCATTGACCGGATCGTCAGCCTTGGGCGATGCATCGGCGTATTCGGCAAGCACTCGCATGCCCGAACGAGGCGAATCCGCGAAGTGGATCGCGCGTACCGCCGTGTGCGTCGAAGCACGCAATCCGGCGCGCGCCGCAGGTCCGAAAGCCGAAGCCGATGCGCTCAAGAAACATGGCAACGGCAACAAGCTCATGCATGTGTTCATGCCGCCGCTGACCTCGCTCGACGCATATCTCGACTTGCTCGCCGCCGTCGAAGCCGCGGCCGCCGACCTGCGTATCCCGGTGATCGTCGAAGGCTATCCGCCGCCGCGCGACACGCGTCTGAAGGTGCTGCAAGTCACGCCCGATCCTGGTGTGATCGAGGTGAACATTCATCCGGCATCGAACTGGAAACAGCTCGTCGAGCACACCGAATTTCTCTATAACGCGGCGCACGAGACGTATCTGAGCCCGGAGAAATTCATGCTCGACGGCCGTCATACCGGCACGGGCGGCGGCAACCACTTCGTCCTTGGCGGTGCGACTCCGCCCGACAGCCCGTTCCTGCGACGGCCCGATCTGCTCGCGAGCCTGATTGCCTATTGGCTCAACCATCCGTCGCTATCCACACTGTTCTCGGGTCTCTTTATCGGTCCGACGAGCCAGGCGCCGCGTGTCGACGAGGCGCGCAACGATCAGGTCTACGAGCTTGAAATTGCATTCAGGGAACTGCAACGCCAGCTCGATCTGCTGGGCGGTCGCGACAGCGCCACCGTGCCGCCTTGGCTCATCGACCGCATTCTGCGCAATATCCTGATCGATGTGACCGGCAACACGCACCGCGCGGAATTCTGCATCGACAAACTGTATTCGCCCGATGGTCCGACCGGCCGCCTCGGCCTGCTCGAACTGCGCGGCTTCGAAATGCCGCCGCACGCGCGCATGAGCCTCGTGCAGCAGCTTCTGCTGCGCGCGCTGGTCGCCCGCTTCTGGGAAAAGCCCTACACCGCACGCCTTACGCGCTGGGGCACGGAGCTGCACGACCGCTTCATGCTCGGCAGTTTCGTGGAAATGGATTTCGAGGACGTGCTGGCCGACTTGCGCGAAGCCGGCTTCGCATTCGAGAAGAGCTGGTTCGATCCGCATTTTGAATTCCGTTTCCCGCTCGTCGGCGCCTACGACACCAATGGCATCGAACTGACGCTGCGCAATGCACTCGAACCTTGGCACGTGATGGGCGAGGAAGGTGCGATAGGCGGCACGGTGCGCTTCGTCGATTCTTCCGTCGAGCGGCTCGAAGTGCGGGCGCTCGGGCTCAACGGCGCCCGGCATGTCATTACCGTGAACGGCCGCCCCTTGCCGATGCAGCCCACGGGACGCGTCAGTGAATATGTGGCCGGCGTGCGCTTCAGAGCATGGTCGCAATCGGCGTCGCTGCATCCGACCATCGACGTGCATGCGCCGCTGACTTTCGATATCGTCGATACCTGGACGGGCCGCGCCATCGGCGGATGTCAGTATCATGTCGCGCATCCGGGCGGGCGTAATTATCAGACGTTCCCGGTGAATGCATACGAAGCGGAGAGCCGCCGGCGCGCGCGTTTCTTCGCGACGGGACATACGCCGGGCGCAACACAGATCGAGCCGCAGCAACGCAGCCTCGAATTCCCCTTCACGCTCGACCTGCGCTATCGTTAAGAAGCGCTCATTCACGGAACCAGACGATCTTGCCGTTTCAATCGACCTTGCCCTTCGACACGTCCGGTGCGCGTGTCGACGCACTCGCGCTGATGCGCACCTTGCCGGCGCGCGAAGGGCACTGGGACGAATTGCGCGATTCTTCCGGCCAGTTGCGCGAGCCCTGGCGCCAGTTTTTCGAATTGCTCGGTGAAGACGGTATCGAGCATCTGGATGAAGGCGTGGCCGCCGTTGCGCAGCAGATTCGCGACAACGACATCACGTACAACGTCTATGCCGATAACGGCGAGCCGCGCGCGTGGTCGCTCGACCTGCTGCCGCTTCTGATCGACGAAGAAGAGTGGGCCGTGATCGAGCGCGGCGTCGCGCAGCGCGCGCGTCTCATGGAAGCGATCATGGCCGATATCTACGGCCCGCAGACGCTGCTGCATCGTGGTCTCTTGCCCACCGCGCTCGTGTTCGGACATCCTGGCTATCTGCGTCCCGTGAAGGGCTACGTACCGCCTGGCGGGCGCTTTCTGCAGATCGTCGCGGTCGATCTCGCGCGCACGCCGAAGGGCACATGGACGGTCATGGCGCATCGGACCGAGGCGCCTTCCGGCCTCGGTTATGCGCTCGAAAACCGGCTCATCGTCGCGAGTCTATTTGCCGATCCGTTTCGCGCCATGCGCGTAAGCCGTCTCGCGCCCGCTTATGCGCAACTCATCGCGACGCTCGCACGCGCCGCACGCGCCACCATGCGCGACGACGATGGCGAACACGAAGAGACCTCTCCCGATGCACCGCATATCGCGCTCTTGAGTCCCGGACCATTCAGCGAGACTTACTTCGAGCACGTGTTCCTTGCGCGCTATCTGGGCGTGACGCTCGTGGAAGGCAAGGATCTGACGGTGCGGCACGACAAGCTCTATCTCAAGACGCTCGCGGGTTTGTCGAGAGTGCATGCAATATTACGGCGGCTCGACGACGCATTTTGTGATCCAGTCGAGTTGCGCGGAGACTCGACCATCGGCGTGCCGGGACTGCTGCAGGTCATGCGCGCGGGCAACGTGATGGTGTCCAACGTGCCGGGGGCGGGCTTCACCGAATCTCCCGCGCTCAATGCATTCCTGCCGGGTATCGCCGATGCCTTGCTCGATGAGTCGCTCGACTTGCCGACCGTGCCGACGTGGTGGTGCGGCGAGCCCGCCGCGCGCGAGGAAGCATTCGAGCAACTGGACCGAGCGTTGCTCGCGCCGACGTGGCCGGGCGCGCAAACCGACCATCCGCCGGGCATCGACGCGGGCGTGCAGGACCTGGCGGAATGGCGCGAACGGATTGAACGCTCGCCGGATGTTTTCACCGTGCAGGAGAACCTGCAGTTTTCGAGCGCACCGCGTTTCAATGATGGCGCGTTGGGTTCGCGTCCCTGTGTGCTGCGCGTGTATGCCATTGCGAACATCGACGGCGGCTTCAGCGTCGTGCCGGGCGGCTTCACGCGGCTTGCCGCAGACCGGCGAGCCACGGTGTCCATGCAGTTCGGCGGCAGCAGCGTGGATACGTGGGTGCTGTCGAGTCAACCGGTGCCGGCCGCATCGCTGTTGCCTTCGCCGATGAAACCGGGCGACGTGCGCGCGCGCCGCACGGTGTCGAGCCGCGCGGCGGAAAATCTTTTTTGGGCGGGCCGCTACAGCGAGCGCTCGGAGAACAACGTGCGCCTGTGCCGCCTGCTTTTGGGCACGCTCGAAGTCAACGACAACGGCGATCTGTTCCCGACGCTTGCCGACTTCGCGGCGCAATGCGGCCTGATTCCATCGATCGATACGCCCGCGCGCAGTTCTCCGCAAGCCTTCGAGCGCGCATTGGTGATGGGTCTTGCAAACCGGTCGACGAGCATCGGCGGCAATCTCGCGGATCAGGCGCGCGCCTCGGGCGAAATTCGCGACCGTCTTTCCAACGATCACTGGCGCAACATTCTCGCGTCGCGTAACGATTTCCGCGATGCCCTCGCGCGGCTTGCGCTGCCTTCGGCGAGCGGAAGTCCGAATGCGAGCGGAAGCGGCGAGTCCGCGCCGCCGGTCAGCAGGCACTACGACCGCGTAATGCTCGCGAATGCGCTCGAACATCTGGCGACGCAGCTATCCGCCATCAGCGGTGCGCAAGGCGACCGCATGACGCGCGACGAAGCGTGGCGGCTGCTCTTCATTGGCCGGCATATCGAACGCGTCGCCAACATGGCGAGCTTCGTGCGCGTGGCTGCCGAGCACGGCACGTTGACCACACCGGCAGGCTTCGACTTGTTGCTGCAGCTTTTCGACAGCACGTTGACGTATCGATCACGCTATCCGGGACGGCTGGAAGTGCCGGCGCTCATCGACATGATCGTGCTGGATGAAACCAATCCGCGCGGCCTCGTCGGCGTGTATGTCCGCTTGCGCAAAAAGCTCGATGAAATCGCAGCGGCGGCGGGCGGCGCGCGTCGAACGCATTTTGCATTCATCATGCCGCATGCAGAATCATTTCCGAGTCTCGAGTCGCTGTGCGAGACGGACGAAGACGGCCGCTTCGCCAATCTGATCGAACTGTGCGACCGGCTCGTGAGCGCCGTGGGCGTGGCTTCGAACGAGGTAAGCGCGCGTTACTTCAGCCATGCGAACACGCTGGCCTCGCAGGTATCTTCATGACCGTATCCAGCAACCCCGAAGCCACGACACTCGCGGTCACGCATCGCACCACGTATCGTTATTCGACGCCTGTCGAGATCGCGCAGCATCTCGCGGTGATTCGCCCATTGCATTGCCCGTGGCAACAGGTGATCGCGCACACGGAGCGGATCGAGCCGGTGCCGTCCTATGTGCACAGCCGAGTCGATGCGTTCGGCAACGACGTGCTGTACTTTTCGCTCGATGCGCCGCACGAGCGTCTTTCGATGACGAGCGAGACCACGGTGCGGCTCGTGCCGCGCTGGAATGCGTTCGATCCCGCCGAAACGCCGCCGTGGGAAAAGGTCGTGCAGCGCCTGCAATACCACGCGGGCGCGCGGTTCTTCGCGGAGAGCGAGTTTTGCTATGCGTCGCCGAACATCGCGCTCGATCAGGCGTTGCGCGAGTACGGCGCACAGAGCTTCGAGGCCGACACACCGCTCGTCGTGGGTGCAATCGATCTGATGCATCGCATTCATGCGGATTTTGAGTACCGCCCGTCGTCGACTGCGTTCGATACACCCGCCACGCGCGCCTTCGACTTGGGTCACGGCGTATGCCAGGACTTCGCGCAGGTGATGATCGGTTGCCTGCGCTCGCTCGGCTTGCCGGCGCGCTACGTGAGCGGTTACTTGCGCAACGACCCGCCGCCGGGCCAGACCCGGCTGATCGGCGCGGATGCCTCGCATGCATGGGTTTCAGTGCATTGCCCGCAGAGCGGCTGGGTCGATCTCGATCCGACCAACGACGTGCTGGCGGATCTCGATCACATCACGCTTTCCACGGGGCGTGACTACACGGACGTGTCGTTATTGCGCGGGATGATCCTCGGCGGCGGGTCGCACCACATAGACGTGGCGGTGAACGTGCTGGCGTTGTAAGTCTGGCATTCTGCATTCAACAGACCGCATGCAGAATGCCCTATTCATCAGCGCACTCATTCGCCTTCTGGAAAGTCCGCGCCCAGCGTCACCGCTTCCCAGCCATCGAAGTCCTTGCGCAGGGCCTCGACTTTCAGGCGCGCGTTGGTGAGCGCGGCCTTGCCGAGCAAGAGCCGCAACGGCGGATTGTCGCTTTCGACCGCCTTGATGATCGCTTCGGCGGCACGCACCGGATCGCCCGGCTGCTTGCCGCTGTAGTTGCGCACCATATCGACGCGCGCCTTCGCGGTCTCGGCGTAATCGTCGATGGTATGCGGCGCCTGACTCGCCGAGCGGCCCGCCCAGTCGGTGCGAAACGGTCCCGGCTCGACGATGAGCACCTTGATGCCGAGCGGCTTTACTTCTTGCGACAGAGATTCCGACAAGCCTTCGACCGCGAACTTCGTCGCATGATAGAAGCTGATGCCCGGGAACGCGATGATCCCGCCGACCGACGAAATATTCACGATGGTCCCGCTCTTTTTCGCGCGCATGCCCGGTAGCACGGCTTGGGTCATATCGACCAAGCCCCAGACGTTGATTTCAAACATCTTTCGCACTTCTTCGCTTTCGCTTTCTTCCAGCGAGCCGAAGTAGCCGATACCCGCGTTATTCACGAGCACGTCGATGCGGCCGAACTTGGCCGTCGCATCGCGCACTGCGGCTTTGACCTGAGCAGGGTCGGTGACATCGAGCGTGAGCGCAAGCGCCAGATCGCCGTACTCCTTTGCAAGATCTTCGACGGCCGCGACGTTGCGCGCGGTGATCACGGTCGGGTAGCCGAGGCCCAGGGTCTTGGCGGCGAGCTCACGGCCGAAGCCGGTCGAACATCCGGTAATGAACCAGACGGGTTTGTCAGCGGTCGTTGCCATGTGCGATTCTCCGTTAGAAAACGTTATTTCGTGAGCAATTCGCGAGCATGATCCATTCCCTGCTTGTGCGACAGCGTCTGGAGATTCAAGCCCTTATAAGCGCCGCTGACAGACAAAGACTTCAAAGCGCCTGACGAATCAGCATATCGACGCTTGGCCTATGTTCGATGTCTTGCTGCGAAGTCGCGAGCCCGTCACGCTCATCGCGAAGAAAGTCGATGAAGGCGCGCAGCTTCGGCGCGACATGACGGCGGTCCGGGTAGTACAGCGTATAGCCGGGCAGTGGCGGGCTCCAGTCGGCGAGGAGGCGCACGAGCCGGCCTTCCTCGATGAATCGCTCGATATAACCATTGATCATATAAGCGATGCCGATGCCATCCAGCGCCGATTGCACGAGCGCAGCCGAGTCATTGAGAATGAGTCGACCTGTCACGACGAGATCGAGCGATTCGCCATTCTTCCTGAAGCTCCAGCGCTCGATCTGTCCGGTGCTGATCAGACGAAAGCTTATACAGTCGTGCGCCGCCAGATCATGCGGATGCTTCGGAACGCCGCGCCGTGCAAGATAGTCAGGCGATGCGACGATATGCGCTTCGATGGGCGGCCCGATCCGTACGGCCACCATATCGCGCTCGACACGATCGCCAAAACGAATGCCCGCGTCGAAGCCGCGCGCCACGATATCGACGAGCGAATTGTCGATGCACAGGTCGACGCGAATCTCCGGATAACGTTCGAGAAAGCGGCGTAACACGGGCTGCAGCACGATCATATGACCCGAGCGCGCCACCGTAATGCGCAAGGTTCCGGACGGTCGTTCGGCCGCCGCGCCGAGTTCTTCCGAAGCGAGCGCGAGTTCGCGCACTGCGGGCAAGACGCGTTCGAAGAATTTTTCTCCGGCTTCGGTAAGGCTCACGCCGCGCGTATTGCGCGAGAACAACGCGAGGCCCACGCGCTTCTCAAGTGTGCGAATAGCCTGACTTACGGCGGAGGGCGACACGCCAAGCCGCACGGCAGCGGCGGAAAAGCCCTTTTCCTCGGCTACCGCGACGAACGTCATGATGCCGTCCAGCTGATCCTGATGCATGCACGCATTCCTCGAACGATTATCGGCGCTTCCTTGCAAGCCACGCGAGCTTGAACATCTGATAAAGGCGCTTCGAAGCAGGGCATGTTAGCAGCAGCGGACGCTACCGGCAGGAGTGAAGGGATGCGTCAAGCGCGAATCGCCATGCAGTCTTTTAAGACTGGCTGAAAGCGCGCCGGGGCTGCATGCGCTAAGCTAGAGGGCTTGGTTGCCTACACGCTTGTTCGCCTTGAATGGAGAATCACTCGATGGAATACGTGAAACTGGGCTTGACCGGACTCGAGGTCTCGCGCCTGTGTCTCGGCTGCATGACGTTCGGTGTGCCGGAGCGCGGCACGCATCCATGGACGCTCGACGAAGAAAAGAGCCGCCCGATCATTCAGCACGCGCTGGACGCGGGCATCAACTTCTTCGATACCGCCAATACCTATTCGGATGGCACATCGGAAGAGATTGTCGGCCGCGCATTGCGCGATTTCACGCGACGCGACGATATCGTCATCGCAACGAAGGTCTTCAATCGCATGCGTCCCGGTGCGAACGGTGGCGGCTTGTCGCGCAAGGCTATCTTCAACGAAATCGATAACAGCTTGCGCAGACTCGGAACGGATTACGTCGATCTCTACCAGATTCATCGATGGGATTACACGACCCCGATCGAGGAAACCCTCGAAGCGCTGCATGATGTCGTGAAGGCGGGCAAGGCGCGTTATATCGGTGCGTCTTCAATGTATGCGTGGCAGTTCAGCAAGTCGCTCTATCTTTCGCGTGCCAAAGGATGGACCGAGTTCAAGACCATGCAGAACCACTTGAACCTGCTGTATCGCGAAGAAGAGCGGGAGATGCTGCCGCTTTGCGTGGATCAGGGCATAGGCGTATTGCCGTGGAGTCCGCTTGCACGAGGACGCCTGACGCGCGACTGGGATGCGACGAGCGCAAGACAAGAGTCGGATGCATTCGGCAGCACGCTGTATCGAACGGACGATGCGGACCGTGCAGTGGTCGAAGCCGTTGCCGCCGTCGCTCAAGCGCGTGGAGTACCGCGTGCGCAGGTTGCATTGGCTTGGGTTGCGCAGAAGACGCCTGTGAGTGCGCCGATCATCGGTGCGTCCAAGGTGGGACATATCGACGATGCAGTTGCTGCGCTCGAATTGAACCTGACCGACGAGGAAATCGCGCAGCTCGAAAAGCCTTACGTGCCGCACGCGGTGGCCGGGTTCAAGTAAGCGTTTCGGCGTCAATGGCTGCGTTGTCCATGAGATGACGCAGCCATCGTCGAGGATGCTAAACCTCGCTCGCGGCTTTTCGCGTGACGGCCGAAAGGCGCGACCTGACGAAGCCGATATGTTCGCGCAAAACGTAAAGCGCATCCGCATACGCAAGCGGCACTTTGAGCGTGTTCAACGACTCCTCGATGTAATCGAGTTCGACCAGCAGGCCCTTGCGCTCTTCATCGTTCGACATTCGCATGGCGCCGCGTTCGACCGCCAGCAACGCGCCGTAGTAACGATAGATTCGCGACCTCACGCGCCATCGATACAAGCCTGGCACGATCCGCAGCGCCGGAAAAATCAGCACCGCCACGGGCAGCAACAACACGAGCGCGCGATCCGCGATATTCGCAAGCCAGAACGGCAGCACGCGGTAAAAGAAGCCCTTGCCGGAATGGTAATAACGGTTGGCGTCCTCGCTGATCGGAAACTCATGCGCGACGAAATTCGGAAACTGTCCGCCGCGTTGCAAGAGTCCGGGCTTGCCATGCACTTCCTGCGCGGCTTCGATCAATAGATCGGATAGCGCGGGATGCAGCGTTGGACGCGCGACGAGTTCGACGGTTGGCGCAACCAGATGCACGGTCTCGGACGGCACGCGACGGCCCAGATCGAGCACGCCTGGCGGCAGATCGATCTCATCGAGATAGGGAAAAACACGCGTATAAGCGCGCGCTTCCTGAAAGTCCATTACCGAGACGCCAGGTACTTTCAAGATGCGCAGCATGAGTGCGCGTGTGGCGGAATCGCCGCTTAGAAAGACGGCATCGACCTGATTGCTGACGAGTTGCGTGGCCGCGTCCAGGCCGTCTGTTGCAAATAGCTCAGTGCTTCCACCCGGTCTGATGCCATTCGCTTCGAGCAGCTTGAGCGACAGCATGCGCGTGCCGCTGCCTTCACGGCCGATTGCAATGCGCTTGCCTTCGAGTTGCGAAAGCTGCGTCAGCCCCTTGCCGCGATAGAACACGACGAGCGGGACATACGACACGCTGCCGAGCGATATCAACGATGACGCATGCTCCTTGCTCGCCACGCCACCCTGCACGAGCGCGAGATCGATTCTCTCCTTCGGATCGAGCAGACGATGCAGGTTCTGCACCGAGCCATCCGATGGCATTACCTTGAGCGTGACGCCGTTTCTCGCGAGGATCTTCGCGTACTCTTCGGCGTAATAGTAGAACGAGCTGTCGGTTTGTCCCGCGCTTATGGTGATGGTGCGAGGCGGCGCGGGATCGAGGAGCCAGAAGACCAGCGCCCCGGCGATGGCAAGCGCAAGCACGACAGGCCCGGCAGTCCAGGTGAGATCGTGCAGCACGCTATGCGTATGTTCGTGTGGCAGATACGGGCGCTTCGCGTCTTGCCGCTTCATGAGTGAGCGACCCTGAAGGTCCGGCAAGCACAGGCATGATTGACCATGGCGAGTCTCGTTGATGAGCGGCGTTGACCCGCAGTGTACCGCTTACAGGCGGTAAGACATGCCCGTCATGCTTGCCGCATCACGCCCAATGCGCGGGCACCCAGAATCTGCCGACCCAGTGCGCGGGAACCCACACGGCAGGGCGCGGCGCCGGTGCGACATAAACCGTCGCTGCGGGCGGCGGCGGAGTCGCGACGACGGGCGCTGCGATCACCGTCGTCGTGCTGGCCGTTACGGTGCCACCCGTGACCACGGTGGCGCCGTGCGAGCCGCTGCTGGCCACATAAGCACCCGACGTACCCGATGTCACCACGACGCCCGGCGCGACGCTCGTAGCGCTTCCTGAGTGCGTTACGCTGCCGCCGTTCGCGGTGTTCACCGTGCCCGAGCGATTGCAGGTGTAGCCCGCGCAATTCGTAGATGCATTATGCGTCGAGGTGTTGCCGTTGGGTCCGGTCACCGACCCCGTCGATGAGTACTGACCGACGCCGTTGCGCGTGACGGTGCTGTCGGTGGTGGTGGTCTTGCCGTTCGGCGTAGTCATGTTGCCGGTGTGATTGCAGCTGCCGCCCGCGCAGTTCGTATCGCCGGAGTGCTGCACGGATCGTCCTTCCGGACCCACGGCGGTGCCCGAGTTCGCGAACTGCCCGGTGCCGGTTCGCGTGACCGTGCCGGTGTTGGTCGCCACGCCGCCCCACGGATTCATGTAGCCGCCGGCATGCGAGCAACTACCGCCACCGCATGAACCCGCGTGCGCGCCGTTATATTCGCCACGGCCGGTGTAGGCGGAGCCTGAGCGTGTCCAGCCCGCGAAGGCCGAGCTGCTTGCAAATGCGAGCGCCGCGGTGGTGACAATCACGAGTACATGACGCAGCGCGCGAGCAGTCGCATGCGTGCCGGATGGGTTCGATACGGTGATGTCTGATCTGCTTTTCACGGGATGTCCCTTCGATTCGTGGGTGGCGATGCAGATCACTATAGGGAAAACGTCTCGCGCGGTCTCTTCCGAACTTATTTCACGAGATGTCGCGCCGACGCGAAATCGCGCTTTGCGTCACACTAGGGCCTCTTCGTTAGCAGCAGAGCCATTCATCATGTCTATCGCGTCTACTTCTTCTTCGATCCGCATCGCCATACTCGACGACTACCAAAATGTCGCACTCAAGCTCGCAGACTGGTCGCCGCTCGAAGGCCGCGCCGAGATCACCGTCTTCAACGATCACATCGCCGAGCGCGATGCCTTGCTCAAGCGCCTCGAACCCTTCGATGTCATCTGCGCCATGCGCGAGCGCACGCCGCTCACGCGCGACATCATCGAGCATTTGCCAAGGCTCAAGCTGATCGCATCGACGGGTGCGGCGAATGCATCCATCGATCTCGACGCAGCTGGCGACCGTGGCGTCGAGGTCAGGCACACGGGTTACTCGTCGACGGCCACTATCGAGTTCACCTGGGCGCTCATCCTCGCGACGATGCGCAACATTCCCGCCGAGAATCGTTCGTTGCAAAGCGGCGGATGGCAGGTTGGCCTCGGCACCGAACTCGCGGGCAAGACGCTCGGGCTTCTGGGTCTCGGGCGTATTGGTTCGGCAGTCGGCGTGATCGGCCGCGCGTTTGGCATGAACGTGATCGCGTGGAGCCAGAACCTTACCGAGGAACGCGCGCAGGAGAAAGGCGTGCAGCGCGTCGATAAGGAAACGCTCTTTCGCACGTCGGACCTGGTGTCGATTCACTTGCGGCTATCGGAGCGCACGCGGCATCTCGTGAGCGCGCCTGAATTCGCGCTGATGAAGCCGACGGCGCGGCTCGTGAATACGTCGCGCGGGCCTATCGTCGATCATGCCGCCTTGCTCGATGCACTCACGTCGAAGCGAATCGCAGGCGCGGGGCTCGACGTGTATGACGAAGAACCGCTCGCCGCGGACGATCCACTGCGTTCGCTGCAGAACGTGCTTGCAACGCCGCATATCGGCTATGTCACGGAAGAGTTGTATCGCACGTTCTATAAAGACACGGTGCGCAATATCGTCGAATGGATGGATGCAACCAAGGCGTAGTCATGGTTGCTTCGGCGGCTGCGGATTGCGTGCAGGGTTCGTATCGATCTTTCTGATCTCGCTGATCGCTTCGCTGTTCAGCGCGGTCAGGTCGGCTTCGAGTGCATCGGCGAGCCGCTTGTCATAGACCTCTTGCCCTTGCACATGGAAGGTGAACCACTCGATGTACTTGGCCTTCTTCACCGGGTCTTCAATGGTGTCGCGCGTCCATTGATAGAGCGGATAGTGTTCCGTTCCCTCGCGTTCCGCTTCGGCGACGTAGCCCGCAAAGGCATCGAACTGACATTGCAACTCGGCGTCATGCGTTCGCAATAGCGAAGCGAGCGGCGCGAGCGCAACGTCATCCATGTTTTGGCGAGCCTTCGTCGCATAGTCCGGCGCGAGCCTGATTCTTACCTGATATTGCCATGCATCGCTCATGATGCGCTTCTCCGTTTAGTCCTTTCAGATTCGAAAGCCGTTGCGCGAACTGCGTGCGCGTCTCGCTTCAAATACACTACACTTCCTCTCGCATCGTCGGAAGCTTGAAGCGACGATGCCCGTCCATGCAGGCGACGAACAAGAGGAGGGTAACGATGAGCCGTCAGCACTCGATGTTCTGCCCATGCTGCGAAGTCATGCAGCCGGGCGTCGCAAGCCGCCGTCGCTTTCTCGCGATGGCCACGCAGAGCGCAGCGGCGCTCGCACTGTTCCCGCATCTTGCTTATGCAGACGACAGTGTGCCATCTCTATCCTTCGACTCCATACCCGATCCCGTGCGCTTGCCGACCGACATGTACCTCGGCGAATGCTCGGGCGTTGCGGTCAATTCGGCGGGGCACATCTTCGTTCTTTCGCGCGGTAACAGCACAGGTCCCGCGTATGGCGCGGCGGCCGCGCAACTCCTGGAGTTTGATCGCAATGGCCGCTTCGTGCGCGAGATCGGCCACAACCTCTATGCGTGGTCGTTCGCGCATACGGTCAAGATCGACCGGCACGACAACATCTGGGTGACGGATAAAGGCTCGGACATGATCATCAAGTTCACGCCTGAAGGACGCGTGGCGATGGTGTTCGGCCGCAAGCAGGAAGCAGCGGACGAAGAAACCGCGCCGCTCAAGCATCCGAACCCGCCGCTGGCTTCGGAGCCGGGACGCTTCAGGCAAGTGACCGACGTTGCGTGGGACACGGCAGGCAACACGTATATAAGCGATGGTTATATCAACTCGCGCGTGGCGAAGGTCGATAACGACGGCAACTGGATCAAGTCGTGGGGTGAGCGTGGCAAGGCGCCGGGGCAGTTTCATACGCCGCACAGCATTGCCGTCGATGCAAACAACATGGTGTACGTCGCCGATCGCAGCAACCGTCGCATTCAGGTCTTCGACACGGAAGGCAACTTTCAGCGTCAATTCACGATCGACGTACCCGTACCGCCGGATGCGCGTCCTGCTATTGGCAACATGCCGGATGAAGCCGCGATTGCGGCGGGCACTTTCGCGCCCGGATCGCCCTGGGCCATCTGCATCTCACCGGGACCGAACCAGGTGCTCTATAGCGCCGATGCCTTTCCAGGCCGCATCTACAAGCTCTCGCTCGACGGCAAGCTGCTCGGCGTGCTTGGCCGTGCCGGCAAGCAGTTGAAGCAGTTCGGCTGGATTCACGAGATGGCGTGTCCATCGGAGAACACGCTCTTCGTCGCGGAACTGCTCAACTGGCGCGTGCAGAAGCTCGTGCTTCATGCATAGACGCTATGCTCAGTTTTGCTTGCCCCGCATCGACATGATCGGTTTGGGCAGCGGGTCCTTACCGGTTTCACGCCATGCGCGCAGCGTATCGAGCGCGACTGAGTTGCGTACATAGCGATGCCATACGAAGGCGAGATCGAATATCAGAATGGCCAGCCACCACGCATAGAGAAACAGCAGCGCACCGATCACCACGGGCCATAACGGCTTGTTTGCGAGGTCGCCCCAGAGTCGCACGCCGACGATGAGGATTGTCATCAACGTGCCCGCCGCGACGAGCACGCGGCGTCCCCATCGCGGTTTGCGCGGCGCGAACCATCCCGTCAGCGCGACGATCAGCGCGGCCAGGGTGAACATGATTTTCCCGGTGAGCGCGCTGGGCGCATCGCCATCATGCGTGACTGGACTCGCGAGGAACTCGGCAACGCCATTCAGGATCACGAGCCAGAAGATGGCGACACCCGCGACGAATGCAGCTAGCGCGACGAGACGCCAACGTAGCCGTGCAACCGGATGCGTGGCGCCGCTCGCCTTGACGAGCCGCGGTATGCGTGCGGCCACTGTCGTGCCCATCAGAAGACACGCGAGCGCGAACACCGAGCGCGTCAGGTATATAAACGCTGGCGCCGTGCTTGCGCCGCCCGCACCTGAGGTGGCCGTGACTGCCTTGTAGATGAAGAACACGGCCATGAGATGAAGCGCGAAGCTGAGCAGATAAGGAATCGCCGTGCCGACCATGCCGCGTAACGGCAGATTGCCCGGCGCCTTCGCGGTGTTCTTGCGCAGCACCACGTCTTCGATGAAATGGCCGAAGACATTCGAGTCCGTCCAGTAATCCGTATGCGCCTTGCCCGGCAGCCAATAGCGCGAGAAGCCAATGTCGTGCTTGTCTGCATCGAACTCGAAAGCCTCGCAGCCGCGCTGTTGCAGAAAGTCGCGGGCGGTATCGAGCGCGAAGCCGACCGGATCGCCGAAGTCATAGTAGTTGCGCCAGCGGATACGCGAGGGCAGTGTCAACGGCCCGCCCGGACGATCGACTTGCGTGATGCACTCTCCTTGCACTTCGCTTCGAAGTTGCATGCCGTCCCAGAGTCTTGGCCACAAGAGGATGTGTTTGTCGATGGGTGAACCGATCGTCATGAAGCCGCGCAGACTCTGCACCCAGCTCGTATCGATGACTTGCTTGTGGTCTTTGGGGTCCGCTGCCGTCGGAGCGGAAAGCGCCTGCAGAATGCCCAGAAAACTGATCACCGTACCTTCGCTGTGCGCGACGATATACACCTCGGGCGGACACTGACAGCGCTCGGTGACGAGCGCGACGAGACGCTCCATCACGCGATGAAACCGGAACACGATGGTGTCGCGATGCTGCTTGAAATCCGCGACAAGCTGCACGTCGCCCACATAGTCGCGCAGCACGGGCGCCAGATCGAACTTGAAGATGCCGGCCTTCTCGGTCACGGCAAGCAGGCTTTGCATGATGGCGACGGTTTCGACCACTTCTTCCACCACACCCGCGGCGAGCGAGAAATCGGCTGGCTCCAGCTTGCGATCCGCGACGGTCAGCATGTATGCCGCCTGCGCGCGGCTCACGATGGACAACCCCCAGGCCTTGCTTTCTTCGAGCGTGTCGTCCTGTTTGACCACTTCGCGCGGGATGTCGGCCCAATACACTTCCGCGAAGCCAAGCGCGGAATAGAACTCGCGCTGCTCGGCGGTATAAGGACCGCCTTGCGGCAGATCGAGCTGGCGTACATCCACTTCGCCGACACCCGCGATATCGAAGTATCCCAACGGCATGACGGGCAATGGCGGATCGTAGCGTGCGCCGAACTGGCTCGCGACCGAACGCACGGTATCGCTGTGCAGTTGATTGCCGATGCCGTGTATCGCCACGACGATCTTCTGAACGCGCGGCTCCATGGGGAGGTTGGTGGCTTGCTCGGGGTTGCCCGAGTCGGAGGCGGCGGGGCGTGAGGCGTCGTTCATGGGCGTCTCCTGGCGTCGGGGCGCGGGCGCTTGCTGGCTGGACGATGCGGTACGGGCTGTTGCGCCAGATGGAGATTAGTCTATTTTTGTGCGCATGGCTTAGTGTTTTGCATTTTGTGTACCGGCGTGCTGTATGTTGCACGCAAGACCAAAGGTTGTCGCGCGCACGGAGGGTTGCAGGATCACGCTCCGACAGCGGAGAATGCGTGCCGCCGGGGTTTCGGAATGAATTCTAAATACCAAGTAACAAGCAAATGATTGAACTGGATGGATCGGCCGGCGAAGGTGGCGGCCAGGTTTTACGCACGGCGCTCACGCTTTCGCTTTTAACGGGGCAGCCTTTCGGGATCGGGAATATCCGCGCAAGGCGAAGTGAGCCAGGGCTGTTGCATCGACATCTCTTAGCGGTGGCGGCAGCGCAAGCAATATCCGGTGCGCAATGTTCCGGAGCAGAAGTCGGATCGCGGATGCTGATGTTCGCGCCGGGGCCGATCAAGAGCGGCGAGTACAGCTTCGATATCGGTACGGCGGAAAGCTGCACGCTCGTCTTGCAAACGATTCTGCCGGCGCTTTTATTCGCCGATAAAGCATCTACCGTGCGTATACGCGGCGGCACACACAATCCGATGGCGCCGCCCGCGCATTTTCTGCAACGCGCATGGCGTCGCGCGATGGGCGACATGGGCGCGGTCATCGACATTGAGCTCAAGCGCTTCGGCTTCTATCCGGACGGTGGTGGAGAGATTGTCGCCACGGTGCAGCCGTGCAAGGGCTTGCGTCCGTGCGAGTGGATGTCGCGTGGCGCGCTCGATACCGCGTATGCGGAGAGCTTTATCGCGGCGGCGCCCGCCGGCGTTGCGCAACATGAACTCGACGTGGTTCGTCCCGGCATGGGATGGGACGACTCGCAGCTGCTCGTGCGTGGTCTGGAAGCCGAACCGGGGCCGGGAAACGCGTTGCTCGTCACGCTCGAACATGCGCACGTCACCGAGGTATTTACGGCGTTTGGCGAACGCGCGGTATCGGCGGATAAGGTTGCGCAGACCGTGGTTCGAATGGCGGATCGCTATTTGGCATCCGCTGCGGCCATTGGCGAGCATCTCGGCGATCAGCTCCTGTTGCCACTCGCGCTCGCGGGCGGCGGCCGCTTCACGGTCGAGAAAATATCGATGCACGCAAGGACGAATGCGGAAGTCATCGAGCGCTTTCTGCCGGTGCGCTTCGAGTTCCATGAAGCCGACGATGCGACCGCATCGGTCGTCGAAGTCATGCGTCGCTGATCAGCGACGCATGTGAACGCTTCACATGCCCGAGCAACAATGCGGCGCACTTATTCGCGCGAGAGCGGCATTCTTTATGTCGATACCGCCATGACTATTCATTCGCATGGCACTCGGCGCTATCGACAGACTTCTTACGGGCAAACATCGGCGAAAGAATACTTCAGGCGCGTATCAAACGTATTCATGCGCGGTAGCGCCGGAGTGAAGCAGGTGCATTGAACTTGCATCTGCGAGCAAATCAAACACGAAGTTAAAGAGCACTATGACCAAACATACAATCAACGAGTCCGAATTCATCACGCACGACAGTGAGAAGCTTTTCTACCGTCATTGGCCGGCGGCGAAATCGCGTCGTCGTGGCGCAATCGTCTTGCTGCATTGCGGACACGAACATTCGGCACGCGTCGCGCATCTCGTCGATGAGCTGAAGTTGCGTGACTTCTCCTTCTTCGCATGGGACGCGCGCGGACATGGCAAGTCGCCGGGGCCACGTGGATATAGCCCGAGCGTGGCTGCGTCGGTGCGTGACCTGCAGTGCTTCATCGATCATATCCGTGATGCGCACGGCATTGCCGTGGAAGACATCGCTGTTGTCGGACAAAGCGTCGGTGCGGTGCTTGCAGCGACGTGGGTGCATGATTACGCGCCGCCTGTCCGCTGTCTCGCGCTGGCATCGCCCGCATTTCGCATGAAACTGTATATACCGTTTGCGCGGGCTGGCTTACGGCTCGCGCACAAGCTGCGCGGCTCGTTCCATGTGAAAAGTCTAGTGAGGCCCGAGCTGCTCACGCAAGATATAGAACGCATCGCGAGCTATGCGGCCGATCCGCTCGTTACGCGGCCGATCGCCGTCAACATGTTGCTGGATCTGCACGATACGTCGAAGCGTATCGTCGACGATGCCGCTGCCATCACCGTGCCTACGCAAGTGTTGATTTCAGGTGCGGACCGGGTCGTGCAGCGTGCGCCGCAGGACCTTTTTTATGATCGGCTGCGTTCGGCTCGCAAAGAGCGCGTCGTGCTGCCGCGTTTTCGTCACGATACGCTAGGCGAGCGGGATCGCGCCAAGGCGCTGGAACCATTGCGCGCATTTATCTTGCGTGAATTCAATGCGCGCAGCCCGCGTGTATCACTCGTTCACGCGAACAAGCGCGGACCATTCCGCGACGAGTACGAGGCGATGCTGAAGCCTCCAACCAAGCCGTTCGAACGTTTTTATTGGTGGATGAACCGGCTGGCGCTGAGGGCGGGCGGGGCGCTTTCGGAAGGCATCGCGCTTGGTCTTTCGCTTGGGTTCGATTCGGACGCGACGCTCGACTATGTCTACCGCAACGAGGCACGTGGATGCGGTGGCATCGGACGTCTCATCGATCGCTTTTACTTGAATGCGCCAGGGTGCAAGGGTATGCGGCAGCGCAAGACGCATATCGAAGCGCTCCTGGGTCTGGCTATCGCGCGGCTGGTTCGTGAGGGCTCACCCGTGCGTCTCGTCGATGTCGCGGCCGGGCATGGACGCCACGTGCTCGACGCGATAGCAAATTCAACCGACGACGCCAACGTGACCGTCGATCGCATCGTGCTGTGCGATGTGAGTGCGATCAATGTCGAAGCGGGACGTGCTTCGATCGCACGGCGGGGACTCGAGTCGATCGCCCGCTTCGAGCACGCCGATGCCTTCGATGAAGCGTCGTTTACCACGCTCGAACCCCGTCCGACGCTTGCCATCGCGGCGGGTTTATACGAGCTTTACGGCGACAACGCGGTGATCGAACGCTCGTTGCATGCGCTTGCGCAAGCAGTGCTGCCGGGCAGTTATCTCGTCTATACGGCACAGCCGTGGCATCCGCGACGCGAATTTATCGCGCGTTCGTCGAGTACTCATCGCGGTGAGGCAAGCCGGGTCATGCGGCGTCGCTCGCAGGCCGAGATGGATGAACTCGTCAGGCGCGCAGGTTTCCGCAAGCTGGAACAGCGTATCGATGAAATGGGTATTTTCACGGTGAGTCTTGCGCAGCGGGAAGCGAGGCAATGAACGATGCGGCGGTCGCTATCGCTGCGCTGCTTTGTGCTGGCGTGGAGTGACTGTTGGCATCGCGGTGGCGTTTAGCGGACTTTGAGCGTCGTGTAAAGTCGTCGCCTAAGCCACCTTCGCGGGCTAGTGCAAGCGAACAGTGCACAATGACGCCAAGAGCGACTTTAACCGCGCGCGAATGAAGCACCGTCGCTAGACAAGACCCCTTGCCGCAGAGAGACAAATGAAGAAAGGAAAACCCAAGCTCACCCGCGACGACGCCGAGCGTCTCTTCGAAGGTCTGCCGAAATCCAGCACGAGCGAGCGTAAATCCGGCCGGCCCGAGAATCCATTCGAAGCTGGCGCGTTCGAGCCTGTCGAGCGCATCGACGAAGAAGCCAAGCTCTGGAAAGACAACCTGATCACGCTGCCGATGGCGGTCGAGCTGCCCGCTGGCTATGAATCGGTCGCACGCATGCGCGATGCGATGGCACGAGCATGGCGCCTGAGATGGGTGAGGGAAAGCGGTCACGAAATCGTGACGGAATTTCCTGAAGGATGGTCGGCACTTCGCCCGGAGAGCGGTCCTATCGAAGTGCGAGATCCGGCGGGCGTGGTGCGCGCCGTGTTTGGTTGGGCCAAGGATGCCGAGTTGCGAATCTTGCCGCGATATTCCGTTGAATCGCAGACCAACGGTTCAAATGGGCTGGGCAGTTTGCTCGTCCGCGATCGATCGAACGGTCAAATTCTCGAAAGATCGTCGACCTGGTCCGCGCAAAGTGGCACTAACCATCCCGATTGGACACGGCTGTCGACGTGGCTCAACTCGAATTATCCATTCCATCGCGATCCTTTACGGTACTGGGCAGACTGCGAGGGCAATCTTCAAGGCTGAGACGCGGCTTGGCGCTTGATCGAATTTCTTTAGGGAATATCTTGCGACCTGTACGAGCGCGTCTTGCCGGGACACGCTAAGAAAGCACGCGCTTGGCAATAAAGCCCACGCGCCAGGCAAACGAAATCAAGCTATTTCGCTTAGCGCACAAAAAAGCCCAGCCACTAAGCGCTGGGCAATCCAGTGATTGAAGGCCACCGGAGGAGGATCTTGGAGACGAGGCGCACAAGACGATTGCGCGCCAGACCTTGAACGAAAACAACTGAACAGATTAGGAGCCAAAGAATACAGGCTTCATGCCGTCGTTGGCATCCGGACGGACGGAAGCGCTGATCTTGTGTCCCACGCGAGCCACTGCATGGTCGAAATTGCGCAGCGTATGGTGTGCGCCCGAAGCCGATGTGCCATCCGCGGCGCCGCCGACATCCGTTGCGTTATTGCCTTGGGCGTTCACACGAGCTTCCGCGGCTTGAATATTGGCCGGATATTGCGTTTGATCGCCGGTGGGGTTGTAGCCGGCTTTTTCGAGTTGAACCAGTTGCGCCTTCACTTCAGCGCGAGTCACCGGCTGGTTCGTTTGAGCGAACGACGACACGGCAGGGATTGCAAGAGCAGCGGCAACGATGAGCGATTGAACGAGTTTCATGATGCTTATCTCCAGGCTTCGTTTTTGCGCAAACACCCGTTTGCGTTTCAGTGCTTGAAGTCTAGGCGGCACGTGCTTGGGAATTAAGTGCGGACTGAACAAGTAATTATTGTTAAATACGCGTTAACCCTCAATAGCCGATGACGCCGTTGCATCGGACGCGCTCGCGTAAAATCGCCTTGCCGCCGTTCTTTCGTTCGAATGACAGGACACCCTATGTTGCAGCCGTTTGCATCATCAGAACCGTTCACGATTGGCGTCGAACTGGAAGTCCAGGTCGTCAATACGCATGACTACAACCTGACGAAGGCGACCACGGAGTTGTTGAACCGCGTTCGAGAGGAAACCTTCGCGGGGGCCATCGACCCCGAGACGACCGAAGGGATGATCGAACTCTCCACTGGCGTGTGCCGGAACTTCGACCAGGTCAGTAACGAGTTGCAGGTGCTTCGCGATACGCTCGTTCGCGCCGCCGACTTTCTCAACGTCGGCGTATGCGGTGGCGGCACCAACTTCTTCCAGAATTGGTACGACCAACGTTCCGATGGACGCGAACGCTCCGAATATCTCATGGGCTTATACGGGGCGCTTTATCAGCAGTTCACCATCTTCGGTCAGCACGTGCATGTCGGTTGCCCGGACGCCGACTCGGCGCTCGTCCTACTGCACTCGCTCTCGCGCTACGTCCCGCACTTCATCGCGCTCGCCGCTTCTTCGCCGTTCGTGCAGGGCAGCGACACGCAGTTCCAGTGCGCAAGACTCAATTCGGTCGCGCCGTTCCCCTTGTCGGGCCAGGCGCCCTTCGTGACGGAGTGGAGCGAGTTCGAACAGTACTTCGAGCGCATGACCAACACGGGTCTCGTCAAGAGTCTGAAGGACTTTTACTGGGACATTCGTCCGAGTCCTGGATTCGGAACGATCGAAGTACGCGTCATGGATACGCCGTTACGCGTGGAACGAGCCGCCGCCATCGCAGCTTACATTCAGGCGCTTTCGCGCTATCTGCTGATCGATAAACCCTTGACGCTGAGTGAACGCGACTACGAGGTTTATCGGACGAACCGGTTCATGGCTTGCCGCTTTGGTCTGGATGCAACATGCGTGAATCCGGAGACGGGGCAAAGCAAACCGATCAGAGACGACATCCTCGCCACGCTCAATGCGATCAGCGGCCACGCTCAGGCTCTCGGCGGCCAAGCAGGCCTCGAATCGATCAGGCGTGCGGTGACGACCGGCACGAGCGATGCCACGTGGTTGCGCCGCGTCTATGGCGCGCATGACTCCTTGCATGAAGTCGTGCGGCAGCAATGTCAGATATGGCGTGGCGCGCAGACGCTCGAATGAACTCAAGGCAATGACTAAAGCGTTAGCCTGAAACCGCGCACCAGCACTCCTGGCAATTGCAGGCCGCCTGTCGAACGTTCGCCCCACGTCGAGTCGTTCAACAGCAGTTCGGGCGTGGCGCCTATCCGGTCGAGTTCGCTTCCTAGCAGCCGATAAAGGCTGTCGTCGAAGCGCATGGCTTCGATGGGCGCGACGATCTCGCCATGCTCGACCCAGAACGTGGCAAAGCGCGTCATGCCGGTCATGCGGCAATCCATCCGGTCGGAGAAGTTCACGTACCACAGGTTGCCGACATAAAGACCGGTGTCGAGCGCGGCGAGCACGTCGCTGTCGGCGAGATCGCCGCCTTGCATCGAAAGCGATATGGGCATCTCATTCGCGGGCGCGCCGTTGGGACGCAAGCCGTATTCGCGGGCCGTGCGCGCGCTGGTGAGTTGCTGCGCGCCGCGGCCTGCTCGAATGAGCGGGACGGTCTCGCGCTCGTAGCCGTCTTCACTAAAGCCCGGTGTAATGCCGAGACCGATGTCTTCGGTGAGCGTGACGCGTTCGTCCAGCGAAGCCTCGCCGCTATTCAGGCGATGAAACTCGCTACGCGATGTTGCCTGCTTGCGTGCCGAAAACGCCGTAAAGGACGCCGTGCCGATGAGTTCGGCAAGCGCGGCCGGCGCGAGCCATGCACGATAATTCCCCGGCGCAAGCGTGCGCGCGGGCCGGGCCAACACCGGCATGCGCGCCGCGGCCTCTTCGACTTTTCTTGCGAAGACTTCGTCGCTCCATTGCTCGCCCGCGTAGGTCGTCTTGATTGCGCGTCCGCTTGCATCGTAAAGCGACCAGCTGAAGTTGAAGTTGTCGAGTTCATGCCAGTCACGGCTCCCATTCGACGATGCAAAGCCGCGCGCCATCGATCCACCGGCATAGAAGCCGACGAAGTCGAGCCGTGCCGCGCATCGTTCGACCACGCTCAAGAGCGATTCGATCTCCGGCAGCGTGCCGCGTCGTCGAGTGGCCTGGGTCCATGTCGCCGTATCGACGAGCAAATGCGGATCGGCGCTGGCGTCTTCGAGCGCGGCCCGCAGCGCGGCGAGCGTCCCGGCGATGGCTTCGTCGTCGGTATGCGCGTCGCCGCTTATCGTGAGCGTGGAATAGGCCTGGCGCTCGTTCCTGATGAGCCGCAGCGTCAACGCGCCCTGCGAGACGTGCCCGATCTGACGGACCTTGCTTGCATTGAAGCGCACGAAGTCCGATTCCTCGGCGGCAAGTGTGGTCAATGCCACTTCGCCTGTGACGAGCCGACGCTCGACGACATCCGCGAGCCGCATGAAGCGAAGTTCCCAGTTTGCCGCGGCGGCTGTCATCGCGTGCCTCCGAACACATCCACGTTGCTGAACACGCATGCAGGCGATGCATGGCCCACGCGCACGATCTGCATTGGCTCACCCTTGCCGCACATTGCCGTGCCGTAGATGCCGCGCGTTGCTTCGTTGCCGACCGCGACCAGGCTGCGCCAGAAATTCGCCGAAATGCCGCGATAGCCCGGTTGGCGAACCACTTGCGTAAGCCGGCCATTCTCGATCAGTTGCCCGAACTCGCAGCCGAATTGAAACTTGTTGCGATAGTCGTCGATGGACCACGAGGTGTTCGTGCGCATCAGAATGCCCTGTTCGATGTTCGCGATCATCTCGTCGAGCGTACTCTCGCCAGCTTCGATATTGAGGTTCGCCATCTGGTCGATAGGCGGGCGGTTCCAGCTCGATGCCCGCGAATTCGCGACCCCGCCGATGCCCGCGCGTTGTTGCGAGAGCGTGCCGCCGAGCGCGCGTTCGAGCACGCCGTTGCGGATCAGATGGTGTTTGCTCGCAGCGGCGCCGTCGTCGTCGAATGCGTAGGTGGCGACCTCAGCGGCCACGCCGGGATCGAACGTCACGTTCAAGAGCGGCGAGCCGTATTGGTAGGTGCCGAAGAACTCGGGCTTCACGAAGCTCGATCCGGCGAAGTTGCGTTCGTCGCCGAGAATACGGTCGAGTTCGAGCGGATGACCGATCGACTCATGGATTTGCAGCATCATCTGATCGGGCATGAGGAGCAGGTCGCGCACGCCGCTCGGGCAGTTCGGCGCGGCGAGAAGCGCGAGCGCTTCGTTGGCCAGCCGCTCGCCGGCGCCATCGAAAGCGAAGCGATCGAGGATTTCGACGCCGCCTTGCGCGATGGTTCCGTAATCGCCGCCCAGCGTGCGGACCTGCGTATCGCCGTGGGCGTGCGCCGCGACCGCCAATTGCGGCATGGCGAACCGGAAACGCTGCTCGATGCGAACGCCGTCGCTCGTGATCAAGGTTTGTTCGCTTTCGATGACCTGCATGGACGCGGTGCGCTCGACGATACGCGGGTCGATGCTCGCCGCGGCGCATTCTTCCGCGAGCCGTTCAAGCCATTCGCGCCGCGCCGGCAGCGTGGCCTCGATGCCGGGCGACGCGTATTCGCCGCTTTGCGATGGACGCGCGGCGAGCCTATGATCGACGAGCGAGACGCGTGCGCTTGCCTTGGCGCGGCGCGTGGCGAGGTCGAGCGCCGCCTGCAAGCCAGCCGGGGACAAGTCGGCGGTCGCCGCATAGCCCGCGCCGGCGCCGTGCCATGCAGTGAGCATTGCGCCGCGATCGCGCGCGGTGCGAAGTGGCTGGATCACGTCGTTGCGAACCTTGTGATCGTCCGTGCGTTCATCGACGAAGCGCACCGAGTGGAAGTCCGCTTCGCTGGAAAGGGCGCGAACGTGCTCTTCGAGTGATGGACCGTTCATATCGCTTCCGTGTTTTTACCGTCGGGTGCGCAAATGCGTGCGCAGGCAGCGTTAATATGCCATGGCACGGACCAACGCACGCGCGTTTGCGGATGTGTATCCTCTCGATGTCGTCATTCGAGGATGCCCCTGTGAAATACCCACTCATACTGGGCTTCGCTATCGTCGCGCTGGATGTCGTCGTGTGGCGCGCGCGTCTGCCCGCGCAAGACCTCGCGCGGCTGTTCATACGGCTCGCGCTTTTCGTCGCGTTGAGCTGGGACCTCTTTTCCTCTGACCTGAATCCGTTCACTCAGGCGCCTTACGCTGCCGTCGTCGAATTGCACTGGCTTGGACAAGTGCTCGAAATCATCTGGTGGCTGACGGGCGCGCGGTTGCTCACGCTTTCGCTCGACACCTTGCTTTTGCCGCGCGCCTGGCGCAAGCAGCGGCTATTTTCAGATGTGTTCGGTGCGGTGGTCTTTCTCGCAGCGGCCGTGGCAGCGCTCGGCTTCGTGCTCGAATTACCAGTGCGCGGGCTCGTTGCGACGTCGGGCGCGCTCGCCATCGTGCTCGGTCTCGCCATTCAAAGCACGTTGAGCGACGTGTTCGCGGGCATCGTGCTCAACACCACGGAGCCTTATTCGGTTGGCGACTGGGTCTTGATCGATGACGTCGAAGGCAAAGTGATCGAAATGAACTGGCGCGCCACGCATTTGCTCACGGGCCAGGGCAATACGCTTATCGTGCCTAACGCGGTTGCATCGAAAGCCAAGATTTCGAATAACAGCAGGCCGGCGAACATCCACGGAATTTCTCTCATTCTCGAGATCGATCCCGAAGCCCGGCCAAAGACCGTGCTCGATGCCTTGGGCCGTGCCCTGACCGGCTGTAATGTCATTCTCGACAGCCCCGCGCCTTATGCGCGGATGAAGCGCGCCACGCTCAATTCGGTGCAATACGAAGTCGTGGCGTTCGTCGATGACATGAACAAGAAGTCATCCGTGTCCAACGAGTTGTTCGATCTTTGTTACCGGCATCTCGCGGCTTCGTCCGTGGCGCTGCGCGCGCTCGGCATTCCCGCGCCCGCCGTGACCGCGCACGATGCACGAGAGGCCTTGCTCAGACGCGTGAGCCTGTTCGACAGTCTGACGAGCGATGAAATAGAGCGGCTTGCCAAGCGGCTCTTGCGGCACGAGTATCAGGCAAGGCAGCAGATACTCGCGCCTGACACGGTGCCCGACAGTCTCTCTATCGTTCATTCGGGTGTGCTGTCGGTCACTTATCACGAAGCGACAGGAGATCGCGAAGTTGCCCGCGTCGGTCCTGGAGAGGCCTTCGGGGAGGCCGGGCTGCTTGCTGGTTTGCCGATGCACGTATCCATCTCGACGCTCACACCCGTAGTGCTATATCAACTCGGTAAGGACGATATGACGTCGTTCCTGAAAGATCATCGGGACGTCGCGAAGCAGTTGTGTCAGCTCCTCGCTTATCGTCAGGACAAGCTCGGCCAGTTGACGAATCCCATGCCGGTGGAAGAGGAAAAAGGCACATCGCTGTTTCAGTGGTTGTTGGACAAGGTCTGGTTTCGGCACGCGTTGCAAGAAGCTTCTCAGGTCAAGCAGACCGACAAGTCCGCTTAGAAGAGGCGTTTGAGCGAAGACACGTAGTCGCGTTGAACGAGGCCATCCGTTGGCATCTTTTGAAATCTCTTGGAGAGGTATCTCATGGGCGAATATAGGCAACTGCGTACCGACGATGGCACCTTCGCCGTTTATGTCGAACTTCCCGCCAACACGCCGGCGCCCGCCGTCGTGGTGCTGCCTGAAATTTTCGGCATCAACGCGGACATGCGGGAAACATGTCAGGAGTTGGCGAGGCAAGGATTCATCGCGCTGTGTCCCGATCTCTTCTGGCGGCTCGAACCGGGCGTCGAATTGAATAGCTGGTCCGAGGAGGAATGGAAAAAGGGCTTTGCGCTCTATCAGGCATTCGACATCGATCTGGGTGTTCGAGATGTCGGCGCCACGGTTGCCATGGGACGTGCCTTGCCCGAGTCGAACGGCAAGTGCGGGTTGATGGGCTTTTGCCTCGGCGGTCTGATGACTTTCCTGACGACCGCACGCGAGGGTGTCGATGCCGCCGCGGCTTATTACGGCGGTCAGACTGATCAGTACTTGGGCGAAGCAGACAGCATACGAGCGCCGATGATCATGCATCTCGGTACCGAAGACGAATTCATATCGACGGATGCACAGGCCGCAATCAAGGCGGCGATGAAAGACAGGACGAATGTGACGGTGTACGCGTATCCCGGATGCAGTCATGCGTTCGCGCGGCACACAGGTTTGCATTACGATGCGGCCGCGGCAGAGCTTGCGAATGAACGGACCTATGACTTGTTTCGGCGCGAGCTGGCGGGGACTTGAGTTGTCGGGCTGCGTGTTGGTGGAGGTCTTTGGCATCGGTGGAAATGTTCGCCATCATCGCCAGGCACACGCACTCACCGCACGGCTTCGACTTACCACTTACGCCATTGCGTCCCGCTTCGCGACACACAACTCGATGAACCGCTGCACCGGCTGCGTAAGCGTCGCCCCACGCCGCGTGGCAATTCCATAAGGCGCGCCTGTCCTGTCGATTCGTATGGGCAGCACCGCCACCAGTCCATGTTCCTCGAAGTATCTCGCCACCTTGAGCGGCATCAATCCCACCGTCCCCGCGCCGGAGCGCAAGAGCGACAAGGTCGCGAACGTCGATGACGTCTCGATCGCATAGCGCGGGAAGGGCACTTGCGCATCGTCGAATAGCTGTTCGAGAAGCGAGCGCATTGGCAGGGTGGCCTGAGGGACGATCCACGGATTCTCGCCGATGCCCGCGAACGTCACGTTCGCGTCCGTGGCCAGCGGGTCCGCGCCATCGACGACGAAACACACTTCCTCCACTTCGAGCGGAATGAAGTCGTAAGCCTCGGGATGAACGCTGATGCTCGGCCGACCGATCACGAGATCGAGCAGCCGCTGATCGAGCATCGACAAGAGCCGCGCACTGTTGTCCTCCCAGACCTCGACGGAAATATCCGGCTGAATGCCCCGCAACTCTCGCAGCACGGGCGTGAGCCATACGGGGACCGAGCCCATGACCGCGCCGACCGCGAGCGTGCCGCCGCCGCCGCGCAAGAGGGCCGCGAGTTCATCGCGTAATGCGCCGATCTCCGAACGGACCGCGCGCGCATGGCGAATCACACAGCGGCCGAGTTCGTTCGGCACGATGCCGCGCGGCGAGCGCGCGAAAAGCTCCGCGCCGAACAAAGACTCGATCTCGCGCAGCGACTTGGTCGTGGCGGGCTGTGAAAGCGAGACCTGATGCGCCGCCTTGCGCAGCGAGCCGTGGTCGTCCAGCGCGATCAACAACGCAATGTGATTGCCGCGCAATCTACGCAAAATCGCATCGATACTGGTTATCACCGATATAACTCCAGCCTGTCACCTGATCCGAAGGTTTCATTATCTGGCCAGGGCGTTCTCTCCCTACACTGGCTCAGACGTCGCCGCCAATGCTCGGCCACGCGGCTCGATCATAGCCGCATTGATCGACGAACGAGCAAGCGAACAAGCGGGCGGCGTGACGAATCATGCATCCCTATGGAGAGAAGCAAATTGAAAAGAATCGGTATCGACGTCGGCGGCACCTTCACCGATGTCGTGATGGTGGATGACCAAACGGGGCAAATCTGGTCGACCAAGGTGCCGACGACGCCGAAGGATCGCGTCGTCGGAACGATCGAAGGCTTTCTCAAGATTCTGGAGCTTTCAGGCACGCAAAGCGAAGACGTCGCCTTTCTCGGCCACGGCACGACGATGGCGACCAACATGGTCGTGGAAGGCACGGGCGCTAAAACCGCACTCGTCACGACGCGCGGCTTTCGCGACATCCTCGAACTGCGGCGCGTGTCGCGTCACGACCGCGCGGATCTATACGATCTGCTGTTCGACAATCCGCGTCCGCTCGTCGAGCGGCGCTGGCGGCTCGAAGTCGGCGAGCGTCTGCGTTACGACGGCAGCATGGAAATGTCGCTCGATCACGCCGGACTCGAAGCCCTTGCCGCACAGATTCGCGAGTCGGATATCGAAGCCGTCGCCGTGTGCTTCCTGCATGCGCATGTGAATCCGCAGCACGAGCGCGAAGCCGTCGATACGTTGCGCCGCTTGCTGCCCGACCGCTTCATTTGCGCATCGCACGAGGTCAATCCCGAAGCGATGGAATACGAGCGCACGAGCTCGACCGTCATCAACGCAATGCTCGGTCCGGTCTGCGGCCGGTATATCGGCAGGCTCATCAACACGCTCGCGCAACACGGCTTCGCGGGCAAGTTCCTCTTCATGCAGTCGAACGGCGGTCTGGCAAGCCCCGCGATGGTCGCCGACAAGCCGATCGTGCTGCTCGAATCCGGTCCCGCGGGCGGCGTTTCCGCGGCCATTCGCAACTGCGAGAAAAGCGATCTCAAGAACGCGATTCTCGGCGACATGGGCGGCACCACGTTCGACGTATCGCTGATCCGCGAGTTTCGGCCGGAGCTGCGCAACAAAAGCCTGCTGCATACCTATACCGTGCGCTCGCCCAGCATCGATATCGACTCGGTGGGCGCGGGCGGCGGCTCTATCGTCTGGATCGATGCGGGCGGCGGCGTGCGGATCGGTCCCGAAAGCGCGGGCGCCGATCCGGGCCCTGCGTGCTATGGGCGCGGCGGCACGCGTCCGACCGTGACCGACTGCAACCTCGTGCTCGGCTATATCGATCCCGACAGCTTCCTCGGTGGCGAATTCAAACTGGACGCACAGGCGGCGTGGCGCGTGGTCGAAGAGGTCATCGCCAAGCCGCTCGGCGTCTCGGTGCCGGAAGCTGCGCAAGTCGTGCGCTCGGTGGCCAATGCACTGATGGCCCAAGCCATCCGCATCATGACGGTGGAACGTGGCTACGATCCGCGCGAATTTTCGTACATCTGTTACGGCGGCGCGGGGCCGGTGCACGCGGTCGATCTGGCGCACGAGATGGGCATTCGAAGAGTCGTGATTCCGCCGCTGCCGGGGCTTTTCAGCGCATTCGGCATGACGGTCGCGGACCAGCAATACGACTATCAGCGCCCGCTGGAAAGCGATCTCGCGTTGATCGACGACGCCACCTTGCAGCATGCGCTCGACGAACTCACCGCCGAAGGCATGCAAGAGCTGCAACGTCATGGTGTCGATGCAGACGGCGTGAAAGTGGTGCGTCTCGCGGATTGCCGCTATGCCGGTCAGCCCGATGTCATCACCGTCGAAGTGCAGGGCGATGCACAAGGCATTCGCGCCGCGCTTGCGCAAACCTTCGAAACGGCGCATCAGCGGCAATGGAATTTCATCAGCAAGGACAAGCCGGTCGTGGTCGCCAACGTGCGTCTGCAACTCGTCACGACGACGGGCTGGCGCGGCGGCGTCGCAAGCAGCAAGGGCGGCGCGATGCCGAAGCCGGTGCGTACGCGCGAGGTCTATTTCGACGGCGGCGTGCGCACGCTTCCCGTGTTCGCGCGCATGGAGATTCCCATAGGCGCGACGATCGAAGGGCCCGCCGTCATCGAAGAGCACAGCAGTTGCGCCGTGCTCAAGGCGTCGCACGTCGCGCGCGTCGATCCCGATCTGAATCTCGTCATCGAACTGGCAGCCTGATATATACGGACATCCTCATGGATATTGTTACTTACGAAATCATCCGCAGCAGTCTCTTCGCCGTCGCGCGTGAAATGAAGATCGCGATGATGCGCACCGCCGGCAGCCCGCTCATGCATGCGAGCGGCGACTCGTCCGCCGCGATCTTCGACGCCGACATGCAGCTCGTCGCGCAAGGCAACGACATTCCGACGATGCTCGGCTCCGCCGTCATCTCGACGCGCGTCTCGGTGGAGGCGATGGGACGAGAGAACTTGCGCCCCGGAGATGTCATCGTCAGCAACGACGCGTATGTCGGCGGCGGCAATCATCAACCGGACGTGCAGTTCACGCGTCCCGTTTTCGCCGATGGCAAGATCGTCGCCTTCGTGATGACGCGCGGCCACTGGACCGATATCGGCGGGCAGTCTCCGGGCAGCTATACGGTCACCACATGGGACGTGTTCGCGGAAGGTATCCGCATTCCGCCGGTGTTTCTGTATCGCAATGACGAGCCTGTGCAGGACATGCTCAACCTGCTCACGCGCAATAGCCGCAATGCGCACGAGTTACGGCTCGACATTCAGGCGCAATACGCGGGCACGTTCGTCGGCGATCGGCGTATCGGCGATCTGGTTGCGAAGTATGGCGCCGATGCCTTGCGCGACGTGATGAGCCAGAGCCTCGATCACTCGGAGAAGCTGATTCGCGCGGAAATAGCGCGTATTCCCGATGGCGTCTACGAAGCCGAGGAGTATCTCGATCCGATCGAAGCGCCGGGCTGGAAACAGGAGCGTCCGCTTCTCAAGGTCAAGGTGACGAAGACGGGCGATCACATCACGTTCGATTACACCGGCACCGGCGCGCAAGTGCGCGGCGGCATCAACTGTCCGCTGTCGGTCACCTGCAACAGCACCTGGTTCACGGTAAAGGCGCTGACCGACCCGGGCATTCCGATCAATCAGGGTTGCTATCGA
Organism: Caballeronia sp. GAWG1-1; assembly: GCF_023631465.1. Classification (NCBI taxonomy): domain Bacteria; kingdom Pseudomonadati; phylum Pseudomonadota; class Betaproteobacteria; order Burkholderiales; family Burkholderiaceae; genus Caballeronia; species Caballeronia sp. GAWG1-1. The sequence goes on from NZ_JALQDB010000037.1 coordinate 478,804, forward strand.
CCGGTGACGATCATCGCGCCCGAAGGCAGCGTGCTGAACTGCCGCTATCCGGCCTCGGTCGTGTCGGGCAATACGGAAACGTCGCCACGCGTGATCGATCTGCTTCTGAAGGCACTCGCGCCCGCGGTGCCCAAGCGCATCACGGGGCAAAGCAACTGCGCGTCGTGCGCGGGCATCTTCAGCGGACGCGACACGGACCCGGCGCGCATTGGCCGCACCGGCCAGGAGTTCGTCACGATGCACGACGTCCACGCGGGCGGCATGGGCGCGCGCGCCGAGAAGGATGGCGTGAGCGGTGTGCGTGTGTACGTGGGCAACGCGGGCAGCCAGTCCATCGAGATGATCGAGGCGACATCGCCGCTCGTCGTCGAGGAATGGTCGCTCGTGACCGACAGCGGCGGCGCGGGACGCAGACGCGGCGGCCTGACGTCGCGGCGCGTCTATCGCGTCGAATACGACGAGGCGACCTTCACCGTCTCCGGCGAACGCGGACGCTCGGCGCCCGAAGGCCATTTTGGCGGGATGGCGGGCACGCGCTTTCAATGCATCGTGCAGCGGGCGGACGGCAGCGAGCACGCGGTCGCGGCGAAGGGCGGACAGACGGTGGTGTATCGCGGCGATCGCGTGTCGGTGCAGCCGGCAGGCAGCGGTGGTTATGGCGATCCGCACGAGCGCGATCCGTTGCTCGTGGCAGCCGATATCGCCGATGGCTACGTCAGCGCCGAAGCCGCCGCGCAACGTTACGGTCCGAGCGCACAGCCGGCAGCGGAAGAGCCAGCAGTCGCATCGCTCGCGGTGGCGGCGGAATGAGCGCGGGCGAAGCCATGAGCCCGACCTTGCCGCTCGCGGGCGTGTGCGTGGTCGAGATCGGCCATAGTCTTGCCGCGCCCTATGCGGGCATGATCCTCGGCTCGTTGGGCGCGGAGGTCATCAAGATCGAAAGCGCGGAAGGCGGCGACTATGCGCGCGACTGGGGCCCGCCCTTCGTCGATGGCGCCGCCGCGCTGTTTCATGCGGTGAACCACGGCAAGAAGAGCATTGCGATGACGCTGTCGAATCGCGACGACGCGGAGGCATTGCGTGCGCTGATCGAGCGCCGCGCCGATGTCGTTCTGCAGAATCTCAAGGCCGGCGGCACGGAGAAGTACGGCCTAGGCGGCGAGCAGATGCTGCGCATGAAGCCCTCGCTCGTCTATTGCAATCTCGGCGCGTTCGGCACGGCGGGACCGCTGCGCGACAAGCCCGGCTACGATCCGCTCGTGCAGGCGCTCTCGGGTCTCATGAGTTTTCTGGGTCAGCCGGGCGAGCCGCTCTCGCGCATACCGGTGTCGGTCAACGACATGGGCACCGGCTTGTGGGCGGCAATCGGCGTGCTGGCCGCGCTCTTCCGACGCCAGGCGACGGGCGTGGGCGAGGTCGTCACCGTGTCGCTGTACGAAACCGCGATCAGCTGGGCCGGCATTCAGATCGCGGATTATCTCGCCTCAGGCGTGCTGCCGGGCCGCTGGGGATCGGGAACGGCTGCGATCGTGCCGCATCAGGCGTTCGAATGCGCGGATGGCACGATCATGGTCGCGGCCGGTAACGACCGATTGTTCCGCCGCCTCTGCGCCGTACTGTCTATCCCGACACTCGCCGACGATGCGCGCTTCGTGACCAACGGCGCGCGCGTGAGCCATCGCGTCGCGCTCATCGACTTGCTGCATCTCGAGTTTCGCAAGCACGGCACCGCGCACTGGCTCGAAGCGCTCGACGGGGCGGGCATTCCGTGCGGGCCCATCCAGACCATCGATCAGGTGGTCGCGCACGAGCAGACGAAAGCGCTCGACCTCTTGCGCACGACCGACGATGGCGCGGCCACGGTCGTCGGCGTGCCGATATCGTTCGGCGGGGCACGGCCCGCGCATGTGGGCGTCACGCCCAAGCTCGGCGAACATAACCATCTGTTGGCGAAGACGCCACTGGAGACATCTTGAAACTCGCATCGCAACTTGGCGGCGCGCTCGACACGCTGTCGCTCGAAGACATCGATCAGCAAATTCTCGTCGTCACCCTGAACCGCCCGAATGTGTCGAACGCGATCAGCACGACGATGGGACAGGAGATCATTCGCGTTTTCGGCGCGCTTGAAGCCGATCCCACGCTCTATCGCTGCGTCATTCTGACGGGCGCGGGAGAGCGTGCGTTTTGCGGCGGCGCGGATCTCAAGGAACGCGAAGGCATGACCGACGAGCACTTCGGCGTGCAGCACTATCTGTTCGAACGCATGAACCGCGCGATCACCTATTGCCCCGTGCCGATCATCTGCGCGGCGAACGGCGCGGCGGTCGCGGGCGGGCTCGAACTGCTGCTCGCCTGCGATTTCGCGTATGCATCGGAACATGCCGTATTCGGCTTCACCGAAGTGAAGCGCGGCATCATGCCGGGCGGCGGCGGCACGCAGCAATTGCCGCGCACCATCGGCGCCCGCCGCGCGAAGGAACTGATTTTCCGGGGAGCGAAATTCACGGCGCAGGAAGCATTGGCGTGGGGCGTCGTCAATCGTCTTTGCGAGCCGGGCCGCGTGCTCGCCGATGCCATCGACGCCGCCCGCGACATCTGCACGAGCGCACCGCTGTCCGTCGCGCAAGCCAAGAAGGCGGTCGACCTCGGCATGCAGGGCGACTTGCGCACGGGCCTTTATCTGGAAATCGAAGCCTATAACCGGCTGATTCCGACGGCAGACCGTCTAGAAGGCATCAGCGCGTACAACGAGAAGCGCGCACCGCGATTCAAGGGCGTTTAGTTCGAACGCAACAGCCGGCATACCTATACCCGGATAACCGGAGGAGACAGACATGACCCCCAACATCGGCAGCTTCGACATGCCGAAAGCCGAAGCGACGTATGGCAAGATCACGCGCCGGCTCATCCCGTTCCTGTTCCTGTGCTATGTGTTCGCGTTTCTCGACCGCATCAACATAGGCATTGCGCAGCTCGACATGAAGCACGATGTCGGCTTCAGCGATCTCACATACAGCATCGGCGCGGGCATCTTCTTCCTCGGCTACGTGCTGATGGAAGTGCCGAGCAACTTGCTCTTGGCGCGCATCGGTGTGAAGCGGACGTTCTCACGCATCATGATCCTGTGGGGCTTGATCGCGGCGGGCACGGCATTCGTCACGCTGCCTTCGCATCTCTACACCGTGCGCTTCTTTCTTGGGCTTGCCGAAGCGGGGCTTTATCCGGGCGTGATCTTTTATCTCACGCGCTGGTATCCGGTCGAACGGCGCGCCAAGGTCATCGCGCTCTTCACGTGTGCAACGGGCATTGCGGGCTTGTTCGGCGGGCCGCTGTCCGGTGCGCTCATGACGTACTTCAACGGCTACTTCGGTCTGCACGGCTGGCAATGGATGTTCATCGTGCAAGGCTTGCCCGCGACCGTGCTGGGCGTGGTGGCGTTCTTTTATCTCGATGACGGCCCGCAGCAGGCGAAGTGGCTCACGGAAAGCGAAAAGGCCGTCGTGCTCGCGGATATCCGCAAGAGTTCGAGCGTGTCGGCGAAGCACGAGGAGCACACGTTCGGACGCACGCTCACGGACTTTCGCGTCTACGTGATGGGCTTCGTGTGGTTCACGCAGATTGCCGGCGTGTTCGCCATCGGCTTCTGGCTGCCGACGCTCATCAAGAGCGCGGGCGTGTCGAGCGCGTTGCAGATCGGCTGCTATTCCGCCATTCCGTATTTCGTGAGTTGGGTCGCGCTCATCATGCTCAACCGTCATTCGGACCGCACGATGGAGCGCCGCTGGCATTGCGCCATCGCCATGATCTTCGGTGCCGCGGGACTCGTCGTCGCGGCGTTCACGACCGGCAATCTCGCGCTGTCGCTTGCGGCGCTCTCGGTGGCGACCGCGGGCATACTCGCGCCCAACCCGCTCATCTGGGCAATCTCGACGGATTACATCCGTGGCAGCGGCGCGGCGGGCGGCGTGGCGGTGATCAATTGCGTGGGTCTGCTCGGCGGCTTCGTGAGCCCGATGATCATCGGCTCCATCAAGACGATGACCAACAGCATGGCAGGCGGCCTTGGCGCGATTGCCACGCTGATGGTGCTCGGTGCCATCGCGGCTGTCGTGCTTGCGCCGTCCACATCGAGCGCGCCCGTGAGCGAAGGACGCGCCGAAGAAGGCGGTGAACGCGTACCGGATGCAACCATCTGAACGAAGGGAGTGAAAATGAAAGATGTAGCAGTACAGATACGTGAAGTCGGCTTGCGCGACGGCCTCCAGATGGTCCGCACCATTCTCGGCGCCGCGCAAAAGCTCGAATGGTGCGCGCGCATGGTGGATGCGGGCGTGACCGATATCGAAGTGACGTCCTTCGTGCCGCCGAAGATCGTGCCGCAATTTGCCGATGCGGTCGAGGTGGCGACGGGCGCGCTTGCCATCGACAGATTGCACGCGGCAGCGCTCGTGCCGAACTTGAAGGGAGCGCAGCGTGCCTTCGATGTCGGCTTGAACAAGGTCCACTACGTGCTGTCCGCGAGCAACGAGCACAACCTGAAGAACGTTCGGCGCAGCACGGCGGAATCCGTCGAAGACTTCGTGCGCATTGCGGCGGCGCGCGATGAACTCGGCCGGCGCGTCGTGCTGGGCGCCGGCGTGGCGACGGCGTTCGGCTGCACCATTGCCGGTGAGGTGGATGAAGGCATCGTGCTCGGGCTGGTCGAAACGTTGATCGAGGCGGGCGCGCAGGAAATCACCATCGCCGATACGGTCGGCTATGCGAATCCCGCGCAGGTCTATGCGCTCATGCGTCGCGTCATGGAGCTTGCGGGGCCCTTGCCGGTTGCGTGTCATTTCCACGATACACGCGGACTCGGTTTGGCCAACGTTATGGCCGCACTCGATGCGGGTGTGCGTGCGTTCGACTCTTCGCTCGGCGGACTCGGTGGATGTCCGTTCGCGCCGAACGCCACGGGCAACATCAACACCGAAGACACGGTGTTCATGCTCGAAGCGCAGGGCATGACCACGGGCATCGACATAGACAAGTTGCTTGCTATACGCGAGACGATTGCCGCGTGGTTGCCGGGCGAACCATTCACAGGCGCCATTGCGCGTGCAGGCTTGCCGAAGACGTTCGTGCGAGCAGGGGAAGCCGTGGCGGCTTAGGGCTCGCCGCTGGTGTTCACCCTCACGCGTTCAAGGCGAGCTTCTCCAGCAGATCGACGAGCAGATCCGGCGCGAGCACCATCGCGTCGTGTCCCGTGTCGATGGTCTCCCAATTCCACGCGGGCAAACCCTTGATGCGTTCGCGCACGGGTTCGAGCGTCTCGTATGAAGGGTTCGTGCAATGCACGTAGGTACACGGCAGCCCATTGCCGAGCGGATGCTGTAAGTCGAGCGGTGTGGTGTAGGTTGCGAGCGGGTGAGGCGTCAGGCGCCTTTGCACCCACGCGGCGCGTGCATGATCTTCCGGAATTCCGGTGCCCTTCAATCCGTTGACGGGCATCGCCAGTGGCTGATCGCTCGCCTGAACGGATTCCATGCGCTCGCGCACCACCTCCGGCGGTAGCACATCGAAAGCAGCTTGCCCGTTATCGACGAGCAACGCGTCCAACATGACGAGCGAACGTATCGCGTGAGGCATGCGGTCCGCGACGCCCGAAGCCACCAGTCCGCCGAAGCTGTGACCTACCATGACGATGTTCAAGAGCTCTTCGGCATCGATCAGATTCTTTATATCTTCGATGCAGACATCAAGCGACGTCGCGGCTTCCAGCAGATGCCGCCGTTCACCCAGCCCCGTCAGTGTCGGCGCGAAGACACGATGACCGCGCGCGATCAGCTTGTCGGCGACGAAGCGCCAGCACCAGCCGCCATGCCACGCGCCATGAATGAGGACGAAGGTGTATCGCGGTGCGGCGGGACGAACCTGCTCTGCCGATGAATCATGCATCGATGTCTGGCTCCGGAAACGGTCATGCGTGAACGTCAGCACTGAAGGTCGCATTCTGCGACGGCTGCGCGTGAGTTGTAAAGCGCGAATAGCCAGTGAATCCGCGCTGCGTGTCATTACGTTCGATACTGGTTATCACCGATATAACCCGCGCATCTCACCTGATCGGAAGGTTTCATTATCTCGCCTGAGCGCGGCCTCTTTACACTGGACCGGTCCAAGGTTCCGCGCAGCGGCAGCCGATTAAAAGCCGCGCAGACGTCGGGATAGAGAGAGACACTATCGAACGAAGGAGACACGCTGTGAATCGTACCTTTGTTGAACCCGAGCCGGCGGTATCCGACGAATCATCAACCGTCTCGACGTCGAGCGCCGAAGAGCGGGCGCTCTATCTGCGCGTCACGCTTCGCATCGTGCCATTGCTGTTCGTTTGCTACGTCGTGGCTTTTCTGGACCGCATCAATGTCGGCTTTGCGAAACTGCAGATGCAGGACGCGCTCGGTTTCAGCGACAGCGTCTACGGTCTCGGCGCCGGCATCTTCTTTCTCTCGTACTGTCTGCTGGAAGTACCGAGCGCCATGTTGCTCAGGCGGGTGGGCGCCAAGAAGACGATTGCGCGCATCATGATCTGCTGGGGAATCGTCGGCATGTGCACGGCGTTCGTGACGAACGTCACCGAGTTCTACGCCGTGCGGTTGCTGCTCGGCGTCTTCGAGGCGGGCTTCTTTCCAGGCGTCATCTTTTATCTGAGCTCGTGGTTTCCGGAGAAGCGGCGCGGCGTGATCATCGCCTGCTTCATGGTCGGCTTTCCGGTCGCGGGTCTGGTTGGCGGTCCCGTCTCGGGATGGGCGATGACGCAACTCGCGCATGTCGCCAACATGGCGGGATGGCAATGGCTTTATATCGTCGAGGCGTTGCCGGCCGTGGCGCTTGGCATCGTCACGTTGTTCTTGCTGGACGACAATATCGACAAGGCGCGCTGGCTTAGCGAATCAGAAAAGAAAGTGCTTCGCGACGGCTTTCTCGTCGAGACCGAACGCAAGCGCAAGAATGAACATCGCGGTCACGGACGCCTTGCGGATGCGCTTGCGGACCCGAAGGTCTATATGCTTGCCTTCATCGACTTTGCGTTTGTCTGTGGAACGTATTCGGTGACTTTCTGGCTTCCTACCGTCATGAAAGATTCAGGCATCTCGAACCTCTCGCAATTGGGCTGGCTTTCGACGATTCCCTACGCCATGGGCGCTATCGGCATGGTGGCTATCAGCCGCAGTTCCGACCGCATGCTCGAACGGCGCTGGCACGCGGCCTGCGCCGGTGTCGTGGGTGCGGTGGCGTTGCTTCTCGTGTCGCATCCGACAAACTCGCCGGCCTTGACCGTCGCCTTGCTGACCTTCGCATCGATCGGCATCTTCGCGACCAACGTGCTGATCTGGTCGCTCGCCGCGGATTATCTTCATGGCTCGCCTGCTGCGGCGGCAAGCATTGCGTTCGTCAATTGCATCGGCTTGCTCAGCGGCTTTTGCAGCCCATTCGTGATCGGCTGGCTCAAGACGATGACCGGCACGCTCGTGAGCGGCCTCTACGTGATGACGGCGATACTCGTCCTCGGGATCATCGTCATGCTCGTAGGGTTCAAGCCGCAGACAAGCAAGCCGGTTTGAGATGACCGACACGTTCTCCATACATTCTCACGAAGACACGACGCTCATGCACAAGATCGCCATTCTCGATGACTTCCAGAATACATCGCTCAAGTTCGGCAACTGGAACGGCTTGCGAGAGCACGCCGAAATCGATGTGTTCACCGATCATATCGATGACGAAGCGGAACTCATCGAACGTCTTCGGCCGTATGACATTCTCTGCGTCATGCGCGAGCGCACCCGCTTCACGCGGAACGTCCTGTCGAAGCTCGAGAACCTGAAGCTGCTTGCGAGCACGGGGCCGTGGAATGCGGCTATCGATATCGAAGCCGCCGACGAACTCGGTATCACGGTCTGCGCGACGGCTTCTTCGTTGACGGCTGCGGCGGAGCACACCTGGGCGCTCATCCTCGCGGCGGCGCGCCACATTCCCAGCGAGGCGGCTTCGTTTCGCGAAGGAGGCTGGCAAGTGTCGGTCGGCCGCGATCTCAACGGCAAGACGATCGGTCTTCTCGGGCTGGGTTATTCCGGCAGCGTGACCGCCCGCGTGGCACAGGCGTTCGGCATGAAGACGATTGCGTGGAGCCAGAACATGACGCGGGAAGCGGCCGCCAAGCATGGCGCGACCTATGTGACAAAGGAAGAACTGCTTGCACGAAGCGATATTCTTTCCATTCACGTCCGCTTGTCGGAGCGCACGCGAGACCTGATAGGCGCGGCGGAACTCGCCACCATGAAGCCGAATGCGCTTTTGGTGAACACGGCGCGCGGACCCATCGTCAACGAACGAGCGTTGATCGACGCGTTGCAGCGCAGACAGATTGCGGGCGCGGCGCTCGATGTCTACGATATGGAGCCACTGCCCGCCGGGCATCCCCTTCGCTCGATGAACAACGTGATCGCGACGTCCCACATCGGTTACGTGACCGAGGACTCGTACGCCATCTACTATGGCGAATCGGTCGAGAATATTCGCGCGTGGATCGAAGGCAAGCCCATTCGAGTGATCACCGCCGACAAGCGAGAGATTGGTTACGAGCCTGCGGTCGGCGTTTGAAGCGTACTTGCCTCGACGCTGGGCGAGGCCGTTCGAGTTGCCGCGGTGTCGCGAAACGGCTTCATCTCAGTCGGCGTAGGACGGGTCTTCCTTGTCCAGAATGCGCTTCATCTCTTCGAAGTGCGCGAGGGAGAAATCCGCGATGCCTTCCCAGTCGCGCGCCGTCTTCTCGGCGACTTCTGGCGACAGCAGTTTCAGCGGTTGTCCCGTTGCATACGCCATGCACAGAATCTGGCAGGCGCGTTCGAGCGTGTACATGTCGTCATACGCTTCACCAACGGTCGAAGATGTCACCATGACGCCGTGATTTCCCATCATCAAGCGCGACTTGTCACCGAGTAGGCCGGCCAGACGCGCGCCTTCTGCCGCGGTATCGGCCATGCCACCGAAGGACGTATCGAGCGCAACGCGATTGAAGTAACGCGCCGTGTTTTGTTCGACCGGCTTGATCTCCGGGTCGACGAGACATGCGAGCGCGGTAGCGTGAATCGGATGCAGATGCATTGCCACGCGTATATGCGGAGCGAGCTTGTGAAGCTGTCCGTGGATGGCCCACGCGGTGGGATCGATATCGTTGCGGCCGGCCAGGTCGTCGGCGTCGTCGGCATCGAGCAACAGCAGGTCGCTTGCGCGGATGCGCGAGAAATGCACCCACTTCGGGTTCATTAGAAACTTGCGTCCATCTGGCGATACGGCCGCGCTGAAATGATTCGCGACGGCCTCGTGCATGCCCAGCCGGGCGAAGCATCGGAATGCGGCAGCGAGATCGATACGAAGCTGGCGTTCGTTCATGAGTCGGGTATCCGGTGTCGAGGTGAGGGGTTCGAAGTCATGCGTATGAAGGCAAGTGGTCGTGCATGTCTGTCGAGCTCGGCACCCGATCGACGATTAAGCACCTCCAACTACGCATCGCGCGCCCATCGAATGCGTCAAGGCGGGAAGCGTATTCTCCAATCAACAAACACCGCCCGACGCTCACAACCGTCCCAACAACTCCGCCTTCTTCGAAGCGTACTCTTCATCGCTAAGAATTCCTTTAGCGTGCAATTGAGCGAGCTTCTCGATGGTGGCAAATACATCCGACTCTGCCGCCGATGACCGAGCACTCACCGGCGCCTCCTGCACAGGCAAACCCCCGCTTGAGGAGACAACAGGAAGGCTCCCGACATCGACCAAACCGTGCTGGCTTCCAAACGTAAGAGACGCACCGTGCGACTGCTGCTGCGAGAAGCCGCCGATCTCGTGATCGAGCGTGTCGTAAAGCGTCGTCTTTCCGTTCACTTCTATCGCAAGGCGTTTGGCTTGAGAGAAGAACGCGTAGCGCATGCCGTTCTGTGCGCCGGTGCTATTCGGCCAGCCTAGATCGGTGGGCCACCAATTGCCGGAGTTGCTCGTATCGGCGGGAACGAAGAGACTCACCGAGCCGACGGGGCCGGCTGCAGTCTGCTGTCGATGACCATCACCATCGTGATGCTGATGCTGCACGCCCTGGCTCTGCGACTGAAAACTGCCGCTGCGAATCAGGTCGGGCTGACTGGCGATCAGGCCAGAAAGCTCGGAGCACAAGCCGTTCACCTGACCCTTCAGGTGGTTGTTGAACAGGTCCGAGACCATAGTCATGCCACCCAGCATCCACTGGCCGGAACCTCCGAACTCAGGGTGGCTGAACTGCGCCATGCCGCCGTTTCCCCGAATCACGGATTCGAGCATGCTCATCACGGCATCGGTGCTAAAGCCGTGTCGCCGGGCAATTTCTCCGATGATTTGCTCGCCAGCCGGAGTCAGTTTTTGCATGATGTTCGCTCCCAAGGTTTCCTGTGACCTTATCACGCGGGAGAGTCGGGCGTGGTTTGCGCTGGCTTCAACCTCTTGCAACCAAAGCGGCGTCGCGCATCACTAAAAGTGCCGCTACTTCCGGTGGCATCGCGGCGAAATGCAACTACCGGTCCACCCGTTTCCATGCAACAAGCGACGCGCGCCTAAAACGTCCGGCCTTCCACCAAATACGTCTTCACGCCATTGAGCACGTAGTCGCCCACGACCTTCGCCTTATGATGCAGGGGGTTATGGCTGAAGATCGTGCGCAGATTGCGCCAGTGCCGATCGAAGTTATGTTTGCGCGAAGTCGCGGACGCGCCGCCCGCATCGAAGAGACGCTCGCCCGCCTGCAAGGCCAGCTTGCCGACGATGATCTGCGTGCGCGCCGTGGCGAGCGCGCTTTGCAGCACGAGTTCATCCGCGGCCGGATCGGCATTGCGGATGGCGTTCGACGACACATCGAGCGTGCGCGCGTTGTCCCGCACCAGCACATCGATCGTGTGACTCAACGCCGATAGTTCGCCCACCACCTGCTGAATGAACACGTCCTCGCGGGCCGTGGCCGCGGTGGAGTGCATGACCGGCCGCCCATGTCCCGTGACATAGCCGCGCGCATCGGACACGATATTGCGCACGATCCCCGCCGCCACCGCGACGAGGTGCAACTGCCGATACGCGCCGCCGTGCCGGCCGACGAGCGACGGATAGCCTTTCTCGATCACTTCGCTTGCGTCCACCTTCACGTTGTCGAACACCACGCTGCCGCTTGCCGTCATGCGCTGACCCATGCCGTCCCAGTCGTCGAGCACTTCGAGTCCTTCCGTGCGTACCGGAATGATGGCCGTCACGCCCTTGCCGTTTTCATCGACCAGATTGGTGCGCACGAAGTCGGCGTACGCCGTGCCGGTCGTGTAGTACTTCTTGCCCGTGACGCGGAAGTGGTCGCCCTCGCGCCGCAATGCCGTTTCGATTTCGCCCGCGCGCGCCGTGCCCTGTTCGCCCGATGCGCCGCCGAACAACCCGCCTTCGACGATACGGCGCACTTGCCGGTCGTGAAACGGCGTGTGCGGTGCAAGACGCATGGACTCGGCGACATCGAAATGCACGCGCAACGCATGCGCGACGTTCGACTCGGCCGCCGCGAGCGTCGTGACGACGTGAATAGCGTCTTCGAGCGAGCCGCCCAGTCCGCCGTGTTCGGCGGGTATGCGCAACGCGCCGAGGCCCGAACGGCGGAACGCGTCGAAGGCCTCGAACGGCAGTTCCCGGCGCAGCTCGCGCTGGGCGGCATCGGCGCCGATTTCGTCGGCGAGTGCGGGCAGGGCGGCGAGTGCGTCGGAGAGTCGTATGGAAGTGCTCATGGTGGAGTCTTGGAAGGAGTTAGCGGCGAAACGCGGCGCCGGGATGACGCGCGTTCAGGAAGCTGCTTTGCCCGCCGAGCTTCTCGCGCAGGCTGCCCGGCGCATAGCGCGTCTTGTAGCGGCCGCGCGCCTGCAACTCGGGGACGATCAATTCCGCGAAGTCCTCGTAGGCTTCCGGCGTCACGGCATAGCTCAGATTGAAGCCGTCGATATCGGTTTCATCGACCCAGTCTTCGAGTGCATCCGCCACTTCGTCCGGTGCGCCGATGAACACCGGACCGCGTCCGCCGATGGCGTTATGCAACGCGAGTTCGCGCACGGTCCAAACGCGTTCCGGATCGAGCCGTGTGAAGCCTTCAAGCGCCGAGGACGTGCCCGCATCGAGCTGCATGTAGCGGATCGGCTCGTCGGGGTCGTAAGTCGAGAAGTCGATGCCCGTCCAGCCGGAAAACATCGCCAGCGCGGCTTCGGGCGTCACGTAGCGGCGATAATCCTCGTATTTGTCGCGCGCCTCGCGCGAGGTGCGGCCGGTGACGATGGTCGCCATCGTGAAGAACTGAATGTCGCGGCCGTCGCGTCCCGCCTTGACCGCTTCCGCGCGCGTGCCCGACACCACGGGCGTCAGCACCTTCTTGCTCGGCCCGCTCAGATAGATGCCTTCGGCGTGACGTCCCGCGAAGCGCTGCCCGCGCGCCGACGATCCCGCCTGGAACAGCACCGGCGTGCGCTGCGGCGAAGGCTCGGTCATGTGGATGCCCTGCACCTTGAAGTACTTGCCGTGATGATCGACGCGATGCACCTTCGACGGATCGGCGAAGATGCCGGTGTCGCGGTCGCGCACGCTCGCGCCGTCTTCCCAGCTGCTTTCCCATAGCTTGTAGACGACATCCATATACTCGTCGGCGATATCGTAGCGCTCGTCGCGCGAGGCGACGCCGTCCTTGCCGAGCACCCTCACGCTACTCTGTGCGAAGCCCGTGACGATGTTCCAGCCGATGCGTCCGCGCGTCAGGTGATCGAGCGTGGACATGCGGCGCGCGAACACATACGGCGGCTCGTGATTGGCGTTGCTCGTGACGCACAGGCCGAGATCGCGCGTGGCGTAGGCCATCGCGGAGAGCGACATGATCGGGTCCTGCTTCGGCACCTGCGCTCCGTGACGCAAGGCCGTATCGATATTGCCGCCGTGCACGTCGTTCACGCCGATGCTGTCGGCCATGAAGAGCGAATCGATCAGCCCGCGCTCCAGCGTCTTCGCCAGATCGACCCAGTAATCAAGGGTGTTGTATTCGAGCGAGCGGTCGCGCGGATGCCGCCACATGCCTGGCGAATGATGCACGGGGCTGTGCAAGGCGAATGCATTGACGCGGATTTCCTTCTTGATGCGCTGTGCGTCGTGGCTCATAGGAAAGGCTTGTCACCGTTGATCGTTACGCGAAAACCCGAGCGCACTTCCGGGTAGTAATCCCACACGGCGAGATGCTGAACCGCGCGGTTGTCCCAGAAGGCGATGGAATGCGGCTGCCAGCGAAAGCGCACCTGGAACTCGGGTGCGGCGAAGCGTGCATAGAGCAGGCGCAGAATGCCTTCGCTCTCCGCCTCGGACACGCCATCGATGTGCGTCGTGAAGTTCGAATTGACGAATACGCCACGACGTCCCGTTTCCGGATGCGTGCGCACCACCGGATGCGATGCCTTCGGAAAGCGCTTGCCCGTATCGTCGATACCGCGCAGGCGATTGCGCTGCCGATAAGTCGGCTCGCCATCGTGCGTGGCGGTCAGTCCTTCGAGATAGGATCGAAAGCCGGGCGACAGCGATTCATACACCGCGTAGGAACTGGAAAAGAGCGTGTCGCCGCCATACGATGGCAGCGTATGCAGATGCAGGATGCTGCCCATTGGCGGCGCTTCGTCGCAAGACACGTCCGAGTGCCAGTGGTCACCCGCGACGCGTTTGCTACCGGCATCTGCGTGGATCGTCAGGATCTCCGGGTAGCCTTCGGGACCGGGACTATTCGGATGCACGTGCAACGTGCCGAAATGCCGGCCGAGCGCGAGATGCTGGTCCAGAGTGATCGGCTGATCGCGAAAGAAGATCACCTGATGCGCGAGCAGCGCGCGGCGCACGTCGGCCACCTGCTGCGTGGAAAGCGGCTGCGTCAGGTCGATGCCGCCAATCTGCGCGCCAATATGACGCGTGAGCGGCTCGACGGTGATGGTCTCGTATGCGGTATCAAGCATGGCTTTCGTCCTCGATGGGCGAAACGCTGTGAGCGCTTCGGAAAGATGCGGCGGGATGCGGCGCGGCAAGGTGCGCCGCGCCCTCGCCATAGAGTTTTTCGCGCAAGGTGCCTGCGCGATAGGCCGGTTTATAGACGCCGCGACGTCGCAGTTCGGGCACGACGAGATCGACGAAATCTTCGTGTGTGCCGGGCAACAGCGCGTGACTGAGATTGAAGCCGTCGATGCCCGTTTGCGCCATCCAGCTTTCGAGTGCATCGGCGACTTCGGTGGGCGAACCGATGAACACCGGTCCCTTGCCGCCAATGGCGTTGAAGATCGCGAGTTCGCCTATGGTCCACACGCGCTCGGGATCGGCCACGGTGAATGCTTCTATCGCCGACTGCATGCCTTCGCTCTTCACGTAGCGCAACGGATCGTCGGGGCTGTACTTCGACAGGTCGATACCGCTCCAGCGCGAGAACAATGCAAGCGCGCCTTCCAGACTCACGTGGCGCTGAATGTCCTGCCACTTCGCCTGCGCCTCTTCGGCGGTCGGCGCGACGATCACGGTGGCAAGCGCGAAGAACAACACCGAAGCGGGATCGCGGCCGAGCGCGGCGGCCCGTGCGCGCACATCGGCGACATCGCGCGCGACCAGATGCGCGGTCGGCGAGCTCAGGAACACGCATTCGGCATGACGCGCGGCGAAGTCCTTGCCGCGACCGGACGTGCCTGCCTGATACAAAAGCGGTGTGCGTTGCGGGGAAGGCTCCGAGTAATGCGTGCCCTGCATCGAGAAGAATCTTCCTTCATGGCGAATCTCGTGAACGCGCGCCGGATCGGCGAAAACGCGGGTCTCGGTATCGCGTACCGCCGCGCCGTCTTCCCAGCTTTCTTCCCACAGGCGGTACACGATCTCCATGTATTCGTCGGCGAGATCGTAACGCTCGTCGTGCGGCCGCGCGCCGTCCTGTCCTATCGCCCGCGCGCCGCTCTGCCCGAAACTCGTCACGATGTTCCAGCCAATGCGCCCGCGCGTCAGATGATCGAGCGTGGACATGCGCCGCGCGAAGAGGAACGGGGCTTCGTAGCTCACGCTGCTCGTCACCGCGAAGCCGAGATGCTCGGTGACCTGCGCCATCGCGGAAACCAGCAAGAGCGGATCGAGGCGCGGGAACTGCAGGCCCCAGCGCACGCCCGCGGCGTTCGAGCCGCCATAGACGTCGTACTGGCTGATGCCATCGGCGAAGAAAAGCGCGTCGTAGCCGCCGCGTTCCGCCGTCTTCGCGAGATCGGTCCAGAGCGAGAGCGAGTTGTAGTCGAGCGCGCGGTCACGCGGATGCGCCCATAGCCCCGGCGAAAGGTGCGTCGGCGCGAAGGCCAGAAACGCGTTGATGCGGATTTCCTTCGACATGGCGTGCGTCCTATGTCTGCTTCGATGCGATGGGAAAATGACACATCACGCGATGCGTCGCGGACCACTGATAATCGGGCGGCGCTTCCGTGCGGCAGACGTCGCGCACAGCGGGGCAGCGCGTATGAAAGACACAGCCGGAAGGCGGCGCTAACGGCGATGGAATCTCGCCACCAATAGGCTCGACAGCGAACGAATCCGGCTCGGACGCGGCGATCAGCGCATGCGTGTACGGATGCGCCGCGCGCTCGACGATATCCTCGCGCGTGCCTCGTTCCATGAAGCGTCCGAGATAGAGCACGCCGATATGGCTGCTCATGAACGCGACCACGGCGAGGTCGTGCGAAATCAGCAGATAGGACAGGCCGAGCGCATCCTGCAGGTCTTTCAGCAGGTTGAGCACTTGCGCCTGAATGGACACATCGAGCGCGGAAACCGGCTCGTCCAGCACGAGAATCTCCGGTTCCAGCACGAGCGCGCGCGCAATGGCCACGCGCTGACGCTGGCCGCCGCTCAACTCGCCGGGGCGCCGCCGTTTGAATTCCGCAGGCAGGCCGACTTGCGCGAGGAGTTCGTCGAGACGCTTGTCGAGTACCGCGCGAGCAAGCCCGCTGCGCTGAATACGCAGCGGTTCCAGCACGATGTCGCTGATCGTCATGTGCGGATCGAGCGAGCCGAACGGGTCTTGCAAGACGGCTTGCACGGCGCGTTGCCGCCAGCGGACGTCCTTCGCCTGCGTGTGCTTGCCGAAGACGCGTTCGCCGAAGAAGACGTTGCCCTGGCTTGCATCGTCCGCGCCGAGGATGATCTTCGCCAGCGTGGACTTGCCCGATCCCGATTCGCCGACGAGTCCGAAAGTGCCGCCAAGCGGCAGCACGAACGATGCGTCTTCCACGGCGCGCAGCATCTTCGGACGCGCGAAAAGTCCACCGCGCACCGGGAACGTTTTGGCGACGCGCGCCACTTCTATCGCTGAGACTTGCGTGTCGGAAGCGCTCATGTCGTGGCCGTCGCAAGAGGAGGATGCGCGGTGACGTCGTACTCTTGCGGATGCCAGCACGCGACTTCGCGGCCGGCATCGAGCGAGCGCGTCGCGGGATAAGTGCTCAGGCAATCGGCTTGCGCGCGCGGGCAACGCGGCGCGAAGCGGCAACCTTCTGCAATGCTGCCAGGCAAGGGCGGATGTCCGGGAATCACCGTCAGCCGATGCTGCAAGCTGAACAGTCGCGGCACCGCGCCGAGCAGCCCTTTCGTATAAGGATGGCGCGGCCGCGCGAACACTTCTTCCACCGGACCCTGCTCGATGATGCGCCCCGCATACATCACCGCGACGTCGTCGCAATAGCCGCGCACGAGATGCAGATCGTGTGTGACGAGCACGATCGCCGTCCCGCGTTCGGCTTGCACCTCGCGCAACAGGTCGAGTATCTGCAGGCGCACGGTGATGTCGAGGGCGGTGGTCGGTTCATCGGCGATTAGAAGGCGCGGATTACACGCGAGATTCATGGCGATTGCCACGCGCTGGCGCATGCCGCCGCTGAACTGATGCGGATAGCTCTTGAGCCGGCTCTCGGGCGCGGGAATGCGTACGCGCCGCAATAACTCGATGGCGCGCGTCTCGCGTTCGGCGCGGCTCGTCACGCCCTCCCGATAACGAAACATCTCCGTGATCTGCCGGCCGATGGTCAGAAGCGGATTGAGCGAGGTCATCGGGTCTTGCAGAATCATGCCGATATCCCGGCCACGCAGCGCGTTCAGTTCGGCGGGTGTCTTGTCGCGCAAGTCGACGCCATCGAGCAGAATGCGGCCCGACTTCAAGCGCACGCCGCGCGGCGGCAAACCAAGCACGGACAAACACGTCACGCTCTTGCCCGAACCCGATTCGCCGACGAGGCCCAGCGTGCGGCCCGCGTGCACGGAAAAGCTCACGCCGTCGACGAGTCGCACGCGTCCGTTCGCGCCGGGCGCTTCGACCACTAGATCGTCGATCGCGAGCACGGGCTGGTTGCTCATCGCCAGTCCTCCCCGGCGCGTTCGCCGCGTTGCAGACTCTCGCCGATGCGGTTGCTGCATAGAACCGTCGCAATCAGCACGAGGCCCGGCAGCGCGGAGAGCCACCACGCGGTATCGAGATAATTGCGGCCCTCGGCGATCATGCCGCCCCACGAAGGATCGGGCGGCTGCACGCCGAGTCCGACGAAGCTCAACGCTGCTTCCATGAAGATGACGAGCCCGATGTCGAGCGTCAGCAAGACGATGAACGTATTACGCACGTTCGGCAGCAAATGACGCAGCACCACATGAAGCGGCGTGGCGCCGGCCAGTTTCGCGATCAGGATGAAATCGCGTTCGCGCAGACTCAATGCCTCGGCGCGGATGATGCGCGCGAAGCGCCCCCAGTTCGCGAGCGTCACCACGATGACGATGTTTGTCATGCTCGGCCCGCATATGCCGACGATCAGCATGGCGAGGAACACGGGTGGCAGCGCGTACTGGGCATCGACGACACGCATGAGCGCGGCATCGAAACGTCCGCCGACATATGCCGACAAGAGCCCCGCCAGCGCGCCGAAAAAGCCCGCCAGCAGCACCGCGCAGAAGGCGATGGAAAGCGAGATGCGTCCGCCATGGAGTGTGCGCGTGAAGACGTCGCGACCCATCTGATCCGTGCCGAACCAGTGATGCATGCCAGGCGCCTGAAGCGTCGCCGCGAGGTCGATGGCATTGGGATCGACGCGCGTGAGCCACGGCGCGAGCACGGAGCCCGCGACGATCAGCACCAGCACGCCGGCGTTGATCGCGACGCCGCTATCCAGCCATGCCAGGCGGCCCCATGCGTGCTCGCCGCTATTGGAGGGAAAACGCGCGCTCATTGTCGATACCGGATGCGTGGGTCGATGAGCGCATAGAGCACATCGACCGCGAGATTGATCGAGACGAACAGCAGCACGGAAACGATCACGGCCGCTTGCACCACCGTGAAATCGAGCGTGCTGATGGCCTCTACCATGAGGCTGCCGAAGCCCGGCCACGAAAACACGGTCTCGATCGCCACTGCGCCGCCTATCAACACACCGAACTGCGAAGCCGTGAACGCGACAATCGGCAGCGCCGCGTTGCGCAGCGCGTGCGTCACGATCACGACGCGCTCCGGCAAGCCCTTGATGCGTGCCATGCGGATGTAATCGGCTTCGAGCACGCTCAGCATGTTGGCGCGCGTGAGCCGCGCGATGCCCGCCGCCGAATACCACGAGAGCGCGGCGACGGGCAGGATCAGATGACGCCACGAGCCGTGGCCGCCGGTTGGAAGCCAGCCCCATTGCACGGAGAAAAGACGGATGAGCAGCAGCGCGACGAAGAACGGCGGCGCGGCCTGACCGAGTACCGCAAAAAACGACACCGCCCGATCGAAGAGAGATCCGCGCCGCACCGCCGAGACGACGCCGAGCGTCAACCCGAGCGCGAGCGCCACCGCCAGCGACACACCCACGAGCAGCAGACTGGATGCAAGCCGGCTGAGCGCCATGGTGAGCGCCGGCGCGCCGAAGTGAAACGAGTTGCCCATGTCGCCGTGGAGGATGCCGCTCAAGAAACGCGCGTACTGCGCGGGCACGGGATCGGCAAGACCGAGTTGCTCGCGAAAGAGCTGCCGGTCCGCTTCGGTGGCTTCGGGCGGCATCAGCAAGTAAGCGGGGTCGCCCACCATGCGCACCAGCACGAAGATCAGGACCGACATCAGCCAGACCGTGATCAAGGCCGAGCCCACCCGCCGCAGACCGTAGGCGATCATCTCAGTTCCCCGCCACGGTCGGCGCGGCCCATTGCACCGAGCGGAAGTTCAGGAAGCCGCCGCCTTGCTGCGGTTGCCATTGCAACGTCTTCTTCTTCGCATACACGTAGGTGAATTCGGAGATGAAGAACGCAGCGGCGTCGTCGTGCAGTTCGCGTCCGACCTGCTGGAAGATCTCGCCGCGCTTCTTGGTATCGCTGACGCGTGAGGCATCGGCGAGCAGCGCATCGACCTTCGGGTTCGAATAGTCGGACCAGCTTCCATTCGATGCAAACGCGCCGCCCACCGGATGCACCGGGTCGTACAACGCATTGGTAAACTGACTCAGTGCGAGCGGCCCGGACGTGTGTGTATTGTTCAGACGCTGGAAGGTGGCATAGGTGAGGCGGTTGAGCTTGACCTTCACGCCCACTTGCCCCCAGTACGCGGCGATCGCTTCGGCCACGCCTTGCGGCATGTCGCCCTGAATGTTGAGCGTGGTCTCCAAGCCCTTCGGATAGCCCGCTTCGGCGAGCAGCGCTTTCGCCTTTGTCGGGTCGTAGGCATACGGCCTGATCGAACGATCCGCGCCGTACGGATAGTAGTTGGAGATCATCGTGCCGAGCGGCTCGCCCACGCCATAGAGCACGCTCTTGATGATGGCTTGGGTATCGAGCGCATAGCTCAGCGCCTGGCGCACCTTGACGTTAGAGAACGGCGAGTTCTTGTCGGTCGTGTAGACGCGCACGTACACCGGCGACGCGACGCGGCTTTCGATCACGTCCAGCCCGCTTTCCTTCTTGAGCCGCGCATAGTCGGAGAAGGGCAGCGCGACGGAGATATCCACTTCACCGCGCAGCACCGCATTGACACGGCTCGCGGGCTCGGTGATCGCGCGAAAGATCAGCGTCTTCACGCGGGGCTTTTCGCCCCAGTAGTCGTCGAAGCGCTCCAGAACGAGTTCGCTGCCGCCGGGCGCGAGCGACTTGAACTTGTACGGCCCGAGCGACACCGGCTTCTGCGCGAAGGCATCCGGATTCGGCAGACTCGCGAGATAGTCGGCGGGCACGATATACAGATACCCCGCGATCTTGTTCGCGAAGGCGCCGTCCGGCGCCTTGAGCTTGAAGACGACGGTGAGGTCATCGGGCGTTTCCACCGAATCGATCACCGGCGCGAAGAACGGACGGCGTGTGCTCTTGCTGCGTGGATCGAGCACATGTTCCAGCGATGCCTTCACGTCGCGCGACGTGAGCGTTGCGCCGTTGTGGAACTTGACGTTGGGACGCAGCTTGTAGGTGAAGACGCGCGCATCGTCGGATACTTTCACGCTCGTGGCGAGACGCGGCACGAGATCGCCCTTCAGGTCGAAGCCATAGAGCGTGTCGTAAATCTGCCATCCGTAGCGCAGCGAATCGCCGCTGACAGCCACGAGTCCGTCGAGGTTGTAGAACTCCTTCTCGACGCCGATCACGACCGTATCGCGATCGACGGCGGGAGCCGTGCTCGCCGCCAGTGAAGGTTCGATGAACGCGCCGGACAAAGCGGCGGCGAAGACCAGTCCGCGAAGGACCGACGAAAACGTGCGCATGGATGGGAGCTAGGTAGGGAGCGTGCAGGTGAGTAAGCAATGATGACGCGCGCCCGGCCTATTGCGAAGCGAGCAAATCGAATATGCATATGAGCCCTGCGCTCGTGAGGTTTTCTGCGCCGGGCATGAACGAAAGGCATGCTCGCTTAATGCGTTTCGCGCAGTTGCTTATCTTCAGAAATTCGAAAGCGCGCACGCGTGCGGCGTTAGCATGTGATCCCCTTCATTGCGTCTTCTCGCGTATCGAATCGATGTCTTCCAACTTTCCACGCTTCGGCGTCTGGGCGCTCGTGCACGGCAGCCGCGCGGCGCTGCAGGACCCCGCAGAGCCTTATGACGCATCATGGGCGCGCAACAAGGCACTCGTGCTCGAAGCCGAGCGTCTTGGATACGACTCGGTGCTCGTCGCCCAGCACACGATCAATCCGCACGATCCCTCGCTCGATCAGCTCGAAGCGTGGACGGCATCGGCTGCGCTCGCGGCGCTGACCTCGCGCATCGAGATCATCACGGCGATCAAGCCTTATCTCTATCATCCGGTGGTGCTCGCGAAGATGGCGCAGCAAATCGAGCACATCAGCGGCGGGCGCTTCGCCATCAATCTGGTGAATGCGTGGAATCGTCCGGAGCTGGAGCGCGCCGGTATCGGTTTTCCGGAGCATGACGAACGCTATGCCTATGGCCGCGAGTGGATAGCCGTGCTCGACAAGCTCTTGCGCGGCGAGGTCGTGAATCATCATGGCGACAACTTTCGTATCGACGAATACCGCTTGCGTCCCGCCGATCCTTTTCGCGCGCGGCCGCGCTTCTATGTCGGCGGCGAATCGGAACCGGCGCGCTCGCTCGTGGCCGCGCATGGAGACGTGTGGTTCATCAACGGCCAGCCGCCTGAAGATGTTGCACGCCTGATCGCCGATGTCGGTGCGCGCGTGCGTCCCGCTGGCGCCGATGCCTTGCGTTTCGGCTTGTCGGCCTTCGTGATCGCGCGTGAGACGCAGGCGCAGGCCGAGGCGCATCTCGACCATCTCTTTGCGTTGGCGGAACTCGACAAGCCGCTGCGCGAACAGCAGAAGGCCAATACCGATCCGAACACGGTCATGCACAAGACCTTCGCGAAGACGGCGCGCGTGGGATCGAACGGCGGCACGGCGGCGGGTCTCGTCGGCGATTACGATACGGTCGCGCGGCGCGTGGCGGACTTTCACCGGGCGGGAATCGAACTCTTCATGCTGCAGTTCCAGCCGTTCGAAATCGATATGCGCGGCTTTGCGGAAGAGGTCGTGCCGCGCGTGCGTCGATTGCTTGCTGCGTAAAACGAAGGGGTTGCGCTACTGTTTATGCGTAAGGAGCGCTGCGGCGCGCTTTGGCGGACGTGCGCCGCTGGGGCCGCGCAGCGCGTTCCCCCTTGGTGAGCGAGAACGCCGCAGCCCGAGATCAGAAAAACGCGCCCGTCGGCGGCAGTTGTCCGTTCAGCAAGTTCTGGCCAAGCAAGCGCTCCTTGTAGAGCCGCGGATTATGCGACGCGATCACCTTGATGTTGCGCCAGTGCCGGTCGAGAGCGCCCGTGCGCGAGACGACCGAGCCTGATCCCAGATCGATCAGCCACGACGCGATTTGCGGCGCGAGATCGTCGATGACGACCTTCGCTTCGGCCGCCGCGAACGTGGCTGCGAGCGTGGTGTCGTATTCATCGCGTGTGCCATGGCTTTCCGATGCACGCTGCAGCGCCGCGACCGCGCGGTCCGCCGTCGCCTCGACACTCGCCGCATAAGCACGGATGCGCCCGAGCAGGGTCTGCAACACCGGTTCGTCTGCCGGATGCGCGGCCTCGCCATGATAGAAGTTGCGGCCGCGCGAACGAAGCACCTCGACGGCATCCAGCGCCACGCGCCGCACGATGCCCGCGATGCAGTTGGTCAGATAAACCTGATGGAAGGTGTATCCCCAAGGCGCGGCTTCATCCGACCTTGGCGGGTCAGTCGGATAGACATGCGCGGCCGGCACCGTCACGGCGCGAAACCTGGCCGTGCCCGAACCTGTCAAGCGCTGGCCGAAGCCTTGCCAGTCGTCGGCGTCGTCCACGCCTTCGCCACGATCGAGCACGTATTGCACGTTGCGGCCCGCGCGACTTTCCACGGCAAGGCCGATGAACGCATCGTTGTAGAGGTTGCCCGTGGCATAAACCTTGTCGCCGGAGCCGACATAGACATCGCGGCTTGTGTCCCATTCCAAACGGCTCAGAACCTGCGTCGGTCGCGCGCCAGCGGCAGTCACATCGGTCTGCGTGAAGCTCAATCCGACGGTCTTGTTCTGCCTGGCGAGGTCGAGAACGTGCGCATGAAACGGAAGGTCGCGCCGCCTGAGCGCTGCCTCGATTTGCCAGAGATGGTTACGAAACGCGTGCGCGATGTTCGAATCCGCCGCCGCGACATCTCGCGCGACGACGAGCAGTTCGCTCAAGGACAAGCCGAGGCCACCCGCATCGGCGGGCAGACGCGAGCGGCCGAAGCCCGCCGCCTTGAGCCTTGCGATCTCCTCGTGCGGCAGACGATGCGCAAGCTCGCGTGCAGCCGCAGTCGATGCAATGTCCGCGATGATCTCCGCGAAACCGAGCCTTGCTGACAGCGGCGAGACCAGTTTCGGCGCGGTAGGGTCGATGTTCTTCGTATCAGACATGGGATCGCTCTCGTGCGAAGTTGCGCGACCACGCGTTCGACAGATTGCGGCCGTGATCGCAGGCCAGTGTGTATCGCATGTTCATGGCTCGCCTCGTCAGACCTTGATGCTGTAGTCGGCCACCTTGATGCGCGAATTGATGATCTTGCGTTCCGCGAGCCAGTCGGCGGCGCGTTGAAGCTGCGCCATGAAGGCAGCGTCATCGGGTTCATGAAATTGATTCACGCGCTTGAGACTCGCCAGATAATCGCGCACCTGATCGGGATATTTCGCTTCACCTTGCACGAGTTTTTCCGATTCGCTGGAATGACTCGACTGCCATGCGCCTTCGACGTAATACGCGTCGATGACCGCGCGAATCAGCTCGGAGTTTTCCTCGGTGAACTTGCGGCGCGTCACGAGCGAGCTGTAGTCGATCAGAAAATCCAGATCGCGTCCTTCGTTGAAGATGTCCTTCGCGTCGTTGGCGTTGCGCGCAATGTCCACGGCGGGCGACCACATCGACCATGCATCGACCTTGCCTTGCGCGAAGGCGGGCGCTGCGTCGGGTGGATTCAGATAGACGAATTCAACCTTGCCGCGGTCGATGTGATTCTTTTCCAGCGCTGCGATCAACAGAAACTCGCCGAGCCCGGAACGGTTGACCGCGACCTTGCGCCCGGCCAGATCCGCCACCGAATGGATCCCGCTCGTCTTCTTGACGATGATCGCGGTCGAGCGCGGCGAATAGACATCGAACGCATTGAAGACGAGTGGCGAGCCTGCGAGCATCGACGCAAGCGCGGGCGTCGTCGAGCCCCAGAAGCCGAAGTCCGCGCTGCCGCCGACCACGGCCTGTAGCGAGGGCGCGTGATTCGGAAACGGACCGATCCATTCGACCTTGATGTTCTTGGCCGCGAGCGTCTTTTCGAACACGCCACGTTGCCGCGCGATATCGGGGAGACTGCCGTAACCCCAACCTATGCGCACCGTGTCCGTGTTGCGCGTCAGCTTGCGCGGTTCGGCGGCGCGCGCGGGAATCAGGCTGCTTGCGGCGACGCCGGCCACGAGGCCGCCTGCCGCACGCAACCACTGGCGGCGGTTCAGCGAGGAATCGATCATTCTTGTTGGTACCTTTCGAGTTTTGCAGGAAACGATTGGTGGATCAGTGAGACTGGACGCCCAGTTCATCGAGCAGAATCGGCCGCAATTGCAGCGGCGCGTGATCGCCGGGCCGAAACGATGCAGCGATGCGACCCGCGCGCATCACGAGAATCCGGTCGGCGAGCGTGAGCGCTTCATCGACGTCATGCGTCACGATCAGCACGCCCGGCAGATGACGCGCGACGAGTTCCTTGACGAGCCCGTGCATCTTGATGCGCGTGAGCGCGTCGAGCGCCGCGAATGGTTCATCGAGCAACAGGAGCGCGGGGTCGCGAACCAAAGCGCGCGCGAGCGCCACGCGTTGCGCCTGACCGCCGGAAAGATTCCGAGGCCAGTCATCTTCACGGCCCGAAAGTCCGACTTCGCCCAGCGCGCGCGCGGCGCCCGTGCGTCCTACCGTGCTTTCATGGCCGAGCGCGACGTTCTCCCACAACGTCGCCCAAGGCAGCAGCCGATGCTCCTGAAACACGACGGACGGCCGCTCGGGCGCGCGAATCTCGCCGGCATCCGGCCGGTCGAGCCCGGCGAGCGCGCGCAAGAGTGTCGTCTTTCCGCAGCCGCTTTCGCCTAACAACGCGACGAATTCGCCTTTGCGTATATCGAGGTCGAGTGCATCGATGACGACGCGCTTGCCATAGCGCCGCTGCAGACCTCGCACCGATACGGCAAGGGACGCGTGGCTCACGCGTTCGGCGGCGCGCGCGCGGATGTCGGAGTCGCGCGACAGGGCGATGCTCTCGGTCACTGGGTTGCTCCTTTGGCGTAGTTCGCGTGCCACGATAAGAAATGCGCTTCGAGCAGACGCACCAACGCGTCCGCCACCACGCCGATGACCGCGTAGATGACGATGGTCAGCACGATTACATTGGTTTGCAGGAATTCGCGGGCGTCCATGGCGAGGAAGCCGATTCCCTTGGTCGTCGCGAGCGTCTCGGCAATGACGAGCGCGAGCCACGCGTGAGCGAGCGCATAGCGCACGCCCGTGAGGATCGACGGCATGGCGCCGGGAAGAATGATCCGTCGCACGATCGCGGTCCAGTCGAGGCCGATCACCTTGGCGAGTTCCATCAGCTTGGGATCGATCTGACGGATGCCGAGCATGGTGTTGATATAGATGGGAAACAGCACGGCGAGCGCGACCAGAAAGATCTTCGCGACTTCGCCGACACCGAACCACACGATCACGAGCGGCAGCATGGCGAGGAAGGGAATGGCGCGCACCATCTGAATGGAGCGATCGAGAAGCGCTTGCGCGAGCGGCGAAAACCCGACTGCGATTCCGAGCACGAGACCAACCGTCCCGCCGATAACGAAGCCCGTGACGGCGCGCAAAAGCGACACACCGAGGTGAACGAAGAGATCGCCAGAGCGCATCAGACCGAGCGCGGTTTCAAGAACGCTGCTGGGCGCCGGAAGCACTTGCGGCGTGATGAGTCCTGCGCGTGCTGCCGCTTCCCAGATCACCACGACACATGCGGGGACCAGCCACGAAAGCAGCTTGTAGAACGTGCCTTTCGACACGCCGAAGCGTTGCCGTTTCGATGCGACATAGCTGTTGCGAGTGGATGTCAGGTCCGCCATGTCGGTTCCATGAAATGCCGTGAAAGAGGTGCTTGAGCGGTGACGCACTTGGCGCCAAGCGAGCCTGTTATTAAAAGCCGCGCGGCATTGCAATGACAAACGGTTTTTTCTGCTTTGCTTTTCAGGGTCTGGGTGGGGATGTTGTGAGGTCGTGTTCGTCGATGACTGGAATGCAGTTGCCCCGTTGTAGCGAACGATGCATTCCCGCCGTCCGCGATACCATTGCGAGGCAGACGATGGAACTCGGGCAGATGCGTTACTACCGCCGCACCGGCTTGCCAATGAAGCATGAGCCGCCATGGAGACAGCAATGATAGTCAGCAATCAGCAGGAAGTGACCGAAGCCGTGCTTGCCGAACTGAGCCGCGCGCCGGATGCGCGCTTTCGCGAGATCATGTCGGCGGCGGTGCGTCATCTGCATGGCTTCGCGCGCGAGGCGCGGCTGTCCGAGCCGGAGTTTCATCAGGCATGCGCGGTCATCGCGAAGCTCGGGCAGTTGACCACCGAATCGCATAACGAAGTCGTGTTGATCGCCGGATCGCTTGGGCTGTCCGCGCTCGTGTGCCTGCTCAACAACGGCGATCGCGGTCAGACCGATACGACCGCGAACCTCATGGGCCCGTTCTGGCGCATGGACTCGCCGCGCACTGAAAGCGGCGGCAGCATCGTGCGCTCGCCGACGCCGGGCGCGCCTATCTTTGTCAACGCTTGGGTGCGCGATTCGAGCGGGCGTGCGGTGGAAGGCGCCGAGGTGGACGTGTGGCATACATCGGCGGATGGTTACTACGAGAATCAGGATCCCGCGCAGGCGGATATGAATCTACGCGGCAAGTTCACTACCGATGCCAACGGCCACATCGCGTTTCGCAGCGTGAAGCCGGCGGGCTATCCCATTCCGCTGTCGGGCCCGGTCGGCGCGCTGCTACGCGCGCAAGGCCGGCACAACATGCGGCCTGCGCATATCCATTTCATGATCTACAAGCCGGGCTTCAAGACACAGTTTTCGCAGGTCTATTCGAGCGATGATCCCAATCTCGAGACCGATGTGCAGTTCGGCGTGACGCGCGCGCTCGTCGGGCAATATGTGCTGCACGACGGCGAGACCGCACCCGGCGCGGACGTTCAAGGGCCGTGGTATTCGCTCGATCATCACTTCGTTATCGAACCCGGCGAAGCCAGGCTACCGAAGCCGCCTATCACTGGCAAGACAACCGGTCCGCGACCCGAGCAAGCCGTGCTCGAACGCACCGGACATTGAGGAACCGACATGCCTATCGTACATATTTCCCTCGTCGAAGGACGCGATGAAGCCGCCGTCAAGGCCTGCGTGAAGGCAGTCGCGCGCACGGTCCATGAAACGCTGGGCGCACCGCTCGACACCATCCGCGTGTATGCCACCGCGGTGCCCGCCGCGCATTGGGCCGTCGGCGAACGCACCAAGGACGAAATGCCCGCAAGCCCGAACAAGGCAGAGGAGTCACGATGACGCCGCGACTGTTCATAGGAAGATGGATGACGCCATGTCGGGGCGACTGAGATCGCCGGCACCACATCGAACGAGATCGCGTAATGCGCATCGACGATAACGGGACCTTCTGGGGGCTTGGCTATGAAGGCCCGCTCAGTGGCGGTCGTGGCCTCGATGGCAAGCCTGTCGACGACATGCGCTAGCGCGCGCGTTCATGCGGCACGCGTGAAAGATGAACTGAAACAATAAGGCCCACGGCTTTGCGCGATGCGGCAAACCGTGGGCTTTTGTTCAGAGACGCTCAGACATCGGCATGCGTGCTCGTGAAGTTCACATAGCTGTTGTACGTCGGCGTGATCGGCGCACCGTTGATCATGATGCCAAACGTGTGATTGCCGCTGTCGAGCACGTAGTACATGGCCGAGTGAATGTTGTGCGTCTTGCGTGCGTCGTAGAACGATTGCAGGCGAGACTGCACGAAGGTCGCGCGATAAGCATCCGTCTGCTCGGGGTTCGCGTTCCACTCGGTGATCATGAAAGGTACGCCGTAGCGCGCCTTGCAGTACTGCGGCAGATCGAAATGCGGGCCCGCGCCGTCAGAGCCGATGTCGAACAGGTCACCATACACTTCGTAGTTGTGCCACGTCGTGATGTCCCAGCGGACCTTCGGATAGCCACTCGTGCCATCCGGCTGGAAGCCGTCCCACAATGCATCCGATGCGCCGATGTCCGCCACGCAAAAGTTGATGCCGCACTTCGCGTCCGGCTGTACTGCTTTCACGCCGGCGATGAGACCGCGCATGACGCCGCGCATGACGGGCCAGTTTGCGTTGTTGAAGTCGGCTACGTCCGTTCCCGCGCGGTTCGAATACAGCACGGTTTGCGAGCGGCGCGTCAACTCATTGCCGCATTCGTACATGGTCACGCCATAAGGCTTGAGCGCGCTGGCAACCGTCAGGCCGGTGTTGTAGGCGTCGGCGTAAGCGGCGGCTTCGCTGCCATACAGCGCGCCTGAAGCATCGGTCAAACCTTGCTGAATCAGGCAAAGCATGCTGATGCCCGTTCCGTTGAAGGCCGATGCCAGCTTGGCGACGGCGCTGATCTGCTTCGACGTCGAATTGCAGCCCACCCGATACATGTTGCAGCCCATGCCCTTCAGGATCGCGATGAGTTGCGGAGGTGTGTAGGTGTAGTCGTAATGGCCGTTCATCCCGAAGAACATGCCCGGCGTCGCTGCCATCGCAATGCGCGGGTCACGGCAGATGAGCCATTTGTTCGACCACACGTAGAACTGGCCGCTCGTGTTCTTCTGGTAAATCTTGCCGCCCGACCAGAGGAGCATCGAGACATTGGCGATTGAAACAGCCGTCTTGTTCTTGTACACGATGGCGCCGGTCACCGTCCAAACCGCACCGGTCTTGTCCACGATCGACGTACCGCTCGGGATGGTCGTGCCATCGGCGGAAGGCGTGATTACCGCGGCCTTTGCGGTGGAATCCAGTTGCGTGGAATCGTCGGAAGCCTTGGTTGCCGCTTGCGGTAGATCGCTACCGCCGCCGCCACATGCGGAAAGCATATAGGTCCCGGACAACGCGCTCATGCTAGCCAGAAATTTACGTCGATTAATCATCATTTCGCAGTTCCGCTGGTCTGGCGGAACACTCCTTAAGGTCAGAGATCGATATCAATGTCCTATTAAGTAAGGACGACTAACGAATGAGCCAAGGATGCAGCAGTGTTTGCCTTGCCTACCTGGGATGCTTCAAAGTTGGCCGTTGTAGCAGGGAAAGAGCGAACTTCGTGCAGTAACCACCGGCCTGCCGTGTTGCCCTAACTTCGTTCGACACGCGATGCAAAGCCGCCGCGTCTGTGTCTCACAACCACCTTCTTCAAAGTTCATACGATAGGTTGGATTTTACGCAATGTTACAAAAAGCGTGTGAGAATTCGAACGTTTTCGGGCAAAAAGTAACGAACGCATGGCGTTGCCATATGGAAGAGGAAAATAGTGCGACTCTGCTGCAGTGCTTTATAGGAGTATTTGCCCATTTTTCGTTGTTTTGCGCGAGAGTGAACAAATTACCTCTACACATGTACGAACGTACTATTCCCAGTTTTTGCGTTAAACCAGCGTATTTTTGGTGAGCGCAGCGCGACGAGAAAACTCTCCGACGCGCCGCGCCCCGACCATCATCCTGCGACCTGGAAGAACGACACCGCATCCACGAGCTTGCGCCCCTGCTGATCGAGCGATTGCGAAGCCGCCGCCGATTCTTCCACGAGCGCCGCGTTCTGTTGTGTCACCTGGTCCATCTGCGCAATCGCCTGGCTCAATTGTTCGATGCCCCGGCTTTGTTCGCTCGATGCCGCCGCGATCTCGCCCATGATGCTGCTCACGCGCGAGACGGCCTGCAGCACTTCGGCCATCGTCGTCCCGGCTTCGCCCGCGAGCGAAGAACCCTCCGCGATACGCACGCCCGACGCGCCAATCAACTCCTTGATCTCCTTCGCGGCGGACGACGAACGTTGCGCCAGGTTGCGCACTTCCGAAGCGACCACGGCAAAGCCGCGTCCTTCCTCGCCCGCGCGCGCCGCTTCAACCGCCGCATTCAACGCGAGGATGTTGGTCTGAAACGCGATGCCTTCGATGATCCCGGTGATATCCGCGATCTTCTCCGAGCGCGTGCTGATCTCCGTCATGGTCGCGACCATGCGCCCCACGGCGGCATTGCCCTGCTGCGCCACCGCCGATGCATCCGCCGACAACGCATTTGCCTGTTGCGCGTGCTCGGCGTTCTGCCGCACGGTCGAGGTCAACTCTTCGACGCTCGCCGCCGTCTCTTCCAGCGATGCCGCTTGTTGTTCGGTACGCGTCGACAGATCGACGTTGCCCGTGGCGATCTGGCTCGATCCCGTGGCGATGCCATCGGCGCAAGAGCGGACGTTGCCGATCAGACTGACGAGATTGCCTTGCATCGTGCGCATGGAGGCGAGCACGCTGTGTTGCGGGGCGTTATCCGCGTGCGCGACCGGGCTCAGATCGCCGGAAGCGACGCGCTGCGCGACTTGGCTCAGTGCATCGGGTTCCGCGCCCAACGCTCGCAAGATGCTGCGCGTGATGATGAATCCCGCGCCCACGGCCAACGAAGCCGCCGCGATGCACGCGGCGATCAGCAGCATGCGCGAGAACGCGTAATCCTCCGCCGACTCTTGCACGAGCTTCGCTTCGCGCTGGCTCGTCAGGTCCAGGTAATCTTGCGTGGCCTTGATGAGCGCGGCGAGCAGCGGACGGCACTCGTCGTTCATCTTCGTAATCGCTGCCTGATGCTGGCCCTTCAGCGCCAGATCGACGATGGCGAGCGCCACCGGTCCGTAAAGCGATTCGACGCGGTCGATCTCCGCAACGCGCGTCGTTACTTCGGCTGAGACATCCGGCGCGCTCGCGACCATTTCCTTGAAGCGGCGCAAATCGCGCTGCACGTCTTCATGCGCCTGAAGGACGGCTGCTTTCTCGAGTTCGAGATCGGCGGGCTTCGTCACGAGCACGAGATTGCGTGCGGCGATCGCGCGCCGGTCCACTGCGGTGCGAATGCTTTCGGCCAGATGCGCGCGCGCGTTGATGCCGTTGACAAAGGACGTAAAGCGCTGGTTCGCTTCGCCGAGCGTCTCGATTGAGAGCGCGGCGACGATCAGCACTGCCGCCGTGAGCAGGCCGAAGCCAATGGAAAGCTTCGTTTTCATGCGCATGGGTTGCAGGTTCATCTCGTTCTTTTCCTTTTTGATGGCAGTGCTGTCGTTGACGCTCGCCGTCCTTTACGCGGCGAGCGCGGGTTCTTTCTTGCATCGCTTACGGCAGCGTCGGGAAAATATGAAGATGAACGAAAGTATGACGATGTTAGCAAACGTTTTACATCGCCCTGTCCAGGATATGTCGCAGGGTGGGTAAGGCTTTCTTCGACGAATGGGATGAATAGAGCCCGGATTTGTCCATGCCTTGGTTAAGATATGGGCTCCTGTCGATGACAGGTCTCCATTCGTCACCGCGATGCTGTTCTCTACCCGGGAGCGACAACGAAAGCCTGCGAAAATAGCGCTCAATGCTCGCTTACTCATATAACCCTTTGCTTGTCGTCTGCTCGCTTCTCGTGGCAATCCTGGCCGCGTACACGGCTTTCGACATGGCAGGGCGTATCGCGCAAGCCAGGGGGCCCGCGGCGCGCTGGTGGCTCATCGGCGGTTCCTGTGCAATGGGACTCGGCATCTGGGCGATGCACTTCGTCGGCATGCTGGCGTTCAGCTTGCCCATCAAACTGGGCTACGACCCGCTGATTACATTTGCATCGCTTCTAATTGCCGTCGCGGCATCGATGTTCGCGCTCTGGCTCGTCTGTCAGAAGACGCTGCCCGCGTTCAGGATCGTGATCGGGGCGCTATTGATGGGACCGGCTATCGCCGGCATGCACTACACGGGCATGGCCGCCATGCGCATGCGGCCGCCGATCGAATACGACCCATGGCTCACCATTGTGTCGGTGGCCATTGCCATCGTCGCCTCGGGCGCTGCGCTCTGGATTGCCTTTCGCTTACGTCAGCAGGCGTCGCGGCTCTTGTTTTTTCGCGGCAGCGCGTCGCTCCTCATGGGCTTTGCCATCGTCGGCATGCACTACACCGGAATGGCGGCCGCGCGCTTTCCCACGGGCGCGATATGCGGTGCCGCTAAGGAAGGCGCGGATACCGGATGGCTGGCCGTCGTGGTGATCGTCGTGACACTCTCGGTGCTGGCCATCGCGCTGATCATCTCCGTTCTGGACTTGCGGCTCGAATCGCGCACCGCCGTGCTCGCGGCGTCGCTCGCGGAGGCGAACAAGGAACTCGCTTATCTGGCGCTTCACGACAGCCTTACTGAGTTGCCGAATCGCGTCTTGCTCGAAGACAGACTGGAACAACTGGTGCATGGCGCGCGCGATGCAAAGCGCCGCTTCACGTTGATGTTCATGGACCTCGATGGCTTCAAGGCGGTCAACGACGCGTTCGGACATCATGTCGGCGACCTGTTGCTGATCGAAGTGTCGAAGCGCATCCGCGCCAACGTCAGGTCACACGACACCATTGCGCGGGTCGGCGGCGACGAGTTCGTGCTGCTCTCGAACGTCGACGACGCAACCGTGGCCGCGCAAATCGCCGCGAGCTTGACCGAGACCATTGAGAAGCCGTTTCGCATGGAAGGCGAGGAAGTGCAGATTTCCGTGAGCGTGGGCATTGCGATCTTTCCCGACGACGGTGCGACTCAAGAAGAGCTTCTGAGCAATGCCGATACCGCCATGTATCACGCGAAAGCCCTTGGCCGCAGCGGTTTTTGTTTCTTCGAACCGTCGATGCATGCGGACTCTTACGAGCAGATGCAACTTGCGCACGAGCTTCGCGTGGCGTTGACGCGCGGTGAGCTCGCCTTGCACTATCAACCCAAATTCAAGGCGCCAAATGGTCCGGCGGTGGGCGCGGAAGCGCTATTGCGCTGGAACCATCCCGTGCACGGACTGATGGCGCCCAACCGCTTCATTCCGATGGCGGAGAAGACAGGGTTGATCGTGCCTATCGGCGAATGGGTGCTGAGCGAAGGATGCCGGCAATTGAAGGCGTGGCACGATCGCGGTCACACAGAGTGGACCATCGCGATCAATCTTTCGCCATTGCAGTTCGTTCACTCGGGTCTCGTACGAGCGGTTCGCGGCGCGCTTCGTCGCAATGGCCTGCCAGCGGAATCGCTGATTCTGGAGATCACTGAATCGACGGCCATGCGCGATGTCGAAGTGAGCCTCAAGGTATTGCAACGACTGCGGGAAGAAGGCGTGCAGATCTCTATCGATGATTTCGGCACCGGCTACTCCAGCCTGCTTTATCTCAAGCGCTTGCCCGCCAACGAACTCAAGATCGATCGCGGCTTCGTGCGTGAACTAGCTCACGGTACGGAAGACGCGGCCATTGTTTCGGCCATCGTGGCGCTCGGACAAACGCTCAATCTCAGGATCGTGGCGGAAGGCGTCGAAACTACTGCACAGCAGGCGTTTCTCACGCAACTGGGATGCGACATTCTCCAAGGGTTTTTGCTCGGCAAGCCAATGACGGCCAATGCGTTTATCGCTTCCGTCGCCGATGTCGCATCGACAGGACGCCATTGAAACTTCGCCAGTAACTTTTCCCGCCCATCACGTTAGCTAGCCAACAGAACGCCGACGAGGGTCGATCCGTTACACGTTGCACGGTGCTACTCTCCCGTCATAGTTACCGTAGCGCTGGAACATACGGTCATTCCAAAAGACAAATCCGAGTCGGGGACCGCACATGTTGCGAACGGTGGTCGATCGTGTCAGGCGCTTTCGGCGCAGTGAAGGCTTCAAGCATTCTCTCGCCGCTCCAGTGCGTTTGTCGCTGCATGCGCGACAGCGGCTGAATCGCAATGTGTTCGCTATCGAGATCAGGGAAAACTCCGGCTTTTTTTCCGTGATGCAGATGGTGCTCTTCATCCTCAAGCATTGCGAAGAGAAACGGCTGACACCGCAAATCTCGGCACGCGGCGGTCTCTATGGCGACCCGGAAGGCAAAATAGACTGGTTCTCGGCGCTCTTTGAAAGCGTGCGGGCATCCGGCGATGTGAAGTTGCCGCGCAGAGTGCGAACCTCTACCGTGCGCGATCTCGTGCAACTCGGCTTGCGGCAACGCCATGAAGCGGGTCTGCGGTTGCAAAGTTCGAGCGACTTGTTTCGCTCGCATTACCGGCCGGTTGCAGCCATTCGCGATGAAGTCGATGCAACCTGCGCCAAACTCGATATCGGCCAATCGACACTCGGTGTTCACTACCGGGGCACGGATAAGAAGTTCGAAGCGATGACCTTGCCCTGGGCTGACTTCTGCCGGCTGGTCGAGCAGACCCTCGCGCTCAATCCGCATCTGACCAACATCTTCGTTTCGAGCGATGAGCAGGCGTTCATCGACTTCTTCCGCGCGTGGCCGTTCAATCGCCCGGTCAGTGTCGCACCGGCCAAGCTGCTGTCCACAGGCGACATGCCGGTGCACTTCAGCGGTTATCCGGGTTTGGAGATCGGGCGCGAAGCGTTGGTATCGAGCCTGCTGCTTTCGAAGTGCGGATACCTCGTAAAGATGCCTTCTTACTTGTCGGCATGGTCGAAGATATTCAATCCCGATTTGCCGACTACCTTGGCCGTACCGCCAAAGCCTGACGCGTTCTGGTTTCCCGACAGCCAGATCTGGATCGAACAGGAACAGGTGATGGGCGGCAAGGCGGCGTGAGTCGCGCGCTTGTATAAACGCATGAAGCCTGCTGTCGTGACTCTGACTCAACGGGTGTTGATTTCTTTGCGTTGGAATGCCAACGCGTCATTCGCTACGCTTGAATCGATGCCGGGCGCATGACCCGACAGCCGACCAGCGGCGAATCGACATCCATGAGACATGACCTTTCCATCGTGCTGTTGCACGCCACGCCCGTTGCCATCGCGCCGATACACGACGCGTTCCTGCGCGACTGGCCAGTAGCCAGGCTCACTAATCTTCTCGACGACGGTCTGACCTCGGCCAGAGGCGACAGCAAAGAGCTGCCCGACGCATTGCAGACACGCTTCGTGAATCTCGCGCGATACGGGTACGAAAGCGGCGCGGATGCGGTCCTCGCCACGTGTTCGGCCTTCGGTCCCGCCATCGATGCCGCGGACGCGGCGCTTCCCATACCTGTTTGCAAGCCGAACACCGCCATGTTCGCCGATGCGCTTGCAGAAGGCAGAAACATCGCGATGATCGCAACGTTCGCGCCCGCCCTGCCGACCATGGTGGCGGAGTTCTTCGAGGAAGCATCGAACATGAACCCGCACGCTACGCTAGCCACCTTCGTGGTCGACGATGCAATCGACAAGCTGCGTGCGGGCGACCGCGACACACACAACCGTCTCGTCGCAGAAAAGGCCGCGAGCCTGCATGGCTACGACGCGATCATGCTGGCCCATTTCTCAACCGCTCAAGCACTCGATGCCGTGACTTCAGTCGCGAGTTGTCCGGTATTTTCCGCACCGCGCAGCGCGGTTGCCGATCTGAAGAAGCGCCTGCATTTGTCGCGCTGAAGTCTTTTACCTTCATGGATTCAACGATGCCTACTCCATCGCTCGCGCCAGCCGTTTCGATGATGAGCACGCTCGCGGTCAAGAGCGCGCTCGTCGATGTCGTCATTCCAGCGTTCGAACGAAGTAGCGGCATCCGCGTGCAAGCTATGTTCGATCCAACCAACGTGCTGCAAGAGCGCGTGTCTGCCGGTGAAAGAGCGGACGTGCTGATTGCGACTCGCGCCTATGTGAAGCGTCTCGCCGTTGAAAACGTACTGGATGTACCGACGATGCGCGGGTTGGTCAGAACCGGCGTGGGTGTAGCGGCATCTATGCGGGACGTGCCTCGGTCGATAAGAAGCGTTGAAGACTTGCGCGAGGTTCTGTTGAACGCGCGATCGGTGGCATATTCGAAGACCGGCGCAAGCGGCGTTTATTTCGCCACCTTGATCGAAGAGATGGGCATCGCGGAGCAGGTCAATCAGCGCGCGACCATCATCGAGAAGGGCTTTACGGGCGAATGCATCGTGCGTGGCGAGGCGGACGTCGCCATTCAACAGATGAGCGAACTGGCCATGGTGGCGGGCATCGAGATCATCGGCCCGCTTCCGGAAGAGATTCAGTTCCATACCGACTTTTATGTCGGGATGTTTTCTGGTCGCGCACAATCGGAAGGTGCATGTGCCTTGCTGCAATCCCTTTTCTCCGATACAGCGCGCCACGCGTATGAGCGGCTTGGCCTAACGGTTCTTTGAGGAGACGATATTCATGCAGCGCGCAGACGACAAGCAAACGCCCAGTCACCTCATCACGCCCGTTACGGTGTTCGGCAATCTCGCATTCGTGAGCGGCCAGCTTCCGCGCGAACACGGAGCGATCAAATACAGCGGCAAGGTCGGCGCGGACTTATCGGCGGAAGACGCACGAGAAGCGGCAGCGTTATGTGCAAAAGCATGCCTCGATGCACTCGCGCACGCGCTTTGCGGACATGAGCGCATTGCGCAGATCGTGAAGATCACGGGATTCGTCGCATCGGCGGCGGATTTCACCGGACAGGGCGCGGTGATCGATGGCGCGTCCCGCCTATTGATCGAAACGCTCGGAGAACGCGGCAAGCATGCACGAAGCGCGATCGGCGTGCAGCAGCTTCCGCATGGCGCGGCAGTGGAAGTCGAAATGATCGTGGGGTTGAAATGACTGCACGGTCTTCGCGCGTACGCTTCGCGGCTAATCTCAAATGGCTCTTTACCGAGTTGCCATTTCTTGAGCGATTCGAAGCCGCTGCGTTGCATGGCTTCGCGGCAGTCGAATACGCATCGCCATATGGCTACGATGCCACCGAGCTTCGCAACGTGTTGAGCCAGTGGAACTTGAAACAAGTGTTGATCAACACGCCGGCGGGCGAAAGAGGGGCCGTAGGCTCCAACGGCTTTGGCTGTATTCCAGGCTATGTCGATGTTTTTCGCGAAGGTGTCGATCTCGCGTTGAACTACGCTAACGCGCTGGAGTGCAGCCTGATTCACTTGATGGCGGGCCGAGTGCCAGACGGCTGCTCGCCAGCCGAGGCCGAAGCCGTCTTTCGTTCGAATCTCGCGTGGGCCGCAAAGCGCGCGGAAGGGCAGAACGTAACCTTTGTGCTCGAATGTCTGAACCAGCAAGACGTGCCGGGTTACTTCCTCAAGAGTCTCGCTCAGGCGAGCGCCTACGTCCGCGACATCCCGCAAGGCAACGTCAAACTCCTCTTCGATTTTTATCACGCGGCAATGAGCGGCATGGACGTACTGGATGCGTTCGCCATGCATCGTCGTGACGTGGCGCACATTCAGGTCGCCGACGTACCAGGACGAAACGAACCGGGCACGGGCGACATGTCATGGCCCGCGATTGCACGAGCGATAGCCGATAGCGGCTATTCAGGCTGGATAGGATGCGAGTACCGTCCGCGTGAAACGACTGCCGCCGGACTCGATTGGCGTCAAGCCTTTACGCAAGCCGCAGGCTTGAGCAAGCACTCAGAACATCGTTCTTAGATTGGCCAACTCGAATTCAGCTCGAAGCCATTTTTCAAACACGGCCGCTTCGGCCGAATTGCGCAGACTCGACGAGCGCAGCAGATAGTAAGAGATATTTTCGACGTGGAACTTCGGGTCGGAGAATGGCTCGATCAACCGGCCATCGCGTAACTCTTCTTCCGCGAGAATCTCGCTTTCCAGCACCACGCCCAAGCCCTTTACCGCGGCTTCGATTGCCATGGCGGAGCGGTCGAGCCACAAGTCGTGCGCGGGCTTGACGACGAGGTTGCCTATGCGCCGAAAATAATCGACCCAGTTCAGCGGATTATTGGAGTGGATGAGCGTAGCCTTAGCCAGATCCTTCGGGCCTTTCAGGCCGAGCTCCTCCGCGAGTTGCGGACTGCAAAGCGGCCTGAGCCGTTCGATGAGCAATGGCTCGGCAAGCTTCAATCCCGGCGTTTGAGGCCCATGCGCAATTGCTATGTCGTAGCGGTTGGCATCGAGTTCATGTGTGTGAAGCGTCGCAAGTCGAACGCGAAACAGCGGGTTCGCTTTCAGGAAGTTCTGCAAACGCGGTTGCAGCCACTTAACCGAGAAGCTATTGGGCACGGCAATCGACAGATGACCGCCCCACGATTGCGGCGCGATAAGACTCGTCGCAGTGGCGATCATGCCGAATGCTTTTTCCAGTTCGCGCGCATAGGTTCGGCCCGCGACGGTCAGCACCGCGCGCCCGGCATGTCGCTGAAAGAGCGGAACGCCGAGAAAGTCTTCGAGTTGCTGAATGTGATGACTCACCGCCGACGTGGTGATGCCGATCTCCTCCGCGCCTTGCGTGAAGCTGCCGTGCCGAGCGGCCGCTTCGAACGCGATTAGCGACTTGAGCGGCGGAAAGCGCGCACGGCGCGTGTCCGGCACGGCTTCGGCTTCATCGCTTTCCTTCTTTCTCGAACCGGCCGTCATTTATGCCCCCGTGTCCCGATGACGGCAAGGATAAAGCATCGCAGGGCGGAAGACATTCGCAGCATCGATATCGATCAACCGAGACATGTCTCGAAGAAGCGTTTGAGTTCCGCTGCCAGCGCTTGCGGCTGCTCTTCGGGAATGTAATGCCCGCAGTCTTGGATCACACCGCCGCTCAGGTCTTCGCAGAGCGGCTTCATCAGTTCATGGATGGTGGGCGCGCTGCCCACATCGCCTCCAAGCGCGAGCACGGGCTTTTTGATCTTGCTGGCAAAGAGCTTCTGGTTCTGCTTCATGTCCTCTTCGACGGCCCGATAATAGCCGAGCATGCCGCGCAGGCCGCCGAGCGACGCATACGCCTTGACGTATTCGTCGATGTCGGCAAGCTCGAACGTGGCCATTGCGTTGGCGGTCTTCTTGTTGAAGAACCATTCGATCAGCACGCGCTCCTTGCCTGCAATGAGCGCTTCAGGCAGGTCGTCCACCGCGTTGAACAGAAAGTGCCAGCTCTTCCAGTTCGAAGGCGCGGTGACCGATACTTCGGGCTTGAGCGTGATGCCGGGGATGTTGCCATCGATGAACACGATGCCGTCGAGCTCGGCCTCATAGCGATGCGCGTACGGATAAGCAATCCACGATCCGATGTCATGGCCCACATAGAAGTGACGCTCGACACCCAGCGACCGCAAGAGACCATTGATGCGCGCGGCGGCGGTCTCGGTGTCGTAGCCGGTGGTGGGCTTGTCCGAGTAACCTTGGCCGGGCAAATCGATGGCGATGGTACGGTAGGAATCGGCCAGAAGCGGTTGCACGCGACGCCACGCATAAGCGGTCTGCGGGAAGCCCGCCACGAGCACGACCGTCGGGCCGACGCCACCATCCACCATATGAAAGCGGATGTCTCCGCTTCGCACGAAGCGCCTGGTGAAGGACTTGCCGCCAAGGTCTATCACGCCTGACATGTCGGTTCTCTTTCTGAGTGAAGGTGCGTGTTGTGCATTGTATCGGGCCAAAAAGCCGGCTTCACGATGCACCCACGGAGCGCGCGAGCTGACGCGCCTGCCGGGGATAGTTGTCGTCGACGAACTGCGCGCTGATCAGCCCGGCTTCGAGGTCGGCTGCGATGTCATCGAGCGATCTGCGATCCGGGTTGCCGTATCCGCCGCCGCCCGCGTCGCGAATCTCCACGATACCGCCGTCTGGAATGAGCACGCGCGCCTTTGGATCGGTCTCGACATCGTCCACGAAGATGAGCCGATGCGCGCCGGCGCCCGCGCCTGCAAATCCTTTCGCGGCTATCTTGGTCCGCGACGCCATGAACGATGCCTCGATGGGATGACCCGTGTCGTTCCTGATCGCGAAGATCTGACCGTTGCCGCCTTGAAACTCGCCGGGCCCGCCCGAGTCTCTGAGTATCTCTTTCTTGAGGAAGGTGCAGCAAATCTGCTGCTCCCAGAATTCAACCGAGCCGCCGATGATGTTGGCCGGTGCGGGCAAGGCAGGGCGGCCATCGTAACCTGCTAGCGCGCCGTATCCGCCCGCCGAAAAATAGATCGACGAATAGTGCTTTCCCGCGCGCGTCTGGCCGCGAAGATTCATCTGGAACACCATCCCCGAGTCGGCTTGAACGTCGTCGGGGAAGGCCTCGGCCAGCGCATTGAAAATGAGCGGTCCGACGAAATGGCCGAAGACATGCCGCGCACCAGTCGGGTTCGGCCTGAGCGCATTGAGAATGCAGTTGTCGGGCGCCGCTATGGTGACGAAATCGAGTATGGCCTGATTGTTGGGAATGCTGGGCGCGATGAGCACTTTCGTGCAGAAGTAGCAGAACGCGCGTGTATAGCAGATCGGCACGTTGACGCCGCGATTCACCACCGGGTCCGTTCCGGCGAAGTCGTACGCGAAGCCGGAGTCGCTCAACGTGACGGTGACGGAGAGCGAGATGTCGGGGAAGTCCTTTCCGCCTTCGACGGGTATGGTCGCCGCATAACTTCCCTTGGGCATGCGTTCGAGCTTCGCGTTGATCGACTTGCGCGTGAGCGCGAAGATCGCATCGGCGGCGTCGATGGTGGTGGAAAGCTTGTGCTCCACGAGAATCTTGACGAGCCCTTGCGCGCCGACGTTGCATGCCGCGACATTGCAATAGATGTCGCCCAACACGTAATCGACGGTGCGAACGTTGTTTCTGATGAAGTCGAACACGAAGCGATTCTCCACGCCCGCTTCGAAGAGTTTCACGGGCGGAAGCGAGAAGCCTTCCTCGTAGACGTCCTTCGCGACCGAACCCATTCCCACGCCGCCGACATCGGCAAGATGCGAAACGGTCAGGCAGTATCCGGCAATGCGTCCTTCGAAGAACACCGGTTTCACGACGTTGATATCGAACGTATGACCCGTGCCGATCCAGGGATCGTTGGTCACGATGATGTCGCCGTCGCGCAGAGCGGCCGCGTCGAACACATCGAGGATATG
The DNA here is from genome assembly GCF_023631465.1 of Caballeronia sp. GAWG1-1. Lineage (NCBI taxonomy): Bacteria > Pseudomonadati > Pseudomonadota > Betaproteobacteria > Burkholderiales > Burkholderiaceae > Caballeronia > Caballeronia sp. GAWG1-1. Next base: position 520,048 of record NZ_JALQDB010000037.1, read on the forward strand.
AGCAAGCGTGCTGGGGCCGGTTCCCGTGAACGACGGCACACTCGTCGCGCCTTGCGCAATCAGCTTGCCGCGTGCGTCGAAGATCATGCACGAGAAGTCGCCGCTCGCGCGCACCATTGTCGAGAAAGCGGTGCGTTCCATGGCCGAAACCATTTCGTCCGCAACCGAGACGAAACGGGACCAGATGATGCCGGCATCGACCGGGTCCATCTTGACTGTAGCATTCACGACTTGAGCTCCGCGATGAGATCCAGCGTCGATGCAATCCGTGCTTCGGCAAACGCTGGAACGTAGATGGTGGTGTCGTTCTCTTCGATCAGTGCGGGGCCGGAGCGTTTCCAGCCAACCGGCAAGGCGTATCGGTTGAAGACGGGGACTTCGGTCCAGACTTCCGTTGCGCCGTCGCTGATGTAACAGGACCTGGGTTCCTTCTCCATCCTTGCTGAAGGCGTGAGCGCGTCGTAGCTGAAGTCGCGCACGGACTTGAGATGCTCGGGCAAGGAGACTTCGACCACCCACGTGCTGATCTCGATACCATAGTCCGGAAAGTTCAGGCCGAAGATGTCCTTGTAGGCATCGAGGAATCTGGCGCGAATGTTTGCCGCATTCAGATAACGCCCTTCATCGGATATCTCGACAGTCACTTCCGAGTCTTGTCCTTCGTAGCGCATGCCGAGTTTCACGATGGTCCGCGCGCCGCCATCGACGAGCTGGCTTGCGTATGGTTCGGCCTGCACGAGTCGAGCGACTTCTTGCGCGATGACGTCATCGGTGACATCGGCGAGACTCATCTTTCTCGTTTGCTGCAGGATGATCCCTTCGCTGCTCGCGAACTGGCCCATGGCGGAAGCCACGCCCGCGGCGAACGGAAAGATGACGCGCCGGATGGACAGAAGCTGCGCAATAGGCAACGCATGCACGGGCGACGAACCGCCGGTGCAGACCAGCGTGGCGCGCCGGTAGTCGACACCGAGTTCCGCTGCATGCACGCGAAACGCGCGTGCCACGTTTTCGTTGATGGTGCGATGAATGCCGATAGCCGCGCGCTCCACCGAGATGTCCAGCGGCTCCGCGATGTTCTGCTGAATCGCACGCTTGGCTTCAACCCGGGTGGCGTCGATGCCGCTATTGCGAAAGTTCGCCTCACCGAGAAAGCCGAGGAAGAGATTTGCATCGGTGACGGTCGCCGCTTGTCCGCCGCGCGCATAGCATGCCGGGCCGGGAACGGCGCCCGCACTCTTCGGTCCGACGGAGATGGCGCCGCGTTCGTCGATCTCGGCGATGCTGCCGCCGCCCGCGCCAATCTCGATCAAGTCGAGCGCGGGAATGATGAGCGGAAAGCCGCTGCCGGCTTCGAATGCGCCTTCGCGCGCCACTTCGAGGCCCGCTTGCACATCGACCTTGCCGGCGATGAGGAACGCGCCCTTGGCGGTCGTGCCGCCCATGTCGTAGGCGAGCACGGTATCGTCCACGGCACCGCTGTCTTGCGGCGCTGGTGCATTACGCGCGGCGATCTCTCTCGCGGCGAGAACGCCTGCCGCGGGACCCGACTCGATCAAACGGACGGGCGCTCTGACGCAGTGACCGATGGGCAGCGGCAGCCCGGACGACGTCATCATCAAAAGGCGGCCATTGAAGCCCGCGTCGGCGGCTCTCGTCTCCAGGCGCTTCACGTACTGACTCAGCAACGGCTTGGTGAACGCATTCACGGCGCATGTCATCCAGCGCTCGTACTCGCCCGAACGCGGGGCCACGGCGCTGGATGTGGAAATGACGGCATTGGGGAAGGCTTCTGCAAGCCAGCTTTCCACCAACTGCTCGTTGGCGGGGTTTTGAAAGGCATGCAGAAAACAGATGGCGAAGTTCGTCACGCCCGTTTCCTCGACGAGACGGCGCACGTCCGCGATGAGTTCAGCTTGGTCGGGTTGCCGCACGAGATCACCGGTGTAGGCAATGCGTTCACGTACCGATACCTTCAACCGGTGTTTGGTCAGCGGTTTCGGAAAAGCCAGCCTCAGATTCGATACGTTGTAACGATGCTCACGGCCGGTTTCAAGCGTCGTGCCGAAGCCTTCGGTATGCAGCAAAATGAAGTCGTGCCCCTTGCGTTCGATGACGGCGTTGGTGATGACCGTCGTCGCATGCAGGAAGACATCGCAATCCGCGAGGTCCAGTTCCGCATCGCGGCGTAAGTGCTCGAAGCCGGAAAATATCGCTTCTTCCGAGCGTTCGGGCGTGCTCAGGACCTTCGCGGTCGTGAAACTTTTCTTCTTGCTGTCCAGCAATACGAAGTCGGTGAACGTGCCACCGATATCGACTGAGATGGCAAACCTAGACGTCATCATATTTTCCATTTATCAGCGAGATACAACAGCGCATGCTCACTTCAAGCCGAGTTGTTCCGGCAACCAAAGCGCGATCTGCGGAAACACGATCAATGCAATGCCGAACAGAATGAGCAGCACGAGATAGGGCAGCGTGGCCTTGGTGATGACGGAGAGCTTCTCTCCCGTGATGCCTTGAATCACGAAGAGATTGAAGCCTATAGGCGGGTGAACCTGAACGATCTCCACCGCGATCACCAGAAAGATGCCGAACCAGATGGCGTTGAATCCGGCTGCGAGAACCATCGGCAGAACAATAGGCAACGTAATGACGATGATCGAAAAGCCTTCGAGAAACGAGCCGAGCAGGATATAGCCGATGAACAGCACGAACAGCAGCGCAACCGGCGACAGGTGCAGTTCCTGCACGAACGTGGCGGCCGCCTGTCCCACGCCGAGAAACGCGGACGCACTGCCGAGAATGGATGCGCCGAGAATGATCAGCGCGATCATGGAACAGGTCTTTACCGCGCCAAGTCCGACTTCCTTCAGCTTTTCAACGCTCAGGTCCTTTTGAAAGCCCGCGATGGCAAGCGCGCCGACCACACCGGCCGCAGCCGCTTCCGATGGCGTGACGAGCCCGCCGTACATGCTGCCGAGAACCGCGCCGATCAATAACGCGACCGGCGCAAGATGTTTGAGCGAAGCAAAGCGCTCGCGCCAGGGCATGGTCGCGAAACTTTCTTCCTCGGGAATCAGGCTCTTGTTCCAGGTGGTGTGAATCATGATCCACGCCATGAAGCACGACGCGAGAAGAATGGCCGGTATCAGTCCTGCGGCGAAGAGCTTGAGCACGGAAACCTGCGCCAGCACGCCATACACGATCATGATGTTCGATGGCGGCACGAGAAAGCCCAACGTACCAGCGCCTGCCAGACTGCCCATGGATATCCGCTTGTCGTAGTTGCGGCGATTGAGCTCCGCAAGCGTGACGCGGCCCACGATCTGCGTCGTCGCCGCCGACGAGCCAGAGATGGCGGCGAAGATCGAGCATCCGATGACATTCGAATGCAAGAGCTTTCCAGGCAGCAAGCTCGCCCACGGCGCAAGTCCCTTGAAGAGCGACGTCGAGATGCGCGTTCGAAACAGAATCTCGCCCATGACGATGAAAAGCGGCAAGGCCAGCAGCTCCTGCGTCGTCATCACGTTCCATGCGTACTGAGCGATCAGCCGGTCGACCGGAATGGACCTGAAAATGAAGAGCGCGAGCGACCCGGTAATGGCAAGCGTCAATCCAACCCATATGCCGATGGACAGGCCGCCGAACAGCAGCACGGCCATTGTCGTGAGTATCGTTCCCATGTGTCTCAGCCTTCAATGAATCAGGTTCTTGTCTTCGACAGGCTCGTCCAGAAACAACTGGCCGAGGCGGGCGAGTAACTGCAGCGCAAGCAGCATCGCGCCGAACGCGACGAATGCCTTGGGTATCCACAAGGGCGTGCTGCTGGCAAGCGAGCGTTCGTCGGTGAGAAACGCCTGATACGAAAAGTGCGTCATGGCGACCGAGAAGAACGCCGCGAACGCGAAGCCCGCCGCCGCCGATACGCATTCGAGGCCCTTGACGACGCGAGGCGATGCGTTCGACAACAGCACCCTGACGCGGATATGGCCGCCTGCGCGAAGCGTGAGCGCGGCGCCGAACGTGAAGGTCACGGCCATCAGATACGAGCTGTATTCCCATGCGATGGGTATGTCCTTGGGCAACCAGCTCACCACGGTCGACAGCGTCCGCACGACGATGCCGGCAATCATCAAGAGACATAGCAGGCAGAGGCAGAGGGCGCCGAGCCAGCCATCCAGACGGGCGAGCATATCGATGGAGAACAACGCCTTCTGCACGAACGCACGTCCCTTCGAAATCTCGACATGCGCGCTTGTGTCGATGTTTTCCATGGGCATTGACTCCGCTGTGACCGTGGTTTTCGAAGAGCGGATGCGGCTCACTGCTTGCCGACCGCGGTCAGATAGCTTTTGAGGAGCGGCTTGGCGGCGGGCACCGCGTCCTCGAAGGCGGTCCAACTCGGCTTGCCCTTGGCGGCCATGGCGTCGCGCACGGCCGCGGGCGGCGTGTAGATCTCCATGCCCTTCGCCTTGAGGGTCTCGAAGTTCTTGCTGTCTTCCGCTTTTGCCGCGTCCCAGAACACGGGTTCGAGTCGTGCGACGACCTCTTCGATAGCCTTCTGGTTTTTCGCACTGAGCTTGTTCCAGGCGTCGAGATTGACCGACACGCCTTCGAAGTTCGATTGCCAGTTGACGACGTTGCACGCCTTTTGGAAGTCCCAGAACTGGCCATCCACGGCAGACGATGTCGATGTCGACACGCTATTGATGACGCCCGTCGACAGCGCGGGCACGACTTCACCCCAGGGAATCTGCGCCGGCGATGCGCCAAGGCTGCGGAAGAAGTCGCTGCCGTTGCGGTCGGTCGTGCGGATCTTCATGGTCCTGAAGGTGTCCGAGTTCGACAGTTCGACTTTGGAAAAGACGTTCTGGCCGGGCCAGGGAATGGTGAGCAGCAGCTTCTGATTGAACTTCTTGAATTCGGCGTCGTAGTAGGGCTTCGAGACGGAACGGAAGGTCTTCATCTCATCAAAACCGGATACGAGATACGGTACCGACGATGCCCCGAGAATCGGCGATATGCCGACTTGCTGCGCGAACTGAAACGACCCGATGGGCACGAGTCCATCGCGAATCACGCTCAACATTTCCGGGCCCTTGAAACCGAGTTGTCCGCCCGCGTGAATGTTGATCTTCACTTCGTTGTTGGTGGCGGCGGCCACTTCAGCCGCGAACTTCTCGTCCAGTTTCGTCTGGTAATTGCCCGGCGCATTCGCGGTGGCGAAATCCCAATCGACGGCAAACGCAGGAGTTTGCAGCGCGAATGCGGCGCTCAGCGCGAAGAAAGCACCTAGTCTTTTCAGTCCGTTCATTTGAACCCTCTGCGAAGTGAATGCGGTCGCGGCGTGGGTAGCCGCGTGTTCTCAATCCGCGTTCAGATTAGATTCGCAGGGGGAGGGCTGCCAGTTCAAAAAAAAAATGACATGTTGAATGAAATTCAACGGGGACTTGCGGCTTCCTTGGCTACGACATTCAGACGTTCCCGATGATCGCCACGCGCTGTCCCGCCTTCACGGGCGTGCCAGGCGCCACATGAATATCGGCGACGATGCCCGCGCAGGGCGCGCACACGGCGATCTCCATCTTCATCGATTCGATCACGAACATCACGTCGCCTGCCGCAATGCGCTCGCCCGCCTTCACGCGCACCTGCCAGAGATTGCCCGCGATCTCGCTGTCCACCGCGGTCTGACCGTCTTCGAGCGGCACGGTCTCGCCTTCGGTTACAACCGGAGGCTCGAAGCTCTCCTGTGCTTGTCCCGCTTCACGCCAACGCTCGCGTTCCGCTTGAAACGCGGCTTGCTGACGGGTGCGGAATGCATCGATACCAGCCGCCTCGCGTGTCAGAAACGCCTCGTAGTCGGAGAGAGACAGCTCTGTCTCCTCGATCTTGAGCGGATAACGTCCAAGCGGAAAATGCTCGCGAATATGCAGCAGTTCATCGGCCGGGACTTCGTAGAAGCGAATCTGATCGAAGAAGCGCAAGAGATACGGACGGCCCGCGAAATCGGCAATCGAGCGATAACGGTTCCACATCTGCAACGTGCGCCCGACGAACTGATAGCCGCCCGGACCTTCCATGCCATAGACGCAAAGATACGCGCCGCCGATGCCAACGGAGTTCTCCGCGGTCCACGTACGCGCCGGGTTGTACTTGGTCGTCACCAGCCGATGGCGCGGATCGAGCGGCGTTGCAACTGGCGCGCCGAGATAGACATCGCCCAAACCCATCACGAGATAGCTTGCGTCGAAGACGATGCGCTTGACGTCATCGATCGATTCGAGGTCGTTGATACGCCGGATGAACTCGAGATTGCTCGGGCACCACGGCGCATCCGGCCGCACGGTGGTCATGTACTTGTCGATGGCCAGGCGGCAAGCGGGATCGTCCCATGACAAAGGCAAATGCACGATGCGCGAAGGCGCGCGCAAGTCCTTTTGCAACAACACGCGTTGCCACGTCTGCGCGACCGTATCGAGCAACGTTGCAAGCGGCAGGCGCTCAGGCTGATAGTGAACCTGCAGCGAGCGGATGCCGGGCGTTAGATCGATCACGCCGGGCAACTCGAGCGCTTCGAGCGATTGCATCAGCGCATGGCCACGAAAGCGCAGGACGAGGTCCAGTTCCGCGGGGCCGAGTTCGAGCAGCAAGTGCGTATCGCCCGACACACGCGCAACCAGCCGGTCGTGATTCGCGCCGATGTCCAGCACGATGGGCGATGTCAACGCGCGTCTTCCATCAGCGCTTGCAGGCGGTGCTTCAAGCGGCTCAAGCGTCTTCAATTCGACGAGACGCGCCCGTGCCGCCGCGCGCGCCTCATCGATCCGCACAGGCACGAAACGCACCTTGTCGCCCGCCTTCAACTGCCCGATCTGCCACAGGTCCGCTTCGATGATCGTCACGGGACACACGAAGCCGCCGAGGCTCGGGCCATCGGGACCAAGAATCACAGGCATGTCGCCAGTGAAGTCGATCGCGCCGACCGCATACGGATTGTCGTGAATGTTCGACGGATGCAGTCCCGCTTCGCCCCCGTCCTCGCGCGTCCATTCGGGTTTCGGTCCGATCAGGCGCACGCCGGTACGGCTCGAATTGAAGTGAATTTCCCATTCGGTGTCGAGAAAGGTCTCGATGTATTGCGGACTGAAGTACTCCGGCGCGCCATGCGGACCATAGATCACGCGCAGTGTGCGAACCGGGTCGAGCGCGGGCGTGAACGAAAGGCGCACGCCATGTGCGCGATCCATCGAGGGATGCAGATGCAGTACATCGCCCGCGCGCAACGCACGTCCGCCGTGGCCGCCGAACTGACCCAGTGTGAACGTGCTGCGGCTGCCGAGGTACTGCGCGACATCGAAGCCGCCACGCACGCACAAATAGGCGCGTGCGCCCGCTCCACGAATGGCACCAAGTGCAAGTGTCGCGCCTGACGGAATGAAGAGCGTCGTGTGCATCGGCTGCTCGATGCCATCGACGGTCACGCTCAACGCCGCGCCCGTGATAGCGATCACCGCGTCCGTATTGAAACGCAACGTGGGGCCGCTCATCGTGATTTCGAGCGCGGACGCATCCGGCGAATTGTCGAGAAGCCGGTTCCCAAGGCGTAACGCTCGATCATCCATTGGGCCCGAGGGCGGAATACCGACCGCCCAAAACCCGAGTCTGCCGGGAAAGTCCTGAACCGTGGTCTGCGTGCCGCCGCTCACGATCTCGACGGTGCTCGCGCGATACTTGAGCCCTTCTAGACAACGCGTCCACGGCTCGCCCGAAGCGAACGGCGTGTCGTCGATGATCTGCCGCAGATACACGCGATTGGTCTCCACGCCGTAGATGCGCGTGGCATCGAGTGCTTCGGCGAGCGCGTGGCGCGCGGCTTCGCGTGTCGGTTTCCACGCGATCAGCTTCGCGAGCATCGGATCGAAATAGGGCGGCACTTCGCAGCCGGCTTCGATCCATGTGTCGATGCGCAGCGCGCTACCATCCGCTTCGGGAAACGCGACCTCGGTCAGCAAGCCAGGACTCGGCTTGAAATCGCGGCCAGGATCTTCTGCATAGAGCCGCGCCTGTATAGCGTGACCAACGGGCTTCAACGCGGCGCCGAGTTCGTCGAGCGGCGCAAGCGTGCCTGCCGCGAGTTCGATCATCCACTGAACGAGATCGACGCCCCAGACTTGCTCGGTCACGCCGTGTTCGACCTGCAGCCGCGTGTTCACTTCGAGAAAATAAAACTGCGCGGCACCGCTGTCGTATACGAACTCGACCGTCCCCGCCGAACGATAAGCCACCGCTCTGGCAAGCCGCAACGCCGCTTCGCACAATGCCTCTGCCATGCCATCGGGCAACGAAGGTGCGGGCGTTTCTTCGAGCACTTTCTGGTTACGCCGCTGCACCGAGCAATCGCGTACACCGAGTGCAAGCGCGTTGCCGCGGCCATCGCCGAAAATCTGCACTTCGAGATGCCGCGCGCGTTCGATGTACTTCTCGATGAACACGCCCGCATCGCTGAAGTTGTTTTGCCCGAGGCGCTTCACCACGTCGAACTGCGCGGCGAGTTCATCGGCAGTCCAGCACACACGCATGCCGATACCGCCGCCGCCCGCCGTGCTTTTCAACATCACCGGATAGCCAATGCGCCCAGCCGCCTGCAACGCGGCTTCGGCGTCTTCGAGAAGGCCGGTGCCTTCGAGCATCGGCACGCCTTGCTCGGCCGCAATGGCGCGAGCCGTATGCTTGAGCCCGAAGGCGCGCAATTGCGCGGGCGTCGGTCCTATGAACGCGATGCCGGCTGCTTCGCACGCCTCCCCGAATAGCGCGTTTTCCGAGAGAAAGCCGTAGCCGGGATGGATGGCCTGCACGTTTTCGCGGCGCGCGATCTCGAGGATCTTCGCGACATCCAGATACGTGGATGAAGCCGCGCCCTGACCGAGCGAATGCGCGATGGGCGCTTCGCTGACGTGGCGGCTCGCGAGATCGGCTTCGCTATAGACCGCGACGCCTGCTATATCGAGCGAACGCAAGGTACGAAGGATGCGGCACGCAATGGCACCGCGATTGGCAATCAGGACTTTGTCGAACATGACAGGGGCGGATGCGTCGGCGGGTCGTCCCGTCGATTGAAAGATGCACGCCGGGGTCGTCCCCGGCAGCGTCCTCAGACTTTCGTTCGATGAGACTTTAGCGAGTCGCACGAACAGGCGCCGAGTCGTCCCGCGCGAATCATCATCACGAGATAGAACCATTCACGCAGGCGGTTCATTCGCATCATTCCCATATCAGTAACTCCGCGGGTGTCGGGTTGTAGGCGTTGCAGGGGTTGTTCAACTGCGGGCAATTGGAGATGAGCACGATGACGTTCATCTCCGCGCGCAGTTCGACGTATTTGCCGGGCGCGGAGATGCCGTCTTCGAACGTGAGTCCGCCATCGGCTGTCACCGGCACGTTCATGAAGAAGTTGATGTTCGGACTCAGGTCGCGTTTGGAAAGCCGTCCGTCGTGCGCGCAGGCGCGTAGGAAGTTGTCGCGGCAGCTATGCATGTAGCGCTTTTCGAGCGCGTAACGAACGGTATTGCTCTCCTGAGCGCATGCGCCGCCAAGCGTGTCGTGACGGCCGCATGTATCGGCAACGATGGTCAGCATCGGGTTGCCGAGGTTCGAATACAGCACGGTTCCCGTCGTCAGATAGAGGCTCTTCTGGCGGCGCAGGGTGCGTTGCGGATCGAAACGTTCGCGCGGGTTGTCGAGGCTGTAGAAGAGCGTATCGACAGCCTGATTGCCTTCCATATCGCGAATGCGCAGCGTCTGTCCGGCCTTCAGTTCCTTGAGCCACGGCTCGCCGGCGCCGAGCGTTTCGCGGTGGATCGCATCTTCTGCACGGCGGTCGCTGGCGGTGAGGTAGGTCGTCATGTTTGTCGGTCTCCGCTCAAAGATAAAAGCGCTCGGTGTTGATGAAGCCACGCACGTTTTCCTCGCACGAAGTGCGGCAGAGTTCGGCCACTTCTCGATCCGCATTTGCCAACGAGAGCTTCACGGGTTGCGGCGCATAGTTCGCGTTCGGATCGAGCGGATGCTGAATTGCGGTGAGCACGAGGAGCGTGTTCATCGGCGCATAGAGCTCGACGTAATCGCCGGGCTTCGAATTGCCGCTGACGAAGGTAAGCGCCCCCTGGTCCGTCACGTCGACGCGGCTGAAGAGATTCAGCGTCATCAAGAGATCGGAGAGGCCGAGATTCCATTTGCCCATCTCGACGAGCAGGTTGTCCATGCCATTGCGATAAAAGCCGTTACGCAGTTCCTGATAGCGTCCCGCGCCATACTTCTCATGCACTTCCCCGGCATTCGATACCCCGCCGATGCTGTCGTGCCACCCGCATGTATCCGCGACGATGGCGGCAAGCACGCGGCCCATGTCGGAGTAGAGGCAATGGCCCGCGCTTAGTTTGGCCGTGTGCTGGCACTTGAGCGTATCGGGTAAATTCAAGCGTTCGCTTTTTTCGGCGGCGTTGAACATCATGATGCTGACGTTCGCGCCGCCATCGATATCGGTCAGGCGCAACGACTGTCCCCGCTTGACGATCAGCGACGCATGTCCGCCGCCGGGAACGGTTTCTTCGAGTAGCAAGTCCATCTTCCTGGGTTCCTTTAAGCAGGTATCGCTTCCGCACGCGCGGCGCCTTCGACGGCCGCCCGTGCAACGTGGATCGACGAAGCCGAGTCGCGGCTATGGTCGAGCGGAATGTTGTAGGTGATACGCGCGCCATACGCGCCGGGCGCTTGCGGATCGACACGTACCTTGTCGAAGACGAGCACGCGGCTGCCGAGCGTGAAGCCTTCTTTCAGGTCGTGCGTGACCATGAAGATGGTCAGGCCCGACTCGCGCCAGAGCTTGAGCAGCAGTTCGTGCATGTCGCGGCGGATGCCCGGATCGAGCGCGCCGAAGGGTTCGTCGAGCAGCAAGATGCGCGGCTTCATCATGAGCGCCTGCGCAATGGCAAGACGCTGCTGCATGCCGCCTGAAAGCTGATGCGGATACTTGTCGAGCGCGGCGGCAAGACCGACGCGTTCGAGCATCGCCACGGCTTCGTCGCGTGCAGCCTGTCGACGCGCGCCGAAAAGACGGCCCATGAGCCTCGACTCGCGCAACTCGTGACCGAGCATCACGTTGCGCACCACGCTCAAATGCTCGAACACCGAATAGCGCTGAAACACGACACCGCGATGCGCGTCCGGTTCACCCGGCAGCGGTTCGCCATCGAGCAGGATCTCGCCGCGCGTCGCGCGTTCCTGACCGAGCAGAAGGCGCAGAAACGTGGACTTGCCGCAGCCCGACGCACCGACCATCGAACAGAATTCGCCTTTTCCGATCTTGAGATTCAGGCGTTCGAGCACGACCTGGTTGCCGTACTCTTTCCACACGTTGCGGACTTCGATCATCTTGCGCCTCCGCCGTACCAGGGAAACGCCCACAGCGTGATACGGCGCAGGCTCTCGTCGATAAGCCACGCGAGCAGCGTGATCCACGCGACGTAAGGCAGGATCACGTCCATCGCGAGATAGCGGCGCACGAGAAAGATGCGGTAGCCGAGGCCGTCGACGGATGCGATCGCTTCCGCCGCGATGAGAAAGAGCCACGCCGAACAGAGCGCGAGACGCAGTGCGACAAGCAGGCGCGGCATGAGTTGCGGCAGGATCATGCGCAGCATCAGCGTCCAGCTCGTGGCGCCGAGCGTCTGCGCCTTGACCCACAACTCGTCGGGAATCTCGCGTGCGCGCTGCTGAAGATCGCGGATCATCATGGGCGTAATGCCGATCACGATCAGCACGACCTTCGACAACTCGTCGAGGCCGAACACGATGAAGAGAATGGGCAGCACCGCGAGCGGCGGGATCATCGAGACGACAGTGATGAAGGGCGAGAGCGTTGCGGTCACGAGCGGAATGCTGCCCGTCACGATGCCCGCGACGAGCGCGATCACCGCGCTCACCACAAGACCGATGCCAAGGCGCTTAAGGCTTGCGAGCGTATCGGTCCAAAGCAGATATTGGCCCGTGCGCTTGTCTTCGGTGAAGGCGAACTGAGTGATCGCCTCGCTCATCTGGCTCGCGCTCGGCAGCACCTTGTCGCCGGGATTGTCCTTGAGCCGCAGCGACGAACTGGTGAAGTACACCGCCAACAGCACGATGAACGGCATCAAGAGCAGCAGCATGGCGCCGCTCTTGCTCGGGTGTCGGTTGATGAGTCGCATCGCGCAGCCTCCGGTTCGCAGGCGTTAAAGCTTGCCGTCGGCGGCCATGCGCACGTAGGTCGGATCGAAGCGCAGCTTGACGTTGCTCTTGCTGCCGACCACGACGCCCTTGTCGAACGCCATGCCGATTGCGTCCGCGCTCGGCGCGCCTTGACCGAGCAGACCGTGATCGAACGAGAACTTCGCGACGCGCGTCATGGTGCGCGGCAGTTCGGGACTCGTCGCGAAGTCGAGCGCGGACTTAGGCGTGTAGAAGAGCGCGGTGGTCGAGAGCTGGCCCTTGAAGCCCGGCAGATCGGTGCCGGATGCCTTCGCCATCGCGTTGAGGGCGGCGGTGCTGTCGGCGCTGTTGGCGCGCATCAGCGACATCATCTCGAACCATGCGCCCGTCAGTGCCTTGCCGAGTGCGGGGTTCTCTTGCAGCGTCTTCGTGTTGACGACCATCATGTCCATGATCTCGCCGGGAATCTTGCTCGAATCGAAGACTTCGGTCACATCGGGCTTGGCCTTCAGGTCGGCGAGCATGGGATTCCAGGTGACGGCCTGCTTTACGGCGGGTGTCGCAAACGCGGCCGAGATATCGGCATCCGATGTGTTCACCACCTTGAGATCGCGCTCGCTCATGCCGGCGGATTCGAGCGCGCGGGCAAGCAGATAGTGCGATACGGAAAACTGCACGAGGTTGATCTGCTGACCCTTGATGTCGGCGATCTTCTTGCCAGTGCCCTTTACGAGCACGCCGTCGTTGCCGTTGGAATAGTCGCTGACGATAAGCGCGGTCGAGTCCACGCCGCCCGCGGCGGGAATCGTCAGTGCGTCCATGTTGGTCATGGCGCAGCCGTCGAACTTGCCGGCCGTGTACTGATTGATCGACTCGACGTAGTCGTTGAGCTGCACGACATCGACATTGATGCCGTACTTCTTGGCCCACTTGGAAACGATGCCTTGAGTTTTCGCTTCGCCCCACGGCATCCAGCCCGCATAGATGGTCCAGCAGACCTTGAAGTCCTGACGACCGGCGGCGAACGAGGGAGAAGCGGTGGAAGCAAACGCGGCGAGAGAGAGGGCGGCGATGCCGATGAAACGGGATAGCTTGCGCATGAGGTTGACCTCGAAGGGGTTATCGACGGCGGGGAGCGGCGCGACTCTCGATCGCGTTCTCTCCCGGGCTTTTATCCCGCCGTGTAACCTCGCGCAGAACCTTGAGGTCGACAACTCTCGGACCAGCATCGCGCGTATGGATCGTCCCTCATGGACGCTACGCGGATCGGAACCCTAGTTTTCTATTGCAAATTGTTGGTGCTAAACCGGATGAAGCGCCGGCTCCTTGCTGTAGCTATAAGCGATAAGCGTGCCATCGCAAATGAGCGCATGTTTCATGGATTCAGCCATGCGTGTGCACCAAATCCGGATGATCGGCGCACCATCGAAGCGCTCGTGCGACGTTTCGGGGAAAGGTCGCACGAAGGCTCATGCGTATCAACCGCGGTCGCCGTAGCGTGCGAGGCGCGAGCGCAAGACATCGATCTGATCGAGCAGATCGAGTGCAAGCGCCACGCCTTGCGCGTTCAGTTCGAGATCGCTGGTCAGTCGCTGCGCGGTCATGGCGCGGCGCAACGACGTGCCGCTAAAGCGCCATTCCTCGATACGCGCACCTCGCGGCTCGAATGCGCCTTCTTGCACCCAAAGCGCGAGCTGATCTTCCGAAGCGCCCGTGATGCGACACAGTTCGATCATCGTGAACTCGACGTGCTCCTCGACGATATCGCCCTGCAGATAAACCGGCTCGTTTTCATTCATGATGGTTCACCCATAAAAGTGCGCGCGCGGATCGAAGTCGAACGCATCGCGCATGGCGTGATAGGCAGCCTTCCTGGCGTCGGTATCGGCGGGAGGCAGCACGATGCCGAGCATGACGTAGACATCGCCGGGCGGATTGCCGGGAATGCCTCGACCGCGCAACCTCAAACGTCGTCCGGCGGCAGACCCGGCCGGAACGGTCACGGTCACATCGCCGGATGGCGTCGGCACGACCACCTCTGCGCCAAGCGCGGCTTCCCATGGCGCAAGCGGCAATTCGACGGTGACGTCGCGGCCGTCGACGGTATAACGCTTGTGCTTGTCGACCGTCACTTCCAGATAGAGGTCGCCTGGCGGCGCATTGCCCGAACCGGCGCCTCCCTGACCCGCGAGGCGCAGGCGCTGGCCGTCGAGAATGCCCTTCGGTATCGTCACATCGAGCGTGCGCGTTTGATACGTCACGCGTCCTTCATCGTCGATGACGGGCATTTGTAGCCTGAAGGTGCGCTGCGCGCCGGTGTAGGTATCTTCCAGGCTGACGGCGACGCTTGCATGATGATCCTCGCCCGGCCACTCGGGCATGCGCGAACGTGTCCCATGCCGCGCGCGTGCGCCGCCGTGCATGCCGCTGCGTGCGCCGAACAGGTCGCTGAAGAAGTCGTCGGCGTCTTGCTGACTTTCGCCACCGCGATACTCGAAGCCATCGCCGACATCGGGACGCGGACGGATCTCGTCGCCATCTTTGAGCCCGGTGCCGAGGGCATCGAACGCGGCGCGCTTCTCCGGGTCCTTGAGTACCTGATATGCCTCGCCCACTTCCTTGAAGCGCGCTTCGGCGTCCGCGTCCTTGTTGAGGTCGGGATGAAACTTGCGCGCGAGTTTTCTGTGAGCGGTCTTGATTTCCGCTTCGCTCGCCGTGCGCGGAACGCCCATGACCGCGTAGTAGTCTTTGTATTTCATGGTTAGCCCGGATGGTCGATCATTGGTCCCGGTTCGCCGACGCGACGCGTACTCGAGACGCCGATGCGTCCCGTTAATATACAAGCATGTTTGCTGGAGCGTGTCATGGGTGAACGATTCGAGCGCGCAGAAGCGGCTCGACGAATGGCCGCACGCTCGTTTCGAAGCACATGCACGGGCGTCCCTCGGACGAAGAGGACGCACCGGCGCTTCACGTATCGGTAAGGCACGCTTGGAGCCTTGTTCTCGCACCTTCCCTGAAGGCTCCATCGCCCGCACCTTGTATTTCTTCGTCCGCACAGGGCTAAAGCATTTGCACTTGTGCGTCGTAAACCAGGAATCGCCTGATCGGCTCCATCAAGCACGAGGCTTGGTCGACTCGTCCACCACGTCCACCGAAAGCCTGGTTTTGCAATGCCCATGTCCCATCATTCCACCCAGGGTTCAGTCGACCGCGCACGGTCGGAGACTCGATCCGCGCAGAACCAGGGCTTCCTGTCGTTCTTCCTGAAAACTCAGGCACGTAGCGCAACTTTTTCCTCTGCCTGCGTCGTGCAGCACATGCTCGGTGCGGTGGGCGCGTTCGCGCTCGTTTATTGGCCACTCGCGTCCGTGTCGAACGTTGCGGCGTCGTGCGTCGGCGTCTTTGCCGGCGGCGTCGTGCTGACGATCGGTCTTGGTCGTGCATGCCGCGCCGCCGGGCGCGAGAATGCCACCCGCGCGCTTGCACGGGCGCTGTTGGACGCGAATCGCGAATGCCTGAAGCTGCTGGACGAAGAAGGGCGCATGTTGCGCATCTCCGAGCATGGCGCGCAGCTGATGCAGGCGAGCGGCCCGGAACAGCTTGCCGGCGCCGACTGGCTGAGCTTCTGGTCGAACCATGACGCCATCGCCGCTCGCAGCGCATTCGCCGCCGCGCTGCAAGGCGCGCGCACGTCTTTCACTGGCGCGTGCCCGACGACGACAGGCGAGCCGAAGGTATGGCAGTCGCGATTGATCCCTATCGAAAACGGTAGGGGTGGCGTCTACGGCATTTTGTGCGCGTCGCTCGATGTCACTCAGGAAGCCGACCTCGCCGCCGATCTGCGCGCGAAAGACGCGCTGATGACCGAGATGGAAGCGCACGCCGGTCTCTGCTTCTACTCGTATAGCGCGGATTTCAGCCACTTCCATCGGTTGAGCGAAGGCTGCGCGTCCCTGTTCGGCGTGGACGCGCCGACGCTGCTGGAACGTCCGCAAGCGTGGATGGATGTCGTGCTGCCCGAAGACCGTCCGCAAGTCGAAGCCGCGATGCGCCGCATCGTCGACACCGCGATTGGCGGGCGCGTGCAATACCGCATCAAGCGGCCCGGCGGCGGCGTGCGTTGGGTGCAAAGCACGGGTTATCCCGTGCGCGATGCGGCGGGCGGCGTGGCGCGCATCATCGGCATCAGCGAGGACATCACTGCGGAGCAGGAGCGTGTCGCGGAACTGGACCGGCTGGCTTTCTCGGATTCGCTTACAGGGCTCGCGAATCGCGTTGCGCTTTTGCGGGCCATCGAGGAACGCTGCCGCGAGGACAACGTGTTCGCGCTGATGTTCATCGATCTGGACCGCTTCAAGGTGCTCAACGACACGCTCGGCCATACGGCAGCCGACCGTCTGCTCAAGTCGCTGAGCGAAGTGATTCAGGCGGCGCTCCCGGCCGATGCCTTTCTTGCGCGACTCGGCGGCGACGAGTTTGCCGTGCTGATCGACGAGGCACGCGACAAGGAACGGCTTGCGAGCATCGCGCGAATCATTCTCGGCGTGCTCGCACAAACAGGCGATGCGCCTCGCGCCGGCGCGTTCGTCACCGCGTCGATCGGCATTTCAGTGTTCCCCGAGAACGGCGCCGATCACGAGACCTTGCTCACGAGTGCGGACATTGCGATGTATGCCGCGAAGAAGGCCGGGCGCAACGGCTTTCGCTTTGCCGACAAGGACGCAAGCAAGCGTATCGTCGACTTCAACCTGGAGCGCGACCTGCCCGCCGCGCTCGCCAACGGACAGTTCGTGCTGCACTATCAGGCGATTCACGAGCCGCATTCGCTCGCGGTCCGCAGTGTCGAGGCGCTCATCCGCTGGAGTCATCCAACGCGCGGTGTCGTCTCGCCGGGCGTGTTCATTCCGATCCTGGAAGAGAGCGGCTTCATCATCGAGGTCGGCGCGTGGGTCATGGAAGACGCGCTTCGGCAGCTTGCGCACTGGCGCAGAAACGGTGCGAGCGCGCTCAGCGTCTCCGTGAACGTGTCGGCGCGGCAGTTGCGCGATACGGCTATCGTCGATGTCGTGGATAACGCTTTGCGCCGGCACGGACTGCCGCCGTCGAGCCTGCAAGTGGAACTGACCGAGAGTGCGTTGATGGAGAATGCAGAGCTCGCGCAACGCACGCTCTGTGCGTTGAAGGAGCTCGGCGTGCGCATTGCCATCGATGACTTCGGCACGGGCTATTCGAGTCTGCGTTATCTCGCGGATTTCGCGCCGGATACGCTCAAGATCGACCGTTCGTTTGTCGCTCGCCTGGAAAGCGATGCCGCGACGCATGGCATCGTGTGCGGCATCATCCAGATGTCGCATGCGCTCGGCGTGAGCGTCACGGCGGAAGGTGTCGAGCGCGCAATGCAACTGGACATGCTGCGGCAAGCGCAGTGCGACTTCGTGCAAGGTTACTTGCTGAGCCGGCCGGTCGCGCCGGAACTCGTCGTGGGACTTTCGACGCTCGTGCCCGAGCCGAGCGGTGTCGTTGCAGCGGGCGCCGTGACGTAGCAGCGGCCGTCATACCTACATCCTCATTACAGTTTCCCTGCTTCACGCCGATAAGAAGGTGGACAAGCTTGCAACAGGCGTCGATAAGCATCGCGCCTCGTCTCCACCTACGACCACTCTGGAAGCAAAACGAATGAAGAGCCTGACAATCCGGGCGCGGCTCGCGCTCACCATGATTTTTCTTGGCGTGCTGCTCAGCTTGTCCGTGGGAATCGGTCTATACGGCATGGCGACCATCAAGGCGTCCGCAAGAGACGTGAGTCTGAGCACGTTGCCCTCCGTCAACGCGCTGGGTGTCTCGGACGTGTACCTGAACCGCGCACGCGTGCTGCTCGACCGCTTTGCGCTCGACCGCGAAGGCACCGGAGGGGAAGACCTGCGCGCTCGCGCCGAGAAAGCGTTGGCCGATTCGGACGAGTGGTACAAGAAGTACGATGTCATCCCGCGTGGCGCGGACGAAGACGTCCTCGCGAAGGACGTGGTCGAAGGCCGCGCTCAAATGCGCAAGGCAGTCGAAGGTTTTGGCGCCGCCATCGAGAAACGCGATCAGGCCGAGATCATTCGCTATGCACAGAAAGACGTGCCCGATGCCTACAATCGCACGAGCGATGCCTTCAAGAAGCTGAAGGAATTCCAACTCATCGACGCAGCCCGCCAGGACGAGGAAAACGACAGCAGCTACGCAACCGTGCGTACCGTTGGCTTCATCTCGCTCGTCGTGGGTATTGCGGGCGCGGCTTTCGGTTGGTACTTCCTGCGTCGCGCGATCATGTCGCCGCTCGCCGATGCACTCGAGCATTTCGAGCACATCGCGGCAGGCGATCTGACACGCACGGTCACGATCAAGACCCACGATGAGATGGGCCAGTTGCTCTCCGGCGTCGCCGCCATGAAGGAGAAGCTCGCGGCGACCGTCGGCTCCGTCCGCACGAGCAGCGAGGCCATTGCGAGCGCCAGCAAGCAGATTGCAGCGGGCAATACCGATCTTTCATCGCGTACCGAACAGCAGGCCGCTTCGCTGCAGGAAACGGCCGCGAGCATGGAAGAACTCACCGCGACGGTCAAGCAGAACTCCGAGAACGCGATGCAGGCAAGCGGCCTCGCCGACAACGCGAACGCCGTCGCCAACGAAGGCAGCGCTATCGTCGGTCAGGTCGTCGAGACCATGGCGGGCATCGAACAGAGTTCAGCCAAGATCGCGGAGATCATCGGCATGATCGAAGGCATTGCGTTCCAGACCAACATCCTTGCGTTGAACGCCGCGGTCGAAGCCGCTCGCGCTGGCGAGCAGGGTCGCGGCTTTGCCGTCGTCGCAAGTGAAGTGCGCAGCCTCGCGCAGCGTTCGTCGAGTGCCGCGAAGGAGATCAAGGAGTTGATCGAGACGTCGGGCGGCCGCGTGCAGGCGGGCACGGAACTCGTTGCCCGCGCGGGAGGAACCATGCAAAAGGTCGGCACGGCGATACAACGCGTGACGGACATCATGGGCGAAATCGCGTCGGCATCGCATGAACAGACGCGCGGTATCGAGCAAGTGAACCAGGCCATCTCGCAGATGGACGAGGTCACGCAGCAGAACGCGGCACTCGTCGAAGAAGCGGCGGCAGCCGCTGGGTCGCTGGAAGATCAGGCCGAGCAATTGCGCACGACCGTCGCCGTGTTTCGCACGGGCCAGGCTGTCGTTGCCGCGAGCCGTGCGAACGCAGCGCCGGTGCACCGTCCTGCGCCCGCGTCGATCGTGAAGGCCGTTAAGCCTGCCGCGCCGAAGAAGCGCGCAGAACCCGCGGTCGCAGCCGGCGACGGCGACTGGGCCACGTTCTAAGCGATGAAACAGGGCGCTCGCGCTAAACGTTCGCGACGCCCTGCGTGTTCACGTACACCGAATAGATCGACTGCGACGCCGCCATGAAGAGACGGTTGCGCTTCGGTCCGCCGAAGCAAAGATTGGCGCATCGCTCGGGCAGGGCGATGCGTCCGATCGGCTTGCCCGCAGGCGAAAGAATCATCACGCCGTCGAGTTCGTCGCTGCCCATGCCCCAGCCGCACCACAAGTTGCCGTCGACATCGACGCGTATGCCGTCCACCGTTCCCACGCCCGCGTCGTAAAACACGCGTCCCCGGCCGATACCGCGCCCGTCCTCCGACACGTCGTACACGTGGATGAGCTTGTTCGGCACGCCGCGCGATTCGGTCACGTAAAGCAGTTTCTCGTCGGCCGAAAAACACAGACCGTTCGGTCCTTTCAGATCCGCCGTTACGAGGCTCGCTTCGAGCGTCTTTGCGTCGATGCGATAGATCGAATGCGGCAGTTCCGGCTCGGCCTTGTTGCCTTCATAGTGGCCCCAGATGCCCATGGGCGGATCGGTGAACCAGATCGAACCGTCGGACTTGACGACGACATCGTTAGGCGAATTGAGCGGCTTGCCATCGAACGAATCCATCAGCACGGTTATGCGGCCGTCGTATTCCGTGCGCGTGATGCGTCGCCCATGTTCACACGTGATGAGCCGTCCTTGCCGGTCACGCGTGTTGCCATTCGCATGGTTCGATGCAGCGCGATACACGCTCACCGCACCCGTTTCCTCCTCCCAGCGCAGCATGCGGTTACTCGGGATATCGCTGAACAAGAGGAAGCGGCCATCGCCGAACCAGACCGGACCTTCCGTGAATCGAAAGCCCGTTGCAAGCCGCTCGACCGCGGAGAACGCAACGCGATAGCGGTCGAAGGATGGATCGAGCGAAATCACGCGCGGGTCGGGATAGCGTTCGGTCTGTTGCCACATGAGATGTCTCCTTGTTATCAGCGTCGGCGCGGCGGCGGTCCCGGCGCTCCCGGTGTCTCAGCCCGCAGATTAGCGCGCCGGACTAAAAAATTTCTTGCTTCTCAAGCAAACCATAGCAAATCCCCGATCCGTATGATTGGCGCAGCGAGTGGTCCATCCAGTACTTCATGAAGCGGTCCATCAGGCGCGTACTCGCGGCGCATAACTTATACGAAACCCATGATCGAGCAGTCCGAAAAACGCGTCGCCGGCCCGGTGATCCGTCTTCATTCCAATGACAACGTCGTGATTGCCCGCACGGATGTAGCGATGGGCACGCGCGTGGATGCCGAAGACTTCGTGAGCCGAAGCCAGGTCACGGCAGGCTACAAGATCGCCGCCCGCGCCATCCGGCAAGGCGAGCCGATCCGAAAATACAACGTGGTGATCGGTTTCGCCGCCGCCGATATCGCACCGGGCACGCTGGTTCACGGACACAACGTCGAGTTCCGCGACTTCGATCGCGACTACGCCTATGGCAAGGACTATCGCGCGGTCGAGCAGTTGCCTGTCGCGAAGCGCGCGACGTTTCAGGGCATCGTGCGCGCGGATGGCAGCGTGGCGACGCGCAATTACATCGGCATTCTCTCCACCGTGAATTGCTCGGCCACGGTCGTGCACAAGATCGCGGAATGGTTCACGCGCGAGCGACTTGCGGATTACCCGAACGTGGATGGCGTGGTGGCGTTCAGCCATTCGATCGGCTGCGGCATGGAGATGAGCGGCGAGCCCATGCAACTGCTGCGCCGCACGATGGCCGGCTACGCGCGCCACGCGAATCTCGCGGCGGCACTTATCGTCGGACTCGGTTGCGAACGCAATCAGTTGCAAGGCCTGCTCGATCAGGAGCATTTGAGCGCAAGTTCGCGACTGCATACCTTCACGATGCAGGAAACCGGCGGCACGCGCAAAACCATCGAGGCGGGCATTGAAGCTGTGAAGGCGTTGCTGCCCCGCGCCAACGACGTCACGCGCAGCACGGTCGATGCGAGCCATCTGAAGATCGGCCTGCAATGCGGCGGTTCGGACGGCTTTTCCTCGATCAGCGCAAATCCCGCGCTCGGCGCCGCAATGGACATTCTCGTGCGCCACGGCGGCACCGCCATCCTGTCGGAAACGCCCGAGGTCTATGGCGTCGAACATACGCTGACGCGCCGCGCCGTGAGCCGCGCTGTGGGCGAGAAACTTGTGGATCGCATCCGCTGGTGGAAGGAAGAATATTCGGTCGGTCGCGATGTGCAGATCAACGGCAAGGTGAGTCCGGGCAATCAGGTCGGCGGCCTCGCCAACATCTTCGAGAAATCGATCGGGTCGTCGATGAAAGGCGGCACCACGCCGCTCATGGAGGTGTATCGCTACGCCGAGCCCGTGACGCAAAACGGCCTCGTTTTCATGGATACGCCGGGCTTCGATCCGGTCTCCGCGACCGGACAGATCGCGGGTGGCGCGAACCTCATCGCGTTCACGACGGGGCGAGGTTCCATGTTCGGCGCGAAGCCCGTGCCATCGATCAAGCTCGCCACCAACACGCCGATGTATCGCCGTCTCACCGAGGACATGGACCTGAATTGCGGCGCCATTCTCGATGGCGAAGCGAGCATCGAAAGCATGGGGCAGGTCATCTTCGACGCGCTGCTCGCCACCGCTTCGGGCGAGCGCAGCAAGAGCGAACTGCTCGGCCTCGGCGACCACGAATTCGTGCCGTGGCAGATCGGCATCATGAGTTGAGAGTGAGGATTTAGACGCGACAGCATCGGCAAGGCAGGACCTGCGCGGCCGAGGGCTTCATGGCCGCTCCATAACTAAAGCAGTCAAGGAGACATATGAAGACCGGCAAATACCGCTATGTGGTCGCGGGCCTGCTATTCACGGCAGGCGCGATCAACTACATGGATCGCGCGGCGCTTGGCATCGTCGCGCCCATCGTTGGCAAGACGCTCGATCTTTCGCCCTCGCAACTCGGCATCATCTTCAGCAGCTTCTTCATCGGCTATTCCATCTTCTCCTTTCTCGGCGGCTATTTCTCCGACAAGTGGGGCACCGTGCGCGTGTTCACTTACGCCATGGGCATCTGGTCGCTGTTCTGCGGACTCACAGCGGCCGCGACGGGATTCGTCTCGCTGCTCGTATGCCGCGTGTTCTTCGGCATTGGCGAAGGGCCGATGAGCTCCAATACGAATCGCACGATCTCGAACTGGTTTCCGCGTCACGAGACCTCGACGATGATCGGCTTCACGTTCTCCGGACAGACACTCGGCAATGCCATTGCGGGACCGGTGGTCGGTCTGATCGCGTATGCGTTCGACTGGCGCACGTCGTTCATCGTGATCGCCGTGCTCGGCTTTCTGTGGCTCGTGGTGTGGCGCATCTTCGTGACCGACAAGCCCGCGCAAAACGCGCGCGTGCGCGATGACGAACGTCGCATGATCGACGAGAGCCGTTCCATTGCCGAAGCCGCGAACGTGGAGGACGACGGCATGACGCTCGGCGCGTATCTGCGCCGCCCAAGCACGCTCGCGCTCGGCGCGGGTCTCTTCGCCGTGAACTACACACAGTACGTGTTCATCTCGTGGTTGCCGAGTTATCTGACCAACGTGATGCATCTCGACCTCAAGCAGATGAGCATCATCACGTCCATTCCGTGGATTTGCGGCGCCATTGGTTACTTTGGCGGCGGGCTGGTAGGCGACTGGATTTATCGTCGCATGGACGATCCCGTGAAGGCGCGCAAGCTCGTCGCGACGATTCCCCTCGCGCTGTCCGGTGTCGCCGTGCTGTGCATCACGTCGGCCACTTCGCTCGTGGCGGCGGTCGCGCTCATCGCGGCGGCGCTCCTGTTCCTCACCGGTTCGTGCCAGGCCATCTGGGCAATTCAGCACGAGATTCTGCCGCTGCATCGGCAGGGCGGCGTGGGTGGCTTCATCCACTTCTTGAGCAACCTCTCGGGCATCATCGGACCGGCGCTGACAGGGGTTCTCATCCAATACTTCGGCGGCTATCACAGCGCGTTCTTGTTCGGCGCACTGATCGACTTCACCGGCGTCATCGCCATGGTGCTTTTCGTGCATAACCGCCGCGCGTCCGAACTCGGCATCGCAAGCCAATCCTTGCGATAAACACGGAGAGACAACGCATGAAACGGGTTTTGATCACGGGCGCGGCCGGACTCATCGGCCGCGTGCTACGCGCCGGATTCGCGGGCCATTACGCGCTACGCCTTGCGGACATCGCGCCGCAAGCGAGCGCGGGCGAGCATGAGGAAATCGTCACTGCCGACATCACGCGTCCCGAGCGCTTGCGCGAGATCATGGAGGGCGTCGATGTGGTCGTGCATCTCGCGGGCATTCCCGACGAGGACACGTGGCAGAAGATTCGCGACATGAACATCGATGGCTGCTACAACGTCTTCGAGGCGGCGCGCGAGGCGGGCGTGAAACGCGTGGTGTTCGCGAGTTCGAATCATGCGGTGGGCTTCCATCGGCGCGACAGGATGATCGACGACACGGTCATGGTTCGTCCCGACAGCCGCTATGGTGTGTCGAAGGCGTTCGGCGAAGCGCTCGGGCGCTTGTATGCCGACAAGTACGGCATGTCGGTGGCGTGTTTGCGCATCGGTTCGTTTCGTCCCGACGACAAGCCGACCGAGCCGCGCCACCTTTATTCGTGGATCAGCCATCGCGACATGGTGCAATTGACGCGTCGCGCTATCGATGCGCCGGACTATCACTTCGTCATCGTTTATGGCGTGTCCGACAATGCGCGCAATCGCTGGAGCAATGCGAATGCGCGTGCGCTCGGCTATCGACCGCAGGACGATGCGCAGACGCATGCGCTGGAAATATCCTCATCGAGCGAAGCGGAAGACGCGACCGAGGCGCTGTTTCATGGCGGCTTCGGTTGTCTTCGCGAGTTCGAGGGAGACACGCAGCGCATCGATTAATACGTGCAGGCACATTCGAATAAAACAGGAGACAGCCTTGTCGAATTGGAATGGCAAGCGTCGCGAGACGCTGAAGGCGCTGAGTGCGCTCGTTGCATCAGCGGGTGGTTTGGCATTGAGCGGATGCGCAGAAACGCGAGTACAGAGTGACGCGCAGCAAGTGAAATGGTCCACCGGCACCGAGCGCACGAAGCTCGTGATGCCGCCCGATGCGACCGACTGCCATCATCACATCTACGATCATCGCTATCCGTGGGCGCCCGAAGCGACGCTCAAGCCCGGCGATGCAACCGTCGACGATTATCGGCAACTGCAAAAGCGCATCGGCACGACGCGCAATGTCATCATCCAGCCGTCGAGTTATGGCGTCGATAACCGTCTGCTCGTCGAATCCATCGCGCGTTTCAACGGACGCGCACGCGGCATCGCGGTCGTCAATACGAGCGTGACTCAGACGGAACTCGAAGCCTTGAATCGCGCTGGCGTGCGCGGTATCCGCTTCAATCTTGCGCCACCGGGAACGACCACGCTCGATATGGTGAAGCCGCTTGCGGCTCGTATTGCGTCAATGGGGTGGCATGTGCAGGTGAACGCACCCGCTGCGTTTTTGATGCAGGCGCGAAGCACGTGGTACGACTTGCCGTGTCCGGTCGTATTCGATCATCTTGCGCACGTGCCGGAACCCGATGCCGTGCATCAGGCTTCTTTTCAGATGGTCTCCGAGTTGCTGACGAGCGGGAAGGCGTACGTGAAGCTGATCGGCTTCTACAACGAGACGCAGGTCGGGCCGCCTTCGTATGCGGATAGCGTCGCGCTCGCGGCGGGCTTTGCTCGGGTCGCGCCGGAGCGCGTGCTGTGGGGAAGCGACTGGCCGCATCCGACGGAGCAGCCGTTGAACCGCATTCCCGATGATGCCTTGCTCGCGGACCTTTTCGCCAACGTCGTGCCGGATGAAGCGACGCGCAAGCGCATTCTCGTCGATACGCCCGCCACGCTGTATCAGTTCTAATCATTCGATATGGACAGGCGTCAATGCCCGTCCTGTCGTGAAGAACGAGACGACGTTGTCGGCGGTGAGTTTGGCCATTGCAAGCCGCGTCTCATGCGTCGCGCTGCCGATATGCGGGCTCAGCACGACATTGTCCAACTGTCGCAAAGGCGAATCGTTGAGCGGTTCGTGATCGAAGACATCGAGCGCGGCGCCCGCGAGCGCCTTGCGTTCCAGCGCTGCAACTAGCGCCGCTTCATCCACGACAGAACCGCGCGCAATGTTCACGAGCATGCCCTTGGACCCAAGCGCGTCGAGCACGGTAGCATCGATCAGATGACGCGTCGCGCTGCCGCCCGGACAACTCGCGATCAGAATGTCCGACCAGCGCGCAAGCTGAACGGGCGTCTCGAACCATTCGAACGGCAACGCCTGACGCGCGCGCCCGAAGTACGCGATCTCGACACGGAACGGCGCGAGTCTTCGCGCGATCTCTTTGCCGACGCGCCCCATGCCGACAATCCCGACGCGCTTGCCCGCCAGGTTCGAGCCGAGCGGCAGTACGCCGTTCGACCACGCGCCTTCGCGTACGAAGCGGTCGGCGCGCGGCAGTTGCCTTAGCATCGCGAGCACGAGTCCTATCGTCAGTTCGGCGACGGCCGCGTTAAGCAGATCGGGCGTGTTGGTCACGACGATGCCGCGTTCGCGCGCAAACTCGACCGGAATGCGGTCGAAGCCGACGCCGCTCGTCGCAATGATGCGCAGCGCGGGTAATTGTTCGATGAGCGCGATGTCGATGTCGTAGTTGGACCGTGTGACGATAGCGCCGATGCGCGCGCGGAGCGCGTCGTCAGCGCCGATCTCGCCGAGCGTGTGTAGAGCGAGGCGCTCTTTCAGCAAGGCCTCGGCAATGGCAGGAAACTCGCCTATCCGCAAAACGGGTGGCACATTCGTGTCGTTGGCGGTCATCGTCGAATCCTTACTTGTTGACGAGCTTCGCCGGCACGAAGACGAAAATCAGCAACGCCGACAACGCAAGCGAAGCCGCAACCACGAACAGTCCCGACGAAAGCGAATGCGTGATCGATTTGAGCCAGCCGATCACGGCCGGGCTTACGAATCCGGCAAGATTGCCCGTGCAGTTGATGAGCGCGATGCCCGCCGCCGCGCCCGTGCCGCCGAGAAACGCCGTGGGCAGCGCCCAGAACATCGGCAGCGCGGTGATGACGCCCGCAGTCGCGAGCGTGAGGCCGGCCACCGAGATCGCCGATGACGCGCCGAAGAGCGCGCACAGCACGAAACCCGCTCCGGCAATGAGCGCGGGCAGCGCGACGTGCCAGCGCCGCTCGCGTGTGCGGTCGGCGTGCTTGCCGGTGAGGATCATCGCGACAAGGGCAACGGAGTAGGGAATCATCGTCAGAAGGCCGATGATGAACGCGTCTTCTATACCCGTCGAACGCAGGATGGTCGGCTGCCAGAAGCCGATTGCGTACGAACCCATGACAATGCCGAAGAGAATCAGGCACATCAGGTACACGCGCGCCGACGTGAACACCGCGCGCACCGAGCCGTGCGTTTGCGTGGCGGTATCGGCGGCGATTTCATCGAGGATCACGCGCTTTTCGGGTTCGGAGAGCCAGGTGGCGTCGGCGACGCGGTCATCGAGATGCTTCAGGATCACGAAGCCGAGCACGATGGACGGCACCGCTTCGATGATGAAGAGCCATTGCCAGCCTTCGAAGCCACCCACGCCGCTCATCGAATGCATGATCCAGCCGGACGCCGGTCCGCCGATAAGCCCCGACACCGGATTGCCCGCCATCAGGAGCGCAATCATCTTGCCGCGCCGATGCGAGGGAAACCAGTAGGTCAGATACAGCACCATGCCCGGAAAGAAGCCCGCTTCCGCGACACCGAGCAGAAACCGCACGGCGTAGAACTGCATGGGCGTGGAGACCCAGGCAGTGGCCATCGATAACGCGGCCCAGGTAATCATGATCCGCGCGATCCAGCGCCGCGCGCCGATGCGATGCAGCAGAAGGTTGCTCGGTACCTCGAAGAAAAAGTAGCCAACGAAGAACAACCCCGCACCGAGGCCGTACACGGCTTCGCTCAGATGCAACGAGTTCAGCATCTGCAGCTTGGCGAAGCCGACGTTGACGCGATCCAGATAAGCGACCACGTAGCCGACGAACAAGAGCGGCATGAAGCGCAGCGCAACGCGGCGAAAGATGGAATCGGCGTCGTCGGTTGCTATCGATGCGGGAAGTGAAGGGCTGTCGTACAAGATTTGTCTCCGTTTTTATTCGTATGGTTGTACGGCGGTTCAGTGCGCGGGTTCGCGAACGCCGAGCTGATCGGCATGCGGAATGGAAAAGCCGATGGCGTCCAGCGCGTTTTCAAGCTGCACGCGTTGCGTGCCATCGAGTTCGACGAGCGGCGGGCGCAAATTCGCCCAGCCTTCATCGCCGGATTGCCATGCAATGGCCGCTTTCATCGCGGCGATCATCGGGAAGCGCTGGAACACCGCGCGCGTTTCGTCTAGGCGGCGTTGCTGTGCGGGCGCATCGACGGCGCGCCATTCGCGCGCGAGCTTGCCGATGGCTGCCGCATTCACGTTGCCCGTTGCGGTGATGCAACCCGCGCCGCCCGCTTGCAACGTGCGCAACAGGAACGTCTCGCTGCCCGCGAAGACTTCGAAGCCCGTGGACGCGAAAGCATCGATGACGGCCGACGTGTTGTTCCAGTCGCCCGAGCTGTCCTTGATGCCCGCAATGGTGCCCGGATACGCCTTCAGCAAGCGTTCGATGAGCGCAAGGCTCAACGGCACCTGCGCGACCGGCGGAATGTGATAGAGATAAATCTTCAGACGCGCATCGGCGACAGCGTCTATCACGGTGGCGTATGCGCGGAACAGGCCTTCGTCGCTCACGCCCTTGTAGTAGAACGGCGGCAGCATCAGCACGCCGCCACAGCCGTTCGATACCGCATGGCGTGTGAGTTCGATGGTGTCCGGCAACGCACACGCGCCGGTGCCAGGCATCATGCGTGCAGCGGGCAGGCCTGCGCCGATGAGCGCATCGAGCAGTCCGCGCTTCTCCGCGACGGACATGGAGTTGGCCTCGGAATTCGTGCCGAACACGGCCAGCCCGACATCGTCGTCGAGCAACGCGCGGCAGTGGCGAATCAGACGCTCGGCCGAGGGCGCGCCGTTATCGTCGAATGGCGTGAGAACGGGCGACAGCGCGCCCTGAAAGGTCTTTGATGTAGTCATGGCAAGCGTCTCCGGTGTCGTTCGAGGGTCGCGCCAGTATCGCCGTGGGTTGGATATGGAAGAACAAGGGTGCGCTTGCTTCAAAGACAAAAAATTCTTGTGTCTTATGCGGACGCTTCCCGTGAACGCAAAAAAGGCCGCTCGAAAGCGGCCCTGGCGTGCTTCAGCATGACGCGTCTAGCTTCTTGGCGTCGTGCCGCGCTTCTCCGTCGCGCGCAAGAAATCGAAGTCGACGCCTTTATCCGCTTGCGTCACCGTATCGAGAAACAGCTTGCGGTATCCACGCTCCGCTGTCGGTATCGTCACGGCATGTCGGGCCGCACGCGCCGCGAGTTCCTCGTCGCTGATGAGCAGGCTGATCTCGCGCTTCGACACGGACAGGCGAATGCGGTCGCCCGTCTGCACGTGCGCGAGCGGCCCGCCGATCGCCGATTCGGGCGTCACGTGCAGCACGATCGTGCCGAATGCGGTGCCGCTCATGCGGCCATCGGAGATGCGCACCATGTCCTTGACGCCCGCCGTCGCGAGCTTGCGCGGGATCGGAATGTACCCGGCTTCCGGCATGCCGGGCGCGCCCTTCGGACCGATGTTCTTGAGCACCAGAATGTCATCGGCGTTGACGTCGAGATCGGCGGAATCGATGCGCGTGGCCAAGTCCGCGCCGTTCTCGAACACCACCGCGCGGCCCTCGTGCTCCATGAGTTCAGCGTTCGCCGCCGATTGCTTGATGATCGCGCCGCCCGGCGCGAGATTGCCTTCTAGGACGGCAATACCGCCTTGCGGATAGATCGGGTTGTCGAACGAGCGCACGACATCCTGCACGAAGGCCGGACCCGCCGCTTCGATCTCCTCGCCGAGCGTGCGGCCCGTGACGGTCAGCGCGTTCAGATTGAGAAGCGGCTTGAGTTCGCGCAGCAGCGTGGCCATGCCGCCCGCCTTATGAAAATCCTCCATGTAATGCGAGCCGGACGGCTTCAGATCGAGCAGCACGGGCGTCTCGCGGCCCATGCGGTCGAGCGCTTTCAGATCGACGTCGTAGCCCATGCGTCCGGCAATGGCGGTCAGATGCACGATGCCATTGGTCGAACCGCCGATAGCCAGCAGCACGCGCATGGCGTTCTCGAAGGCATCGGCGGTGAGGATCTTGTCGATGGTGAGGTCGTCCTTCGCCATCCGCACGGCTTGCGTGCCGGTCATTTCGGCGACGCGCATGCGGTCCGATGTCACCGCGGGCGGCGCGGCGCCGCCCGGAACGGTCATGCCGAGCGCTTCGGCAATACACGCCATGGTGCTTGCCGTGCCCATCACCGAACACGTGCCCACGCTCGCGACGAGCTGGTTGTTGACCGCCGCGATTTCCGTCTCGTCGATCTCCTCCGCGCGAAAACGTCCCCAATAGCGCCGGCAGTCGGTGCATGCGCCCACGCGCTCGCCGCGATGCGCGCCCGTCAGCATGGAACCGGTGATGAGCTGGATCGCCGGGATATTCGCCGATGCCGCGCCCATCAGTTGCGCGGGCACGGTCTTGTCGCATCCGCCGATCAGCACGACGGCGTCCATGGGCTGCGCGCGAATCATCTCCTCGGTGTCGATCGACATGAGGTTGCGCAGATACATGCTGGTGGGCTGCGAGAACGATTCGGCAATGGAGATGGTCGGGAAGTCCATTGGCAGGCCACCCGCGAGCATGACGCCGCGCTTGACGGCCTCGATCAGCTGCGGCGCGTTGCCATGACACGGGTTATACGCGCTGCCCGTGTTGACGATGCCGATCACCGGCCGGTCGAGCGCGCTGTCCGTATAGCCCGCGCCCTTGATGAAAGCCTTGCGCAGAAAGAGCGAGAAGCCGCTGTCGCCGTAGCTCGTCAGCGATTTGCGCAGGCCGCCGGGTTGCGGGTCTTGTTCAGCGCCGGACTTTTTCTTGAATGTGTCGCTCATGTTGCTGGCGTCTCCTGTAGGTGTGTCCGCATTATCGCGGCTGGCTTGCGTTGCCGCGACACGCTCGCGCTTGCTTCAAACCATAGAACTTCTTGCTTCCGGACGTGACTATTGCTTCGGTTTGCCCGACCCGTGCCGCGTCCGTTCGATAGAGTCCGCCGCGCCGAGAAACGCCTGCACGAGCCGGATGCGCGCGCATGAACGTCCCCATAACAAGCCGACGAGACGCTTGGGCGCCGCGTTGGGGAGCGCCCACTTGCGCACGGAAATGCCCGGATACTCGTGCGGCGCCCAGTCCGGCACGAGCGAGACGCCCAGCCCGCGATCGACCAGCGTGGCGATGGCCGCGAGGCCATCGAGTTCGCAGCGCTGATTCGGCTTGATGCCTTGCTGCCGTAAATACGCATCCGCGAGTTGGCCGCCGACCACGTTACGGTCGTATCGAATGAAGGGTTCTGAAAGCAAGGTCGCGTGGACGTCGTTGACGTTCATCGCGGCGGGCGTCAGAAGCACGAGCGGCTCCGTGCGAAACGTATGCCAGTCGCAGCTTTTCGGGAGATTGAAAAGCGGTTGCGCGATCACGGCGGCATCGAGATCGCCTGCCGTCACCTTGCGATAAAGATCGAGCGACGTGCCCGGCTCCAGATAGAAGTCCATCTGCGGATGATGACCGAGCAGCACCGCGAGCGCGTCGGGAATGAGGCTGCCCATCATCGTCGCCATGCCGCCAAGACGCAGTTGACCGCCTAATTGATCCGTGTCCTCGATGTCCGAACGCAAGTCGCGAATGTCGTGCAGCACCGCTCGCGCCCGCGCGAGAATGCGCTCGCCGGCTTCCGTCGCGCCCACCGTGCGGCCCGAGCGACGCACGAGCGTGGCGCCGAGTTCGGCTTCCAGCATCTTGACGCGTTGCGCGACGGCGGCGGGCGTCAGATCGAGCCTGCGCGCGGCTTCCGCGATCGAACCCAGTTCGACGACGAACACGAAGCTCTGCAGATAGCGCGAGTCCATCGATAAAAAATTTTGGGTTTGAAGAAGCCAAAGGATACTTCTTCTGCGGCGCGCATGTCATCAGACTCGTTCTTGCGGTTCTTGACGACAATACAGGGAGACAGCCATGCCTATCATCGAATCCATCGCCGTATGCGCGGCCGCGGTGCCGCTCGATCGCGTCACGTCCTTTTCGACGCGCACGGTGTCCACGCGTCATTACGGCCTCGTCAAGGTGCGCTCGACCGATGGCGTCGAAGGCATCGGCTTTTGCTATATCGGCAGCGCAGCGGGCGAATTGCTGACCGTGGCGGTGGAGCAGTTGCTCGCGCCGGTGCTGATCGGCCGCGACTCGTACGCTGTGGAAGGACTCTGGCAGACGATGTATAACGAAGCGCTGTTGCAAGGACGCGCGGGCACCGTGATGCGTGCGCTGTCCATTCTCGATGTCGCGCTGTGGGATCTCAACGCGCGCACGCATGGCGTGGCCTTGCACAAATATCTCGGCGCGAACGAGCTCGAAAGCGTGCCGGCCTATGCGAGCGGTGGCTACTATCTCGACGGCAAGACACCTGAAAAGCTCGGCGAGGAAATGGCCGGCTACGTGGAGATGGGTTTTCGGGCGGTGAAGATGAAAGGCGGGCGTTTGTCGCCGCAGGAAGAGGAGCGGCGCGTGAAGGCGGCGCGCGATGCCGTCGGGCCCGACGTCGAACTGATGATCGACATGAACAACGGCTGGACCGATCTCACGCAGGCCTTGCAGCATGTGCGCCGCATCGAGCAATACGATCCGTACTTCATCGAAGAGCCCTTTTCGCCAGACGATGTCGACAATCACGCGAGGCTTGCGAAGGCCACGCGCATTCCGGTGGCGACGGGCGAGATCGGCTATGGCCGCTGGTATCACAAGGAATTGCTCGACCAGGGCGCGGCCGCGATTCTGCAATCGGATGCGGCCGTGTGCGGCGGCATTACCGAATGGCGCAAGATCGCGGCGACGGCGGCAAGTCATGGTGTCGTGATGTGTCCGCACTGGTTCCACGACCTGCATGCGCCGCTCGTTGCTGCCACGCCGAACGCGCGCTACGTCGAATATTTCTGGGACGATCAGGTGCTCAACTTCCGCCGTCTGGTGGACCGCCAGTTGTCGCATGAGAACGGGCGCGTCAAGCTGCACGACGCGCCCGGCCTCGGCTTCTCCTTCGATGAATCGCAGGTGGCGAAGTACGGGCAGTGGAAGCGGATTTGAAGGCTTTTATTCGGTCCTGGTTGCGATGGCGTGCGCCCGTTTTATCGACGACTCATGAGCTTTAAAGATCGAACCCGAGTTGCGCTTTGCCGAGCGGCGTCAGGTCTTGCATCGTGGCGCGTCCGACGAAGTCGACTTCGAAGTGATCGGCGGGAAAGTCGGGCGGGCTTCTGCCTTCGAGGAAAGCGGGCAACTGGCGTTTGAGATATTCGTCGTTCTTGGCGCACGCAGGCGCCGAAGCGATATACATCACGTTGCTGTAGCCCGCGCCGCGATGCGCGTCTTCCACGGCGTGGATCACGTCGCTGTGCCAGAAGACGGTGTCGCCCGCCCGCATGTGCGGGATCGAAGACAACGCTTCGAAAAGCGGTGCATGAAATTCGGGCTTGATGGAAAGCGCGCGGCCGGGCATGGCGCCGCACAGGTCGTCGTCGGCGACATCGTCCTGAAGGGCGCGCAACAGGATATACGCCATCGAGTTCGCAATCGGCACGAGCTGCAACGTGCCGTCGCCCGGACCTTGCGGCGTGAGCGCGGTCCATCCTTGAAACGTGCGGAACATGGAGCACACCGCGGGCGACGCGATCTCCTCGACATCCGGCCGGAACGCGGCGTCGAATGGGTCGTATTGACGCCAGTTGCCGTCGAACACATGCCGGTACACCTTGCGGAAATTTGCTTCGATCCATCGTTCGACCGAGCCGCCGTCGCAATGCGCGGACAGACCCAACGACTCGGAGCCGGGCGGACGTCGGCGCATGCGGTCGGCATACACCGGCACGCGCTCGGGATCGAAATGAACGCGGCCTTCGCTCTCGACGCGCCACAAGCGGTTGAGGAACACGCGCGCCGCAGTCAAGGAAGGCGCCTGCCGTGCCAGCACCTGCGGCTTCGACCAGTACACGCCGTAAATCTGCGGCTTGCTCGAGGCGAGCTGGCCGAAGTATTTGTCCTCGGCGCGGTTCTGCAGTCGCGTATCGAGGTCGTTGCGCTCGACATACTCCGCGATATCGCGGTCCCATTGTTCGACGAGCGATGCGTCGAACACATTGCGGATCACGCACGCACCACGCGACTTGATGAGTGCGATCTGCTCCGCGCTCACCCGCTGCTGCGCGATCTCGGAGAACTGGATTTCAGGAATGACGTTCTCGCCGCGATTACGTCGCTCGGCAATCTCGCTGGCCTCGGCGTGGATTGCTTCTTCCACTTCGGCGAAGACTTCGCGATAGTTCGGCAGCCGCTCGCGAAGCGCTCGTTTGGCCTGCCGGATGGTTGCCGGCAAATCGTCGATTTCAAGTGCCATGGTTGTCTCCGTATGGGTTTTGGCATACCGGCAGAATAGGCCGATCACGCCTGCAGAAGTGATACCATCCGGACAACTTCTTCGCGCGTTCTGCCATGAAACCCGCATACGAACACGTCGAATTCGGTGATGAATGTTCGGTGAGGGTTTACCACCGGCGTCTGCCGCGCATTCCTTTCGAATGGCACCATCATCCCGAATACGAGTTGACGCTCACGCTCAACAGCCACGGCAAGCGTTATATCGGCGATTCGATCGAGGGTTACGCCGACGCGGATCTGGTGCTCGTGCCGCCGAATCTCCCGCATACGTGGGCGTCGAACCGTTCGATCGATTCGAGCGTGCCTCAGGTCGCCATCGTGATCTGGTTCAGTGGTGAATGGGCGCGGCGGCTCGCGGATGTCTGCCCCGAATACACACCCTTGCGCGACCTCTTGCGCCGAGCAGCGTGCGGACTGGCGTTCGGTGAGGAAGTCGGCGCCGCGATGCGCACGCAACTCGACAAGCTGCTTTGCAACGCGCCCCGCGAACGCCTGGGCGCCGCGCTGAACGTGCTTTGCTCGCTGGCGGAAGCGCCTGGTCGACCGCTTGCATCGCCTGCTGCGTTCAACGAGCGTACGGACGGTCCTTCGGGTCACGAACCGGAACGCATCAACCGCGTACTCTCGATGATCGACTCGCGCTTTGCCGAACCGCTGCGTCTTTCCGAGCTTTGCGAGGCGGCCAACGTGTCGGAACGTTCGCTTGCGCGCTACTTCGAGCAGCACATGGGCGAGAGCGTGGGACGATACATCACGCGGGTCAGAATCGGACATGCCTGCCGCATGCTCGCGCATACGTCCGCGCCGGTGTCCGTCGTCGCGGCGCGCTCCGGGTTTCCGAATGTCGCCAACTTCAACCGGCAATTCAAGGCGATGAAGGACCTCACGCCCGTCGCTTATCGAAGACAATTTGCAGCCGGTGATGTTGCCGAGGCGCACGCCGGGCCGCGTATCACCGAGCGCTCGCCTTCGTTGCAGCGCAATCCGCGCATGCCGAAGTCGATTGCGTGACGGCGTCATGCGTCACGGTCACGCATGACGCCACTTAAGTTAGCATTGACCCTTCCGCTTTTCCAACCTTCCTTGGAGATGGCTCATGCAATGGCCTGAACCGCGCTCATTCGATGTGAACCTGAATACCGGGCTGATGGAAGGCACGGGCACGCGCTACCAGAAGCGCCTCGACGATCTCGCCGGCTTGTACGCCGATGCAGCCGCCTTCGACGCGCTGGCTTCCGCTCGCGGCAAGGATGTCGTGTACGACGTGACCGATCATCGCCCAAGCGATCAGCCGGGCGACCTCATCACCGGCGTCACGCGCATGTCGCCAGGGAAGGTCGGCCGCGAATACTTCATGACGCGCGGGCATATTCACGCGAACATCGACCGGCCGGAGTTGTATTTCGGTCTGAAGGGCGACGGGCTCATGTCGATGGAGTCGCCGGACGGAGAGACACGCATCGTCGAAATACACGCGCATACTATGTGCTACGTGCCGCCGCGCTGGATTCATCGTTCCGTCAACACGGGCGCGGAAGACTTCGTGATGCTGTTCTGCTATCCGGCGGATTCGGGGCAGGACTACGCGATCATCGAACAAGCGGGCGGCATGCGCTTGCGTATCGTCGATGACGGTCAGGGCGGCTGGCGCAGCGAAGCGAATCCTGCGTATCGCGAGCGTTCGCAAGCCGACGTGGAAGCGCTGATCGCGCGCGGCGCGCGTGCCGAAGGAGCGGCGCGATGAGTTACCAAGCCGCGCAACGGCCGACGTTTTACTTCATCGGCGTGACGACCGCGCAAAGTTCGATCATGCGCGTGTTTCC
Organism: Caballeronia sp. GAWG1-1; assembly: GCF_023631465.1. Taxonomy (NCBI): domain Bacteria; kingdom Pseudomonadati; phylum Pseudomonadota; class Betaproteobacteria; order Burkholderiales; family Burkholderiaceae; genus Caballeronia; species Caballeronia sp. GAWG1-1. The sequence continues at coordinate 556,211 of NZ_JALQDB010000037.1, forward strand.
CGCATGGGCAAGGCATCTCGGGCTCGGTAATGTCGAGATGAAGGGCATCGACTTCGAGCCGCATTCGCCGGCGAATGCGTATCGCGAAGCCGTCGAGTTTTTGCGCGACGATCCCTTGTCGGTTGGCGCGCTCGTCACCACGCACAAGATCGACTTGTACGCTGCGTGCCGCGATCTCTTCGATGAGATCGATCCTCACGCGCTCATGATGAGCGAAACGAGTTGCCTCTCCAAGCGCGATGGCAAGTTCGTCTGTCACGCCAAGGACCCGATCACTTCCGGCTTCGCGCTCGACGGCTTCCTGCCCGAACAGCATTTCGCAACGACAGGCGCGGAAGCGTTCTCGATGGGCGCGGGCGGCTCGACCATTGCGATGACATGGCATCTGATGCGACCAGGCCGTGGCGCGAATCGGCCGTCGAAGGTGATCGTATCGGACCGTTCCGCGGCGCGGCTCGAGGAGATCGAGCGGATTCATCGAGAGGTCGGCGCTGGCGTTGCATGCGAGTACGTGCTCGTGCAGGACGCAAAGGACAATGACGCGGTGCTCGCGCGAATGTCGCCGGGCGCGTTGGTGATCAATGCGACGGGACTTGGCAAGGACGCGCCAGGTTCGCCGCTCAGCGACGCAGCCGTGTTCCCGGAACGCGCCGTGGTTTGGGAGCTGAATTACCGCGGCGATCTGGTCTTTCTCGAACAGGCGCGTGCGCAGGCGCTTCAAAAGCAATTGCAGATAGAAGACGGGTGGACTTACTTCATCTACGGCTGGACACGCGTGATGGCCGAAGTGTTCCATGTCGAGATTCCGTCGCGTGGACCCGCGTTCGATGAGCTATGCCGGATCGCGGCGGAAGCGGGCAAGCCGGCGCCTGCGCGCCCGGTTGCGTGATGAGCGTATCTACGCGGGACATCGAAAATTGCGCGCTGGATTTGCTTGGCGGACGTGCCGCGACTTCTTCCATCTGTCCGTCGGATGTGGCACGCAATCTAGTGAGCGACGAAGAAGGATGGCGCGCGCTGATGCCTTTGGTCAGGGACGTGGCCGCGCAAATGGCGCGTGAAGGCAAAGTGCTGATCACACAAGGGGACGTGACACTGGACCCCGATGCAATGATTCATGGGCCCATTCGCTTGCGGCGCGGGCCGGCTTTTCCGGTATCGGCATAAGAGCGTAAGCGGTCCGCGTCATCGTCGAGCCGACACGGACCGGTTCATGCACGTTAAGAAGCCATCCCCATGGCCGGATCGGAAACGAGGTCCTTGCCATTCTCCACACGTCCCGCGAAGCGTCGCTTGAACGCGTTCAGACCGCTGCACGTGACCATGAAGTCGTACCAGTTGCCGCTATCGGCAATTGGCCAGGTCACTTCGACGACCGAATTCGCAGCCACCGTCGTGACCCACGGACCATTCGTGAGATAGGCCAGCGCTGCCGTCGTGAACGTGCACGACTGATTGCCGCGGTTGTAGAGCTTCACGCTGACGAGCGACGTATCGCACGGCTGATAGCAAACCTGAATCTCGGCATTCGCGGATGCGCTCACTTCCTTCAGATTGCCCGCAAACTCGCGGTGGTAACCATTGGGTCCAAGCACCCACAGATCGTATCGTCCTGCATCGCTGGCAGGCACGGTCCACGTTCCCGTCAGCGACTTGCCCGCCTCGACGACGAAGCGGCGCGGCACGAGTTCGAGATGGTTTCTGTCGTACACATGAAACACCGCGCCCGCGTTGTTCGTGCTGCCATTCGCGAATTCGAGCGCGACCGTGCTTGCGTTGGCGTTCACATGCGCGGTCGTGTGCAGCTCGTAAGGCAAGGCGCGCGACAAACGTGTACCGGTAGCCTGCGCGGGCAACGGCGAACTCGCCGTCACGGACTGCGCCTGAATCGCGGATGCCGCCGCCTGCGACTTGGCGAGCGCATCGGCCGAGTCCTTCGTCGTGCGCCCGGAGAGCGTCGGCAGCGTGGCATCGTTCGGATTGACGAAGTTGAAGCACGAGGTCAGGTCGCCGCAAATCGCACGCCGATAGCTGCTGATCTGCGGTTCGGTCACGCCGAAGCGCTTTTCGAGGAACATGAGCGTCGAGGTGTGATCGAAGACTTGCGAGTTCACAAAGCCGCCACGGCTCCACGGCGAGATCACCCACATCGGCACGCGCGGGCCGGGGCCGTATGGTCGTCCGTCGGTCTTCGGCTGATTGCTCGTTGCCGGCGCGAAGTTGTGATATTCCACCGCCATGTCGGTGTCGGACAAGGTGCTCGCACCCGCGAGCGTGCCATCGCTTGCGTGCGACGGCGCGCTCGGCGGCGGAAGGTGATCGAAGAAGCCATCGTTCTCGTCGTAATTGACGAGCAGCACGGTCTTGCTCCACACATCCGGGTTCGCGGTCAGCGCATCGAGCACTTCCTGCACGTACCAGCCGCCTTGCGTGGGACTCGACGGACCGGGATGCTCGCTATACACGGACGGCGGGATGATCCACGATACGGCAGGCAGCGTGCCCTTCTGGATGTCGTCGCGAAACGTTTCGAGAAAGCCCTGTGGCATGGTGTTGCCGAAGCCTTTCGCGAGCGGACTCAGGGCGTCGTCGATCGATGAATCGTAGAACGCGCCCGCCGCCGTCACGGGTTGCGTGATGTCCGTGTTCGCCACGTACACCGGTCGCCGTGCGGCGGGCATCTGCTCGATTGCGGTGCGCCAGTGGCGAAAGCTCATCATCTCGTTGCAGCCGAAATTGTCGATGAGGCTTTGATACACCTTCCAGCTCACGCCCGCGTTTTGCAGACGGTCCGCATAGGTCGTCCAGGTCCAGCCGGTTGACGACGAGCCAATGTCATTGCCGCCATTGAACTCGTTGTTCAATGCGGCCACCTTGACCGGCGCGTTGGTCGACGGACTCAAACCGTTGGGACCGTTCGTGCCGGTCCAGTAGAAGAGACGGTTTGCAATCGTGCCGGTGTGCATGCCGCAGTGATACGAATCGCACAGCGTGAAGGCGTCGGCGAGCGCGCGATGAAAGGGCACTTCGACCGTTTCGTAATAGCCCATCGACAAGGGCTTCTTCGCGGTCGGCCATGCGGCCATGCGGCCGTTGTCCCATGCGGCCTGCGAGTCGGACCACGTATGCGGTGTGCTGCCCGCGCGCAGTGCGTTGCCTTTCGACTCGTCGAGATGATAGGGAATCAGCGTGCTCGTCGAGCCGGAACTCGTGTAGTTCTGATAGAAGACGTTTGCGCCGTTCGGCGAGGGAATGGCAAAGCGGTCGCCATAACCGCGCACGCCCTTGAAGGTGCCGAAATAGCTGTCGAACGAACGGTTTTCCAGCATCAGCAACACGACGTGCTGAACGTCCCTGATCGTGCCTGTGACGTTGTTCGCGTCGATGGCGAGCGCGCGCCGAATAGCAGGCGGGAACGTCGAAAGCACGGCGGCGGAAGCGGCGGTGCCAAGCGACGTCTTGATGAAGCTTCGTTTAGATGGACTGAATGTCATGCCATTGATGAGTTTTTGATGTGGGAATGCGACTCAGGGAGCCGGCGCGCAGTGGCTGATCTTGCAGGACGACGCGTTGGTCGAGGCGGGCGTTGCCGACTTGTCGTCTCCTCCGCAAGCGGCGAGCGTAAGCGCGATGCAAATCAGCGCGCTTGCCAGCGACGGTCTGCCGAGCGCAGTCAGGTGGGGCATGGTTGTCGTCATCAGAAAAAGAACGAGTGAGAAACTGGATGGAATTTTCCGGCCGGATATTCCATGTTCGTAAGCAGGCGCCTAATTTCTGACGGAAATGTAAAGGTAATTTTTGGCAGAAATATGAAGGTTCAAGAAAGTCGTTCGAAATTCGGTAGGCTTGATGCCTTTCGGACGGCGGGCGCCAGGCTCGCTGCTTGCGCTGCACGCCAGGTTCATCGCGCTTCGACTTCACTCGTACTCAAGGAAACTCACTCATGCTGAAAATTCATCACCTCGGGCACTCGCAATCCGAGCGTATCGTCTGGCTGTGCGAGGAGCTCGATGTTCCATACGAGCTCGTCAAGTACACGCGCGATGCACGCACCATGCTGTCACCGCCCGAACTCGTCGCGTTGCATCCGCTGGGCGCGGCGCCGCTCATCGAAGTCGATGGCATGTTGCTCGCCGAGTCCGCGGCTATCGTCGAGTTCATTCTCGCGCGCCATGGCGACGGCAGATTGCAGCACGCGCCGGATCATCCCGACTTCGCGCCCTATCTCTACTGGTTTCACTTCGCGAACGGCAACCTGCAGCCGGTCATGGGACGCTCGATGATGATCGGCCGCGCCGGTTTGCCGGTGGATCATCCGGTGCAAACCGCCGTGCAGGGACGGCTCGATAAAGTGCTGGCGCTCATCGAAGATCGGCTGGGGCAGGCGGACTATCTTGCGGGCAGCGACTTTACGGCCGCCGACATCATGAGCGTATTTTCGTTGACTACCATGCGTATTTTTCAGCCGCTGGACCTTTCGCCGTATCCCAACATACGGGCTTATCTGCAGCGAATCGGCGAACGCCCGGCGTATCGGCGAGCGATGAAGAAGGGCGATCCCGACCTGACGCCGATGCTTACCTAGGGACATCGATGAAGCGCCGGGCGCAGGCCGGTTCCGGCGTTGTCGTTCCTCGTTGCGCGGTCTCGCCCAAAGCCCGCTACGCCGAAAATCCAGTAGTAGATCGCATTTTGGCGCAGTAACGTCGATGCACGGAGCGACCCTCTGTCGGACGCAGCTCAACGTTACCGAGGACAACGATATGGTTTCCAGAAGCGACGGCCGCCTCGCCGGCAAGGTGGCGATCATCAGCGGCGGCGCGGGTGGATGCGGCGCGGCGGCATCGGAACTGTTCGCGCAACAGGGCGCGAAGGTCGCCATCATCGACCGGGACGTGGATGCCGCCATTGCGCTCGCTTCCCGGCTCAACGAAGCGGGATTCGAAGCGCTAGGTCTGGGTGCGGACGTCTCCCGTCAAGCCGATGTCCAGAAAGCCGTCGCAGCCGCGAAAGAGCAATATGGCAACGCGGACATCCTCTTCAATCACGCCGGCACGCTGATCGTCAAACCGTTCCTCGAAATAGAGGAATCGGAATGGGACTGGCTGATGGGCGTGAACGTCAAAAGCATGTTCCTCATGACACAAGCGGTCCTGCCGCAGATGCTCGAAAAGGGCAAGGGCAGCATCGTGTGCACCTCGTCGATCTCGGCAGTCTACGCCACGCCCGGCGAAGTGCTCTACGACGCCACCAAGGGCGCATGCCACATGTTCGCCCGCGCGATAGCCGTCGAATACCGCGATCGGGGCATTCGCTGCAACGCCGTGGCGCCTGGATTCATTCGCACGCCGCACGGCATGCGCGAGCTTCGCGACCTGCAGGCAATGGGTGTCGATGCCACTGAGGCCGCCATCGCGCTTCAGCAGGGCAGGCTGTGCGAGCCGTCCGAAGTCGCTGCTGCGGCGCTCTTTCTGGCATCCGACGAAGCAAGCTTCGTCAACGGAACGCATCTCTTCGTGGATAACGGCTTCTCCGCCGTGTAAAGAATCCGGTAGCGCTTCGAAATTTGGCTACTTACCGTGCCTGTTGCGCGTCGCGCGTCAGCGTGACAGGCAATACGGACGTCGAATTCTGGTTCCTTCCCGGCAGGCATTCGTGACGGAGTGAATATGAACGCAAAGCACCAGTCTGAAGCAAGCAGCGACAGCGACGTGAGCCTGTTGCACAAGATGGGTTATGCGCAGGAGTTGTCCCGGCGCATGAACGGCTTCTCGAACTTCGCGGTCTCGTTCTCGATCATCTGCATCCTGTCGGGCGGCATCACCGCTTTCCAGCTGGCGCTTTCGGCGACGGGCGGCGCGTCCGTCGGGCTCGGGTGGCCGCTTGGCGCGTTGTTCGCGTTGATCGTCGCGGTGTCGATGGCGCAGATCGCGTCCGCGTTTCCCACAGCGGGCGGGCTGTATCACTGGGGCTCGATCCTCGGCGGCAAGCAGTTGGGATGGCTCACGGCATGGCTCAACCTGATTGGTCTGATCTTCGTCATCAGCGCGATCAACTTCGGCACCTACGATCCGTTCTTCAAGACGCTGATCGCGCCGATGTTCGGCGTTGCGCCCGAAAGCCTGACGTGGTGGCACCAGACCGCGTTCCTCGCGATCATCACGTTGTCGCAGGCGCTGCTCAATGCACGCGGGATCAAGATCGCCAGCAAGATCACCGATCTCTCGGGCTATCTTATCTTCGTCGTCACCATCGTTCTGGTCGTGGCGCTGCTCTATTACTCGTCCGTGCCGCTCGATCTGCATCGGCTCGTCACGTTCACCAACTTCACGGGCGTCGATGGCGGCGCGTGGCCGAAGCAATCGACGCCGCTCGCGTTTCTCGCGGGCCTGCTGCTCGTGACGTACACCATCACCGGCTTCGACGCTTCCGCGCACACGTCCGAGGAAACGCACGATGCCGCGCGCAACGTGCCGAAAGGGATCATCGGCTCGGTGTTCTGGTCGGCGGTCTTTGGCTACGTCATGGTCTGCACCTTCGTGCTCGTCATGCCGGATCTCACGGCGGGCATGAAACAGGGCACCGGTTTCTTCGAAGCCATTCTCGCGCCGATTCCGACGACGTTGCGCGTGTGTCTCGAACTCGCGATGTTCTTCATCAACTATGTCTGCGGGCTTGCGGCCATCATGTCCACCTCACGCATGATGTACGCGTTCGCGCGAGATGGCGGGCTGCCCGGCTCGAAGTTTTTGCGTCACGTGAGCCCGAAGCATCGCACGCCGGGCGCGGCGATCTGGACTTGCGCCATACTCGCCATTCTCATCACGCTGTATGGCGATGCCTTCTCCGTGCTCAGCGCCGGCAGCGCGGTCTTCCTGTACATTTCCTACGCGATGCCGATTGCGCTCGGCATGTTCGCCGAAGGCCATCGCTGGACCGAGAAGGGACCGTTCCAGCTCGGCCTCTGGTCCAAGCCGCTCGCGTTGCTGGCGACGGTCGGCGCGTGCGTGCTCGCGTATGTCGGCATTCAGCCGCCGAACGAAAAAGTGCTGTACGTGCTCGTTGGATTCGTGATCGCGTTGCTCGTCATCTGGTACGGCTTCGGGGTGCGCAAGACCTTTGCCGGTCCGCCGTCGATGAAGTCGGATGCGGATATGGCGCGCATCGGCAAGCTCGAAGCCGACGTCGATCAGGCAGTGCGATAGTGCTGCATGCCCGTCATGTCCCGCTTCATGCGCTGCCTCGCTCGACAATGGTAAAGCCCAGGTCGATACGCGGATTCGCGGGGCGCTTGCCTTCGAGATAATCGAGCAGCATGTCGCCCGCCAATTTGCCGATTTCAAGCGATGGAACGCGGATCGTCGTGATGCCCGGATGCGTCGCCGCCGCGATGGGCAAGTCCACGAAGCCCATGATGGCGACGTCTTCCGGCACGCGTATGCCGCGCCGCTGACACTCGAACAGCACGCCCGCGGCGAGCATGTCGCTGGAACAGAACACGGCGTCTAGGTCCGGGCGGCGTTCGAGCAGCCTGTCGAAGATCTCGGGCGCGTCGTTGATACCCATTGGCCGGTCGAGCGTGATGGCCTCGATCTTGTGAAGCCCCGACTGTTTCGCGCCCGCCCGAAAGCCTTGCAAGCGGCCGGTCGAACGGACATCCATGCTGCCGAGAAAACCGAGATTGCGTCGTCCCTTGCTTGCGAGATAGCGCGCCACTGCAGCACCGGCATCGCGATGCGAGAAACCGATACGCATGTCGATCTGATCGTTGGACGTGTCCCATGCCTCGATCACCGGAACGCCGCAACGGCGAATGCGCTTGTCCACTTCCGCCGGCGTCGATGTGCGTATGAGCATGATGCCGTCGACGCGTCGCCCGACGAAGGCATCGATGAGCCGCATTTCCTCGGCTGCGTCGTAACGGCATTGACCGAGCAGCAACTGATAGCCCTTGTCGGCCAGCGCTTGCGACAGCCCGCTGATGGTGTCCGAAAAGAACGCGTTCTCGATAGTCGGAATGACCGCGCCGATGATCTTCGACCGGTTCGACGCCAGGCTTCCTGCATTCAGGTTCTGCACGTAACCGAGTCTTTCGATGGCGGCCTGCACCGCCGCCAACGATTCGGGCGATACGAGCTCGGGCTGATTCAACGCGCGCGAAACGGTCATGCGCCCGACCTTCGCCTCGCGGGCGACGTCTTCCATGGTGGGCCGGGGCAAGGTGGGTTCGGACGCGGTGGCGCTTGTTTTCATGGTGCTTCGTTTCGTTTCGTTGGTGATCTGTGTTTCGTGCGCGAAGGGTCGATCAGGGAAGACCGCTGCTTGACACTCCGACGGTTCCACTTTACCTTAAATGGGAGCGCGCACATAGCTGGTTGCGAACCGAGCATGATGCAGTGCAATGACGTTGCCAACGCGCCGCGTCGGCGCTTGCGAATGGGAGCGCTCCCAAAAGGCAGGTCCGTTCTTTCAGGAGATGAAAGTGCTTACGAACGAGCAAGTAGAGCAATACGCCAAGGAAGGATACGTAGTCGTCACCGACGTTTTCAGCGATGACCTCGTGGAGCGCATGCGCCGCGTCACGGATGAACTCGTCGAGCAGTCTCGCGCGCTCACGGCATCGAACGATGTATTCGATCTCGCGCCCTCGCATACCGCGCAAAAGCCGCGCGTTCGGCGCATCAAGGACCCGATCAAGGTCGATCCGGTGTTCATGGAAGCGCTCAAGCATCCCAAGCTGATCGCCGCGCTGACGAGTCTTCTAGGGCCGAATCTGCGCGTGCGCAACACCAAGCTGAACCTGAAGGAAGCGCATGTCGGCGACCCGGTTGAATGGCATCAGGACTGGGCGTTTTACCCGCACACGAATCAGGACGTGCTCGCTGTCGGCGTGATGCTCGACGATTGCGAACTGGAAAACGGCCCGCTGCTGATCATTCCGGATAGCCACAAGAGCGAGATTCATAGTCATCACACGGACGGCTATTTTTGCGGCGCGATGGACCCGACGACGTCCAACGTCGACTTCGGCAAGGCGGTGCCGTGCACGGGCAAGGCGGGATCGTTCTCGATTCATCATGCGCGCGCAATCCACGGTTCCGCGGAAAACACGTCGAACCGGCCGCGCCGCTTGTTGCTGTATGAGATTGCCGCCGTCGATGCCTGGCCGCTTATCGGCGGTCCCACGCAGGACAAGAGTCTCGCGGAGTTCAACGAGCGGATCATCGCGGGCGAGCCGACTATCGTGCCGCGCATGGAGAACGTTCCGGTCATCCTGCCGCTGCCGCCCGCGCCGAAGCAAGGCTCGATCTACGAGAACCAGACATCGCTCAAGAATCGCTTTTTCGCCACGACAGCAGAGGCGATGTAGCGCGGCGTCGGAAAGGAAACCGCATGCAGCAACTCAAGGTGTATCAGTCGCTATGGGCCATGGAACGACGCCGCCCGGACGGACATGAGTGGCCGCTCGACGAGCAGTTGCGCATGGTCCGCGATGCCGGCTTCGACGGCGTGGGCGTGCGCTTCTTCGACTACGCGTATGCGAGCCGCGTCACGCACACGCTGAAGGAATACGGCATGACGTGGCAGGCGCAGTGTTATCCGCAAACCGTGGATGACCTGAAGCCGATCATCGAGCACGTGCAGGCGCTCGGTGCCGATCACATCAATCTTCAGCCGGACGTGCGGCCGTACTCGATCGAGGAGTGCATTCCGCTTATCGAAGGGTGGCGCCGGCTTGCGCACGATGCGGGCATCGCGGTTCATATCGAAACGCATCGCGACCGCATGACGACCGATTTGCTATTCACGCTGCGTCTGCTCGATTGCTTTCCTGACCTGCGTCTGACCGGCGACATCTCGCATTACCTCGTGGGCCGCGAGTTCGCGTGGCCGGTATCGGATGACAACCATCGGCTCATGCATCGCATTCTGGACAACTGCTGGGGCTTTCATGGACGCGTGGCAAGCCGCGAGCAGATACAGGTGCAGATCAGCTTTGCGCATCACAAGGAATGGCTCGATCTATTCCTCGGCTGGTGGGAATACGGTTTTCGCAGCTGGCGAAAGCGTGCTGGAAGCGATGCCGTGCTCACGTTTCTCTGCGAACTCGGCCCGAAGGAGTATGCGATGACCGATAGAAATGGCTACGAGTTATCGGATCGTTGGGAAGAAGCGCAATTGCTCAAGGGCTTGGTCGCGGACATGTGGACACGGCTCGAAAGAGAGGAAGCAACGCCGGTATAAGCAAAAGTTTGAACGAAAGAAAGCGATGAAGTGCGTCATGCCCGAACGCATCGAGGACAGCAGACAAGCCCGCCCCAATCACAAGCAGCCGAAGAAGTCTCGAAGACACGAGACGAAGGAGACAAGCGATGAAGGATGCAGCCCTCGAGAGAGCCGAGTCATCGGGTTCAGCTCGCTGGATCAGGATCACGCTCGTGATCTTTCTCATGTACACCATTTCGTATTTCGACCGGACCAACATCGGCCTCGCGCTGCCGTTGATCCGGCGCGATCTCGGCATGGATGCGACCCACGCCGGCCTTGTCGGCGGCATCTTTTTCTGGGGCTACGTCATCACTTTTCTGGCGGGCGGATGGCTCGTATCGCGCTTCGGCGCACGCAAGGTCGTGCTCGTGTGTCTCATCTGCTGGGGCGCGGCGGCGATGGCCACCGGGCTCGTGCGAACGATGAATGAGTTGATGGCGGTGCGGCTCGTGCTCGGTGTGGCGGAAGGGCCGGTGTGGGCGTCCGCTTCGAGTCTCACGGCGTCGTGGTTCACGCGGCGCGAACGCGGCAAGGCTTTCGGCTTCTGGACTGTCAGTTCGCCGCTCGGCGCGCTGCTTGCCGGACCGATCTCGGGCTTTCTGCTCGCGCATCACGACTGGCGCGCGATGATGATCATCGAAGGCTTGCCCGCGTGGATTTGGGCAGTGGTCTGGTGGTCGAGCATTCCGAAGAACATCACGGCCGCCAAGTGGCTCACCAACGAGCAAAAGGCCGGACTCTCGCGCGTGCTCGCCGACGAGCAGGCCGAATTCGTGGATGTCTCATCGCAATCGGGCATCCGTCGTGTCCTGGGGCTGAAGGCGACGTGGTTCCTCGGATTCGGCTTCGCGATGATCAACCTCGTGGTCTATGGCTTCATGCTGTGGCTGCCGAGTTCGATTGCTGCGGCGGCGCCGAACCTGGGGTCGGTGGAAGTCGGCTTGCTTTCGGCGTGCCCGTGGGCGGCGTGCATCGTCGGCATTCTGGTGGCGACGCGCAGTTCGGATGCGCGTCAGGAGCGGCGGCTGCATGCGGGCGTGCCGATCATCCTTGCGAGTGTGTTGTTGCTTGCGGCGGCCAACGTGCCGGCGACATCGCTCGTGTTGCGAATGTCGTTGTTCACCGCCATGGGCTTCTTCCTCGAAATGTTCCTTCCGCTCATCTTCACGTACGTGACCGAGCTTTTGTCGGCCGCCGATGCGATCGTCGCGACTGCCGTCATTGGTGCGTTCGGCAATCTCGTCGGGGGTTTCGTCGGGCCCACGCTCGTCGGAATGCTCGCGGGGAAGGGCGGTGACTTTCAGTATCCGTTCTCGGTCCTGGCGTGTTTCGGGGCGCTCGGCGGCGTGCTGATACTCTGCGCGCGGCCGCATCGGGAAGTCGCCGCGGAGGTGCTTGCTACGAGATAAAAGAGCTGAGTGATGCACGTTCATGCACGTTTACATTCTTGTTCGTGCACGGTATGCTGCGCGCATGAACCCCGATCTCCCACTCGCCCGTCGCGACGAACTGGCCAGCCGTCTGTCTTCTGGCCAGTCGCTCGTCGCCGCTAATCTCGCCGTCGAATTCGCCGTATCTGAAGACGCCATCCGCCGCGATCTTCGGGCGCTGGCGTCCGAAGGCAAATGCCGTCGCGTCTACGGCGGCGCGCTGCCGGTTTTGCCGGCTGCGCTTCCCATGGCGGCGCGCATCGACATGGACGCCGACCGCAAGCGCATCCTCGCGCAAACGGCCGCGTCCCTCATTCAGCCGGGCCAGTTCCTGTTCCTCGACAGCGGCAGCACCAACCTCGCGCTTGCGAACATCCTGCCTGCGGAATTCGAGCTCACGGTGGTCACGAACTCCGTCGATATCGCTGCTGCGGTGTTGCGACGAACGGACCTGCAACTCGTCATGACCGGCGGCTTGGTCGATCAACACGTAGGCGGCAGCGTCGATCCCACTTCGGTGGAGTTCGTCAGGCGCATGAGCTTCGATATGTGCTTCATCGGCGCGTGCGCGGTATCGACGTCACGCGGCATCAGCGCATTCGGCTTGAGCGACGCTGCGTTCAAACGCGCGGTCGTCGCTGCAAGCGCGCAGAAGGTCGTGCTCGCCACGACCGCGAAACTTCATGCGCGCGCGCCTTATAGCGTGGCGAACATGAAGGAAATCGACTTCCTTATCATTGAGGAAGATGCACCGGGTGATGTGCTCGCGGCGTTGTCGAAGTCCGGCCCGACGGTGATGACCGCGGTGGAAAAATCATGAGCGAGGCCAATCTGGGGGTGTCGTCCAATCGCTCCGGGACGCGTCTTGCCACACGTCTTGCGTTTCTCGTGGCCGGCTTCAGCATTGCGTCGTGGGCGCCTCTCGTGCCGTTCACGAAGAGCAGGCTCGGTGTCGACGACACCACACTCGGCCTGCTGCTTTTGTGCATCGGCTTAGGCTCGGTCCTGGCGATGCTTCTCGCGGGCATGCTCACCGCGCGCTACGGCAGCAAGCCGGTAATCGTGGCCGGAGGCGTGGGACTCATCCTGACCTTGCCGTTTCTCGCGGTCGTCAATACGCCGGCTGAATTAGGCATAGCGCTGTTTTTGTTCGGTGCATCGCTAGGCTCGCTCGAAGTGGCAATGAACGTTCATGCCGTCGAAGTCGAACGTGACGCGGGACGGCCGCTCATGTCGGGGTTCCATGCCCTGTTCAGCGTAGGTGGGTTCGCCGGATCGAGTCTTATGACGTTCCTGCTGTCGATGCATGTCGGCACGCTGGCGGGCACCCTCCTTTGCTCGGCACTCGTGCTCGGAACGTTGGTCCTTGCAACGCCCAGACTTCTGCCTTATGCAAAGAGCGAAGGCGGGCCTATCTTTGCCGTGCCGCGCGGCATCGTGCTGTTGCTCGCCATTCTCGCTGCCATCACGTTCCTCGCCGAGGGCGCGGTGCTCGACTGGAGCGCGCTGCTCGTCTCGGACACGGGTCTCGTCGGCAAGAACGAAGCGGGGCTCGGATACGTCCTCTTTTCGATTGCAATGACAGGCGGGCGTTTATGCGGCGATGCCGTCATCAAGCGGCTCGGCGAGCGCGCGGTCATGTTCTGGGGCGGCGTGCTGACCATCGTCGGGTTCGTGCTTCTGCTCACGGTTCCCATCGCCTTCGTTGCGCTGGGCGGCTTCGTGCTGGTGGGGCTTGGAGCATCGAACACGGTCCCGATTCTTTATCGTCGAAGCGGAACGCAGCGGCTCATGCCACCCGCGCTTGCGGTAGCCGCGGTGACGATAGTGGGTTACGCCGGGATTCTGTCAGGGCCTGCGGGAATCGGTTTCATAGCGGGACAAGTGGGCCTTCCCGGCGCCTTCTGGGTCGTCGTCGTTTTGCTGTGTCTCGTGCCGTTATGCGCGCGGACCGTGACGGCCAAGCAAAGCGACGCTCGATGAAGATGCAGCCAGCTATCGTGGCTGCATCCCGACGAGCGCTCGAACCAATCAGAACCGATGCCGCAGCCCAACCGTTCCGACCACCTGGTTGGCCGTGGACGAAGCGCCGCCCGAGGTATTGATGAAGGCCACGTATTGCGCGCCGATTGCGTGCTGATACATCGCTTCGGCGTACACGTCCGTGCGCTTGGAGAACGAGTAGATGGCTTGCAGATTGACCTGGTTGTATTTCGGATCGTCGCCGAAAGTGCGGCTGTTGGCGGCGTGGCCGTCGGTATAAGTATCGGCTATACCGAGACTGATCGCGGGCGTCAGCGCATACTTCGCGTTCACTTCGTAGTTATAAAAGCTCATCGCGCCGTTCACCGAGTTGAACGATGTCGTGCCTTGATAGACGCTGCGCGTGAACACGAAGCCGATGAGCGCCGGACCGTACGCATAGTTCGCGCCGGCGCCGAGCACCCATTCGCGCGATGCGCCGACCACGAAGCCGCCGGTCCCATTGGCGGTCGCTTCGGCGACATCGATGGCACCGGCCGTGTTCGCGCCGTTCGAGCCATTGATCTGCAGATAGCCGACCGCGACGTTGAACGGTCCGTAGCTGTAACTGCCGCCCGCGCTGTAGGCGCGATTCATCGAAAAGTCCGTGCTGTTGGAGAACGCGTACAGTGCTCCGAACTTGAGTCCGGCGTACGAACTGCTCATGTACTTGACCGCGTTGCTCATGCGGACCGAGTGATTGAGGTTGTCGTTATCGAACGGATGGGCGAAGCCCGTGTCGCCGAACGAGCCTGCGGTTGCGGACAGCGGCGCGACGAAATCGACGAGCGAATCGTACTGGCGTCCCAGCGTCAGCGCGCCATAGTCGCTCGATGCAAGGCCCACATATGCCTGACGGCCGAACTCGCGTCCGTTCTGGCCCAGGCGGCCGGTCTGCAGGTTGAAGCCGTTCTCGAGCACGAAGATGGCCTTCAATCCGCCGCCGAGATCTTCCGAGCCACGCAGTCCCCAGCGGCTGCCGTTGATATTGCCGCTCGTGGCCTGCCAAAGCGAGCCTTGCGAGCCCCCTTTGGCGACGTTATTCGTGTACATCAGGCCGGCATCGATCAAGCCGTACAGCGTGACCGAGCTCTGCGCCCGTGCGTTAGCGCCGATCAACAGCAATGGCAGCATCCATGCGATTCGCGTTTTTTTCATGCCTGCACTCCGGACGAGTTGACGGGGACTCTGTCGAGAGGTTAGCGACCGAATCGTCAAATGCAAAATAGCCGCTTGAACACATGATGAAGATGTTGCGATATCGCCGATTCGGCTCGCGGTCGAGCGCGCTGTCGTAATGACGAAATATTGAAGGACTATCGTTTTCGCGCGTTTCGGGCAAACGCGGGTACAAGCGCATTTACCGCATTCATCAGATGTACGGATTGGCGAAAGCCGTTGCAGAGCGCCCCAGAAAGAAGGATTGTCACCGGCAAAGCGACAAGCCGCACCAGTGCGATACGCTCGAGCATGTAAGCAGCTTCAATGCCCGACCATCTTGCCGAAGTCATTGTCGAGCCGCGCCAGCGAACTCGCGATATGCGCGCGATTGCTCTTGATCCACTTGTCCTGCTCGGCGATACGCGCATTCGCATCTTTCAGCATGCGCGTCATTTCCGAAGGCTGCGGGCCGCCCACGGTCGCGCGATCGTTCACGATCGCCACCGGGTCCAGCGTCGAGCGGAACTCGGCTTCGCTCATCGGAAAATCACCGGCGTAGGGCGTGCCTTCGACCGTTTGCCTGTAGATGCGCTGCGCATCGGCGTAAGGAAAGTCGAGCGGCTTGATGTCCTTCTGCCGCGCATATTCCACCACGTTCGACGCAAAATGATGGCCGACCCGGAACGGCAGTTTGTACTTGCGCATGAGGACATCGGCGACTTCCTGCGATGCCGTCCAGTCGCTATTGAGCTCTTCAAGTGCGCGGTTCGGGTCGATGACGAGCGAGTTCAGCACCTCGTCGAAGCCCTTGAGCGCTGCAATGCCGCTTTCGATCATCTCGTTGTTGGCCTTCACGTCCTTCGGATCGCTCATGCCCGGCGGCAGGTTATGCGCTTGCATCACGACGCCTTCCGCCTGCGAGATTGCCGTCGATGCGTCCGAGCGCGTGCGAATCAAAAGCCCCGGGTTACGCTTTTGCGGCATGGCGCTCGATACGTACGTATTGGCGCCGCCTTCCTGCAAGAGAATCCAAGGGCGCGACTCGGCGTATTACGTCATCACGTCCTGAATGAAGGCGCCGGTATGCAGCGCCACGCTCGTGACGACCGCACCAGCCTCCACGGGTTCATCGACGGAAGAAATCTGCGACGCGTCGTACGCGTTGTCGACGAGCGCATTGAAGCCGAGATACTGCGCCATGCGCTCGCGATCCAGCGGCCAACTCGTACCGTTCAGCACTGTCGTTCCCATCGACGAACGGTTCACGCGCTTGTATGTCTCGCGAATTCGCTGCGCATCGCGGTCGAGGCCGGCGGCGAAGCCTAGCAAGTAATGGCCATAGCTGTTGGGCTGCGCGGCCACGCCGTTCGTGTAGTTCGGCACGACCACGCTCTTGTATTTGTCGGCGAGGCGCACGATGGTGGCGGTCGTGGTGTTGAGCTGATCGGCGAGATTGAGCAGGTCGTCGCGCAGGATCGCGGAACGGTAAGTCGCGTGCATGTCCTGACTGGAGCGTCCGGCGTGCAGTAGCGTGATGTCTTCGCCCGCTGCCTTGATCAGAAGCGGCTCGAAGGTAATGACGGTTCGCGGTCGCTTCGCGCCGGGCTGGTCGCCATCGGCGATGACCTTGGCGACGCCAGCGGCCAGGCGCGGCGCCATCGATTTGTCGAGCAAGCCTTCGCTCGTGTTGATGACGACGGTCGCCTTGTTGATCTCGCCGAGCCAGAAGAATTCATCGTGAGGTGGAACCTGCTGCGCAAACGCCGGCGACGCGGCAAACATGGCAAACACGACAGCAGCAATCGATGCGCGTCCAAGCAATCTCATGGTAGGAATTCGCGGATTGGGAAGTCGCGATTATAGGAGCGCAACGGCTTTGTTTGCTGGGCGCCCGGCTTGGACGGATTGTTCTGCCTTCCCCGAGCGCCCAATTCACGCGTCATGCCAATCCGTCAGTCAACTGCATCGACTTCGCCAGCGCGAGCGCCGTGTCGCCGTCGATAACGAGCCCCGTGACGATGCCACTGCGCAGCAACGCAATCGTCGCGCGTACTTTTTCCAGACCGCCCGTCAGAAGCACGACATTGCGACCGCGTAATTCGTCCGTGGCGATGGCGACCGTCCGTTCGCTGAGCGGATGCTTGATCTCGCGGCCGTCGATATCGAACAGCTTGCCGAGCGAATCGCAGACGGCGCCGCTTTCCTGGATATTTCGCAGCTCGTCCGCCGTCATGATGTCCTGTGTCCGCAGCACCGACGTTTCCTCGAGTTCGCCCACGCTGATGAGATAAAGATCGGCATTCTGCGCGAGATGCATTGCGTCCTGCACGATGCGCTGCTCGAAAAAGACCTTCCGGTCCGCCACCGAATTGGCGATGAACGGAACGGGCAAAAAGTGCACCTCGCCGCCGGTGCGCGCCGCGAAGAACTGCACGACTTCGAACGGGTTCGATGTCGAGTTCCGCTTGAGCGACCCGAGCAGCGAGACGAATCGCGCCTGCGGATTGCGCACGCCCGCAAGCTGCGTCGCCACTTGTTCTATCGTGCGTCCCCAGCTCACGCCCACGGTAATGGGCCCGTCCAGCAGCTTGCCCTTCAGAAAGCTCGCGCCCGCCGCGCCGACCGCGCGCCGGCTGATGGCCGCGCGAATGCGATCCGCTTTGGGATCGGCGGGCCCGTCGGCGAATCCCAAGGTCGGCGTGGCAATGCAGAAGTCGAGGCCGAAGCAACGCGCAATGGCCTGTTCGACTTCGATATCGCGCGCGGATTCGTGATTGATCGTCACGTTGATGAGCCCGCGATCGCGCGCCTCGGACAGCAGGCGATTCACGCGGCTGCGATGCAGACCGAGCCGCGAGGCCGTCTGCTCCTGATTCAAACCACCGACGTAATACAGCCACGCAGCGCGGACGATCAGCGCGTCGTCGGACTCGTGCGCAAGGTTCAGCTCCAGCATCAGGTGTTTCCCCTCTGTTTATGCACACCATCTTGACAAAGCCCACCCCGAAAATCAAACTCATCACAAATGTCGCGAATGACGACAAATGTGCAAAACGACGGTTGGAGACACGGAGACAGCATGAGCCACGTAATCGGCGTCGATGGTGGAACGGAAAGCATTCGTGCACGCGTGTTCGATTTGACCGGCTCCTGTCTTGGATCGGCCGCGCAGCCGTACGCCACGCAGTTTTCGGCGGGCGCGCGCGCCGAGCAGAATCCGGAAGACTGGTGGAATGCCATGGGCACGGCGGTTCGGCAGGCCGTGAAGGAAGCGGGTATCGCGCCCGCCGACATCGATGCCATGGCGCTTGCCACCACGAGTTGCAGCGTCGTCGCGCTCGACGCGCAAGGCGCGGCGCTACGTCCGGCCATCATCTGGATGGATGTACGCGCCGAAGCCGAAGCCGCCGACGTGCTCGCCACCGGCGATCCGGCGCTCGTCGTCAACGGCGCGGGCGAAGGTCCGGTATCGGCGGAATGGATGATCCCGAAAGCATTGTGGATCGCGCGTCACGAGCCCGAGATCTACGAGCGTGCGGCGACCATCTGCGAGTATCAGGACTTCATGAACTTGCGGCTCACGGGCCGGCGTTGCGCGAGCCTCGATAACGCGTCGATCCGCTGGCATTACTCGACCGAGCGCGGAGGTTACGCGAAGAGTCTGCTCGCGGCGCTGAAGCTCGATTCGCTGCTCGACAAGTGGCCCGACGCCGTTATCGCGCCGGGCGAAGTGGTCGGCACGTTGAGCGCGCGTGCCGCCGAACATTTGCAGTTGCCGCAGGGCGTCAAGGTCGTGCAAGGCGGCGCGGATGCGCTGATCGGCATGATCGGAATCGGTGTTGCGAAGCCGGGACAAGTGGCGCTCATCACCGGGTCGTCGCATTTGATGTTCGGTGTCTCCGACCGCTCGGCCGCCGCCAAGGGCCTGTGGGGCACGTATGCCGATGCCGTCTATCCCGGCCGGCACATCATCGAAGGCGGACAGACATCGACGGGCTCCATCGTCAACTGGTTGCGGCGGCTCGCGGGCGGCAATCTCGATCTCAAGGCTCTCAACGACGAAGCCCGCGAGATCGCGCCGGGCTGCGACGGTCTGCTCGCGCTCGATCATTTTCAGGGCAACCGCACACCTCATGTCGATGCGCTCTCGCGCGGCGCCTTCGTCGGACTGACGCTCGCGCACGGCATGCCGCATCTGTTTCGCGCGACCATCGAAGGCATCTGCTTCGGCTCGCGCCTGATCTTCGAGCGCATGGCGCAGGCGGGCTTTCCCGCGAGTGAAATCACCATCGGCGGTGGCGTGGTCGCGTCCGACCTGTGGCTGCAACTCCATGCCGATATCGCGGGCTTGCCGGTGAGCGTGCCCAAGGCGAGCGAAGCGCCGTCGCTCGGCGCGGCCATTCTTGCCGCGACGGGCGTCGGCCATTTCGGCTCCATCGACGAAGGTATTTCGGCCATGGTGAAACCGGGCCGCCGCATAGAACCGAGAGCAGCCGAAGCCGCCCGCTACGACGAGATTTACGAACGGTATCAGAAGCTTTATCCGGCCCTGCGCGGCTTTAGCGAGCGACCTTCCGCGTAAGCGAGGCCGGTCGAAGCCCGCACGCCGAGATACCGGTCCGCGCATTCATCGAGAACCCTCCATCAGAGTCGAAACCATGCTTTCGCAATCCAAGCCTCCATTGCTAGACCTTTATCGCACGATGCGCCGCATCAGAACCTTCGAGGAACATGTCGCCGAGCTGTATGCGCGCGAGCTGTCGGCGGGGTCGATGCTGCATCTGTCCATCGGCGAAGAGGGCGCGGCGGCGGGTGTCGTCGGCGCGTTGCAGCCGCAGGACAGCTTCACGACGCACCATCGCGGCCACGGCATCTTTCTCGCGCGCGGCGCCGAGCCCAACCGGATGATGGCGGAAATCGGCGGCAAGGCTTCCGGGTACTGCCGTGGAAAGGGCGGCTCGATGCATATCGCCGACATGGCGTTGGGTCACCTCGGCGCGAATGCGATCGTCGGCGGCGGCATCTCGCATGTGGTCGGCGCGGGCCTGAGCTACAAGCTCCTGAAGAAAGACGCGATATCGGTGGCGTTCTTCGGCGATGGCGCCATGCAGCAAGGCATTCTCTACGAGAGCATGAACATGGCGGCGCTGTGGGACCTGCCGGTGCTTTTCGTGTGCATCAACAATCAATATGGCATGGGCACGCGTATCGACAAGGCGACACGCTCCACCGCCTTCGACAAGCGCGCCGAGGCGTTCGGCCTGCGCACCGGCATGGTGGATGGCGAGGATGTCGAAGCCGTGCTCGACGTGGCGGAAGACCTGGTCTCGGGCGCGCGCGCTGGCAAGCCCGGCTTCATGGCGATCTCGTGCTTCCGCTTCTTCGGTCATGGCCGCATGGACAAGAGTCCGTACCGCACGCCCGATGAAGAAGAAGTGGGACGCAAGCGCGACCCGATCGTCCGTGCGCGCGGCACGCTGATCGAGCGCCACGCGGTGACCGCCGCCGAGATCGACGCACTCGATGCCGAGATCAGCCGCGAGATGAGCGACGCGATCGACTTCACCGCGAACTCCGCCGCGCCCGCGCTCGACACCATGTTCGAGGATGTCTACGGCGTCGGCGAGCCGCAACCGGAATCCGTTCGCTCGCGTCTGGAACGCGTGCTGGCAAGGAGCTGATATGTCCAGTCTGACCAGAATCACTTACCGCGACGCGCTGCGCCAGGCGTTGCGCGACGCCATGCAGGCCGATGACACCGTCGTCGTGATTGGCGAGGAAGTCGGCGTGTACGGCGGCGCGTATGGCGTCACGAAAGACCTCATCAAGGAATTCGGCGCCGCGCGTTTGATCGATACGCCGATCAGCGAGCCCGCCATCGTCGGTGCGGCCGTGGGCGCGGCGATGACCGGCCTGCGACCGGTCGCGGAACTGATGTACGTGGACTTTCTCGGCATGACGATGGATCAGGTCGGCAATCAGGCCGCGAAAATCCGCTATATGTTCGGCGGACAGATCGGTGTGCCGATGGTCTTGCGCACGCAAGGCGGCACGGGCCGGTCGGCAGGCGCGCAGCATTCGCAGAGTCTCGAAGCGCTCGCCATGCACACGCCCGGCTTGCGCCTTGCCATGCCCGCCACGGCTTCCGATGCCTACCATCTGCTGCGTCACAGCCTGACCTTGCCGGACCCCGTCGTGTTCATCGAGCACAAGGCGCTCTATGCACGCAAGGAAGACGCGGACCTGACCACGCCCATCGCGCCATGGGGCAAGGCAGCGGTGCGGCGCAACGGCAAGGACGTCACGCTCGTCACGTATTCGCGCATGGTGTATGTCGCGCTCGAAGCCGCCGAGGCGCTGGCGCGCAATGGCGTCGATGTCGAAGTGATCGACTTGCGCACGCTCAATCCGCTCGATATGGAAACCGTGGTGGCGTCGGTGAATCGCACGGGGCGCGCGGTCGTCGTCACCGAGTCGGCTTCGACGTGCGGCGTCGCCTCCGAGATTGCGGCGCGTATCTCGGAGGAGTGCTTCGACTTCCTCGAGGATCCGGTGCTCAGGCTCGCGGGCGAAGACGTGCCGATCTCGGTGTCGCCCGCGCTCGAAAGCGCGAGTATTCCGACGGCGCAGCTCATCGTCGACATGATCTCGAACATGGTGCCGGCATGAGCAAGTCCCTGTTGCTGCCGCGCCTGGGCGAAACGATGGAGCAGGGGCGCGTGGTCGAGTGGTTCAAGAAGCCGGGCGAGTCTTTCACGCGCGGCGAGACGCTCGTCGAAATCGAAACGGACAAGACGGTCGTGGAGATGCCCGCGCTCGCCGATGGCGTGTTGCGCAAGATCGTCGCCGAAGTGGGCGAGGATGTCGATGTCGGCGGCATGCTCGGCGAATACGACGTGATCGGCGAAGAGAGCAGCGCCGTGCCCGAGGAGGCCGCCGCCGCCGCGCCTGCCGTTGCCGCTGCTCCTGCGCCTGAAATGCGTTCGCAGGCAGCGAGCACCCGCCAGGACGTCACGACCGGCTTGCGCGCCACGCCCGCCGCACGACGCGTGGCGCGGCAAGGCGGTATCGCGCTCGACGACATCGCCGGAACGGGACGACGCGGGCGCATAGAACGCCACGATGTCGAAGCACGCGTGAACGACACAGGTTGCGTCGGCGACGCAAATCAGGCACGCGAAGTCTCGGCAGAAGGCGTGCTCTATCGCAATCTGCCGCGCGGTCGCGTGGCGTATCGCGAATGGCGCGCACCGAACGCGAGCGGCGCCCCGCTCGTGCTGCTGCACGGTTTCTCCGGCGACGCGCAAGTATGGTCCGCGCTCGCAAGCCAGTTGCAGCGGCGTGGCAAGCACGTCATCGCACCGGACTTGCCTTCTCACGGCGCCACCGATTTCGACAGCGCCGACGTGGATGGCATGGCTGCCGCGATCGTCGCGCTGATCGAGGACTTGGGGCTCGGCGGCATCGAACTCGCCGGGCATTCGCTGGGCGCGGCGGTCGCCACGAAAGTCGCAACGGCGCTCAAGTCGAAAGTGCGGCGCCTGACCTTGATCGCGCCCGCCGGATTCGGCACGGAGATCGACGACGACTTCATCGACGGCATGGCGCACGTGCAAAAAGGTGGCGGGCTAATGCATCTGCTGCGCCGCTCGGCGCTCAATCCGCCGCTTCTGTCCGCGCAACAACTCGATCAGATGGCGGGCGCCATCAGCAAGCGCGGCGCGCTGGCGGCGCTCGCGGGCAATCTCGTCAGCAGCGGGCGTCAGCAGATCGATATCCGCTCCGAACTGTCCGCGCTCGACGCGCCTTCCCGCGTGATCTGGGGGCTCGACGATCAGATCATCCCATGGCAGCACGCGAGCCGCGCAGGGCCGGACATTCCCGTGCACTTCATCCCCCAGGCGGGTCACATGCCGCATTGGGATCAACCGCAGAAGGTGGCGGCGCTCTTCATATAACACGCAGTCGAATAGAACAGGAGACAAACATGGAAGACAGCAACAGCCAGGAACCGGAGTTCTCGCGCCGCCGTCTGCTCGGCATGGCGGCCGCCGTCGGCGGTACGCAGTTCGCCCAGATGCTGTTCGGGGCGACGAGCGCCCAGGCGCAAACGCCGGCATCGTCGCCGCAAGGCGGCAAGCCGCTGAAGATCGCGGTGGTGGCGCAGCAGATGTCCGCGCAATCCGACCAGCGCTCGTGGAACGGCCTGCAGCAGTGGCTCAAGAAGTCGGGTCTCGACAAGACCTGGCAGATCAAGCAGACCGATGCAAAGGGCGATCCGGGTCAGCTCGTGAGCCAGATCGAGGATGCGATCACCGCGAAGTCCGATGCCATTCTCGTGCTGTACGGCACGTTGACCGCGGCGAAGAGCGCGCTCGATCACCTCACGGCATCGAAGATTCCGTTCTTCAGTCTCGACTCGGGATGGCAGGCGCCCGCCATTGCGGACATCACCAGCAACAACTACGCAATGAGCGCGCAGACCTCGCAGTTCATGATCGATACGTTATTGGCCCAGGGCAAGACCAAGGCCAACATGTGCGCGATCATTGCCAACTTTCACCACGGTACGCGCAAGCGCGGCAAGGTGATGAAGACGGCCCTCACGGAAAACGAATGGATTTCGCTCAAGAACGAACGCGTGATCCAGTATTCCGGTTTCTACGAGGCGACGCAGAACACCGTCAACGACTGGCTCACGACCTACGGCAAGGATCTCGATGTGATCTGGTGCCCGTGGGACGAACCGGCCATGGCGGCGGCAGAAGTCGTCATGTCGCGCGGCATGCAGGACAAGATCATGGTGATCGGCCACGACGGGCATCCCACGGCACTCGACCGCATGCGCAAGCCGAACTATCCGTTGATCTGCACGACGGCGCAGGCCTTCGAAGTCTGGGGCGCCTACACGGGCTGGCTTATCAACGAGATCGTGGCGAAGGGTGGCGACGCGAAGAAGCTCGTGCCGGTTCCAACCGTTGAATTCCCCGCGCCTCTCTTGGTGCGCGGTGTGAATATTCCCGGGCCGAACGAGCCGACCTATAACGCGAAAGATCTCTACTACATCTATCGCGACCGCGCCGTGGCCGGCATGTGATGGGCGGCGGGCCGGCCGCGCGTATCCACGCCGGCCCGCCGTGTCAGGAGACAGACACATGAATGACAATCTGGCGAAGGGAACCCCTCGCCTGAGCGCCCGTGGCGTGGAAAAGAGCTTCCACGGCAACCCGGCGCTGCGCGGCGTCGATCTCGACTTGTGGGGCGGCGAAATGCTCGCGCTCGTCGGCGCGAACGGCGCGGGCAAATCCACGCTGGTCAAGATCATTTGCGGCGCGCAGCAAGCCGATGCAGGCACGCTCTCTATCGACGGCAAGCCGGTCTCGATGAAGAGCGTCGGCGACGCGCTCGCCTCGGGCATCGCGGTGGCGCATCAGCAGATCGCGGTCATCTCGACGCTGACCGCCGCCGAGAACATCATGCTCGGACGCGAACCGTTGAGCGGCGGCCTGATCCGCTCGCGCGCCTTGCGAGTCGAAGCGAGCCGCTTTGCGCAGCGCTTTGGCATCGATATCGATCTCGACCGGGAATGCGGCGATCTCACGCTCGGCGAGAACAAGATTCTCGACATCCTGAAGGCGCTGGTGAGCGAGCCCGCCATTCTGATTCTCGATGAACCGACCGCCTCGCTCACGCTCAACGAAAGCCGCAAGCTCTTCAGCTTTCTGCGCGATCTCAAGTCGCACGGCTTGTCGATTCTTTTCATCTCGCATCACCTGAACGAGATTTTCGAGCAGTGCGATCGCGTGGCCGTGCTCAAGGACGGCGCAAAGGTGCACGATGGCCTCGTCGCCGAAACGACGTTGCAGGAAGTGGTGCATCTGATGGTCGGACGCAGGATCGAGGATCAGAACTGGTCGTCTTCCGCGTCTCGCGACACCGTCACGACGCGCATTCAAGACGCGCGCATCGGCAATCTCGACGTGCCCGATCTCGTCGTGCATGCGGGCGAGATCGTCGGCATTGCAGGCGTGATGGGCGGCGGGCAGACCGGCGTGCTGGAAGCGCTCGCGGGATCGATGAGCGCGAAGGTCACGGGCGAATGCATCGTCAATGGCAAACGCGGATTGCCGCGCGATGTCGCCGATGCAATCGGCCGTGGCGTGTACCTGGTCGCCGATGAGCGCTTGCGCAAGGCGCTCTTTCCGGGATTGACCGTCGAAGAGAATCTGATGACCGGCACGCTCGAACAAACGAGCCGCGGCGGCTTCATGCAGCACACGCTCATGCGCGGGCTCGCGCACGACACCGTGAAGCAACTGGGTATCAAGTGCAGCGGCATCGGGCAGGACGTGCTTCAGCTATCCGGCGGCAATCAGCAGAAGGTCGCGTTCGGCCGCTGGCTGATTCGCATGGGCCGAAGTCACGCGGCGAAGCAGCCGCTGCTGCTGCTCGACAATCCGACCGAAGGCGTGGATGTCGGCAGCAAGGCGGAAATCTATGCGCTGATTCACGAACTGGTCAAGGCGGGCGCGAGCGTGCTGATTGCGAGCGCCGAGTTCGAGGAAATGCTCAAGCTATGCGACCGCATTTACTGCATCGCCGATGGCGTGGTGGGCGAATGTCTCGACCGCACCGAATTTTCCGAAGCAAGACTCTTGCTCGAGGTGAACTGAAATGAAAGGACAGACCTTGGCCGCCAAAAGATCCGAAGACCCCGCCGCTCACGCGCCACGCAGCTTCGACTTCAGTCATCTCGCGAGCCGCTGGGGCACGGTCGCGGCGGCGGTGATCATTTTCATCGCGTTCGCGCTCGGCACCGACCGCTTCGTGTCGATCGACAACATCAGCAATGTGCTCGTGCAGATCTCCGTGCTGATGGTCATCTCGTCGGGGCTGACCGTGGCAGTGGCAAGCGGCGAATTCGACTTGTCTATCGGTCAGGCAGCGAGTCTCGCGGGCGTACTCGTCGCCGGCATGCTCGTGCTGGCGCACTTGCCAGTGCCGCTTGCCATTGCGGTGGCAATCGTATCGGGCGTCGTGATCGGGCTCGTCAACGGCCTGCTCGTGACCATGCTGCGCATTCCCTCGCTGATCGCGACGCTCGCGATGGGACCCATCGCGCTCGGTGTCAATTACGCGTACACGGGCGGCGATTCGATCTATGCGCAGATGCCCGACAGCTTCTACGCCATTGCCAAGGGCACGGTGTTCGGCGTGATCCCGATGCCTATCGTCATTGCGCTCGTTACCGTGTTCGTCTTTTACGTGCTGCTCAATCGAACGCGGCTCGGACGCAGCGTCATCGCGACGGGCGCGAACATTCAGGCGGCGCGTCTGTCGGGCATCAAGGTGGACCGCGCGCGTGTCACGGCGCTCGTGCTGTCGGCGGCGGGCGCGGCGCTCGGCGGCGTGATGCTGACCGCGCGACTCGGCACGGGTCAATCCGGTGCGGGCGATGCTTACCTCATGGACAGCCTCACCGCCGTGTTCCTCGGCATGACCGCATTCAAGCCGGGGCGCGCGACCATTCAGGGCACGCTGGTCGGCGTCGTCATCATCGGCATGCTGGATAACGGCCTGAATCTGATCGGCGCGCCGTTCTATTTGCAGAACATCGTGCGCGGCATCGTGATGATCGCGGCTGTCGGGCTGGCGGTCTTACGCGGCGAGATTCGCTTCTTCCGCTAATCGCCTCACGTGCACGAATACCTCACGAAAAAAGGAGTCGGACATCATCATGAGCAAAGCATCGAATGGACGGGTGGCGCTGGTGACGGGCGCGAGCAGGGGCATTGGCCGGGCGCTCGCGTTGGGACTAGCCGACGATGGCTTCGATGTCGTCGTCAACGATATCGAACGGCAGCGCGATGCGCTCGAAAGCGTGGCAAAAGAGATTCGCGGCAAGTCGCGGCGCGCGTTCGCGCTCTATGCCGATGTCAGCGACAAGCAGCAGGTAACGGACATGATCGCGGCGGCCATCGCTCAGGCGGGTCAGGTCGACGCCGTCGTCAATAACGCGGGCATTCTGATCGCACGGTCGGTCGATGAACTCGCCGAGCACGAATGGGACGCGGTGCTCGATGTCAACGCGAAAGGCACGTTCCTCGTGACGCAAGCCTTGTTGCCGCACATGAAGGCGCGCGGGTACGGACGCATCGTGAATATCGCGTCGATTGGCGGCAAGCATGGCGCGCCGCTGCAAGCGCATTACTCGGCATCGAAGGCGGCGGTCATGGGCTTCACGCGCGTGCTCGCGCAGGAGATCGGCCCGTTCGGCATCACGGCCAACGCGGTGTGTCCGGGCATTATCGTGACGGACATGGGGCGCACGAATCTCGAGGACCCTGCAATCGCGAAGCAGTGGGTCGACAAGACCGCGCTCGCGCGGCTCGGACAACCCGAAGACGTGGCCGGGCCGGTGTGCTTCTTTGCCTCCGATGCCTCCGCTTTCGTGACCGGACAATCGCTCAACGTGTGCGGCGGGATCGTGCTGAGTTGACTCGTTTCTCAAGGCAGATTCCATGTATCTCGACAAACTCAGACTCGATGGCAAGCGCGCGGTCGTAACAGGCGCGGCGCGCGGCATCGGCCAGGCGACAGCCGAAGCGCTGGCCGAAGCAGGCGCCGAAGTCGTGCTCACCGATCTCGATCCCGCCGCGCTCGCTGCCGCCGTCGATGCTTTGAACACGAAGGGCTTCGCGGCTCACGGCGTGCCCTTCGACGTGACCGATCCGGCCGCGCCGCAGCGCATTCACGATGACATTGCCGCGCGTATCGGCGCGATCGACATTCTCGTCAACAACGCGGGCATCGCCATCTCAAACGAGCCGGCGGAAACGATGTCGGATGAGGTGTGGAACAAGGTCCTCGACGTGAATCTGAATGGCTTGTTTCGCTGTTGCCGCGCGTTCGGTAGATCGATGCTCGAACGCGGCAGCGGGGCAATCGTGAACGTCGGTTCGATGGCGGGGTTCATCGCGACGCGACCGCAGGAGCAGGCGAACTACAACGCGTCGAAGGCGGCGGTGCATCATCTAACGCGCTCGCTCGCGGTGGAATGGGCATCGCGCGGTGTGCGGGTCAACGCGGTTGCGCCGACGTATATCGATACCGATCTCGTCAGGAAGGTATCGATGGACCCGAACTTGCGACAGTATTGGGTAGGCGGCACACCGATGGGCCGCCTCGGACGCGTGGACGAAATCGCGTCCGTCATTTTGTTCCTTGCCAGCGACGCCGCAAGTTTGATGACTGGGTCCATCGTCGTGGCGGACGGCGGTTATCTTTGCTGGTGAGATGCGGTCGCTGTCTTCAGGTAACGCTCTGGCGCATCAAGCCTTGGCAATGCGCGCGGCGTGGATTTTCAAGGTCAATCCTGCGCCGCGAACTGCATCATGCGCTGCCTCAAGTCTTCCGGCAGCGCGACCGAAGCCTGATCGTCGAACGAAAACAGCACGACGGTCTGCTCGATTTTCGCGCGCAACTCATCTTCGACAGCAGCTTCAAGACTGAGTTTGATCGAACTTCTGCCTAGATCGCGGACCTTCAGGGAGCAACGAAGCGTCTGTCCATGCCTGCTCGGCGCGACGAAATCCGCCTGAATATGCACCGTGGGAATGCCGAGTCTTTGCGTGCCGATGAAATGTGCGTAATCCACGCCCAGTCCGTCATTGAACCAGTCTTCGAGCACCTCATGGAACAGGACGAAGTATTGCGGATAGAACACGATGCCGGCAGGATCGCAGTGCTGAAACCGCACGAGCTTGTCGCAATGAAAGGTCCTGTCTGTCGTCATGTCGCGGCTCCGGTCGAAAGTAGATGTCGGCGACATCATCACATGAGAGAAAAACTGGAGCTATCCTTGGCAATGCGGATGGCTTCATCGAACGATGCAGCCGTCGCCACGTGCCGATGGTTCACACTCACGAGCCAGCCCTCCGAGGCAAGGCACCAGCGAATCTTTCCGCTGTCCATCAGCGCCGAAAACCAGCGCCACAGGGAAGCGTCGTCCGCATTGGCGCAGGCGGCGGCCAGCGCGCGCGTCTCGCGAAGTTGCTGAACGTCGAACATCGACGTCGCTTTCTTGGTCATGGTCGTGCTAGCGGTTGGCATGAGAGAGCACCTCGTCGATCACAAGCTGGTTGCCGAGCGAATTTTCGAGCGTAAATGCAAGCGGTTCGCCCGGCCGAAGCACCGCCGCGCCGAAGTTTTCGACCATCGACTGATATTGATCGACATCGCCGAACTCGACGGTCTCCGCTTTGCCCGTTCCATCCAGACGGATATGAACCTTCGCGTCGCCGTACACGCCGGGGTTGAACGGCGCATCGAGCGAGAGCCAGCCTTTCGATCCATGAAAGATCATATGCTGGCGGCGCGCGAGTTGAGTGCCGCAGTAAAAGTGTAGATCGAAGCCAGCAAACGTGAGGTCGCAGACCGCGAGCTTGTCGGTGCCGTAACGCGGATCGATGGTGATGTCCGCGCCGATCGCAAGCGGCTCGAGACCAGTCACCATGCGCGTGGTGACGACCGGATAGACGCCGATATCACGCACACCGCCGCCGCCCAATGCGAGATCGTTTTTGAGTGCATGGGGATCGTCGTTGAAATACGTGAAGGAGCCTTCCACGAGCCGCAGTTCACCAAGTGTCCCGCGCGCGATGCACTCCTGCACGAACGCCCATTGCGGATGGTGCGCCACCATGAACGCCTCGCCACAGACGAGACCCGTCGAATCGCGCAGCGCGATCAACTCCCGAACTTGCGAAGCCGTCATGGCGATGGGCTTTTCGCACAGCACATGCTTGCCGGCGAGAAGCGCTTTTTTGCACCATTCGAAGTGACTCGCCGTTGGCAGCGGAATGTAGATGGCATCGACCTGATCGCTGGCGAGAACTTCGTCGTAACTTGCATATGCGTGTGCGATGTCGTGTCGTGCAGCGAAAGCGGCCGCGCGCTCGCGATCGCGTGCCGCCACGCACACCACGCGGCCATTGGACGACCGCTGAATGGCGGGCACCACGAACTTGTCGGCGATTTTCGCGGCGCCGAGCACGCCCCAACGAACTGTCTCTTGCATGATGATTGTCCTTCGCAGTCAGCACACTGTTTGCAGGCGATCCGCGCAGATGCGCAGCACTTCGTCCGGATCGCGCCGCCACCAGTTTTCTTTCGAGAAGATCTCGACTTCGACGAGTCCGTCATATCCGGCTTGCTCGACGTCACTGCGCACAGCCGCCAGGTCGATGCCGCCATCGCCCATCATGCCGCGATCGAGCAACAGATCGCGTGTCTCGCGCAACCAGTCGCATACATGAAACGCGAGCAGGCGATCGTCTTGTCCCGCCCGCCCGATCGATGCCTGAAGCGCCGGGTCCCACCAACAATGATAGACATCGACGGCAACGCCGAGAAAGCCGCCATGTCCGGGATCGACCTGCGCGCAGATGTCGAGCGCCTGCGCGAGCGTGTTGAGCACGGCGCGATCCGCCGCGTACATCGGATGAAGCGGTTCGAGCGCGAGCGGCACGCCGCACTCGCGCGCCGTATCCAGCAATTCGGCGATGCCTTCGATCACCTGCGCGCGTGCGCCATTCAGATCGCGACTGCCCTCGGGCAAACCACCGACGACCATCACGAAGCAGCGTGCGCCGAGTGTCGCGGCATCGCGCAGGGCTGCCTTGTTCGATTCGATGTTCGCCTTGAATTGCGCGCGATTCGCCGCCGGCACATATGTCGAACGGCAATAGCCCGTGACGCTCAACCCGAGCGCCCTGATCTGCCGCGCGATGTCGGCGACGTTCGCGTTCTCCATCTCGTGACGCCACGGCGCGATGCCGCCAAATCCCGCTGCGGCGATGCGGTCGATCGTGACGCTCAACGCCTCGCGATGGCCAAGCGTCGCCGTGTTGATCGAGCACAGATCGAGTCTTCCCTGCAGGTTTCTCATGTTGATCCCGTATGATGTCGAAGACGATCCGCCGCGATTACTCGGCGCAACCGAGCGCTGCCATGACTTTCCGCACGCGGCCGATGGCGTCGTGGGGATTGCGCAGCAGGCCGGCCTGATCGGCAAGACGAAAGACCTCGGCGAGATAGGCGGGCGGACGCATGCCGTGATGGCCGCCAAGCATGAAGAAGTGGTCTTGAAAGCCGTTCAGATACGCGAGGAATACGACGCCGGTCTTGTAATACTGCGTCGGCGCACGAAAGATATGGCGTGACAGCGGCACGGTCGGCGCGAGCAGCGTGTGGAATGTATGGAGGTCGTCGTTGGCGAGCGCGGCGAGCGCCTGCGAAGCGGCTGGGGCAATCGCATCGAAGATGCCGAGCAGCGCATGCGAGAAGCCTCGTTCATCGCCCGCAATCAGACTTGGATAATTGAAGTCGTCGCCGGTGTACATCTTCACCTTGGGCGGCAACTGGCGGCGGAAGGAAATTTCCTTGGCGTCGTCGAGCAGGGAAATCTTGATGCCATCGACATGATCGACGCTGTCGCCGATCACATCGAGGCACACTTGCGCCGCGCGCTCATACGACGAATCGCCCCAATAGCCGGCGAGTTCCGGATCGAACATCTCGCCGAGCCAGTGCAGAATCACGGGCTCGTTACACATGGCGAGCACTTCGCGATAGACGCGCCGATAGTCGTCGGTCGAGCGCGCGACTCGCGCGAGCGCGCGGCTTGCCATGAGGATGACGCGTCCGCCGACGCGCTGCACGGCTTCGAGTTGCTCGGCGTAGGCGCGAATGACCTGATCGCAGTTGGTGATCGAACCGGGCGAGACGTGATCGGTGCCGCAGCCCGATGCGATCGACGCGCCGGGAATATCGCGCGTGCCTTCCACGGTACGCGTGATGAGTTCGAGGGCGCTGTTCCACGTCAGACCCATGCCGCGTTGCGCGGTGTCCATTGCTTCGGCAATGCCGAGGCCTTGCTTGATGAGGTAGCGCCGATAGTCGAGCGTGCGTTCCCAGTCGATGGCGGGTGGCGCGTTCAGTTCGCCCGCGCGCAGCGGATCGGCCACGACATGCGCCGCCGAATATGCGATGCGATTGAACGGCCGCGCGGGCGTACGCACATCGAGCGGTGTGCCTTGCAGACGGTAGCTTTCTATCGTGCCGAGCGAGGTCGGCAGCTTGAGCGTTGAGTTCATATGCGGTTCAGTATTTGTTGACGAGTAAGCCGCCATCGACACGGATGGCCTGTCCGACGCTGTATGGCAAGCCGCCGGTCGCGAGCGAGCGCACGGCCGTCGCCACTTCCCGCGGCGTGCCCCAGCGTTTGATGGCGGTGAGCCCTTGCTCCATTTGCGCGTCGTAGCGCGCGCGGGAAGGCGCTGTCATCTCGGTCTCGATCAGGCCGGGCTGCACTTCGTAGACGGCGATTCCGTGTTCGGCCAGGCGCAGCGAAAACAACGTCGTGGCCATAGACGATCCCGCCTTCGACACGCAATATTCGCCGCGCAAGGGCGACGCCGCGACCGCATTCGACGAGGTGATCGTGATGACGCTCGGATGCGCCGCCATGCTCTTGCGTATGCGAGACAGAAAGTGCCGCGCAAAAGCCTGCGTGAGAAAGAACGTGCCGCGTGTGTTGATGGCCATGCACCGGTCGAAGCTCTCGGGCGTTACATCGAGCAGATCGCCGCGCGACATGACCGACACGCCCGCGTTGTTCACGAGGCAATCTATAGGAGCGTCGAGCCGCGTTTCGATATCGTTCAGCGTGGCGTGATGCGAGGCGATATCCGCTAGATCAGATACGACGGCAATGGCACGCGCGCCGGTTTCTTCGACATCGGCGACGGCTCGATCGAGTTCGTCGGAAGCCACGGCGTCGGTCAGCGCGATATCGAAGCCCGCGCGGCCCAGTTCGACGGCAATCGCATGGCCGATGCCGCGCCGGCTGCCCGTGACGAGCGCAACAGGACGCGCGCTCATAACGATGCTCCGTTCGCAATCAGATCGCGCGCAATGATCGTGCGCTGAATCTGGTTCGTGCCTTCGTAGATCTGCGTGATCTTCGCGTCGCGATAAAGCCGCTCCACTTCGTAGCCGCGAATGTAGCCGCTGCCGCCGAATATCTGCACGGCGTTGGCGCTGTGCTTGACGGCCGTGTCGCCCGCGAAGCACTTGGCCATCGAGCAGGCGATGCTCGCGCGCTCGCCGGATTCGAGACGCGCGGCGGCATCGTGCACGAGCAGGCGCGCGGCCTGAATGTCCTTCGCCATGTCGGCGAGCATCCACTGAATGCCCTGGAATTCGGCGATATGCGTGCCGAACTGCTTGCGCGTCTGCGCGTATTCGAGCGCCGCTTCGAGACCCGCCTGCGCAATGCCGACCGCGAGCGCGGCGATGCCCACGCGGCCCTTGTCGAGTGCGCTCATCATCATGTGAAAGCCGCGTCCTTCTTGTCCGAGGAGCGCGTCTTCGGCAAGCTTCACGCGGTCGAAATGAAGCTCGCCCACCTGCGATGCGCGCTGTCCCATCTTGTGTTCTTTCGGCCCCTTCGATACGCCCGCCAAGTGGCAATCGACGATAAAGATGCTCATGCCGCGCTTACCCGCAGCCGGGTCGGTACGCGCGAGCACGAAGGCGAGGTCGGCGACGGGCGCGTTATGAATCCACAGTTTCGCGCCGCTGAGTTCCCAGCCGTCGGCGGTGCGCGTGGCCGTGGTGCGGATGCCGGAAACGTCCGTTCCCGCGTCGGATTCGGTAATGCAGTAGGCCGGACGCAACTCGGCGCGCAGCAAAGACTCCAGGTACTTCGCACGTTGCGCGTCGCTGCCATGCGCGCTCAACAACGTGCCGACGAGTTCGAGCAGGCCGCATTGATCCGCCACCGACGCATAGCCGCGCGACAACTCTTCCATCACGAGCGCGTAAGCCGTGACATCCATTCCCGCGCCGCCGAACTGCTCCGACACGGTGATGCCGAAGAGTCCCAGTTCGCCCATCTGCTTGTAGATCTCCGCTGGAAAACGCTCTTCGCGATCCAGTTCCTCGGCCAGCGGCCGGATGACTTCCTGCGCAAACCGCCGCGTCGTGTCGCGAATTTGCTCGTGCGTTTCCGAGAGTCTCATGTTGTCTCCATGCCTATCGTCAGATCAGATATTTGCGGCAGGACTTGCGTTGAAGGTTTACCCGCAGCCAGTCGAAATACCGCTTGAATTCAGAGGTTTCGTGTGCCAACATTCGCAGCAAGTAACCATCTGGTGGGTTATTTAAGACCAACGAATGGCCGCTGTCAATGGCTTTTGCGGCTGCTTCCCAAAGGAGCTTTCAGTGAACAAGTGGACGGATGCTGCCGCTGCGGTCGGGCAGATTTTCGATGGCGCGACCATCGCACTCGCGGGTTCCGGCGGCGGGCTGCTCGAAGCCGACGCCGTGCTTGCCCAACTCGAAAAGCGCTTTCTCGAGACGGGACATCCGCGCGATCTGACCATCGTCCACGCGCTCGGCATCGGTGACGCAAAGGGCAGCGGCCTCGGCCGATTTGCGCATGAGGGCATGGTCAAACGCGTGATCGGCGGACACTGGAGTTGGGCGCCCGCCATGCAGAAGCTCGCTCGCGACAACGCCTTCGAGGCCTACAGCTTTCCCGCCGGCGCCATCAGCACGTTGCTGCGCGAGATTGGCGCGGGGCGGCCCGGACTCGTCACGCATGTGGGACTGCGCACCTTCGTCGATCCGCGTATCGATGGCGGGAAGATCAACGAGCGCGCAAGCGAAGACCTCGTCGAGCTGATCGAACTCGATGGCCGCGAATTCCTGCGCTACAAGCCGTTCAAGGTGGATTTCGCCATCGTGCGCGGTTCATCGGCGGATGAGAGCGGCAATGTCACGCTGCGCCGCGAACCGGCCGACCTCGATGTCTACGCCGCCGCGCTCGCCGCGCATAACAGCGACGGCCGCGTGATCGTGCAGGTGAAGGAGCGCGCCCCGGAAGGCTACGTGCCGGCGCGGCTCGTGCGCATTCCGGGCATTCTCGTCGACACGCTCGTGGAGACACCGGAGCAAGTGCAATGCGTGGTGTCGGACTACGACGCGGCCTTGAGCGGTGAAGCGCTGTGTACCATCGGCGAAGGCTTCTACGAAGTGCCGACGGGCATTCGCCGCATCATCGCGGCACGCGCGGCGCTCGAACTGCACGAAGGACAATCGGCCAACTTCGGCTTCGGCATTCCGGGCGGCATTCCCGCGCTGCTCGCGGAGCAAGGGCGTCTCGGCACGTTTTGGGGATCGGTCGAGCAGGGCATTCACAACGGCGCGATGCTCGACGGCCCCATGTTCGGCACCGCGCGCAATGCGCACGCCATTCTGTCGAGTGTCGATCAATTCGATTTCTACAGCGGCGGCGGCGTCGATGTCTCCTTTCTCGGCATGGGCGAAATGGATGGCGCAGGCAACATCAACGTGTCGAAGCTCGGGTCGACGGTCGTCGGACCGGGTGGCTTCATCGACATCACGCAAGGCGCACGCAAGATCGTGTTTTGCGGGAGTTTCGAGGCGAAAGGGCTGGATGTCGAGCAGGCGGGAACGCGCTTGAAGATCGTGTCGCCGGGCAGCGTGCCGAAGCTCGTCGAACGCGTGCAGCACATCACGTTCAGCGGCGAGCAGGCATTGCGTAGCGCGCAGGAAGTGCTTTACGTGACCGAGCGGGCGGTGTTCCGGCTGGAAGCCGAAGGCGTGCGGCTGATCGAGGTTGCGGACGGCGTGGATATAGAGCGCGACGTGCTGGCGCGCATGGCGTTTCGTCCGCTCGTCGATGCAGCGTTGCTCGCGCGTATGTCGGCGGCGCAAGAGAAGGTGGCGTGACATGGCAACGCCGCTTCCCAAGCTGCTCGCCGTGCCGTTTTCAAGGCCGCACGAGCCTCAGAATGGTGTCGATATTGAAGTCGAGACGGCTCTTGAGTGCCGCCTTGTCCATGAAGTCGATGTCGAAGATCACGCCGCTCGTGAAGCGATTCGTGAGGTAGTAATAGCCGATGGCGGCCATGGTGATATGCAGTTGCCGCGCATCGACGCCACTACGAAACACGCCCGCTTCGACGCCGCGATCGAGGATACGTTGCAGCATCGAAATGAAGCCCTGATGCAATTCCTTGAAGCGCTGCGACTTCTTGACGTGCCGCGCGCGATGCAGGTTCTCGCTGTTCACGAGCGTCATGAACTCGGGGTTCTTCAGGTAGTAGTTCCAGGTATGCGTGGTGAGCGCGACGATGGCTTCCTCGGGCGAGAGATGGTCGAGGTCGAGCTTGAGTTCGGCGGAGCGGATGTCGGCATACACGTCTTCGAGCACCGCGACGAACAACTCCTCCTTGCTGCCGAAGTAGTGATAGATCATCCGCTTGTTGGCCTTGGCGCGCGTGGCGATGGCTTCCACTCGTGCGCCCGCCATGCCGAGCTTGGCGAACTCTTTTTTCGCGGCATCGAGAATCCGGGCCTTCGTTACTTCGGGGTCCCGCTGTCTGGGTTGACGGGTGGCGACGGCTTCGGCGGACTTGGATGCGCTTCTCGGCGTAGCGGGGGTGAGGGTCATGTGCGTGGTCGAAGGATGAGCGGTCGGGATGCCGGAAGGCACTCGGTATGTCAGCGACTATAAACCAAAAATCGGCTTGTACGGAAGTAACCGGATGGTGCAGAATGGGTTCCGTTGACGTGAGGCAGTGACCTTGTTCTCACGCTTGCAGCGAATGCCGGGCGCACCGCGGAAATGTTGAATGGAGACGGATATGAGTGATTTGAGCGAACTCGCAGCCTCGCTGCATCTTCCCGACGAGCCGCTGCGCACGCCGATGTACATCGACGGAAAAAGTCATGCGGGCTCATCCGCCGAATGGGTGACGCGCAAGAGTCCGGGGCACGGCGTGGGCGTCACCGCGACGCTGCGTGCGTCATCCGGCGATCTCGATACAGCGGTTGCCGCTGCCCGCCGCGCTTTCGACGATGGCCGCTGGTCGCGCTTATCCGGCGAGCAACGCGCAACGGTCCTCTTGAAAGCCGCGCGCCTGATTCGCGACAACGTCGAGACGCTGGCGTATCTCGAAACGCTCGAAAGCGGTAAGCCTGTAGGCCAGTCGCGCGGCGAAGTCACGGCGGCCGCGGGCATCTGGGAATATGCGGCGGGCCTTGCACGCGTGGTCCATGGCGACTCGCACGACACGCTCGGGGCCGACATGTTCGGGCTGGTCATGCGTCAGCCGGTGGGAGTCGTCGGCATCGTCACGCCGTGGAATTTTCCTTTCTTCATTCTTTCGGAGCGTCTGCCCTTCGCGCTGGCTGCGGGATGCACGGTGGTCGTCAAGCCGTCCGAATTGACATCGACCACGACGCTCAAGCTCGCCGCGTTGCTCACCGAAGCGGGTCTGCCGGACGGCGTGGTCAACGTCGTGACCGGTCTCGGTCCGGTGGTCGGGCAGGCGCTTGCCGAACACATGGACGTCGACATGATCTCGTTCACCGGTTCGACGCAGGTGGGCCGTTCGGTGCTCGCGGCGGCGGGCGGCAACATGAAGAAGGTCGGGCTTGAGCTCGGCGGCAAGAATCCGCAGATCGTGTTCGCCGATGCCGATCTCGACGACGCCGCCGACGCCATCGCCTTCGGCATCGCGTTCAACGCAGGACAGTGCTGCGTGTCGGGCAGCCGGCTCGTGGTGCATCGCTCGGTCGAAGCGGAGCTCGTCGAACGTATCGGCGCGGTGCTTGCCAAGGTGCGCATGGGCGATCCGCTCGACGCGTCGAATCATGTCGGTGCAATCGTCGAGGCGCGGCAGTTCGACAAGATTCGCGGCTTTATCGATGCAGGCACGCACGACGGCGCGCAACTCGTTTGCGGCGGTAACGCCAGCAGCGATGGCGAGCGCTTCTTCATCCAGCCGACGGTGTTTCGCAACGTACAGCCGGGCAGTTCGCTCGCGCAGGACGAAATCTTCGGGCCGGTTCTTTCAGTGACGCCGTTCGACGGTTTCGAGGAGGCTATCCAACTCGCGAACGGCGTGCCGTACGGTCTCGCGGCGAGCATCTGGACGCGCGACCTGCAAGGCGCGTTCAAGAGTCTGCGCGATGTGCAAGCCGGACGCATCTGGGTCAATTGCACGATTACCGGCGGACCGGAAATGCCCATCGGCGGATTCAAGCAGTCGGGTATCGGCCGCGAGACGGGACGCTACGGCGTCGAGGAATACACGGAGATCAAGTCCGTGCATGTGCAGCTTGGCAATCGGCCGCGCTGGATCGCATAGCGCGAGTGGTTCACGAGAGCGGCCTTCGAGAGCCGCGCGGACGGCCACGCGCGACTCGTGGCGAACAAAGAATCGGAGACAGCAATGTATGACTTTGTGATCGTTGGCGGAGGCGCGGCGGGTTGTGCGCTCGCGGCGCGTCTGAGCGAAGACGCGAGCAGCCGTGTGCTGCTGCTCGAAGCCGGTCCCGCCGATACCGACCCGTACATCCATATGCCGGTCGGCTTCTTCAAGATGACGAGCGGCCCGCTGACCTGGGGCTATCGCACGGTCGCGGCGGCGGAAACGCAACGGCGGCAAATTCCGTTCGCGCAAGGCCGCGTGCTCGGCGGCGGCGGTTCCATCAACGCGATGGTCTACACGCGCGGCCAACCCGCCGACTACGACGCATGGGAACGCGAAGGCTGCACGGGCTGGGGTTTTCGCGATGGCGTCCTGCCTTACCTTCGGCGCATGGAAGACAACGAGCGCTTGTGCAACGAGTATCACGGCGTGGGCGGGCCGCTCGGCGTGTCCGATCTCATCAGCGTCAACGAACTGACCAAGGCCTTCGTGCTGGCGGGTCAGGAAGCGGGCCTGCCGTATAACAGCGACTTCAACGGCGCGCAGCAGGAAGGCGTCGGCGTGTATCAGGTCACGCAGCGCGGCGGCAGGCGTTGCAGCGCGGCGGTCGGCTATCTGCAACAGGCGCGCTCGCGCGGCAACCTCACCGTGAAGACGAACTGTCTCGTGTCGCGCATCGTGATCGAAAACGGTCGCGCGGTGGGCGTCGAATATGCCGATCAGAACGCGCGCTCGAATGTGATCGTGGCGCGCGCCGAGCGCGAGGTGATCGTGACGGCGGGTGCAATCGGTTCGCCCAAGATACTGATGCTCTCGGGCATCGGCCGCGCGGCGGATCTCGAACGCGTCGGCATCGAGCCGCTGCATGCACTCGACGGCGTCGGCGCCAATCTGCAGGATCACTTCGACATCGACATCGTCTATGAGCTGAACGGTCCGTACAGTCTCGACAAGTATGCGAAGAAGCACATGATGCTGCTCGCCGGTCTCGAATACAAAATCTTCAACAAGGGACCGGTGACATCGAATATCGCGGAAGGCGGCGCCTTCTGGTATTCGGCCAGCGACGTGCCGACGCCCGACCTGCAGTTCCATTTTCTGCCGGGCGCGGGCGTGGAAGCGGGCGTGCCGCCGGTGCCGTCCGGTTCGGGCTGCACGCTGAACTCGTATTTCCTGCGTCCGAGGAGCCGTGGAAACGTCACGCTTCACAGCGCCGATCCCGCCGATGCACCGGTCATCGATCCTGCCTACATTCGCGATCCCCACGATCTCAAGGTGGCCGTGGAGGGCATTCGTCAGAGCCGCGAAATCATGAGTCAGAACGCGCTCGCCAAGTACATCAAGAGCGAGCACTTTCCGGGCGGTTCGGTACGCACGCAGGCCCAATACGAGGCGTACGCGAAGCAATACGGACGCACGGGCTATCACCCGGTCGGCACCTGCAAGATGGGTATCGACGAAATGTCCGTGGTCGATCCGCAGTTGCGCGTGCATGGCATCGAAGGGCTGCGCGTGGCGGATTCATCGGTGATGCCGCGTATCGTCAGTTCGAACACGAACGCGCCGACGCTGATGATCGCGGAGAAAGCCTCGGACCTGATTCGCGGACTCGTTGCGGCGAAGGCGCCCGCGACGGGCCAACTGGCGGCGCACGCGGGCCGCTCGC
Organism: Caballeronia sp. GAWG1-1; assembly: GCF_023631465.1. Lineage (NCBI taxonomy): Bacteria > Pseudomonadati > Pseudomonadota > Betaproteobacteria > Burkholderiales > Burkholderiaceae > Caballeronia > Caballeronia sp. GAWG1-1. The sequence goes on from NZ_JALQDB010000037.1 coordinate 596,068, forward strand.
TGCACGACGTCACCGTGAGCGTGGCGTAGGCGCCTGAAGGGTTCGGCACCATCGGATTCTTCGAGCCATAAATAACTATCCGTCTATTTATTCCATTCGTGGGAGACATCATGTCTGAACAACATCAACGCACGGCTTTCTCGCGCCGGGACTTCATGAGGCTGGGCGCCGGAGCCGCATTCGCGGTGGCGGGCGGCGGCTTGTCGAGCCTGTCGCTCGGCGCGGACAAGACGACGCTCGCCTGTTCGTTCCGCTCGCTCACCAATCCCTATCACGCGGCATTCAACAAGGGCGCGCAGGGCTTTGCCGCGAGCGCCGGCCTGCCTTATGTACCGCTGACGACCGAAGGCAGTTCCGAGAAAGGCATTGCCGACATTCGCGCGCTCCTGCAACGTACCAACGGCAACCTCGTCCTCAACGTCGATCCCAACGACTCCGCCGATGCCCGCGTGATCGTCGAAGCCTGCTCGAAGGCGGGCGCGTTCGTGACGACGATCTGGAACAAGCCGAAGGACTTGCATCCGTGGGACAACAACCCGAACTACGTGGCGCATCTTTCTTACGATGGCGTCGCGTACGGCGAGGAAGCGGCGACGCAACTTTTCAAGGCGATGGGCGGCAAGGGCGGCGTCGTCGCGCTCGGCGGCATCTTCAGCAATGTGCCGGCAATCGAGCGCAAGGCCGGTCTCGAAGCCGCGCTAAAGAAGTTCCCCGACATCCAGTTGCTCGACTTCCAGGTGGCCGACTGGAATTCGCAAAAGGCGTTTCCGATCATGCAGGCGTGGATGACGCGCTTCAACTCGAAGATCAAGGGCGTATGGGCCGCGAACGACGACATGGCGCTCGGCGCCATCGAAGCGTTGCGCGCCGAAGGGCTCGCGGGCCAGATGCCGGTGACGGGCATGGACGGCACGCCGCCCGGACTCGCCGCGATCAAGGCGGGCGAACTGATCGCGTCGGTGGACTGGGACCCGTACTGGCTCGGCGGCATCGGCTTGTCGATGGGCTTGCAGGCGAAGGACAAGAAGATCGACGTGGCCGCCCTGCCGAAGGACCGGCGCGAATCGTATTGCAAGGCCACGTTCGTGACGAAGGCGAACGTGCAGGACGTCATCAAGCGGGCGGCCGCGCCTGGCGGTGACTGGAACAACCTCTATGCCCGCGTGTCGGGTCCGGTGGTGTATCGATGAACAAGTTGACCGTGGCGCCCACCCGGCAGGCCGTCCGCATAACAACAACCGGGACTCCATTGGTATCGAAGCAGGCTTTGCTGCGACGATTCGCACCCGTTCTGGTGCTGGTGGCGCTCGGTCTTTGCATCGGCGCGCTGAACCACGATTTCTTCGATCCGATGAACCTGTCGCGAATCGCGGTGGGCGCGGCGATTCCGTTGACCATCGCCTTGGGCGCCGCGTTCGTGATTCAGCTCGGCAGCATCGACCTGTCGGCGGAAGGCATCGTCGCGGTCGCGGCGATTGCCGTGTCGATGCTGGTCGAGAACTCGTACAACGATAACCACTACGGGCTGTGGGTGCTCGCCGTGGCGATCGCGGCGGGCGCGCTGCTCGGCCTTGCCAATGGCGTGCTGCACGTGTTCCTGCGCATCCCTTCGTTCATCACGACGCTTGCCGTCGGCTTCGTGGCGACGGGAATCGGCACTGCGTGGCTGTCGGGAAACACCATCCGCGTGAGCGACCCGATGTTGCGCGCCATCTCCATCACGCGTTATTTCGGCTCGCCTTTGTCGGTGTGGATCGCGGTGCTGGTGCTGGGAATCGCGTGGTTCGTCTACAAGCACACGCTGCTCGGCCGGCATACGCTTGCCATCGGCGGAGGCGAGGACCTCGCTCGTCTGAGCGGCGTGCGAGTATCGCGCGTGCGCATTGCGGTCTTCGCGCTGGCCGGTGCGTTCTATGGCGTCGCGGGCATTCTGGCCGTCGCGCAATACGGTCAGGGCCACGCGCGTATCGCCGATGGTCAGTTGTTCGTGGCGATCACCGCAATCGTGGTCGGCGGCACGTCGCTCGCGGGCGGCAACGGCAGCCCGATGAACACGCTCGTCGGCACGCTCATCGTCATCGTGCTCGGCAATGGCATGGTGCTGCTTGGCGTTCCGCCTTACGTGCAGCAGGGCATTCAAGGCGTGCTGATCATCGCGGCGGTAACGCTCGCGCTGAATCGTTCGCGCCGGCGCATCGTCAAATGAGCGTGAGGAGATGAACATGCTGTCACTCAAGAATGTCACCAAGCGCTTTCCGGGCGTACTTGCGCTCGACGATGTGTCCATCGACGTGCGGCCCAACGAGATCGTCGGTCTGATCGGCGAGAACGGCGCGGGCAAGTCCACGTTGATGAAGCTCCTGACCGGCGCGTATCGTCAGGATGCGGGCGAGATCACGCTGAACGGCAAGCCGCTCGTGATTCGTAATCCGCGCGATGCGACCTCCAAGGGCATCGCCATGGTGTATCAGGAGCAGTCGATCCTGCCGAACCTGACGGTCGCGGAGAACCTGTTTCTCGGGCGCGAAGAACAGTTCGTGACCTTCGGCCGCATCAACTGGTCGAAGCTCAAGCGCGCGGCGCAGAAGGAACTGGCGACCGTGCGTTTGAATATCGATCCATTGACGCTCTGCGAAGACATGTCCTTCGGTCAGCGGCAGATGGTGGAACTCGCGCGCGCCTTGTCGCTGGCGAGTCGCACGGGCGGCACGCCGATCATCTTGCTCGATGAGCCGACCTCCGTGCTCGAAGCAGGCGAGATCGAGATTCTCTTCGGCCTCGTGCGCGAACTGAAGTCGCGCGCCTCGTTCGTGTTCGTCTCGCATAGGCTCGACGAGCTGCTGTCGCTTTCCGATCGCGTGTATGTCATGAAGGACGGCAAGGTCGTGTCCGAGATGGCGTCGGGAACGGCGTCGGTGACGAAGCTGCATGAACTGATGGTGGGCCGTACGCTGCATGGCGAGTATTACCGCGAGAATCTGCAGAAGCCTTGCCGCGACGATGTAGCGCTTTCGGTGCGTCACGCGTCGCTCGGACATGTGCTCGATGACGTGTCCTTCGATGTCCGCTGCGGCGAAGTCTTCGGAGTCGCGGGCGTGGTCGGCTCGGGGCGCGAGGAACTGTGCCGCGTCATCGCGGGACTCGAAAAGCTCGATCGCGGCGAAGTGCTGGTGGGCAGCACGCATCTGAAGCCGCATGCGAATCATGCCGTTGCATTGGGCATTGGCTACGTGCCGCGCGAGCGCAAGGTCGAAGGTCTCGTCACGCAAATGAGCGTCGCGCAAAACCTGACCTTGCCGCGTCTCAATGCGGTGAGCCGTGGCGGCATCGTGAAGAAGGCGCGCGAGCGTGCGTTCGCCAACGAATGGATCGAACGTCTGCACATCAAGACGCCCGGCGCCGATGCGTCGTGCCGCAATCTCTCTGGCGGCAATCAGCAGAAAGTGGTGCTCGCGAAATGGCGCTTCGCGGGCAGCCGAATCCTCGTGCTCGATCATCCGACACGCGGTCTCGATGTCGGCGCGAAGGAAGAGGTTTATCAGCTGATCCGCGAACTGACGGCGGACGGCGTGGCGGTGGTGCTGACCGGCGACACGCTCGAAGAGATTCTTGGTCTCAGTCATCGCGTGATGGTGATGCGCGACGGCCGCGCCGAAAAAATCCTGCCGTGCGAAGTCGGGCGCAAGCCTTCGCAGGTCGAAATCGTCGAACACATGGTCTGAGGTCGATATGCCACAACTGAACGCTCCCCTTGCGGCGAAGCTGCGCGACAACGCGCCGTTTCTCGCACTCGTCGTGCTCTACGTGTTGATCGAGCTTGCACAGCCGAGCTTTCTCGCGCCATCGACACAACTCGGTTTGCTTGCCGATAGCTCGACGCTTTTCATCATGGCGGCCGGCACGACATTCGTGGTTTTGCTCGGCAGCATCGACCTTTCGTTGCAGGCGGTGGCGTCGTTGTCGAGCGTGATCGTCGCGATGCTGCTGCCGCGTTACGGCGCGATGGCGGCGGTGATCGCGCTTGCGGCTTCGTTCGGCATCGGGCTTTTGAGCGGCGTCATTCAGACCGTGCTGCGCATTCCCTCGTTCATCGCGACGCTCGCGGTCGGCGGCATTGCATCGGCGGCGGCGTTGACGTTGTCGGGTACGCGTGCCATCGGCATCAGCGACGAGATGCGCAATGCATCGCTTGGATGGACCACGGGTACGTCGTTCGGCGTGCCGCATGAAATCCTGCTTGGCGTGGCCGTGTTTTTGTTCTGCCTGTTCCTGCATCGCTCGACGGTGTTCGGCCGTCGCACCGATGCCATCGGCGCGGGCGAACCCGCCGCCATTGCCTCGGGCGTGCGCGTGTCGGTCACGAAGTGCCTCGTGTTCGGCACCTCGTCGTTCTTCGCGGGACTGGCGGGCGTCGTGATGGCAGGGCGTCTTGGAAGCGGTTCGCCCACGCTTGCCGATCAATTCCTTTTGCCGGCCATCGCCGCCGTGATCGTCGGCGGCACGGCGCTGACGGGCGGCGCGGGCGGCATTGGACGGACGCTCGTCGGTGCACTGCTGGTGTCGGTGGCGCGCGTGGGCATGACCTTCGTCGGCATCAGCGTATTCGCGCAGCAGATCGTGTTCGGTCTGATCCTGATCGTCGCCGTCACGGTGGCTTTCGATCGGTCGAAGGTGTTGATCATCAAGTGAGACTTGCATTCGTTGAAGGACGGTTAGCTCATGAAAATCCTCGTGGCAGTGAAGAGAGTGGTGGATTACAACGTGAAGGTGCGCGTCAAGTCCGACGGCAGCGGCGTCGAACTCGCCAACGTGAAGATGTCGATGAATCCCTTCGACGAGATCGCGATGGAAGAAGCCGTGCGCCTGCGCGAAGCAGGTGTGGCGACGGAAGTCGTCGCGGTATCGTGCGGCGTCGCGCAGTGCCAGGAGACTTTGCGTACCGCGCTGGCGATTGGCGCGGATCGCGGCATTCTCGTCGAGTCCGGCGATGAACTGCAACCGCTCGCCGTGGCGAAGATACTGAAGGCGCTCATCGACAGGGAACAGCCGCAGCTCGTGATTCTGGGCAAGCAGGCTATCGACGACGATTGCAATCAGACCGGCCAGATGCTCGCCGCGCTGGCTGCGTTGCCGCAAGCGACGTTTGCATCGAAGGTGGTGGTGACGGACGGCAAGGCGACGGTATCGCGCGAGATCGACGGCGGCGCCGAAACGTTGACGTTGAAGCTGCCTGCGGTGGTGACGGCCGACTTGCGCCTGAACGAGCCGCGCTATGTCACGCTGCCCAATATCATGAAGGCAAAGAAAAAGCCTTTGGAGACTTTGAAGCCCGCTGATCTTGACGTTGACGTGACGCCGCGACTGAAGACGCTGAAAGTCGCGGAACCGCCGAAGCGTTCGGCGGGTGTGGTAGTGCCCGATGTCAAGACGCTGGTCGAGAAGTTGCAGAACGAAGCGAAGGTGATCTGATGACGATTCTGGTAATTGCGGAACACGACAACGCGTCCATCAAGGCCGCGACGTTGAACACGGTAGCGGCGGCGGCAAAAATCGGCGGCGATATCCATGTGCTGGTCGCGGGTGCGAACGCGCAAGGCGCGGCCGATGCGGCAGCCAAGATCGCAGGCGTTTCGAGAGTGCTGCTTGCGGATGCGCCTCAACTCGCCGAAGGTCTGGCTGAGAATGTCGAGGGCACGGTGCTGAATATCGCGAAGGACTATTCGCACATCCTCGCGCCTGCTACTGCCTATGGCAAGAACATCGCGCCGCGCATCGCGGCGCATCTGGACGTCGCACAGATCAGCGACATCACCGCCGTCGACAGTGCCGATACCTTCGAGCGTCCATTCTATGCGGGCAACGCTATCGCGACGGTGCAATCGAGCGATCCGATCAAGGTCATCACGGTGCGTGCAACGGGCTTCGATCCGGTGGCGGCAGAAGGCGGCAGTGCATCGGTCGAGAAGATCGAAGCGGCAGCCGACGCTGGCATCTCGTCATTCGTCAGCCGCGAAGTCACGAAGCTGGATCGGCCGGAACTGACTTCGGCTTCGATCATCGTGTCGGGTGGACGCGGCCTCGGCAATGGCGAGAACTACACGACGGTGCTCGAACCGCTCGCTGATAAACTCGGTGCTGCGCTGGGCGCATCGCGCGCGGCGGTCGATGCCGGTTACGTGCCGAACGACTATCAAGTGGGTCAGACGGGCAAGATCGTCGCGCCGCGGTTGTACGTGGCGGTCGGCATCTCGGGCGCGATTCAGCATCTAGCCGGCATGAAGGACAGCAAGGTCATCGTCGCCATTAACAAGGACCCGGAAGCGCCTATTTTCAGCGTCGCGGATTATGGTCTGGCTCAGGATCTTTTCGAAGCCGTTCCGGAGCTGACGACAATCGTGTGACACATCAACGCCCAAGGAAGGCTCGATGCGCAAAATTCGAATCGCGATGGTCGGCGCTGGATTGGCTGCAACGCCTCACGCGCTCGCATTGAATGAATTGCGTGAGGAAGTGGAGGTCGTGGCGGTCGTCGGCCGTTCGCCTGAACGAGTAGAACGGTTCGCCAGCGCGCACGGGTTTCCTGTCGGCGCGTCTGTCGATGCAATATTGAACGACGCGACCATCGACGCCATGCTCGTCCTCACCCCACCGAATACGCATCTCGAACTGGTCGAACAGGCCGCCGCAATGCGCAAGCACGTGATGCTGGAGAAACCGCTCGATGTGTCGATGTCGCGCGCCACGCGCATCGTCGATATCTGCCGTACTGCGGAATGCAAACTCGGCGTGGTGTTTCAAAATCGCTTTCGTCCCGCCGTGCAGCGGCTGGCGGAAGTGAAGGCGAGTGGCGCGCTTGGTTCGATTGCATGCGCGGGACTCGATCTGCGCTGGTGGCGGCCGCAATCCTATTACGACGAACCGGGCCGTGGCACTTATGCGCGCGATGGCGGTGGCGTGTTGTTGACGCAGGCAATTCATTCGCTCGACATTCTTCTGTGGCTGGCGGGCGATGTGTCCTCGGTCGCGGCGGCTACCGCGACCACCGCGTTGCACACGATGGAGTCCGAGGACTTTGCAAGCGCTTCGCTTACGTTCGCGAGCGGCGCCGTGGGTCATCTTCTTGCAACCACGGCGGCGTTTCCGGGCTTTCCGGAGCGCATCGAGTTAATCGGCGATAAAGGCACGGCAACGCTCGAAGGCGGGCACTTGCGCGTGTTTTTCCGTGATGGAAGCATCGACGAGTTTCGCGATCCTTCGTCGTCGGGCTTCGGTGCGAAGCCGATGGACTTCTCGCACGCCGCGCATCGTGCATTGTTGAAGGACTTTTTCGATGCCGTGCGGGATGATCGCGCGCCGAGCGTCAGCGGCGATGATGCGCTTCGTGTGCAGCGGTTGATCGAGCGCGTCACGGCGGATGCGGGGAAACGGTTATAAAGCGTATGAACGCACCGCTTGCCGGAACAATATGAGCACGGGACAATGGCGCTTTTCCAGATGAGCGGTTCGCGCCATCGAACACCCCGATCATGCCTACCATCAGCGCGCTATTCGTCTATCCAGTCAAGTCATGCGGCGCAATCGCACTCGATTGCGTGCAGCTCGCCGTTCACGGGTTTCCGTGGGATCGCCACTGGATGGTCATCGACGAAAACGGGCGCTTCGTCTCGCAACGCGAATTCCCGGCGATGGCGCGCATCATTCCAACGCTCACGGCAGATGCGCTCGTGCTGAATTCCCCCGATGCTGCCGAACCGCTCGAAGTGCCGCTTGCGCACGAGAAAGACCCGGCGCGCGTCGCCGTGAATGTCTGGCGCGATCACTTCGAGGCGTTAGACGAAGGCGTGAGCGCCGCGCGCTGGTTCTCCGCACGCCTCGGCGTTCCCGTGCGGCTCGTGCGCTTTGCCGACGACGTCACGCGCCTCGCGAGCAAGACGTGGACGCGCGATGCCGACGCACCCACGCAATTCGCCGATGGCTTTCCGCTGCTCGTCGCCAACCACGCCTCGCTCGACGATCTCAACGCGCGTCTCGAAGCGAAGGGCGCGCCGCGCGTGCCGATGAATCGCTTCAGGCCCAATGTCGTCTTGAGCGGTCTCGACGCCTTCGAGGAAGACTTCATCGATACGATCTCGGTCGATGGCATCGTGTTGCGCATGGTGAAGCCGTGCGCGCGCTGTCCGATCACGACGGTCGATCAGACGCACGGCGTGCGCGACGCGCAATGGCCCAACGAACCGCTCGACGTCATGATGGGCTGGCGCGCTAATGCTCGTGTAGATGGCGGCCTCACGTTCGGGCAGAACGCGATTGCTCTTGACGGCGCGGGCCGTGAGTTGCGCGTGGGCGCGAGCGTCGACTATGAACTGAGTTTCTCCGACGACTTTTAAGGCGCGTCCCTCTTCCTCTTAAGCGCGGCATTGCGCGTGCTAGTTTTTGGCGGCGCGAAGGTGCGCGATGCATCGAGCAATGCGAGGGCCGTTTTCGCGCTCGCACTTGAGCGGCCTCTGAGTGAAATCGTTGTCCTGCGCTTGTCGTCGAGCAGCTACACCTAAAGTGATGCACGCGTCGCAAACGTCGAACACGCTGCTTCGCGCGTGTCGTCAGAACGCGGTGGCCGTTGCATTGTCGCAGCGCGAGCCACCGTCGATCGACCCACGAATGTCCCGCTGAACCCGTCTTCCGGGCGACGTGCATGGTTTGTCCGACGACGCGCTGACCGGCTGCGCCAGTTGCGGATTTGCGTTCATCTGCGAATTGCCGACGACACTCGAAAGGTACATGGCCGAGTCTTGTGGCGAAGCCGGATTTTCTGCGCGTGCCGTACAGGTCAGACAGGTCGTGAGTGCAGCCAGCAGGATGGAAAGTCGCATGACGGACCTCGAAGATGAACGTTGAGCGGCGTGACGTGTATTCCTGGCTTCTGCCGCGATTCAGCCAGATTGGTGCATTGCACAACGTCAGGTTTCTCTGGCCAAAAAGCGTTGTCAACCGGATAAATTTGCTGGCGGATTATCTTCGACGCGGTAGACGATTCATCGCTCGTGGTTTTCGAGGGAGCATGTCGTACCGTCGCTTTGATCGGACGCAAAAAAAGCCCGCTAACAAGCGGGCTAAAACTCTTCACCCAGAGGGCCGCAAGGAGATACGGTCCTCTCGTTGAGGCTCGGACGTTACCGGCAAGAATCAACGAGAGAGGAAGGCACGTGGTCCTTCCCTCTCTGAGCCTGCGAGGCCTCAGACCTTCATGCCGACGAACATGCTGCCGAGCGCATCGACCGACTTGGTGATGCTCTTGACGTCCACGTTCGTGTGTTGC